>NZ_JAAKZI010000030.1 GCF_011045165.1 Arthrobacter silviterrae
TTCGACCCTTTTCCACTATCAGCACTGCTCGGGAATTCAGGATGGTTGCCCACGGTTCCCCCAATATTGTCCTCCAGGGCCAGCATACGGCCGGTCATGGACGTGTTCCTGTCGGCATCTTTCCAACTCACCTTGCGCCATCGACAGGGGTACCTCTTTCCCACGCGGGACCCCCGGGATGGGAGGGATTCCGACGGATCGGCTCCAGCGGAGTTCGTGCAGGTACTTCGCGGCATGTCGTGTGGGTGGGGCTGTCCTTGTCAGATGCCCATGGTTCGCAGTTCGAAACTGTTCGGCACGTGGGCTGTTCCGGCGGTGGCATTCTTGCAGTCCGGTCCGGAGAGGAGGACGTGTCCACCGCCGTCGGCGAGTATCCACAGGTTCATGGCTTTCCCGGGGATGGGAAGGGTTGGCCACGGGCCGCGGCCGGGGTAGGACAGTTGGAAGATCTGGGGTGTTCCGCTCTTGTCGGGGGCCTGCAGGGTCAGCTGGGTCGTGCTTTTGTACATGGTGCGCTGGCGGATGGTGGGGGTCAGCTGCCGCCATTGTTCCGTGCTGGTCAGGGTTTGCGCGCTGCGGTAGGTGGAGGTGGTCAACCAGAGAAACGCCCCGGCCATGCTTAGCCAGATCGCGTCCGTGAACGCGAAGATGTAGGGCAGGTTCCTTTGAAAACTGTCCAGGCCGACGATCAGGACGTGGGAGGGATCGCTTGGGTCCACACTGGCGGTGACCGTCGTTTGCGGGGCGGGCATCCCGGCACACGTTGAGGCCGGGTCGAAGGTGGCCGTGTGTTGTAGGCCGTGCAGGGTGAACTGCAATCCCAGGCCACAGTGATCCCCCCTGGAGTAGTAAGGGTGTTGGCTGGTGACGACCGCGGGGACACTGATGAACCCGCCCCAATAGGGCCTGGTGATGGAGCCGAATTCGAACACGGAGCCCAGGAGCACGAGGGTGAATATGGTTGCCGCTATGACGGCACGGCGTTGGAGGCGCCGGCGGAGGCGGGATCCCGCCCATGCAGGTGCCGCCTGGGGTGGGAGCGCGATGGCCGGCAGCTGCAGCCCATCGGGGAGCTGTAAAGTTTCCGGTTGCATCGTCCCCCACGTCGTTGGTGTGGATTCAGTTTAGGCCCGGTCGCTGGCAAGGACCTGGCAACACGGTCCGGGGCCGGGGGATGGGAAGGAGGCCAACACTGGCATTGTCGCGGCTGAGGCTTGGCAGCCAGGGTTGCCGGATGAGATCTGCCCGCCCCCACCAGCCGTTCCGCGTGCAGGGGGCGGGCAGCGATGCGAATGGCTTGGACCGCTCCATGGTGTGCAGGTCAAGTCCACTAGTCGTGGAGGACTATTTGGTAGAGGTTGTGGTCCTGCCATTCCCCGGCGATTTCCAGGTACCGTGGAGCCATCCCGATCTGCCGGAAGCCTGCCTTTACCAGCACCCGTTGCGATCCGGCATTGTGCACCAGGGTGCTTGCCTCGAGGCGGTGTAGTCCGAGCCCGTCCCGTGCCGTTTCCACGATCACCCCGACTGCCGTGGAGGCAAGGCCGCGGCCCGTGTACGTGCTGTCGACCCAGTAGCCCAGCCCCGCACTCTGGAAGGAGCCGCGCACGATTCCGGCCACGTTGAACCGTCCCACGATGGCATCACCGGCAAACAAACCCAGGGGATACCCGTCCCCGGATTTCATCGCGGCCAGGCGGTTGGCAATGTCAGCGGCCTGCCACACCTCCGTGTAGTACTCCTCGGGACGCACCGGCTCCCACGGGGCAAGATATTCACAGTTGCGCACATACGCGGCGGCAAGCGCCGGCGCGTCACTGGGGCGCAGGATGCGCATCCCGATATTTTCACTGAGCTGGCGGGGTTCAAACACCCGTCAACAATACGCGCAGACGACTCCAGCATGTTGCCCGGTGAACATGCCCCAGCGGGACGGGGCTCCGCAAGGCCGTGGGCACGTCTCCAGTCGTGTCGGCTAATCGGGCTGCTTCGTCTCACGGCGGGCGCGATGCATGAGGTTTAAGAAGTAGTCACAGGCCTCGGATTCGGTTGGGAACTCGTGTAAAACATTCCGGGTTCCTCGTTCCGAGTAGTAGATCACAAACTTTGACCCCTGCTGTTCGATGTTCAGCGTGTCGTTCCTGTCGCTGCCGTGCAGGGCGTAGCTATCCGGGGCGAATCCTTCCGACGCGAGAACGCCAGCGAGCTCTGACCTGTCCATGCCTACATTATGCAACAGGTGGACCGCTGACCGGTTCAGGGCCGATGCAAGGGGGAGCACCATAGGAAATCCACGTGACGGTCGCCGACGTGCGCGTTCTCTAGCTCGGGACGGAATGGGTAGGGTACGGACACTAAGAGGTGATCGCGCAGCGCCCCGATCGTCCATGGCTCCCTTATGGGAAGTGTATGGCCGACGCGGAGCTTGCCACCACGGTTGTAGGAGGGGGTCATGGCGAGAAGCACGACGGTACGATCGTCGCCGACCGCGGTGCAGATGATGAACTCCATCCCGAGGTTCTCAGCCTCGGTTGCAGTCCAGCCGCCGATCGAGTTGTACGTCCAGGGATCCTTTGGCAGCGATGGTTCAACCCCTAAGACACGGAAATGTGGATTCTGTTCGAGGACCGGACCTGAGCTTCAGGTGAGGGTCTCAATTTGTCGCCCAGCGAAGAACCTCCGCACATGCTGCTAAAGCGCCCCACGTACGTCATCACATGGGATAAGGTCCGCCATCGGCTACACGCAGACCCAGCAGTAAAGACGCTTTGCTGAGGCGTCGGCCCGACGAGCAAGGCGGGACAAACTCTTTAAGAAGTCGGCAAGATCTTGCGGATCGGCTGCGTTCCCGAACTCCTCCGTCTCCGACCATGGGACTGCGACTTGCTCGAGGACATCGTCGTCTGCAGCGGCTAGGGCTGACATCAGGGCGCCAGTGAGCGTCAGCACGAGGCGCTCACCTCCGGCCCCGATCGCAACTTCGTGTCCGCTGCGAGGATCCTGAACAATGTCGTCGTAGGCCTTGCCGGTGATCAGTTCCTCTAAGGTTCCGAGCTGTACAACGGGATCAAGATTTTTCGTAGAAACCGTATCGTAGACGACAAGTTCGGGGTCAGTGCCGAACGCCGGTGAAACCGTTGTGCGTTTGCGGCCGAAGATGCCACGCGTCGGCTCGGGCTGCACAATCGTTGCTTGGGAACCGGGACCTCCCACGCGATCGATCACTGTTGCGGCTTCCTCGTCAGACCCAGCAGAGAAGTAATCAAATAACACACTCATAAAGGACATTATCCACGACTGAAGAAATAGCACGTCCGTGGCTTTCCGAGCCGGACCGAACTGCTGCAATGTAAGCAATGCTGGGTTGCTTGCGTACGCGGACCGCCCCACAGTTTCGTAGTGAGCAGGCACTGCATCGTTGGAAATGATGGCGGAGGTGGAGAGAGGGAATGGCAATATCGGATCGGGTTGCACGGTTGCACTGCCAAAATGAGTCTTTCGGAGCGGGCAAAGAGAATCGGTCCCGCAGGAGGTTCGGTTTAAGGATGTGGACGGTTCAGTTCAATCCGCGCGGCTGGTGAATCGGAGGTAGTAGCCGTCTGGGTCCGTGACGCGGAAGTCGGTTAGCCCCCATTCCCGCTCTTGCAGGTTCTCCGTGGGAATGATGCCCCGATCGACGATTCTGTCTCGCAGGGCATACACATCATCGACCTCGATCACCATTTCCGTCATCACCGGATGAGCGCGCTGCGCAGGATCGACTGGTTCGGCTTCGCAGACACCGATCCGAACCGTTCCCATGCGAATCGACGCATAGCGCGGAGGCCCGTCATTGCGGGCCGTGACGTGAAAGCCTAAACGTTCGTAGAAATCCGTCGTCACATCCACGTCGCCGGGGAAAATCTCAACCCGCAAAAATGCATCCACGGTTCCCATCCTGACCTATTGGCGGACGTACGTCGATGGCACCCTCAGCGTCGGGACTTTCATCAGTGGAGGAATTCTATGCATAACATGGTGAAGTCCCGCAGGCCCTTCCACGACCGGGCACCATTCCGTGGGACCCCGCCACGTCAGGCGTACATGCATGGGCGATGTGAAGTCACGGGTGGACGGCCCATTTTCGGTTCTGTTGCCGGCTCTGGGAGAGTGGACCCATGGATATTACTTTGTTGCTCGTCGTCCTGATCCTCGTAGTGCTGTTCGCCAGCATCAGCGTTGTTGGTGCGTTGCATCGGATTCGCGATGCGAGTGAGAAAGCCCTCGCCTTACTGGAAAATCAGGCCGCCCGGCAGAACACGGACGACTCGTCCCGGTAGTGGCACGTGGGGGCGTGAAGGCGGGGAAGCGAAGCGTCGATTCGGCCGCCAATGGAAGGGCACAATGACGGGCCGAAGGGAGTGAATGAGTTGTGGTTGGATGGTGGGATGAATTCGATCTACCGTTTCTCTTCAGATGATGCCGATATCGATCGGGTACAAGTGCATCAGTGGCTCAGCGAGGAGAGCTACTGGGCGAAGGGAAGGTCCCGTGCAACGCAAGACCGGGCGATTGAAGGATCCCGAAATTTCGGCGTCTATGAGACAGGGACGGGCCGGCAGCTCGCTTACGCACGTGTAGTCACGGACGGCGTCACCTTTGCCTGGCTTTGCGATGTGTTTGTCGCTGCCGAGGTCCGGGGGCAGGGTATCGGCGTCGCCCTCATTAACGGGGTAATGGATGTATTCGAGCCGCTGAACTTGAAGCGCATGCTTCTGGCTACGGAGGACGCCCAGGGTCTTTACGCAAAGTTCGGGTTCGAACCTTTAGCCAGCCCCTCGCGCTGGATGGAAAGACAGCGCAACAATTAGCCCGTCCAAGGTCAAGCGAACGGGACCATCCCGCCTGCGGATATTCCCTGGCGGTAGCGGCTCCGCCTTGCCACTGGGTTTATCTCCGCCGCGCATCCCGCGTGCCGTGATTGACTCTCCGCCGGGTGCCGGCTGCCAGCCGGCGCTTCGTTGTAGATGTGGCAGTCCGAGAAGGATGTTGGCAAGGTGGAAGCTTTGCTTGAAGAAGCCTGGCTGGAGGATGTCTTCGACCCGTTCGTGGCGCACTTCGATCTCGTCGTTCGCGTCGAGTGATTGTTCCCCGGTACGTTCGCAACCGAGTGCAACAAAGTAATGGATCAGGTTGTCCTGGTTTCCCCAGTTTGCGTAGGCGCTTCCCACGGCCAACAGCTGTGAGGGGCGGTAACCTGTTTCCTCGAGAAGTTCCCGCTCGGCTGCAGTCGCCGGGTCCTCGCCGGCTTCGATCCCTCCGCCGGGGAGACCGGGAGCGACCACACCGCCACCGTGGTGATACTCCTCAATGACCAACACCTTCCCATCATTGGTCATGGGGAGGATCGACACCCAGTCGCTGGCACAAATGACGTAATAGGGGTCGATCACCTGGCCACCACCCCCGGTGCAACGGTCAGCCCGTACGCGGATCCAGCGATCCTCAAGCACGAATCGGCTTGCTTCCCTCGTCCATTTGCTGATCATTCAGATCCTCCTGATGCATCGACATGGTGGCTAGAGTGCGTGCCCGCACCATCGATCGGACTGGTGCCTGCACCTCGCCCTTTCGGCCACCCGGTGCGGCATGGTGTTTGTCGCCGGACGCGGACAATATTCTGTTTCTGTCCCGCAAGCCCTTCGGCTGGCGGCCCCTGCCCCTGGGAAGATCAGATATGAGCGGCTAGAACCCTTCGTCCCCGGTCGAGGACATCGGCGATGAGGCGCCGCTCCTCATCGCTGAAATAGGGGCTGTAGTGTTCGCCATCGGGTGTGACGCTTTCTAGATTATTGCCCCAGAAAAGCTTGTCGTAGCACGTATCCACTTCTGGGGATCGGGGGTCCGGTGTGCGGCCGACACTGCGGGCAATATCGTCAAGCAAGTTCCACGCGTTCAAGACCTGAGTGCAAATATCGTCCGAAGCCGGCAGATCCAGCAATCGTTCCAGTCCATCCAAATTTTGAACTTCATCGTTGTCCTTTTCCAATCTCAGGCCGTACCGGCCTGCCACTACGGAAAAATCCTCTGGCGCATGGACGACGACGACTCTGCCGTTGTCGACAAGAACACCATCAGTGTCCCCCTCCACTTCCTGAGTTGCATCATCGGTCTGCCACACCAAACCTAGCGCCTGACCACGAAACTGAACCCAGTGACGGTACGAGATCTTCATTCCCGAATCTTACCCACGTATCAACCACATCCCAGCCTTCCGGCGCCCCCGCTGTAGGGCTCCCAGTCCCCAAACCCTACCCGTCCGGATACAAGGCTATTCCCGCCGGGCTATAGGCCCGGCGGCGCCGCCCTCAACACGACGGAAACCCGCCAGCATCAAGCCGGAGTCGCCGGACCGCCCGGCGACAATGGCCGCCCCGGACGGGCAGGAACCCCAACCAACCTCAACTCATATTGTCTAAACGACTTTGCAGGCGGCCTGTCTAATCAGCAGAGCAGGGAACAATTTTCAGGCCAGCATCTCTCCACGTATTCACGAACTGCTGCCCAACGCCCGGCTGGGTATGGAATACCACGTGAAATGGGATTGCGGGTCTATCCCACCATTCACCGCGTTCAATGGGCCGAGCGTAGGTATCGGATGCATCCTTCAAGATTTGAAAAAATATGGACAACGATTCCGGCTCCTGGGACAATATTTCATCCGCCCTGCTTATCAACAATACGATCCCATGACCAAATGGAAAGTACTGCATCTCGCTCAAACACTCGTCAAAAGCATTCCAATTGTGTCCGAAATAATACGAGAATTGCAAAACGGCAGCGAATTCATCGAACAAGTCCGATATTGTGTGCATTTTCCGGCCCCGTAGCACTCGACAAGACATCCCATCTTCGTCAAGCTTATATTTCAGCGACCACAACTCGCTGTCCGTTGCTTCCAGAAGCTGGACAGAGAATTCAATATAAACCTTCTTGAAGTCCATGAGCACTCTTATCTTATCGATACGAAACTAAAGTAGTGATCGGACGTAAAGTACGCAGAATGATCACTCCCTGTTATTAGTCGATAATTGCCTCTATCGACTCCTTTGACATCGGGGTAGATGTCCCATTCCGTATAGGTTACGGTGTCGGCATTCACTATTTTTGGCAACAGTTGATATTTTGGACCTGCATAATTTTTATATGGTTTTTTTACCTGAATATCCGGGAAACACGCTGTCTTTCTCGTCAACGCGATGAAGGACCCTGAATACTTCTGGTGGAATATGGCCATTTGTCCAAAATTGTTCCTTAATGTTCTTCCAGGAATCATAGTACGCTTGGTCGGGCTGATCCAGGTGCTTGTCCCAGGGCACAGGTGGGAGGTTTGCCTTGTTTTGGGCGTCGTTTTCTTGTTTCAGCTTGACGCTGGTTATCGCGGCCGGACATTCGATGCCGCTTGTGAAGAAGCAGGTGACTCCGGCGGCGATCCCTAATATTCCTGTGGTCATGTCGTCTGCATATGGTGCTTTGCTGGGCCCGTTATATGCGGGACCCGAGATGGCGTTATTGGGCGGTCCTTGACCGTAGGCTTTGTAATCCGTGACATCTCGCGTGAAGCTTCCACCCGAGCCATCAAGACTACTGTTCCATGTAACAGGTTGGGATGAGGCGTAATAGTTGCTCCATACATCGTTCGGTCGCAGGGGGATGCCTTCGCTGGGTCCAGCGATTGCAAACCCTGAAGGATCGGAGTTGTTGATGGGGTCGGCGTTGGCGTATTGGTAGGCGGAGAAGTCTTGTTGCTTGACCCGGTTGAGGATGGGGTCGGGGTCGCGGGCGCCGAGGTGCGTGAGGGTGCTGATGGTGTCGGCGAGGCCGCCGATGTAGCCATTGGCGGCGGAGTAGCCGGCGGGGTTCGCCCCGTTGGTGCTGATGCCGCAGGTGGCGGCGGGGGCGGTGGTGTAGGCGCCGGTGGCGGTTTGGGTGGCGCCCCGGTTGAGGCCATAGGCGTCCGTGTAGCGAGTGACTGATGTGGTGGTTGTCGCTGGTTGCAGGATGGTTTGTGTCGTGTCGACGCCGTCACTGATGATGACGGCAAGTTTTACTGTTCCGGCGGCAGCGGTGCGCTGGGCAATGGTTTTTCCGGCGAAGCTGTAGGTGCACGTTGCGGATGGTTCCGTCCTTGACAATGACGCCGCCTCGTTCGGGAAGGCAAAGCACGCCACGGCCGCTTCGGGCATGGTGTGAGCGTGCAAGGCCAAGCAGCGCACCGGTGTAGTGGGGGAGCACGTCCAGTTCACCCAAGAGCCCCATGCCGGTAGTGTCCTGCAGGCCTGGATCATTCGGATCTGTTTCCCGTGCGATGCCGATATCGGCCCCCATCAGGATACCGCCGTAGACGAGCCCGCCACGGTCGAGAAAGGAACGCAGGGCCGGAAGCAGCCCTGAGGACTGAAGGGTGTCCAGTAAGTCAAAGGTGTTCCCGCCCGGAATGGCAATGATGTCCGTGCCTCCGAGGCCGCCGTCCATTCGCGCCTCGGTGGTGGTCCAGACATCGACATGTGAGGGATTGAACCGTTCGAGGGCGCCGGTGATCCAACGGCCGGCGCTTCGGCGGTCCTCAAGTCCACGGCGCGCAAACGGCCACACTGTTACCCGCAAGCCCGGGTGGAAGGCTTCGATCCACAAATTTGCCTCCTCGTCGTCTGATCCGCCGCCGCCAAGATAAATTGTCCCCGTCATGCAGTGATGATTTCATGCCCGCTACGAAATTCCTTGGCACGCCGCACTGTCGATGGCGCAGGCCCTCAGTCCCCAAACCAGGTCGGTGGTCAAGGCCTAGTGGCCGTGGTCAGTGCCGTGGCCGGAACGTTTTTCAATGGGGTGGAAGTCTGGCTGGCCATGGCGGCGGCTATGAGCTGGTTATGGTGGTCCACTGGTTGAGGTTTGTGCGGGAATTCCGCGCTGGTGCTTCGATGTGGACCATGAGGGGCCCGCGGGCTGGTGTGGAGGTTTTGGTGGGGTACCAGGTCCGGTCCTGGTCCACGAGGATCAGGAGGCCGTCGTGGCTTCCCATGGAGGCGAAGGTGGTGGAGAGGTCGTAGTAGTGGGGGATGCCCAGTTCCCTGGACAGCGTGGCTGCGGCGTCCAGGACGTTCTCGACGCCCATGCCGACTTCGCTGATGGAGAGCATGTGCGGGTTATCGCCTGCGGTGGGGGCCGTGCCGGCGTCGGCGTTGCGGGCGATGAATTCCAGGATGATGCCTTCAGGTCCCGGGAAGTAGAGGGAGCGGGATCCCCACTCTTCGGATCCGGCGATGACCTCGGAGCCGCCGGCCTTGATGAGGGGGACGCGGCGGGCCAGCCACTGGTGGGCGAGCTCAAATTCCTCGGGCGGGATGCCGAAGGCGAGGTGGTGTGCCCCGTCATACCGGTCTCCGGCGGTCAGTGTCAGGCGGCTGTGGCCGATAATGACCTCGACGCCGGCAAGCGTCGAGGTGACCGGCAGCCCGAGGGTGTCGCGGTAGAACCGGGCCGCTGTGGCGGGGTCGCGGGCGGTGAGGGTGACGTTGAGGATTTTCATGTATGCGGTGCCTTCCAGGGGGGAATCGGGTGTTTGCCGTGGTGTTTGGGGTGCATGCCCATGGAACCACCTCAAGTTTGCTTGAGGTCAAGACGGTGGGGTGCAATCATGGGTTCATGGCCACTGCTGTCTCCAAGAGTTTGCTGCCCATCGGTGAGATTGCGGGCAGGGCGGGCCTGTCGGTGCCCACCGTGAGGTATTACGAGTCCCGCAAGTTGATCACTTCTGAACGGACGGCCGGGAACAAGCGGCTCTTTCGCCGGTACACGCTGCGGCGCTTGGCGATCATTGCGGCGGGGCAGCGGGTGGGCCTGACCCTGGCTGAGATTGGGGACGCGCTGGCGGAACTCCCGTTGGACAGGGCGCCGAGCCAGGAGCAGTGGCACCGGCTCAGCACGCACTGGGCGCAGTTGGTGGCCGCAAGAATCCGCCGGCTGGAAAAACTCCAGGGCTCCCTTGATGACTGCATTGGCTGCGGCTGCCTCTCCCTGAAGAAGTGCCACCTCTTCAACCCCGGGGACGAGGCCGCGGCCGAGGGCCCGGGATCGCGCTGGATCCGACAAAGCCTGGACGACCACGGGGACACGTGGGGCTGAACCCGGATCCGGCCGTCACTGCCTTGGCGAGTCCCGGAGGGGTCGTGCACCGCGCTAAAAACCTCTGAGGGGATGTGTTGAGGGGTGGTGTAGTACGGAAGGTTGGGCCTGCGCGTACCGTCCACAGCCCTACCTTGGGCCGGTGGTCCCGGGAAATATTGCCGAATTACGTGACGTGGACGATTGATTCGACCGCGCCGGACTGCCTGCATTAACACAGGACGTCCTTGGCTGGCCGGCGGTGCCCGGTGCGGCGAGCAGGGCGATCGGAGGGCCGAAAGTTCGCCGGCATGGCGCCGCGTCGAACGGACCCCAAAAAAACCGCGGAATTCCGCGGTTTTACGCTTGCAGATTGAAAAACGTGGCGACAAAATGGGGCCTGTTTGGACTCCGAACAGGCCAAAAACGTGACCAAGTTTTCGTTCAAAAACGTGAGTAAAGCGTGATTTGGCCCCTTCTGCGGACCCGGCAGAAACAGTAAAGCCGCAGGTCAGAGGCCCTTTTTGGTGCCCCGGGCCGGACTCGAACCGGCGGCCAAGAGAAACCCAGGAACCTCATGCCAACAGGCTTCAACCGACGCCAAGAACCGCCAAATTCCGGAGGGAGTGCAGGACAACGGGGCCCCTTTGGCATGCCAATAATTGGCACGGGTTTTCGTTCAAAAACGTGAGTAAAACGTGACGAGGCCGGCCGCGCAGCGCCGGATATGCCGTTTGACGGCCGTTTGCAGGTTCATCGACATGGCGGACCGCATGTCACTGGTTGTGAATGGAGGTCCGTCACTGTTCACCAATTCCGGTTGTTTGAGGCGTGGTCTCGACCCCACCAGTCATGTGTCCATTATCGGTCGTGAATTGTGTTTTTGGTGACGCTTTGTTGGGGGAGTGGAGTACTACCCACCCCAAGTTGGTGGCCATTTGCCTCTGACTGGCCGACCTGGTCAGCCTAAATTGGGGTCAATTTCGTGAGCCAAACTGAGAACAGTTTAACAGCGAACAGGTGGTAGGCCGGAGAATCTCCGTGGTGTTTGCCGAGGGGGGAATGGGTGAGGATGATGACGGAAGCAGTGGCGGCAGGCACTAAGAAGGAGTTAAAAGCTGAGGGCCCCGCAACTCCTGGCCGCGGGACCCTCAGTAATCCATAACAGGGAACCTGCCCCTGTCTTCTACTACAGTTTACTACTGTGAACAGGCGCGAGCAAAGAAGTGTTGAGGATGTACTCGGTGCTTCCTCGAAAGGGCGCCCCAAACAATGACGGGACAGCCACGGTAGGTGACCCGGCGTCGATTGCGTGCGGATTTGAGCTTGGCAGACGCCCTCAGAGCGATGCCTATGACGACGATGGTTTTTTGTGCCAAGGCTTCCCCTCACTGCTGTTGAAAACGTCCCGGCTGCCGAATTTGGGACCTGTGAAGCCCATAGAGAAGGTCGAAGGAGTCAGGGGCGGGCCAGCAGTTCAGACCTCGTTGTCGAGAATTCGTCTTCAGTGAGAATTCCTGGATCCCGGAGCGAAGCAAGTTTTCTAGTTTGCTTCGGGACATCGGGTCTGATCACAGAGGTCGATGCGAGGACCCCGGCGTGCACTCGGGACTGCACCGACCATCCGCCGTTCCCGGACAGTTTGCGACCACTGACCCCTTGGAATCAATCATCTGGGGGAGGGAGCTGAGCGGACTGGCGGAACCAATTTCTGGTCGTTCGCTGTAGGCCTCGACGTCTGCGTCTTTGGCCCGTTGGGCCGTGACTTGGTGATGTCTGGTGTGCCATTGCCCGAGAAGTGGGTGAAATTCGGAGGCAACATGATTGACACATCCCTCCAGAGTGTTTTATGGTTTATCTCACACCATCTAACGCGCGTTAGATAAGCGCGTTAGATGGTCTGTTTGTCCAGTAGATGTCAACGAACGGATTATTCAACGATGAACGAGCCACTTCGCGCCAAAGTGACCATGTTGGACGTGGCGAACCACGCCAAGGTTTCGCGGACCACTGTCTCGTTCGTTCTGAGTGGAAACACCGACGCTGGGATCTCAGATGAGACGCGCTTACGCGTACAGAAGGCGGTCTCAGAACTCGGCTATCGACCGAACGCAAGTGCTCGAGCCTTGGCTTCCAAGGAATCGAAGCTGTATGGGCTGATCACCGAAATTGTCACCGGTCCATACGCGATGGACATTGTTCGCGGCGCGCAGGAGCAGGCGGCCCTGGAAGGGCGAATGCTGCTGATTGCCAGCACCGATGGGACCGATAAGTCGGAACGCAAGGCGATCGAAATGATGCTTGAGCACCGAGTCGCGGGGTTGATCTACGCTACGGCATGGCACCGCGGCGTGAATTTGCCCGATACCATCAGCGAGGTTCCCGCCGTTCTGGTCCACTGCTTTGACCAGAACGGCAAATTACCGTCCATCACTCCGGATGAAAGAGCAGGCGGACACACTGCCGCCATGAGACTAATCGATGCCGGCCACCGCCGGATCGGGATGATCAATTTGGATCCAACTATTCCCGCCGCCATCGGTCGACGTGAGGGATACACCTTCGCGCTGGCTCAAGAGGGCATTGCACTGGATGAAGGCCTCATTATCAATGCAGGCGGTGAGGCTGACCAGGGCTACCAGGCGGCCTTCTCGCTTCTCAATGCCGCCGACCCGCCCACGGCCATCTTCTGTGCCACAGACCGCATGGCCATGGGTGCTTATGACGCCATTAAGGAACGCGGGCTGACCATTGGCGAAGACGTCTCCGTGATTGGCTTCGACAACCAGGAACTTATTTCCAACTATCTGCGCCCCAGCTTGACCACAATCGCGCTGCCCTTTCGAGAGATGGCTGCCTTGGGCGTCAGGTCCCTGGCAGAAATTGCCTCGGGGAACTACGGCCCGGTCCGTGAAACTCTCGTGGGTTGTTCGCTCATTGAGCGGAGTTCCGTAGGCGTTCCGCACAGATCCCGCTAGACAACCCCACGCTTCAACACACCCCTCTCCCTTCATACCCTCATTCAGATCTACGACGAATTGAGCTACCTCATGCCCAAAAATAAGCGCTCCACATCCCTGACTATCCTTGCCGCATCCGCAGTTCTAGGTGCCATGGCCCTCTCTGGTTGCAGTGGCGTCCACGGCGCCAGTGCAGGCAAGACTTCAGACGGAATTCTGCGCATCCCACGCGAAGACACCGCCACCTTCACCGCCAACTTCAACCCGTTTTCCCCCACCGCGCTGCCCATGACCACTCAGGCAGTCTTTGAGCCGCTGCTCATTGTCAACCCCATGACTGGCAAGGCTGTCCCGTGGCTGGGCAAGTCCTGGACCGTTGACCCCGACGGCAAGGGCGTGACCTTCACGCTGCGCAGCGATGTCAAGTGGTCGGACGGACAGCCCATGACAGCGGCTGACGTTGTCAGCACCTTCACCTTGGCCCAGAAGATCCAGGGCGGCTATTCCTACCTTTCAAAAGTTAGCGCGGTCAACCCGACCACTGTGCGCTTTGATTTCAA
The DNA here is from genome assembly GCF_011045165.1 of Arthrobacter silviterrae. GTDB lineage: Bacteria > Actinomycetota > Actinomycetes > Actinomycetales > Micrococcaceae > Specibacter > Specibacter silviterrae. Next base: position 13,664 of record NZ_JAAKZI010000030.1, read on the forward strand.
CAAGGCTTACTCACCCGGGTTGTACGAGATCGGCGCCCAGGTCATTGTGCCGGAACACGTCTGGTCCAAGGTCAGCGACCCCGCCAAGTTCACCAATGCCAACCCGGTAGGAACTGGCCCGTACACGAAGGTTTCGCATTTCCAGACCCAGTCCTATGAGCTGGATAAGAACCCGAACTACTGGCAGCCGCAGAAGCAGCAGATCAACGGGATTGAAATGCTGGCGTTTGCAGGCAACTCCGGCGCCAACCTGGCCTTTGAAAACGGTGACGTTGACTGGAGCGATCAGTTCATTCCCTCGATCCAAAAGAGCTATGTCGACAAGGATCCGGCACACCGCAAATTCTGGTACCCCACAACTGGAGGCACCATCCAGTGGCAGTTGAACACCACCAAAGCGCCGTTCAATGACGTGAACGTCCGGAAGGCGTTGAGTATGGCAGTGGATCGCAGCCAGGTGGCAACTTTGGGCGAGTCAAGCTACACGCATCCCGCAGACTGCACAGGACTCACCGACGGGTATGCCAGCTGGAAGGACGCCTCCATTGTCAACAGCTGCGATTGGACGAAACTCAACGTCGCAGAGGCCAACAAGATGCTTGACGCGGCCGGTTACCCGCGCGGCGCCAACGGCATCCGCACGCTCAAGTCGGGCAAGCCTTTCGCCTTCTCGATTTCCGTGGGCTCGGCGTCCTCTGACTGGATCTCCGTGGCACAGGTGATTGCCAAGAACATGCAGGCAATCGGGGTCCAGATGACTGTCAGCTCACCGGACTGGTCCCAGGTGGTTGACGGCTACTCCAAGGGAACCTTCGATACCGGAATCGTCTGGACGAACGACGCGACAACCCCATACGAGTTCTACCGTGGCGAGATGTCACAAAACAGTGTAGTGCCGGTCGGTACGTCCGCTAATGAGAACTACCACCGCTTCGGTGATGCTCAGGCCACGAGCCTCCTAAACCAGATGGCGGCAACATCGGATCCGGCCAAGCAGAAGACGATCGTGGACCAATTGCAGGCCCGGTTCAATACCACGGCACCGGCGATTCCCCTGTTCCCGAGCCCGGTCTGGGGCGCGTACTCAGACCAAAACTTCACCGGCTGGCCCACCGCTACTGACCCCTATGCAACCCTTTCGGCACGCTCCAGCACCACCACCTTGGTGCTGACGTCGCTCAAACCAGTGAAGTAGCAGGCACCCAATGAGGTTTCTTCTGCGCAGGCTCGGGTTTTACCTGATCGCTTTCTGGGCCTGCATCACGCTCAACTTCTTTCTCCCGCGGCTGATGCCCGGCGATCCTGTCAGTCGCATGTTTGCCCAGGTCCAGACTCAAATGCGTCCGGACCAGATAGCAGCGCTGCGCCAGCTTTTCGGCCTGACCAACAAGCCGTTGTGGCAGCAGTACCTTGACTACATCGGCAATATTTTCCGGGGCAACATGGGTATTTCCCTCTCCCGTTTCCCGACACCGGTTTCCTCGGTGATCAGCTCCGAAATTGGCTGGACGCTGTTGCTGGGTGCCACGTCCTTGATTATCGCCGTCGTGCTTGGAAATCTGCTGGGCATCATTGCCGCGTGGAGGCGGGGGAAGTTCCTGGACTCGGTATTCCCGCCATTGCTCGTCTTTGTAGGCTCGTTTCCCTACTTCTGGCTCGCCATGGCGGCCCTGTACCTCTTCGGCATCGTGTTGGGTTGGTTCCCGCTCAACCACGCATTTACCGACGGTGTGGAGCCTTCGTTCAGCTTCAGTTACGTGGCCGACGTCGCCAATCACCTTGTGCTGCCAGCGCTGACCATTGTTTTGGTCTCCATTGGCGGGTGGATGCTGGGCATGCGAAACACCATGATTGCCACCACGGCCGAGGACTACATCACCATGGCCCGGGCCAAGGGCTTGCGCTCCGGGCGAATCATGTTCCACTACGCGGCCCGGAACGCCATGTTGCCCTCGATCACTGCCTTCGGTATGTCCCTGGGCTTCGTGGTCGGTGGCGCCCTGCTGACCGAGACGGTCTTTGCCTACCCCGGCATTGGCTATCAACTCCTGAATTCCGTGCAGGCCCTGGATTATCCGCTGACCCAGGGAATCTTCCTGACGATTACGACCGCGGTACTGGCAGCGAACTTCCTCGTCGACATCATCTACGTACGCCTGGACCCTCGGGTCCGGGTCAGCTAAGGACTCCTCGCCATGTCAATTTCCCAGTCACAACGGCAAACCAGCACCTCAGGAGACACCAAGACCCCGCCGTCTGCCCCACGAAGCATCTTTTCCAAGGTCACCGGCGGCGGACTTGCCCACGGCCTGCTCACCAATAAAAAGGCACTGTTTGGATTGACCATTCTGTTCCTCTTCGTCGTGCTGGCGGTCCTGGCACCTGTGCTGATGCCAGGCAACCCGTCGAATTTCACCGCGGATGTCTCGGCCGCCCCGTCAGCAGATCATTGGCTCGGTACCACGGCCAAGGGCCAGGACGTCCTGGCCCTGACCCTGTGGGGATCGCGAAGCTCACTGTCAGTCGGCTTCGCGGTGGGGCTCATCGCCACCTTCATCGGTTGCCTGGTCGGCATTGCCTCGGCCTACTTCGGCAAAGTAACCGATGAGTTACTCTCGCTGCTGACCAATATTTTCCTCCTGATCCCGGGACTGCCCCTGCTGGTTGTGCTTGCCGCGTTCCTGCCGCCGGGACCCGCGACAGTTGTCATCGTCCTAGTCATTACCGGCTGGGCCGGCAGCGCACGTGTGCTGCGATCTCAAGCACTCTCGATTCGCGGCAAGGACTTTCTAGCGTCGGCCATCGTCACAGGTGAAAAGACGTGGCGGATCATGTTCCTGGAGATCATGCCGAACATGGCATCGATCGTCATGAGCACGCTGCTGGGTTGCATTATCTACGGCATTGGCGCCCAAGCAGGATTGGAGTTCCTGGGCCTAGGCGACACCTCTTCAGTGAGCTGGGGAACCAATCTGTATTGGGCTAATAACGACGGCGCCATGATGACAGGTGATTGGTGGGTTCTTATTCCCTCGGGTCTGGCCATCGCACTGATTGCCTTTGCCCTGGCCATGATCAACTACGCCGTTGACGAGGTCACTAACCCTCGCCTGCGGGCAGAAAAGAAAGACTAACTATGAGCACCATCTTGCAGGGCGGGCCCCACGCCGGCCCTCGTGCGGCGTCGAACCCGGTGTTGAGCATCAAGGACTTGCGCGTCAGCTACACGACGGGCCTGGGAACGGTTAACGCCGTCGACGGCGTCAGCCTAGACATCGGAGCCGGAGAAATCTTTGGACTGGCCGGCGAGTCCGGTTGTGGAAAGTCAACCATCGCTAACGCTGTCATGCGCTTGCTCCAGGCGCCGGCCAAAATCACCGCTGGAAGTATTGATCTCAACCAGTGCAATGTGCTGACGCTCAGCGATGAAGAACTGCGTCGGACGCGTTGGCGTGATATGTCCATGGTCTTCCAAAGTGCCATGAACGCCATGAACCCCGTCATGACCATCGGCGAGCAGATCATGGATGTTTTCACGACCCATGAAAAAATGCCCAAGAAGGAAGCCCGAGAGCGCGCAGCCCATCTACTGAGCCTGGTGGATATCAAGGCAGACCGGCTCAAGTCTTATCCGCATCAGCTTTCCGGCGGAATGCGCCAACGTGTCGTCATTGCTATTGCGCTGGCGCTCAACCCTTCACTGCTCATCATGGATGAGCCCACCACAGCCCTGGACGTGGTGGTCCAGCGAGACATCATGGCGCAGATCAAAGAACTCCAGCAATCGTTGGGATTCTCCGTTCTGTTCATCACCCACGACATCTCCTTGATGGTCGAACTGTCGCACCGCATGGCCGTCATGTATGCCGGCCGTTTGGTGGAGGTGGCACCGTCAAACGTTCTGCTCGATGATCCTCTGCACCCTTACACCACGGCACTGATGAATGCTTTCCCGCCGCTGAGCGGTCCACGGACCGAACTGCTGGGGCTGCCGGACGCGCCGCCGACATCGGCCGGGCGCCCCTCAGGCTGCAGCTTTCACCCCCGGTGCCCGCTGGCGATGGACGCCTGTCGAATCCAGGATCCTGTTCTGCGTCCGGCGGCCGAAAACCATGACGCGGCCTGTCTGCTGGTTCCGGAATTTGTCGTACCCCCCGAAAGGCTCGCCCAATGAGCATCCCCAGCAGATTCGAAACCGTACATGGAACAAGGGCCCAATCCTTGGTTCAAGTCCGAAATTTGAGTAAGGACTACCACAGCGGATCATTCCCTTTCCGCACCACCGTCCCGGCGGTCAAGAACGTTTCCTTCGACATAGGCCAAGGCGAGATCATTGCCCTGGTGGGGGAATCAGGCAGTGGAAAAAGCACTATTGCCCGGATACTGGCCCGGTTAGAGCAGCCAACCAGTGGATCGCTCATATTAGATGGGGAGGATATTTTTGCCACCCAAAAGCGCAAGGCCTCTATGGCCTACCGGGGTAAGGTCCAAATGGTCTTCCAAGACCCCTTCGGATCCCTCAACCCCGCGCACCGGATCGAGCATTTTTTGGTCCGTCCGCTCCTCCTCCACCAGGGTCCCGCTGGAACGAACGAGCTCCGGGCCAAAGTTCGCGAATTGATCGCCGCCGTCGGGCTCGATGAAGCCATGCTTGAGCGATATCCGCACCAGCTCTCCGGCGGACAACGTCAACGCGTGGCTATCGCACGCGCCTTGGCAGCGGAACCCGAGGTCATCCTCGCAGATGAACCGACCTCGATGCTGGACGTGTCTGTACGCATCGGCATCCTTAACCTGATGCGACGGCTCCGCGATGAGCGCGGCGTGTCCATGCTGTACATCACCCACGACCTGGCCTCAGCTCGCTACATCGCCGATAAAACCATGGTCATGTGCGCCGGCGAGCTGGTTGAGGGCGGCGAAAGCCTGGAATTGATGGCTAACCCTCACCACCCCTACACGCGGCTTCTGCTCTCCGCTGTTCCTGACGCGCGGGGTGCGAATCGTGCACCCGGCACGGCCGGCCCAGGCGGGCACTACACGTCACCAGCCGGGCCCAGCCAGCGTGTCCAACTCACTGACTCCCACTGGGCCTTGGACTATCCTTCCGCCAGGTAACTGAGACGTCCATCCCCGCACACCCATTTACCTCCTTAGGCATCCACATCCGCCTGCCTGGGCACCAACGTGCACGCCGCGAATTGAGACCTCACATCATGAATACGCAACATACCGCGGTCGACACCGTCCGTCCGGTACTCCACTACACCGCCCGAAATACCTGGCTCAATGATCCCAACGGCCTAATATTCCACAACGGCCTTTACCACCTCTATTATCAAAACAACCCACACGGATCGACCTGGGGCAACATGTCATGGGGGCATGCGACCTCGGAAGATCTCTTCCTTTGGACCGAGCAGGACGTGGCCATTAGGGTCGATCCGTACGAGGAGATCTTCTCCGGCAGCATTGTTTTTGACGCACACAACACCTCGGGTTTGGGCACCACGTTACAGCCGCCGCTGGTTGCCATCTATACCAGTGCCTACACGAAAGCGTCACCTCACTCCGGCCTCCAAGCGCAGTCACTGGCGTACAGCCTTGATGGCGGATACACGTGGGAAAAATACGCCGACAACCCGGTATTGAACCGTAGCTCGGCCAATTTCCGCGATCCCAAAGTGTTCCGCTATGACACCGGCACCGAATCGTTTTGGGTCATGGTGGCCGTGGAAGCAGTGGACCACACAGTGGTTCTCTACCGTTCGGAGGACTTGAAGGCTTGGCAGTACCTCAGCAGCTTCGGACCCGCCAACGCGACCGGAGGAATCTGGGAATGCCCCGACCTTTTCCCCCTCCCCGTGGACGGCGACCCGGAGAACTTCAAATGGGTCCTCGTCGTGAACCTGAACCCGGGCGGGCCCAACAACGGCTCAGCCGGCCAATACTTCGTCGGCGACTTCGACGGCACCACATTCACCTCCCACACCACTGTCACCGACGGCCTCCAGGATCCAACCCGCCTCAGCGAATACCAGTGGCTGGACTGGGGCCGGGACTACTACGCGGCCGTATCATTCAACGACGTTCCCGACGGGCGCCGAATCATGGTGGGCTGGATGAACAATTGGGACTACGCCAACGAGACACCCACTGGTCCCTGGCGCAGCCAGATGGCACTCCCACGGGAGGTGGAACTGGCCACCGTCGCTGGCCAGCCTCGACTGATCCAACGCCCGGGAGCAGAAATGTCCACCCATTTCGAACCCACCCCATTCCACAATTCCGTTGCCCTCCCCATCGCCGAGGGCACGCACCCGCTAGAAGCGGAGGGCCCCGTGCTTCTGCTCGAGGCAGAATTCACCGCGGGAACCGCCACGGAATTCGGCCTCATCGTTCGCAAGGGTGCCGCCGAAGGCACCCGGATCGGCATCACTCCCGCACTGGGCCAGCTCAGCATTGACCGCAATAACTCCGGCCAGGTTGATTTCCACAGCACATTCCCCTCGATAGACAGTGCACCCATTGTCGAGACCGTGGGAAAATACACGCTCCAGGTAGTTGTTGACCACAGTTCGGTTGAAGTGTTCGCCCAAGCCGGCACGGTGTCGTTGGCGGAACTGATTTTCCCGCTGGAAGAGAGTACTGGTGTGAGTGTCTATTCCTTAGGCGGCACAGCCACCCTGGAAAAGTTGCATATATACGCCCCCAAGAACCCCAGCTGGAACTAGGCCAATCGTCAAATCACTCCGGCAACTCGTCCCGCAGATAGAAGGTAGGGACAGGCCTGGCACACCCCACGATCATCATCGCCGATGCCCTGATAGAACCGATCCACGCGGACTCTAGTGACTACCACTAGGTTCGTGGTGCTGGGTTCAACCTCGCCATAGGCCTAGTATCCGGATTTGGCGTCCTGTCCATGAGCATGGCGGCCACCGGGGCAGATACCAACACTGCAAATACCGACCGGACCGCAAGGACGTGGGAATGCGCGAATCTGTTCAGGGCCGCCGCGGGAGTCGCTCAGCTGCAGGCCCTCGATCCCTGGACCGAGGGGGGGAGGCCTTCGAAAGCGATCGGCACTAGTTCCCTCGAGGCTCCCTGAGCCCGGCTGACCCCTCACACAGCCCCCTATGGGCAGCACCGCTATGAGAAAGAAAGCAGGAGTTTCATGAAAGAAAAACGCAGTACACAGGACACCGCCGTCTCGGGGGCGGGAGTCAGTAGACGATTGATGGTCGCCGGCGCAGGAGTCGCGGCCATGAGCCTACTCGTGGCCCCGGCGATGGCTACCAATGCGGTGGCAGCACCTGCTGCCACCGGAGACAGGGGGCGCCGGCATCAGCGTCCGGAGTACCACTTCAGTGTGCCGGACAACTGGAAGAACGACCCGCAACGCCCCATTTTCGTCAACGGCGAATACTTGTACTACTACCTGTACAACGCGGATTACATCGAAGGTGGCGGAGGCACATCGTGGCGCCTGGCCACCACCCATGATCATGTGGCCTTCCGCGACCGGGGCGTCGCCATCCCGAAATTTTCGAACCCGAACGGTGACTGCTGGACCGGGAGCCTCGTAGTCGATAAACAGAACACGGCGGGCTACGGCAAAGGTGCGGTGATCGCCGTCGTCACCCAGGCCCCAAACGGCAAACAGGCGCAGTACCTCTGGTACTCCACCGACAACGGCCGCAGTTTCAAGGCAGGCAGCGAGGCACCCGTCCTCCCGAATCCCGGCGTTCAGGATTTCCGCGACCCAAAGATCATCTGGGACGCCGAACGCGGGCGCTGGCTCTTGGCAAACGCCGAAGGTAACAAGCTCGGGTTCTACGTCTCACCGGACCTCCATTCCTGGACCCGGGTGGGCGAGTTCGTGCGCACCGACTTTGGTCTCCTGGAGTGCCCCGACATTTTTCGGATGGCGGCCAACGACGGAACTTCCCATTGGGTACTGGGCACCAGTGTCAACGGCAAGGGCCGGGGGCTGCCGGCGACCTACGCCTACTGGACCGGCGCCTTCGACGGCAGTTCCTTCACTCCCGACCATCCAGAGCCGGAATGGCTCGACTATGGTTTCGACTTCTACGGGGCAGTAACCTACCCGCATCACAAGGCATCCGGGGCCGAGGATGCCACGCTTCGCCGGGCGATCGGTTGGGCCAACTTCTGGGACTACCCCCACAACACGCCGACCCTCGCGACGGACGCCTACAACGGTGACGACATGATCGTGCGCGACGTCCGCCTGAAACAGGGAAACGGTGGCTATTACCTCGCCTCCACCCCCACATCCGCCGTCGTGAACTACGTAAAGCACACACATTTCTTAGGCGACGTGACGGTAGCGGGAACACACGACCTCGATATCCGCGCACTCGCCTACGACCTGAGCTGCGAACTCGTGTGGGACCCCGCCTCCACCCCCGACAACGTAGGTCTTGAACTCTGCCGCGCACCCGGCGGCGGGAGGCATGTCGCAGCCGGTGCAGTCCTGCGAAACCCCTACGCCTACGTAAACCGGAGTCCCACGATCAACCCAACGGCCGGCGAAACTCAAACCCCGCTCGACACCTCAACAGGACGCCTCAAGTTGCGCATCCTCGTCGACCGCACCAGTGTCGAGATGTTCGTCGGAGACGGGCGCGTCGTACACTCACACCGCGTGTTCCCGCTTGAAAGCGACAATGGCATCCGCCTCTACGTCAATGAAGGAAGCGCCACGTTCCGTGACCTGACGATACGCGAACTCAAAGTGACGAAATAGCGCGCTCCCAGTTTCAATCGAGGAGACCGGTGACGATCAACGCTTTCGAAACGCAAGAACATCCAGGTGTGTATCGGGCCCTAGCATGTCTACCCTGGGCGTCAGGATCCACATCCAGCGCTTTAGCGAGTATGCGGCCGCCCCCACCCTGCAATCACGCGGCATGATCAGTGCAGCCAACCTGGATGGCTGAGCCCGCGGCCCCAATCCCGGTCCGCGGCCTCACGCACCTTCGGCACCCCCGACCTTCAGCTTCCAACGAGAGACAGACCATGACTTATCTCAATACGACCTGGCAGAACACCAACCGGATCCTTGACGTCATCGTGATCGGCGAAGCCCTCACCGACGTCGTCGTCACCTCTGGCGGCACGAGCGAACACCCCGGCGGATCCCCTGCAAACGTGGCCTATGGTCTTGGCCGCCTGGGCGTCAGCACCGGCCTGTTGACCGCACTCGGGGACGACGACCGGGGCGCCGCCATTGAAACACACCTGCGCAGCACCGACGTAACGCTACTGCCAGGTGCCTACTCCCTGGACAGGACCTCATCAGCCACGGCAACCCTGACCCAGGACGGGTCCGCAAGTTACAACTTCGATGTCGTCTGGGACCTTGAACCGGCCGCCCCGGCCTACGTTCCCAAGGTGCTCCATACGGGCTCGATCGCGACCTTTCTCGCACCGGGTGCCGGCGCTGTCAAGACATTGATGCAACACTGCCACCACGATTGCATCGTCACCTACGACCCCAACATCAGGCCCTCCCTGCTCGGTAGCCATGCCGAGGCACTCTCGATCTTTGAAGACCTCATCAACCTCACCGACGTCGTGAAGCTCAGCGACGAGGACGCCACCTGGCTCTACCCCCGCATGAACCTCGATGACATCGCCGGACGCCTATTGCGATTGGGCGCCGGACTGGTCGTCATAACCCAAGGCGCACAAGGCGCACTGCTGGCCACACCCGATACTCGTCTCACCATCCCAGCAGTGCAATCCACCGTTGTGGACACCATCGGCGCCGGCGACTCCTACATGGCTGCCCTGATCATGGGCCTGCTCACCCGCGTCACCGTCGGTTACGCTCCCAGCGTGCTGGAGCAAGTAGGCCGCACCGCTTCCATGGCCGCCGCCATTACCGTCCGGCGCCCGGGAGCCAACCCACCCACCAGCGATGAACTCCGGGCCCACCTTGAACAACCAACAGCCTGATAGGTCCTGCCTCCTACCGTGATGGCCGCCCTCCAGACGGCGACGGTCCGGGTCATCAGCAAGATCGAAGACGGCGGTCGGGATGCCGTCATATTGGCAAGTTTTTTCTGTTCCAAGTCATTGTGTCCCGGCAGTAGGGCGATCGGAGGGCCGAAAGTTCGCCGGCATGGCGCCGCGTCGAACGGACCCCAAAAGACCGCGGAATTCCGCGGTTCCACGCCTGCAGATTGAAAAACGTGACGACAAAATGGGGCCTGTTTGGAGTCCGAACGGGCCAAAAACGTTACCAACTTTTCGTTCAATAACGTGAGTAAGACGTGATTTGGCCCCTTCCGCGGTACTCGCGGAAACAGTAAAATCGCAGGTCAGAGCCACATTTTGGTGCCCCGGGCCGGACTCGAACCGGCGGCCAAGAGAGACCCAGGAACCTCATGCCAACAGCCTCCATTCCCCATCAAAAACCGCTAGTTTCCGGGGGAGTGCGAGACCATGCGGCCCAGTTGGCATGCCAACTATTGGCGTGGGTTTTCGTTCAAAAACGTGACTAAAACGTGACGAGGCCCTGCAGCGCAGCGCCGAAGCTGCGCTTTGATGGCCGTTTGCGGGCTCGCCTGGCTGGTGGACGGCATGTCACTGGTTGTGAAGAGAGGACCGTCGTGTTTCAACGCACTGCATTGTTCAGGCTGCAGTTTCGGTCCGGCCTGCCAGGTGGTTAGTTGCCATGGCGAAACATGCAATTTGGTGACTTTTTGTTGGGGGAGAGGAGCATGAATGTCAACAGATCAGTCGGCTATTTGCTTCCGAATTCGCCTTTCCGGCTGGCCTGAAGTGTGGTCATTTATGTGACCTACTTTCGAATGCCGGGAACACGGTGGCGTGGCACGATATGCGATCGTTTGGATTACTGCGGGTTCAATAAGTCGACGACTGGTGAGATGCTCGGCGTGTGCTGGGCCTGGGCGCCTATCAATGGCGGGCTTTCACGAAGCGCCGCAGAAGTGATGGTCGTATGAAGAGAACAGCCAGGGCGATCCCAACAAGGACCATGGGGCCGCCCAGAGCGACGGGCACCGGTAACCCGGATGCCATTCCGATGACACCGTCAGCAACTATCACCGCGGAACCGAAGGCACCCAGGCCCTGGCCGAGAAGTCGGGAACGCCGGGCGACGGCCGGTGCTACCCGGAACAGGACGAAGATTGCGGGGAACGTCACCAGGGCGACAGATATTAGGGGACCCATGGCTCACATGGTCGCATGGGGGGTTGAAAGACGGCCCGGTGCGGTCAGTGCCCATGGCCCACGGACGTTGACTAGTGACGTACGCCGTGACGTTTCCCTCGGGGTGCACGGGCACAATTCGTTGGCTGGTGTCCTGTTCGATGATCGCCTGGAGTCCCTGAAAGGAGACCTCCAATGACAAGGTCCATGGAGGAGACGCTGGCGATACGTCCCGTTGAGCAGGCGGTCCTTGGAGGACCTCAAAGCGGCATCAGCGTCCGCTGGGCTGGCAGAGACTCAAGGGACGCGACGGTGTTGTGCGGACTCTCGCCACACTGAACGATCCATATATTGTGTTCTGTCTGCCTCTTCATAGTTTCCCCGCCCAGACTGCGTCCAGTGATCCCTTCCGGATATGGGTCAGTCTCTTTGAGCTAAAGCAATGGGATGAGGTCTGTCAGGCTGCGCAGGGTCTTCGGCTGGTCGGCGCCCTCCCGGTCAAGGTGTATGGCCTGAAGGCCGGCAGTTCGTGCCCCTTCGATATCCACGCGGAAGTTGTCACCGACGTAAAGTACGTGGCTGGGGGAAAGCCCCATTTTCTCGCACGGCAGGATGAATGCCGAACGTGCCGGTTTGGCGTGGCCCATTTGTTCTGAACTGCAGAATAGATCAAGGAGTGGCTCGATGCCGATCCTGTGTATTTTCTTTGCTTGCTGCTCGTGGCTGCCGTTGGTGACAACGCCGACCCTGGTACCGGAACCTCGTAGCCTCTGCAGGGTCGGCACTGCGTCGGGAAACGCAGTCCAGGCATGCTCATAACTTCGTAGGTAGACGTCGAACATGTCGTCAAGCACAGTGGCGTCGTTGGCGTTCGGAATCCCTGACAGGGGAAGGAACTGGCGGAGTCGCTCGCGGCGCTGTTGCTGAAAAGTGAGCTCACCCGATAGGAATCGGTCGTAGTTGACTTGCTCAATCTCGGTCCACGAACGTGCAAGTTCGGGTGTCAGCTCAACCCCAAAATTCCGCACGAAGGTATCCAGGCCACCGCGGGCTGATGTCAGATGGTCAAACAGGGTGTTGTCCAGATCAAAGAGAACGGCTCGAATTTCCACCTACCTAGACTAGCCGTCGTCGCACCCCACCCCAGAGAGTTATCGTGCCTCAGCATTGCCAGCCGGCCGACTCGTAGCGGGTTCCCCAAATTTCCCATGCGGGACCCCCGGGATTGGAGGGATTCCGAGGGATCTGCTCCAGCGGAGTTCGTGCGGGTGTTTGCGCCAAATCATTAGTGCCTGACCTGCCGTTCAGATGCCCATGGTTCGCAGTTCGAAACTGTTCGGCACCTGGGCCGTTCCGGCGGTGGCATTCTTGCAGTCCGGTCCGGAGAGGAGGACGTGTCCACCGCCGTCGGCGAGTATCCACAGGTTCATGGCTTTCCCGGGGATGGGAATGGTTGGCCACGGGCCGCGGCCGGGGTAGGACAGTTGGAAGACCTGGGGTGTTCCGCTCTTGGGGGGCCTGCAGGGTCAGCTGGGTCGTGCTTTTGTACATGGTGCGCTGGCGGATGGTGGGGGTCAGCTGCCGCCATTGTTCCGTGCTGGTCAGGGTTTGCGCGCTGCGGTAGGTGGAGGTGGTCAACCAGAGAAACGCCCCGGCCATGCTTAGCCAGATCGCGTCCGTGAACGCGAAGATGTAGGGCAGGTTCCTTTGAAAACTGTCCAGGCCGACGATCAGGACGTGGGAGGGATCGCTTGGGTCCACACTGGCGGTGACCGTCGTTTGCGGGGCGGGCATCCCGGCACACGTTGAGGCCGGGTCGAAGGTGGCCGTGTGTTGTAGGCCGTGCAGGGTGAACTGCAATCCCAGGCCACAGTGATCCCCCCTGGAGTAGTAAGGGTGTTGGCTGGTGACAACGGCGGGGACACTGATGAATCCGCCCCAATAGGGCCTGGTGATGGAGCCGAATTCGAACACGGAGCCCAGTAGCACGAGGGTGAATATGGTTGCCGCTATGACGGCACGGCGTTGGAGGCGCCGGCGGAGGCAGGATCCCGTCCATGCGGGTGCCGCCTGGGGTGGGAGCGCGATGGCGGGCAGCTGCAGCCCATCGGGGAGCTGTAAAGTTTCCGGTTGCATCGTCCCCCACGTCGTTGGTGTGGATTCAGTTTAGGCCCGGTCGCTGGCAAGGGCCTGGCAACACGGTCCGGGGCCGGGGAATACGCGGGGAACGGCACTGACGTTGCCATGTCTGAGGCTTGGCAGTCACCTTTGGCGGATGAGATCTGTCCGGTGCTTTGCCCACCAGTCGTTCCGCGTGCAGGGGGCGGGCAGCGATGCGACTGGCTTGGACCGTTCAATGGTGTGCAGGTCAAGTCCACTAGTCGTGGAGGACTATTTGGTAGAGGTTGTGGTCCTGCCATTTACCGGCGATTTCCAGGTACCGTGGAGCCATCCCGATCTGCCGGAAGCCTGCCTTTACCAGCACCCGTTGCGATCCGGCATTGTGCACCGTGCGCTTGCCTCGAGGCGAGACGGCTTTGCAAGATGCTGTGCGCCCGGGCCGATGCGACTGCACGCCCTCGTGCGAGAACCAGCATTGCCACTGAATGAGCTGCAGACTTTCAAGACACCGGTGTTAAGCGGTCCGCACGTTCCGCCATACCCAAGAATGGAAATTCTCGCCCTCTCCCTCGGACCACAGGCACGACTTGCCAGGCGAGTCCGACCATCGGAATGCGGTTCGGCGGGGCCTGAACGGATTCAAGCCTTGCCCCAAACATGGCCATGTTGGACTCCTTCCCTCCAGCCGGCGTATTGCTGGTGCAGAATGGTTTCATGCATGGACGAGACGTGGTTGACCGGATGGGCTTTTCGAAGAAGCGCAATGTAATCGTCGTTGCACTGAGCTTGGTGTCGGTTCTCGCTGTGACCGGGTGCCAGAGTACATCTGGTGCCATCCCGCCTGATTCGCCAGTCGTGGCGACACCGGCAAAATATGTGCCGCATGTGGATGCGCAAAGCGCCGCGGCCATGTCTGCAAGAGTCAAAACGGCAATCCAGGATTTCAAGGCCCCTCTACCGCCCGGTGTTCATTGGTTCACGAAGACTCCAGATCAACTCCTGCAACCCAACACAACTTATGCCGACGGTGCAGCCGAGGGAGTTGTTGCCTTCTATTGGCTCTGTTCGTGGGAAAATTCTTATCTGAACGCCGTGGATAAATCTGATACGAATATGGCTGCGTCCTCCCTGGCCCAGATCGGAAAATGGGAGTCCTTGCCTTTCGCAGTGAGCCACCTTAGCGATCCAGGTCATGGTTGGGAGAAGGCAATTCTGACCCCCGCCAAGCAGGGTGATCCCTCGGCAATGCGTGCAAGTTTCGATAGTGACTGCCTGGAATACAAGAGCATAAACCCCCAGTAATAACATGTGGGCGTTGGGTGAACTGTTGGGTTAACTGGATTCAAGCGGCCAGTACGTCAGGCACCGGGCCCAATGGGCCGTGTGACGATTCAGCCTGCATGTGGGGCTCGGCGGCACAATGGACATGTCATACCCGCCACGAGAGCTCCAGGGCTAACTATCCGTCAGCCAGGGACCGGGTTCGGCTGTATCAATGGGAAGCCCCTGCTTGCGCCGTCGCATCTCCTCCACTGCGGCTCGACAGTAAGGTACAAAGAAATAGATGGCTGTGGCGACATAGGTGATGAGGGACAGCCCGAGAATTGAAATGGGGATGATGAAAAAGAGACTCGAGGGATGCGGCTTAGTGATTAAAACGACCGCAATAATGAGAAATGCTTCACCGCCCATGAATAGGTGGACGAAACGCATGAATCGTTGGAAGCGGTCGAAGTAGTACTGACACTTATTGCCCAACCGATCCTTTTTGGATGCCCCTGCCGGGGGCGGATTCGAGCTCATTTTCCTCCCACTTCGATGTACCGGACGCGCCCACCCGCACCAGCCCCCAGTCTGCCACCGTTGTCTCAGGACAATGCTCATATTGCACGGGCCCAAAGTAGCGCGTCTCGGCCCGGGCGCGGTGAAGGCGTCCCGGGAGGCTTCCCGACTGAAACAGGTTCAGGCTGGCACGTTGCGGCTTCTGAGATCACGCATTGTTCGGTGCGGTCGGGAGAATGTTGATGAACTCGGCCGGTACCTGGTGTGCAAGCCAGACCATGTCGCTTCCGCGGTAAAAGGGAACTCCCGCACGGGTGGCGGCCGTGGCATCGATTCTGAGGATTGCCGGGTGTGGGGCCTTTCGGCTGCCGACCAATTCTGCGGTGTGGGTGTCCTTGGACAGGTGTACATATTGCCGGCCCATGGGTCGGAGACCCTCGGCCAGGATTGCGGTGGTGCTTGCCGGCGATGTCCCATGGAATAGTCCCTCCGGCGGGACGGACTGCACCATCGAGATGGCATCGGGCGTGCTGTGGCCGTAGAGGGCCCGTATTTTCTGGCCCTGCATTTCATGTCGAGGCTTTGTAGCGCTGGCGATCATCCTTGCCAGGTCCTCGCGGCTCAACGCGGCCCAGTCCGGTGATTCGGCCCGAAGTGCGGAGAGCAGGCTGTCTGTAGAAGTCCAGCCGCGACCGTCAAGTTCCAGTTCGAATAGCCACGGTTCATGCCGCAAAGCCAGGGAGACCATTTTGCTTAACTTGGTCAGATCAATCCTGCCAAGCCGCGAATCAGCAGTGCAGTGTTGCAAACTGACATTTAGAACTCAATCACGTCGTCAATGGCAGAGTGCAGCCATCTGTCGAAGTCACGGAATTCACCCCTAGCTTCCCACCCGGGCGAGGCCCAGTCGTGCACGCGTGCCACTTTTCCGGTGTCCAGGTCGAAGCAGACGCAATCGTCGTTGTCCTGGCGCTTGGCGAACAGCAGCAGATGGCGCTTGGGATAGCGCTTGGCCATGCTGGCGTTGAGCTCACGGAGGTCATCGCCGGTCGGGATCCACCACGGTTCCAGTTTGAAAAGTCCAGCCTCCACGAGTCGTAGAAGCCCTCGCGGGTAGGTGAATCCCGGCGGCAACTCCTCTGAAGAGAACAGCAGCCCCTCGGTCTGGCTGGCACCAGCGGCGAACGAGGTCTCCGGCGGTCCCGGCACCGGCGACGTCACTACCACCTTCTTCTTTCCTAAAAGTCCCATGCCAAATGGTATCCACTCTCATTCCGCCGGCCCTGACGCAGGTTCCAGTGGGGTCCGCAATTGTCGCGAGCACGAAGCAGCAGCGTTCCCACACGCTGGCGATTCACAAACGAACAATCCCAGAAAGGGTTCCGCCAGCTGAACTGTCTAGTGCAGGCCTATGGGCCAGATAGCGCCCATCTCGTAAGTTGTTGTTTCTGTGCTCGTGATGAAGTGTGCCGGTTCCGGGCCGACGCTGCGGATGGTTCCTTCCTTGACAACGACGCCGCCCGATTCGGGAAGGCAAAGCACGCCACGGCCGCTTTTGGCCTGGTGGGCTCGCGCAAAGTCGAGGAGTTCCTCGGTGTAGTGGGGCAGCAGGTCCAGTTCGCCGGGTAGGCCCATGCCTGTGGTGTCCTGCAGTCCCACGTCATTTGGGTCTACTTCGAGTGCGATGCCGATATCGTTATATCGTTACCCATGAGTATGGCTCCGGCACTTCCTCCGTACACTCGTCCGCCTTGTTCCAGGAAGATCCTCAGGGTCAGGAGCAGCCCGAAGGATTGGAGCGTATCCAGCAGGTCGAACGTGTTGCCACCTGGGATGGCGATGATGTCCGTGTCCTCGAGGGCATCGTGCCCGCGGCCTACTGAGGAGTCCCAGATGTCGATGTGGGAGGGAGCGAACCGCTCGAGGGCGCCGGTGAACCAGCGGCCGGCACCCCGACGGTCCGCAAGGGCGCGATGAGCAAACGGCCACACTGTCACGCTTGAACCTGGGCGAAATGTCTCAATCCACAGATTTGCTTCTTCGTCTTCTGAGCCGCCGCCAAGAAAAATAGTCCCCGTCATCTGGTGATGGTTTCATGCCAGGCACGGATATCGAGGCTGCGCCGCGCCGTTGGCAGGGGGCGGCCCCTCTCAGTTCGCGGGGTCGTCGGGAAGCCTGTACCGCTCAAGGTTCGGCGGACGATACAAGCATCGCCAGGTCCTGTTTATCCAGGATTCGTGGAACGCTTCCGTGAGTCCATCGTTGACGTCGGGGTTGCTTGGCGTCACCAGAGCTGCTCCAGATTGTGTATGTCGATTCCCGGCCTGCCGCCCAGCCATCTCTCTATCAGCTCGTCAAGGTCTGACTCTTCCCCGGCAAGTCCCAGTCGCATCGCTTCAGACGCTGAGGGTATGTGGTCATGAACGTTTCGCGGTGAGCCATGTGAGCAATCCGCGCACATCAACCGGATCCCAGACCAATCGTCGACCGCAAGTTCACGTTGCCCGAGAAGGTCTGACAATGCTTGCATGTCGGCGGGGCTGGCACCGGTGATCTGAGCTTGCCAAGTTGGTATGCCGGAGTCTTCCAGACGGACGAGTTCGTTAAAGACCGAGACGTCCCTGTCGTCGAGCCGACGGACCCCCTGGGGTTCGCCGTCATGCAGGAGAACGTCTCTGAAGCGGTGACCTGACTCGGGCAGCGGAACACTCGCGATGACAGCATGGGCCGGGCTCCGACGCCAGCACCAGACAACCTCGGTGGTGCCGGCGGCAAAGAGTACCTGATGTGGAAGGCTCGGTCGGTCAGGATTGAGCCGGATGGGAGCCATTCCGCAGTCCACGTCAATGGGCCCGGCATCATCCCCGAAGCCCTCCAGCCCGTATGCTGCCCATGCGCGCCTGGCCACGGCCCAGTCACCGAGTGCTGTTGAAGCGATGCCCAGGTTCCATGCGGCAGGATTGGCTCCATCAAACGCTTCGGCGTCCTGTGGAGTGAAGAGCTCAAGGGCTCTGTCGTTCCGTTCCAAGCTTTCTGGCCAATTGCCGCGTGCCTTGGAAAACAGGCCTGCATGAAACCAGCTGTGGAACGACATCGGAGTCAGCTCCAGTAGCTCGGAAGCAAACCGTGCTGCGCTGTCCACGTTTGAAGTCTCGTCTGCAGCCTTCCAGTCTGACCACACATCCTTCGGCCCCCGTTTCTTCTTGGGGCCTGGCCAAATCCTTCTCATCATCTATCCAGTATGCACGGCAGCTTGTGCTGGCAGCGGAAAACCGTGGACCACGACAGTTTGGGTCGGACCGGATTGGACTTACCTAAACCCAAAAAATCCTGTATCCACTTCGGCATCGCACTGAACGTGTCAAAGTTTATTGCACGACTTTCAGGGATCCACGCGCCTCCTTCAATGTGGGCTTGTTCAACGGCAGTTTCGTGAGGGCTGATCGAGGCTCTGGAAATAGCTAGAACAGTGGTTGTACATGGGAAGTGACCACTGGCTGGTTTGTGGCCAACTGCTGTTCCATGGCAGCTATGGACATAGGTTCATTGACGACCGTTCTGATACTGCTGCGATTGAGCGTGGCAACTTTGGGTTGGGGGCCATGTGGCGGCTTTCATTAATTGTTCGGTGTCGCAAGTCCAGTTTCGCTAGCGATCCTATGCTGTGAATACGGAGAAACGGGCAATACTGGAGAAATGGTCGAGAATGAGAATCAGGAACCGGAAGTCATGCCGTTCGGGCATGACTGGGATGGTCGGCTTGAGGAATGGCTGGTCTTAGTCGAAAAGTTCGACCCTTACGGGACTTCAGACTGCGGTGACGCGCCCACATGGTCCTTCCCCACTGAGGCACTCGTCAAGGAATACGTTGCTAGCATCGAGACCCGTCGAGAGGAACAGGTTCGTCAGCTACTTAGGTGTTTCTTATTCGAGACCGTGACATTTGGCAGCGACAGGAGGACGCAGGAGACTCTCAAGAGTCTTGGCGGCCGGAGTGTCATGGAGCCGTTGATGTCGACCGAGTATGCCAAAAGGTTGCTACGCCGGCCGAACATGGCTCACCCAGGCGTGCGTTGGATTTTGGACCTCTTGCCTAGTAAACCCGAACTGGCAATTTCAGTCATAGACGCATATTTGACCGCTTCCGCACAGATTCTTCCGGATGGCCGATTGAGTGGACTGTGGGATGCTTCGGCGCTTATTTCAGCCAGGTACATGAGCCGTAAGAGCAACGCTGGCGCCGAAGTTCTGAGGAGTATCACACCACGGGAGCTGGAACGATTGACTGCGCGACTCTATACGAAAATGGGTTATCAGTGCGAGCTGACCCAGGCATCGAGAGACGGTGGTCGGGACGTTATCGCCAAGCTCGAGCAACCCGGACGCCGAGAACACCGAGTTATTGATTGCGCGCACTATGCGGGAACCGTTCCGATTACGAAAGCACGCGCGCTCTTGGGCGTCGCGTCCAACGAACATGCAACGTCAGCGGTATTGCTAACAACAGGGCACATTTCGAAGTCCACACGTAAGGAGGCAGCGGCCAATAGCAAATTGGACTTGGTCGACGGGGAGCGTCTCATCGATTTGTTAGACGAGAACTTCGGCCGCGATTGGCCGCAATCGATCAACTACTGGATCCAGTGGCCTATACGCGGCGCTGAAAATTAGGCATCGGTTACAGCCCAAGCGACGAAGTTGCGGCGGCTGTGTCAAGCCGCCTTCGGGCTGTCGGTCAGCGCTGATTCACCTGAAACCTCGCCGCAAAAAGATCGAAGCTAGAAAGGCAACGGTGGCAGCTGGAACGTAGCCGATCCAAGATTCGAATTTGAAGTGTGCCGGGGCGCCAGCACTATAATGGGATTATCTTTGTACTATGGCTGTCAAACGAACACAAGCAGATCTCCTCGAGAGTGCTCGGACTCAGATGGGGTTTTTGGTCGATTCATGTGCGTCTTTTGACCAGGGCAAAACGAACGATGCCCTGAGAATTGCGACATCCCTGCGTGTTTTGCTTCACCATAATCCTGCTCGAGGGACCCATGCTTTACTGGCCCAATGCGAGATGTTGGAAAACTTATTTATTCGCGACACGTTTGGTGGCTCACTGCTGGGTGGTATACCAAACGATATGCTCTTCATACACACCCGTGTGGTCGACGACGAAGGGAAGCTAGAACCAAAATTTCAACCAAGGCTCTGGGGTAAAGGCGGATTGACGGTTACACCACCGCCCACAGCACAATTGCATGCTCTTTTGCAACACGTCCGGTTGCCGCGAGGTCCACGATTTCATCAGCCCTTCCTCGAATGGTGGAATCAAATAATTCTCCAAGATCAATTGAGTTCAACTTTTACTCGACAAGATATAGTTCTTGGCTTGGCGAATAAGGATGGTGGTGCACACGTTGATCCCATTTTAACGGATAAATATTATGCCCTGACGCGTCAAAATTCTATCGGCATCTTTTCGCAAGGAAATAGGTCAAGGGTGGGTCTAATATGGGGGGATTCCGGCGGCAAGGCGGTTGAAAAGGGTATGGGCAACATAGTTCCCGCGGATTCGCCAGCCTTCGCGTTGGCTCGGCAAATCGGATGGGAGTTCGTCGAGTCCATTGGGCGGGCTCATCCAAAGGTTATGCCGTAAGCCATAAATTGATTGCGGTAGACGAGCCTATAATGGGTCGCTGGACTTTGAGTGAGTTAGGTTCGTGATATGTCTTGCCCACGATGCTCGATGGGAGTGGCGCCTATTCATAGCCAGTTCTGCTTCGATGGTCAGGGCTGCTACGGATGTCCCGGATGGCTCTGTTGCCGGGTTTGCCCGAACGCCTGCAGTACCTCAGTATTATCCGGCGCCTCATGTGTCTTCTGGACGTAGTGCTTTCTGGTGATCAGTTCGCTGGAGTGCCCGAGTTGAGCCGTAGCTGCGGCCATGCCCTGGGTGTTGGCCAGGATGGTCCCGACCGATTTCCGAAACGTGTGAGGGGTGACCCAGTCGAAGCCGGCGGCTTTCCGGGCTTCGCGCCACTGTTTCCGGAAGCCGTTGGGGTCCCGGATGGTCAGGGTGCTTGAGGGAAAGACGAGGTCAAGGGCGTTTTGCCGCACCGGATCGGCCTGGCGCCGGCGCAGCATCTCCACAGCAAAGAGCGGGAGAAAGTAGCGTTGCCGTGAGTTGGCGCTCTTGGGGTGGTCCTGGATCCTGAGTCCGTTTTTGCCTCGGACGTCGATGATGGTCCCTTGGATGGTGACGGTCGGTTTCTCGGCGGCCAGGTCGACGTCGGACCACCGGATGGCCAGCGCCTCGCCGATCCGTGCGCCGGTGGCGAGCATGATGTCCACGACGTCGAGGATGTCCTTTTCGTGCAGCCCGTTCTGCCGGCCGGTGGGTTGCTGCCAGCGGTAGACGTCGTGCCGCAGCTTGGCGACCTCGTCAATGGTCAGTGCCCGGACTTCCTTGGTGCCCGTGGGGATGCGGGCGACTTCCCGGAGCGGATTGGCAGGCGCGGCGCCGTGGCGTGTGGCGAGCGACATCATGCCGGAGAGCAGTGTCTTGGACATTTTGGCTGTTGCGTTGCCGTGTTTGGTGCGCACGCCCTTGAGGAACTTGTCCAGGGTGGAGTCGTTGGCTTCGCGGATGGTGAGGTTGCCAACGCCGGGAAGGATGTAGGTGTCGATGATTTCCCGGTAGCGTCGGCGCGTATTGGCGGCCCGTCCCAGGTCTTCGAATTCCAGCCACCAGAACTTGGCGAGTTCGCTGATGACCATGTCGGGGCTGATCACGTCGTCGGTGGGCGGGAGCATGTCATTGAGCTTGGCCAGGAGGGCGGCTTCGGCCTGCGCCCCGGTGGGCCCGGTCATTTGGTACATCCGGGGCTTGCCGTCGTATCCGCGCATGGTTGCCGGGCCCGCCACGTGGTCGGGCCGAGCTTCCGGCGGGTAATTTTTCCCCAGGTCCCGAGCGGAGTTTTTGCTCTAGCCAACGGGGTCTTCCGTTGTGGCGAGCCACGCGTTGAAGTCCGTGCGGCTGATGCGAAGGTGGCGTCCGATCCTGTGGGCCCTCGGCCCCGCGTGCTTGACGCGCCACTGGTAGAAGGTCTGCTCGGGGATCTGCAGCTCATGGCAGATCTCCTTGGGCGTCATCCACTCGTCGACGAAACCATGGGTGGACGTTGCGTGGTCTGTTTGCTCAGTCATCGAATTCTCCTGTTCGTTGATGCTCTTCCCCCTTCCATGGTGCAAAGACACTGAAACCATATGACTTCAGTTGGCATGCCGGAAAAGCGACGGCGGCCGGCTCGCCTGACGCAGATCACATGGGGCCGGGGTCCCGGCTACGGGTGCCCTGCCTTGCCGGTAGTTGGGATCCCGATCATGGCGTCGTCAACGATCTCGACGGTGGCACCGCCAGTCGTGGTCCTTGCCAAGAAATACTTGCGAATCTGTCTGGGTGACCGGATGCAGCTGGAGCAGGCGGCTGCGCGTATGGACAGACATAGGTGTGTTCGAATTCCCAGGCTTGGCCATGCGTTGCTGATAATGCAGCTCGTGTTTCGCGAACTGATCAAGCCTTGTGACTCCCTTGAAGCGTTCAAGGGGCCGGACCATACTTGAAGAACTCCCGAGTAGAGGATTGGAGAACCATGGCGGACCAGGAATCGCCCAGCTCAGGCGACGAGGCCAGGCGTACGCCCCAGGGTGAACTTGCTCGAAAGCTTCACTTCTTGCTTGACGTCGCTGTCGCGGAGAGAGGCGAGGCGCTGACGTTTCCGGAAATTCGTGCGGCGATGACTGTTCGTGGGGTGGGATTGTCCCGGGCGCGGTGGTCCTACATGAAGGATGGCAAGGGGCGCCTGATCCAGGACCGGCCGCTTTTGACTGCGCTGGCTGACTATTTCAGAGTGGATCCCGAGTATTTGCTCAGTGTCGAGGACATCGAAACTCCTGAGTTGGTCGGCCGGCAGCTGGAGTTAGTGAAGGCGTTGCGGGCCGCCAGGGTCAAGTCATTTGTGTCCAAGACTCTCGGGGATGTGCCGCCGGAGACTTTGGAGTTCATCGTTGATTACCTAGATCAGGATATTGCCGCGCATCCTGGGGGAGGTTCGGGGGTCGATTCAGGAGATAGTCCTGATGGGCGGCCAGGAGTTCCTTGATGCGGTTTTCAGCCACTGAATAGCGTGGTGACCTGCCGTGGCGGCGGCCCTGAACGATGTCCACGGTGATGGCGCCCGTTTTTTCAAGCGCGATTAGGTGCTGGGCAACGCTTGCCTCGCTGGCACTGACGGCATCGACGATGTCCCCGCGTGGCACCGGGCCGCTTCCTTTCAGGTACCGGATGATTTCGACGCGGGCCCGATTGCCGAACGCCTCGATTGAGGCTTCCACATCGGGCGTCCAGGCCAGGTCTACCGGGTGCGTGATCTTAGGCATGGTTCAATTCTGCACCTTTTATCCACAGAATGACATAGTGGGGGTTGACAATGAGAAACCGTGAACTGACACTGGTTTATATCCTCTCTGGGGTTTTGGTGAGCAACCGGGATCCCTACCATGGTCGCGATGGCGTCGCTCCCTTTGGACGGTGTGGTGGCCTACCCCCATAGTGTGCAGTTTCTCGTGAACGAAGACGACGATGGTCTCTAACCCGTCAGCTCGAAGGCCCCACCGCAAAGACCAACTTCCGGGCGATTTCAGGCCCGGTTCCAAGGCTCACGGCCCTAACATCCGTGGCGAGGATGTCATGACGGCGGTGGGAGATATTTCCCAGTTTGTCCGTTCACGCCTGGCCAGGGCCGGGTTCCTCAACGAGCTGGAGGACGTACTGCAGGACATCCGCACCGCAGTTTGGTCCGGTGTGTCGCGGGGACGGTACCAGCCGCTGCCGGGCGTCCGATTCGGGGCATGGGTCCAGGGCATTGCCAATCACGTGTGTGCGGCCCACATTACCAAGGCAGCCGCCCACTACGCTGTTCCCCTGTTTACGGCGGAATCGGACGAGCATCCCAGCGTCGATCGGCCGCAGGACGTTGTCGCGGAGCCTGACGGGATTGCCGACCAGGAATGGACACGGAATGTCCTGAAGCTGACACGGATGTGTGCCGGGGAGGAAGCCTGGGGGTCAGCCATGTTCCTTCTTGTGGATGATTGCGATGACGGCCAAGGCGTGGCAAGCGCCGCTGCTGACCGGGTTGATGCCCTGGTTTATCGCCGGGCGCAGAGGGATTTGAAATTCGTGCGCCAAGTGGCCGTCACGGTGAGGAACGCGCTTGCCCTGGTGGAATCCGACCAAGCAAATGCCGACACAATTGCCTTGGACGCCTCGAAGTGTCTGCCCACCGAACTTCACCGGGCCATCGCGGCAACCATCGTTGTTCCCGGGTTGAGGGGACCGGAACGTCTCGCCGCCCTGCCGGTCATTGCGGCCAAGATCAACGTCACGCCCAGGTACGTCGCCGTGCAGACCGGACGCGCACGGGCACTTTACAGGGCGGCACTGGAAGTCATCAGGATGTCGCAGCCGCCGCAGGCCATGCCCTCATAGGCCCGTGGTCCGGGGCGTGGCTACATTCAGACTTCCTGGGCCGCTGGGGCAAGGACGTACTGATACTGCTGCAGTTGCAGATTGCACCTGTGTCTTTTGGACGCGCACGACGGCGTGGCCGGGCCTGGGAGCGCCGCCCCGGATCCGCCGTGGCCAGGTCATACACGCGTTGCTCCCTGGCTGCATGGACGGATAAAGGAGGTCTCCAATGCGCGGACCATCAGCATGGATACGCTACCTGCCCCGTTCCCGGCGGCAGTGGTTCCTGATAGCAGTACTGGGCATCCTTGTCGCGGCGGTCATCGCCTTGTTTTTGCCGCCGGGTGCAGTCACGACCCGACAGGCGACGAGCGGTCCGACACTCCCGCCTCCGACAAGCCAAACTGCAGCAGCGCCGGGTCCTGAAGTGCCGGGTCCTGCCGTCGCAGCAGCGACTGCTCCGGCCAATGCTGCAGTGTCGCCGGGGGAGCCTCAGACCCTTGATTTCAGGGCCTATGCCCAGGCCACGGCCGAAGCGCTCTACACGTGGGACAGCCGAACCTCCACCTACACGCAGGTGTATGCGCACGTGCGCAGCTGGTGGGTGGTCCTGGCCGACGGCTCGAACCCACTCACTGTCTACACCCACGAGTTCGAGGGGACCGGCATCAACGCCGCCGCTTTCGCCCAACTCACGGCCTACAAGGCCTACCGCACGGCCAAGGCTATCCAGTCAAGCTGTGATGGCCAGTTGGCCCAGGTCAGGGACCACCCCGCACCCTGGAAAGGACTCCACGTCTGCACCGTGACCCTGGACGTGACGGACCGCTCGACCACGGACCCACACGCCACGGCTTACAGTGTCCCGGTGAGCGTCATGGTCAACTGCCCGCCCGCTGCAACAGCGCCCTCGAATCGGTGCGTCCTGGTCGGCTTCAACACCACCGCCAGCAGAATCGTCTACTAATGCCCGCGGCAGCCCTGGCCACGATCGCGAAGGCACGACTGGTCCAACGCGCCCTGGCCGCACTGGTCGTGGCGGTGCCCGTGGGCATGGCAGCCCTCGTCGGGGGCACCAGCCTCCTCGTTACCCACGTCGTGGAAACAAACACAGCTTGTGTTGCGGCTTCCCAGGACATTGCGTTCACGGGCAAAGCCTCCAGACGGGTCATCCCGACGGGCAAAGGCAGTGGGGCGATATCGGTTCCGGGGCCCGATGGCATATCGCTGACAATTGACCAAAGGCAGCAAAGTATCGCCGCCACGTACATCTCCGTGGGATCAAACCTTGGTGTGCCGGCCAGGGGGATCGAGATCTCGTTGATGGTCGCGCTTCAGGAATCGGGGCTGCGAATGCTGGCCAACCCGGTCGTTCCCTCGTCCCTGTCCATGCCGAATGACGGCCTCGGCTACGATCACGACTCCCTGGGCTCGGCCCAGCAACGCCCCAGCGCCGGGTGGGGCAGCGCACGGCAGCTCATGACACCGGCCTATGACGCACGGGCCTTTTTCGGCGGCCCCCAAGGACCCAACCACGGGACACCGCGGGGCCTGCTCGACGTCCCCGGTTGGGCGTCCTTGGGCCTGGGAGCGGCGGCCCAGGCCGTGCAGGTGTCGGCTTTCCCGGAGCTCTATGAACGCTGGGCACCGGCCGCGGCAGCCCTCCTGGCGTCCGTCGGCGGCCAAGCCGGCCTGCAGGACTGCCCGGCACCGGGGCCTTCCGACAATTCTGCGGCACCGGGAATTCCCGCACATTTGAGTGCTGCCAGGAAGGCCATTCTCCGGTATGCCCAGGAGGGCGTGGGCGGCAGTTACATCTGGGGCGGCACGGCCTTCAAGGCCTGGGACTGCTCCGGCTACGTGCAGTGGGTCTACGCCCAGGCCGGGATCCGGCTTCCCCGAACCGAACAGTGGCAGGCCGGGCGGGCCACGTTCACGCCGCAGCCGGGAGACCTCGTGGTCCAAAACCCGGACGGCCCCAACCACTGGGCCCACATCGGCATCTACGCCGGGAACGGCATGATGTACAGCGCCCTGAACCCCTCAGCCGGAACCCTCCTCCACCCCGTCAGTTGGAACACCGGGTCGCAGTACTTCACCGTCCTGGGTCAAAAATAGCGGCACGCCAGCGACCGGACTGCCAGGTCATGCGGCGGAAACGAAATCGGGCATGGAAGGGAAGAAGCAAACGCAACGTCTGCCTTCACTGTCCGGATGGAGTAGTGTCATGAATTTCGCGCCCGTGGACCCTGGAATCGTCCCCAACAGCAACTTCCCGTTTCTGGACTCCCTGAAGCAAATCGGCGGCGGGATCCTGGTCGGGGCCTTCATCGTGATTGCCATTGTGGCGATCATCGGTGCTGCCATGCTGCTGGCCGGCAAACTGAGCCAGTCCTCCCGGCTGGCCTCCGGCGGCGGCATGATCTTGCTGTGGACCGGACCGGTCGCCGCCATCCTGGGCGGGATCAACGGCTACATCCTGTGGTCGCAAACCGCCTTCCACTTGGGCTTCTAAGAAGCTGTCATGCCACCTCTTCAGTGCACCTTCGGAGGATGGTGGCCCTTGGGCTGCGGGATCGCCTCCGCAGCCAAGGACTCCGTCACCTCCACCATTGGCGGCTTCTTTGCCGGAATCCTGGAAAGCATCGCCTCCTGGCTGTGGTCCTTCATCTCCGGGGCCTTCGGCGTGTCCAACGTCGACGACTCCCAATGGACCGCCGTGCAGGGACTGACCAGCTGGTGGGTCATCGTCATGATGACCCCGCTCGTGGCGGTCATGATCTTCCAACTAATCTCCGGCCTCATCTCCCAGCAGCCCCGCCGGATCTGGCGCGCCCTGATCGGCGGCTTCATCGCCGTCCCCGTCGTCGGAGGTGCCGTCTACCTGATGCAGGCACTCACCCACGTCAGCGACAGCGCCTCCACCGCACTCCTGGATACCATGGGCCCGGATCCCTACGTGGTTTTCATGCGCCTCTTCGGCTTCCAGCGCGGCCCCGCCGGCTCCGGCCAGGCCTGGATCGTCACCCCAATCGGCGGGCAGGCCACGACAGCGGACCAAGTCACCGGCACCATCGTCATCACGGTACTGGCCACCCTCATTGTCTGGGTTCTGGCGTTTGTCCTGATGTGCTCGATGATCTTCCGCTCCTTCGCCCTGATCGTGCTCGCCGCGGTCGCCCCGGTCGCACTCATGCTCGTGCCCTGGGAGAAAACAAAGTCCTGGGCCGGGCGGTGGTGTGAGATCGTCGTGGCCCTGCTGCTCGCCAAACCGTTGGCGGCAACCATCCTTGCCGTCGCCGTGAAACTCTACGCACACGCGACCTCCTTCGACGGCATGGCCGCCGGGGCTGTGGGCATGGCCCTGGCCTGCGCCGCTCCGCTCATGGCCCTGAAACTGGTCGGATTCGCCGGCGGCGAACTGGCCGCGGCCGCACAATCGGCCGGCGGCGGACACATCACCCAACAAGGCTCCCGCTTCGCCGGACGGCAACTCGGACAGCAACTGCGCAGCCACCACATGCTCACCAGCGGCAGCAGCGGGCAAAGCCCCACGGTGGTGCCTTCAACGGCGAAGCCCGAAACACTCCCCGTAAAGAAGCCGGCCACCCCCGGCCCGAAGCCCGGCGCGTCCCCCGACACACCCAAGGTCGCACAGGGCCCGGGCGGCGCCTCGACGCCACGGCCGACGGCCGCGACCGTCCCAAAGCCCGGCCAAGCCCCCACGTCCGCGGGGCCCAAGACGACCCCGGGGCGGCCGCAGGCATCCCCGCAACCATCAACGGGCAGCCCCACCGTGCAGGGAAAGAACCCAATGCCGGGCCCAACGGGCGGCCCCAAGCCACAGCCGCCGGCCTCGGGGCCCGGCAACCCACCCATCAGACCCCCACAGACTGGAGAACACCATGACTGAGGACAGCAACGCCCTGCAACCGGTCAACTTCCCCCGGCACGAGCGCCGCGGCGTGATCATCGGGCTCCAGTGGTACCAGCTCGCACTCGCCTGCGGCGGAATCCTCATCGCCGCCGTTGCATCGGCCATCGGCGGCTCCGCTGCACTCATCGGATCCAGCCCCGCCTGGACCTTCCTGCTGCTCCTTGGCTTCCTGCAATACGAGCGCACTCCCTACCCCCTCTGGGCGCTCACGGGTGCACGCTACCTGCTGCGGAAACTGACCGGGCAAACCAGCTACTTCCTCCCCACCGAGGACCCGGTCCCGGTCGGCACCCTGGTCCTGCCCGGCGGGCTCGCCTCCCTGGCCATCCACCGCACCACGACGGGTGAGTGCTTCGTCGTCGACGCACAGGCACATGAGGCCTTCGCCGTCCTGCGCTGCCGGGCAGGGGCCTTTGCCCTGCTGGACGACGAGGACAAGGCCTACGCCGTGCAGGCCTGGTCCCGCGTCCAGGCCGCCCTGGCCAAGAGGACCGTTGTAGCCAGGATTGCCATCCAGGACCATACGGTCCAGTTCCCGGCCACCGCGCTCCAGGACTACTACGACCAGCAAACCGCCAACCGCGGGGCCGAGGCGCCTGCCACGGGATGGGGTGACAGCGCCTACCAGGACCTCATCGCAGCGGCCGGAACGGCATCGAGCCATGAAATCCTCCTCACACTGGTCATGAACACGGCCAAGGCCCGTCGCCGGATTCATGACGCCGGCGGCGGGACCACCGGGCTGGAGGCAACCCTGCGCTCGGAAATCCATGCCCTCCGGACGGGCCTGAAAACCCACGGGGTCGTCGTGGAGGAATGGCTTGGCGACAGAAGCCTCGCCGCCGTCATCCGGGGAGCCTTTGACCCGGAATCCGTCATGCGCACCTCCCAGCGGACGGGCGACTTCCGAGGCGTGGACCCGGGCCAGGCCGGCCCCATGGCCCTGGAGGAACACTGGTCCTACATCCGCACCGACAGCGGCTTCCACCAAACCTTTTGGATCGCGGAATGGCCGCGCCAAAAAGTCTTCCCCGGCTTCCTCCACCCGCTCGTCTACGTGGGAGGGTTCAAGCACACCGTCACCCAGGTAATCAAGGCCATCCCCACTGACCAGGCGCTGAAGGACATCCGTTCCGCGCACGAAGCCCATGAAACACGGCGGAGGATCAACACCAGGTTTGACCGCCCCACCACCCGCGAACAGCAGGCTGAGGAAGAGGAAGTCCAACAGCGCGAGGAAGAGATCGTCGCCGGGCACGGCGACGTCCGGCCCGCCGCCTACATCACCATCACCGGGGACTCTCTGGAGGAACTCTCAAGCCACCGGCAGGAACTCGAGTCGGCCGCCGCCAGCGCCTTCGTGGAACTGCGACTCCTCGTGGGCGAGCAATGGCCCGCCTTCATCGCTGGGGGACTGCCCCTGGGCAGGGGGCTGAAATGAAAACCACCCCGCAGGCCGTCACGTTCATTCCCAGTCATGAGTCCCGCAGTGCCCGGCGGCAACGCCGCCAACTGCAGGGCCAAGCCGTCGCCGGCCGGCAGGACCCCTTTTGGAAGAAGTTGGGGCTGCTGGCCGGCGACGGGGAAGGAGCCGGAACTTCGAACCTGCAGCAACCGCTGGGACCGCATTCCCTCAGGGGCCCGCACCGGCTGCACCCTGCCCCGCACCGGGCCTCCACCATGACCTTCGCCGCTGCGTACCCGTTCATCACCGAATCCGGGCTCGGACACGAAGGCACCTACATCGGCAGCGACGTTTTCGGATCCGGCGCGTTCTCCTACGACCCGTGGGTGCTCTACGACAAGGGCGTGATCAGCGGCCCCTCCATTGTGGTCATCGGCACCGTAGGGACGGGGAAGTCCATGTGCGGGAAGTCCTTTGTGGCCCGGTCCATCACCCTGGGCCGCAAGGCCGCCGTCGCCTCCGACCCCAAAGGCGAATGGGTCCCCGTCGCCAACGCCGTGGGCGGCAAGGTCATCTCCGTTGGCCCCGGCCGGTCCGCCCGGGTTAACCCCCTCGACGCCGGCCCCCGCTCCCGGGACCTGTCCAACGCGCAATGGCAGGCCGTGGTCCGGCAGCGTCGCCGTCAACTGCTCGTTGCCCTCGTCTCCCTCATGCGACAAGGCGTGCCGATGCATCCTGTCGAACATACAGCCCTGGACATGGCCCTGACCGAGGCGGTCGCCGCCAACACGACACCGACCCTGCCCATGGTCCTGGACCACCTGCTCGACCCCTCGCGTGAGACCCGGGAACTGGTGGGGCCCGACGGCGGCCGCGCCGTCGCCCACTCCTTGCGGCGCACCGTCTCGGGGGACCTGGAAGGCATGTTCGACGCCCCCTCCACTGTGTCCTTCGACGCGGACGCGCCCATGATGGTCATGGACACTTCCGCCCTCATCGGCGCTTCCGAGCAGGCGCTCTCCCTGGCCGCCGCCTGCGGGGCGACCTGGCTGGAAGCGGCCATCACCAACCCCGACGGCGGCAAACGCATCGTCGTCTATGACGAGGGCTGGCGCATGCTGGCCGACCCGTACATGCTGGTCAAAATGAGCGAACAGTGGCGGCTCGCACGCACCTACGGCATCGCGAACCTGCTGATCATGCACAAGGTCGCGGACCTCAACGAGATCGGCGACAGCACGAGTGGCCACCGCCAAAAAGCGCTCGGCCTGCTCACCGAGGCCGACACCCGGATCATTTACCGCCAAAAACACGACTCCATGCGCCTGACCAAGGACGCCCTCGGCCTGACCGAGGCCGAATGCGCCCAGGTCGAGGAACTCCCCAAAGGGGTGGGCCTGTGGAAGGTCGGCAACCGCTCCTTCATCGTCGCCAACCAGGTCACCAGCGACGAACTCAAAGTCTTCAGCACCGACCACAGGATGATGCCATGAACCTCGTCCACGCAGACTCCACACCCCTCATCACGACCGGCCTGGTCTGCGGGGCAGCCTTTGTCGGGTTCAGCGGCCTCACCGAGGCAGCCGCGAACGTGGCCGCCCAGTGGAAATGCGGGCGGGGGCTGGGCGGCCCGCCGTCACCGGTGGCCGCCGTCGGACTGTTCACCGGCAACCTTGCAGCCATCGGCCAACCCCCACCGGGCTGCAATATCGGTGTCGGCACAGTCTGGGTACTCTTGGACCCCGTGCTGGTCCTGCTCCTGGTGGCGGTGATTGCTGCCTGGCTGCTGTGGCGCAGCTGGCGCCAGTCGGGGGCGTGGCTGCGACAGGACATCCTGGGCAGGGACGGCATGGCCCAACGGGCTGAAGTCGTGCGCGAGTTTGGCCGGCGGGCCGCCCTGAAACGGGGCAGGATCACCCGCCCCGGATTGAAACACGCCACCCTGGCCGACGTGTCCTGGAGCCTCGGCACCTCGCGCGGCACGAAGGTCCATGTCTCCACCGAGGAATCCATGGTCATCCAGGGCGCCCCACGGTCCGGGAAGGGGCTCTTCGTCGTCATCAATGCCATCCTGGATGCCCCGGGGGCTGTGGTGACCACGTCCACCCGGGCCGACAACCTGGCCGTCACCATGCAGGCCCGGGCGTCCGGCGGGCGCCCCGTCACCGTTTTTGACCCGCAGGGCATGTCCGGGCTGGGCTCTACCCTGCGCTGGTCCCCGGTGCGAGGCTGTGAGGATCCCGACGTGGCCGTGCGGCGGGCGATGGTCATCTCGGCGGATTCCAAAATGAGTGGTGAGAACGCCGCCTGGCAAAAGCGGGCACAAATAGTCCTCCAATGCCTGCTCCATGCCGCAGCGCTCTCGGGGGAGGGCATCCAGGCCTTCCGTCGTTGGTCGTCGAACCCGACACTGGCCACGGAGGCACTGGACATCCTGCACGGGCCGCGCGCCGCCCTGGGATGGCATTCAGACCTGTTGGGCATCCTCGAGGACGACCCGAGGAACACTTCCAACTCGTGGATTGGCGTTTCAGCTGCCGTGGCGCCCCTGTCCTCACCAAGGGTGCTTGCCGCCTTGGACCCGGTGAACCGGGAGGAGGAGTTTGATCCCAAATCCTTCATCCGTGAGCGAGGGACCCTGTACCTGATCGGGACCAAGTCCGGGTCAGCGGCGGCGGGCCCGTACCTGTCGGCGTTGATTGACGACATTGACGCCGCGGCCAGGGAGATGGCCTTCACCGCACCCGGTGGCAGGCTGGATCCGCCCCTGTCCCTGATCCTGGATGAAATCGCCAACCTCTCGCCCTGGCCGGGCCTGCCCATCGTTCTCTCCGACGGTGGCGGAATTGGGATCTCCACCATGGTCGTGCT
Organism: Arthrobacter silviterrae; assembly: GCF_011045165.1. Taxonomy (GTDB): domain Bacteria; phylum Actinomycetota; class Actinomycetes; order Actinomycetales; family Micrococcaceae; genus Specibacter; species Specibacter silviterrae. The sequence continues at coordinate 46,508 of NZ_JAAKZI010000030.1, forward strand.
CCAATCCCTCTCCCAGGCCCGCTCGGGCTGGTCCATCGAGGAAGCCTCCACCATCTGGGAATCCGCCATCATTAAGGTCATCTTTGGCGGCGGCTCCGACGAGCGGGACCTGCGCGACTTGGCGTCCTTGTTGGGGGAGCGGCGCCACACCTACAGGACCCACTCCTGGTCATCCCAGGGCCGGCAGGAAGGGGAACAGGTCAGGGACCTGCCCGTCATTGCCCTCCACGAAATTCGGCGCCTGCCCGTTGGGACTGCCCTGATGCTCGGCCGGCGCACCCGCCCCATCCTCCTGGACCTGCGCGGCTGGCACCAACGCCGGGACGCCGCAACCCTGGGCAGGTTCAAGATCGAGGCAGAGGGCGCCCTCGCGCAAGGCCACATCCACCAGCAAGCAATGGAAAAGGAGACCCGTGATGAACCTGTTTGACGACGACGAGACAGCCGCAGCCCTCTTTAGTGACTTTGCTTCGGGCAGCCCCCAGGGCGGGGCGCCCGGCGGATCGACCGAGCCCACGTATAGGTGGCGGGACCTGGACAGTGTCACCGCACCCAAAGCCTGGGCGGCCCTGGGACGGTGGGTTTCCTGGCTGGTCGCCACCTACCGGTTGACGACCTCGGTCGTCCCGGACTGCTGGTGGCGGCACCCCGAACTTGTCGCCGAACTCTACGCCCTGCAAAAGGCGGAATTGGCCTCCTACACGCCAACAGATCCCGGTTTCGGGCCCCTCGGGTTCCACGAACGGCTGCCCCTGGCCATCGAACGCCTCCGACAGGAAACCAGGACCATCGGCTGCGTCGGGCTCCAAGCCCACCGCGAGGCCCGGCCCAGGCTGCTGCCCACCGGCGCCCCGGAATTCCTGGCCTGGTCGGCCGAGCCGCACCAAGTCTCCACTGGCAACTCAAATGACGACGGTCATGTGGTTGACGGCACTTTCCGCCATGGATAAGTAACACCGCAAACACGGGGAAAACAATTAGAGGCAAGGGAGGCGGCCGTCGTGGCCCCTGCAACAAGCAACCACCTGGACAGCAAGCACGAAGTGGTCCAGCGCCGTGCCGCCCCACGCTTGAGCAGCGATGACCGGCTTGCAAGCCTGACCCAGCAGCTCCACACCCTGTTGGAGAACGCCATTTCCACACCCGGACGCTGGCACATGCTCCTGGACACCTCGGCAACCCTGTGGCGGTACTCCGGCGGCAACATCGCCCTGCTCATGGCACAAATGGAAGAACGCGGGCAACAACAGCCCCTGCTCGTGGCCGGGTTCCGTGAGTGGGAACGCCACGGCCGCAACGTCGTCAAAGGCGAGCACGCACTGTGGGTCCTCGCGCCACGAACAGCATCCAGGAGAACGGGCGCGGAACCGGACGGCGACGCCAAGCCAGGGACTCCCGCTGCAGAGCCAGCAGGCTCAGGCGACGAGAAAGGTGACCGTAGAAAGATCGTCGGTTGGCGGACCCAGGCTGTCTTTGACGTGTCCCAAACAGAGGGGCAACCCATCTACATTCCCAGGCCCATGCAGGGCGTTGGATCCTCACCAATGGGCCTGTGGCCATCACTGGTGAAATTTGCGCAAGGCAAAGGATTCACCGTTGAACAATCCACGAGCCAATACGGCATGGCCAGCGGATACACCGACTTTGCGAACAAAAAGATCCAAATCGGGGCCTGGCTGGGCCCTGAACAGCGCCTCGCAGTGCTGGCCCACGAACTCGGCCACGTGTGCCTCCACGGGCCCAACGACAAACTCGGGCAACTCTACGGAAGCGGCCTGGACCATCGCGGCCTGGCCGAAGTCGAAGCAGAATCCGTCGCCTACACCGTGCTGCGCGCCCATGGCATCGACCGCAGCGCCCAATCCGGCAGCTACCTCGCCGGATGGGCCGACCAAGTTCTAGCGGTAGAACAAACCAGCGCGGCCGGGAAAACAACCGAGAAGGGCCCGGCCAGCCGGCTTGAGATCGCCCGCTCAACCCTGGCCCGCGTGACATCAGCGTGCCGCTCCATTCTGGAAGTCACGGATCCCGACAACCTGGGCGGCAAGCCCGCGACGGCCAGCATGGCCGTCGCCTGTGAACGCGGCGACCTCACCGGGCCGGTGACCGGCCACCAAGCAACCGACCTTGCCTCAAAGATCGACGCATCGTAAGTCAACCAAGTCTCCCGGCAGGACACACCGGCCGGGATCAAGAAAGGTAGGAAAACAAAATGGGCACCAGAATCCCAGTCAGCATCAACGGCAACCTCGTCGCCGATCCGGAACTCTCCTACGGGGAGTCCGGCATCGCCCACGCGAAGCTGCGCATCGCCGTCAACCAGCGCTTCCAGGCAGCCGACGGCACCTGGCGCGACGGCATCCCCGTCTTCCACAACGTCTCCGCCTTCCGGGCCCTGGCCGAAAACGTGGCAGCCTCCCTGAAGAAGGGCGACCCCGTAACCGTCGCCGGAGAACTCGAATTCAGGTCCTACGAGAAGGACGGAGCCCAGCACGAGGCCCGCCGCATCGTCGCCGAAGTCGTAGGCCCCGACCTTCGCTTCGGGACATCCTCCTACGCACGGACGCCCAAAGTGAACGTTGGCACATCCGTCGCTGCGCACGGGCCGGGCCAAACTGATCCTGGCGTGGCCAACGGATGGGGGACCGCGCCGGCACACCCGCTGTCAGCGCCCTCCGTGGCGGGGGTGTCTGTCAAGGGCCTGCAAATATAATCCTGTCTCGCCAAAAGGTTATTCGGCGTCTGGCAACGAAGCAGCCTTTGGCCGCCAAAGCCATCCTGCGGCCGATAATCTACAAGGACACAAACGACCAGGGGGACGAAAAGCAGCACGTCAAGGGTTTCAAAATGGTCAACCGCATGTTTGAAGTCTCGGAGACTCAGAGTGAGGAGCTGCCGGAGTACGAGCCGCCAACCTGGAACAAAGAACGGACTCTCGGAGCACTGGCGATCGTCCAGGAGGACTTCGAACAACTCAATGGCAACATGGCTGGCCACAGCTACAACAGGAACGTCGCGATCAATCCCGTCGCCAAGTACCCGTTCAAGACGCTTGTCCACGAACTAGGCCATGTCGTCATTGGGCACACATCTGAAGCGAGCATGGAAGAGTACCGCCAGCACAGAGGACTGATGGAATTTCAGGCGAATTCTACGGCCTACTTGGCGTTGAATGAGCTGGACGCGACGGATCGGTTCGACGCAGCGGAGATCCGCGGCTACATTCAGACCTGGATACACGATGAGCGGCCAGTGGACGCGGCAATCAAACAGGTGTTTGGTGCGACGGACAAGATACTCAAGGCCGGCATAGCCACGAACCCTGAGACCTAAAAATCCTTCCACTGTGACTATTGGGGGACGCCACAGTGGAAGGACCATTGTGACTCTATCCCACTTACTTGACGGTCGCAAAACGGGTAAGCAGCCTGAATCAAAGGTGAAGCCACCTCACGCTAGCGGGGGCCGTTGTGAGGTGGCTTCGGTGTTATATTACCAGATGACTAATCTCGTCCCGCCGCCTCGGCATACATCTCAGAAAAAGAATTGATCATGACTTTTATCGCCCATTTTTACGATAGTTCTCCGATAAAAAGGTTCGTACGATACTATTTGTCGGCTAATATCGCTGATAAATTGAAATACTGTATCGTTAATACCGGTAACACAATTCTATCTAGGAGTTTATTATGCTGGACACGAAAGCAATCATTGCGCTACTCGAAAAGAACGGGAAGCTCACGGAACTAACCAAAACGACGACATTCCACGGCAGACATGAGAGTGCCGGCGAAGTCGAGGTAACTATCTACGACAGTGGAATCGACGGTCACCTCCGGTACGACGTCGTTGCACGGTCGCTGAATCTGAACCCCGAGCGAGTGACGTTTGGCAACCCATCAGATAGCTTGGAGGTCGCCATCGTCACGAATCACTGGGACAAGCTCGACGGTTAATCGACGTCCATTCCTCTAAAGCAAAATCATGTCAAGGACGCTCTGTGGCATCGTCGAGCAGCCGTCTGGCTGGTTGGCGGTGGCTGCATGATCAGATGCAGTGTCGAAGATCCCAATGCGTGCCACGGCGGATTGCCAGCCGCCAAGTCCCGCGATTTGGCGAGGCACGTACACGTTTGCGGCACCGTTGACGTATTGCCATACGGGGCTCTTCTGGTCCTTGCCAAGAAATATGCCGCCGCCTTCCGCACGCTGAACGGCATCCGGCATGGGCAATACTCCCATGAGCTGCGCCGCCTGGTACGGCGTCATGTGTGATGGTGGCTCGTTGAAGTAATACCAAGTCGCCGCGCAGACGCCATAGAGGTGAGGCCCAAATTGGGCATAGTTCAGGTACAGCTCCATCACCCGTTTGGCAGACAGCGTCAAACTGAACTCTGTGGCCAGGACAGCTTCCACGCCCTTCCTGGGTGCATCATGACCCGGCCACAGGAAGATGTTTTTCACGAGTTGCTGTGGGATAGTCGAGCCGCTGGTGTCTGGTTTGCCTTCAAGATAGGCCAAAGCGCGGTTCTTGAACTCTGCGATTGAGAACGCTCCAGTGCGCGTACCGAGCTGTTCGTCTTCATGGGCAATCGTCGCAGCAATCATGTAGCGGCTGATGTGGTCCAGGGAGACGAACTGGTAGACGACGACGCCCTGGTTCTCGAGCATGAATGCCGTGCGAGAGGGCGTGGCCCAGACGTAGCTGATGGTGACGAGTTCACTCAGCACGAGAAGTGAGGCCAAGAATAGTGCCACTCGCTTGATCCATTTGCGCAGGCGGTGTTTCTTCGCCCGTGGTCGTTTGCGAGCCTTTTTGGAGGGCTTGCCGGCTTCGGGCGCGGGTGAATCAGATGGCGGAAGAGGGAAGAGTTGTGCTTTCGGATCGTCCTCGAGAATACGACTATCGACAGTCACGATCGGAATAGCAGAGAGATGGTGTGGATCTGGCCGCAGAATCGGCTTCTTTGGCGGGGGTAATTCATTAGCTTCCATGTATCAACTCCCATAGACGCATCGGGAGACCTCTATGTTTGAGGTTAGGGACATTCTACGCTGCGCGGGTTGCGCTGCCTATGGTTCAATCTCCTCAGACTGTACTGACGTTTGTTACGCGACTGGGAGGTGTGGTGGGTGCAACCTCGCGCTAAAACGGCTGTGAGTAGATTGGGGGCGGCATGGTCGCGCTGAGAATTCAGTCAGGATTAAATTTCTTGAGGAGTTTCACGAGATCTTCAATGAGTCCTGGCGCCATATCGTTTTTTACGGGGGCCGCGGCTCGGGTAGGTCGCAGGATGTAGCTCTAGCTCTCATCTTGCGGGGCCGGTAGAAACGGCTCCGCATTCTATGCACCCGTGAGCTGCAGAATACCATTGCCGACTCAGTCCACAACCTGCTCTCCGACATCATCAACAACAATGGCTTCACGGACTATGAAATCACCGATATGGCGATCCGCAACCGACTGACCTGTATTGAGTTCATCTTCAAGAGATTGCGCCACAAATCCACCGAAATAAAGTCGATGGAGGGCATCGACCTATTTTGGATCGAAGAAGCGCAAAACATAAGCAAATCGAGCCCGGACGTTGTCATTCCAACCATCTGCGAGCCCGGTAGCCAACTCATCTACACCTTCAACCGTATGAACGACTTGGTCAGGTCCGAGTCCCCATGCGATGATTCATAACCCATTTATCAACATAACTGTTAGATGTAGGACGCGTGAAGGTTTAGGATAGCGTCCCCTAATGATCAGAGAATTCCTACACTCGGCGAATCAATGTTGCGACGACACCTGTTCGCTATCTGAAATGAAGTGGATTGTGGTTAATAGGAGCACCCAGCGATCTTGTTGCCAGCTCGCCGGGTGAGATCAACTTGACCGGGCGCGCCATTTAGGGCTTTAACGTATTAATCCGTATGGTTGATTCATACTTTGGATCCGTGAAATAGGGGATAGCTGCCTCTGATGCGTAGGCGTGGTAGTCAGCCGCAATGAGGTAGTAGATTTCTGGCCACGGGCCATGCATTTGTATTTGGGCTGGGTCAGGAGAAATCAACAGGACTGATCCGCGCCAGATTTCATCAGGGAGCGCTTCTATCCAGGCACGCTGGACGTGGCCAAATTTGTCCCAGCGGATGGTGACCCAAGCACCAAGCGGATCTGTGGATTGGATGTCCAAGACTGTGACTTCGGTGGTGACGCCGAGCTGCTTCTTGATGGCGGCAAAGTGTTCCCATTGCTGGACGGCATGGCTGATCCAGATTTTCGTTCGGCGGATTTGGACGAGCCAAATGGCTGCAGCCCCACTGGCGAGGAGGATGGCGACGACCATGAAGACCAGCCCTGAGTTCCATGCCGACGGCTGGCTGGTGAAGAGGCGAACGGCAACGATGAGGCAGACACAGCTGATTACGGTGAGTGTGACTGCCCAGCCGGAGGACGTCCGGGGCTTGACCATCGGATTCGTTCGCATAATGAGACCTCTGCCTATGGACCGATTTTACAGCGACGGCCCGACACTGGGCAGGGGTGAATGTTGTGCGCCGATCGGGACAACCAGTGAGGGCGCCGACTCGGTCGCCGTGGGCGTGCTATTCCTGGCCGTGGTGATTCGGTTTTCGAGCCGGGCCCGTCGCTCGGCTTGTTGCCAGTCGGTGGCGCTGGGAGGTGGGCCGAGGGGAATTGAATCATTATCGATGTCCCAGCGGTCCCGGTAGCCCGCTACGTCGCGCACGAGGTCTTTCCACCTGTCGTCGTTGGCTTGTAGGCCCGTTTGTGCCCGGAGCTGGCGCACCCAGTCCTCCTCGTTGGCGAGGGCGCGGACGGAGATCGTCGAGATTCGTGTGGCGATCCGCTGTTCAACGTCGTTGAGGAGTTCACGCAGCTCCTCGCGGTCAGTGGTCACCGTTCCGGGCGCGTACTCCGTGGCCGTGGTGGTGGGACGCTGCCGCTGAAGGGATTGCAGGCGCGAGTGCACGACGGCGGCCACGTCACGGGCCCCAGACGTTGGCCGCAGCCCGCCGATCAGGGCCCGCTCGGCAAGTGCATGGTCGGTGGCGGCTGCACGCCTCCATGCGGCGACCATGGCGCCCCAGGAGGGCGACCCTCTCATTTCGTCCACTAGGTTGGGGGAGTGGGCGCTGATGAGGCGGGTGACGTCGTCGGACGCGGCGATTTGTGCCAGGTAGTCATGCTCGGCCAGCAGCCGGGACAGGGAGTTCGCCTGGTTGTGTTGTTCGTCGCGGACTTCGTGGGCAGTGTGTTCGGCCCCTTCAACGGAGAGCACGGCGCCGAGGATTTGCCGCCAGTCCGGCAGCGAGGACGGGTCAACGCCGTGGTGGTCGCGGGGGTCGGGTTCGCTGATGTAGGCGTGGTTGCCGGCCTTCCCGCGGGTCATGGAGACGTAGAAGAGTTCCCGGGTGAGTCTGCCTTCGCTGACCAGGGTGTGGCCGGTGTCCACGGTGATGCCCTGGGAGCGGTGGGCCGTGGTGGCGTAGCCAAGTTCCACGGACTCGGCGAGATAGCTGGGGTTGAGGAGAATTCGTGCGCCGTTGTCGCAGCGGATCCCTTCGATGGAGCCGTCCGGCCTGGGTGGACTGGCGACGGTGATGAGGGTGCCGTTGCGGATGAAGTCGCCGGTGGCGTCGAGGACGTGGCGGTCGTTGCGCCGGGCCAGGATGGTGTCGCCGCGCCCGGCGTTTAGGCCGTCGCTGAGTTTCACGGTGGTTTCGGCATCGACCGCGCCCTGGCCGACCCGGTCGGCTTGAGCGCGTTCGTTGAGCATGGCGACGGTGTCGTTGTCGGGGGCGATCAAGATCGATGTCCTCCCGGCGCGGATATCGGCGTCCCAGTGGTTGTAGGCGTCATCAACCATGGCGTCGTAGCTTCCGCTGCTGATGCGCTCGTGGGCGTCGTAGTCGGCGATGACGTCGAAGTCGCCCTCGCGGAGTTTGAGGGAGGCGGCGCGTTCCCATTCATTCGTGAACCGCCAGACCGTGGTGAGTCGTTCCGCGCAGCCTGTCCGGTCCAGCCATCCGAGTACGCCGCCGGCGTCGATGGAGTCCAGTTGGGCAGGGTCCCCTACCATCAGGACCTTTGCCCCGGCGCTGGTGGCTTGGTCGAGGAGGGCGGCGAGCTGGTAGGTGGAGACCATGGATGCTTCATCGATGATGACGAGCTGGTCGGGGCGGAACTGCCACCGTGATTGTGTCGCCGTGAGGGCGCTCATGCGCTGTGCGAGGCGCTCCTGGGACTTCCGGGCCTGTGTGTCCCGTCTGGGGGAGTGGCAGGCTGCTTGGTACCTTGCTGCGGCGTCTGCGTAGTGTCCTGCCCTGATTGCTGCCCCGGGCCCGGTGGATTCGTAGAGCCATTTGCTCACGTTGTCGGTGGCCAAGCCGAGCTCGCGTCCGAGGACGTCGGCGGAGGCCGCGGCGGGGGCCAGTCCGACGACGGTTCCGGTCCCGAAGTGGTCTTCCCAAAGGGCCTTGACGGCGCTCATGGTGGTGGTCTTGCCGGTCCCTGCGGGGCCGACGACGGCGTCCAGCCGCCTGCCGCTGGCCAGGACGGTCTCGGCAGTTCGGCGTTGCTCACCTTGCAGGGACTCTCCGCGCCTGGTGAGGAACCGCTGCAGGGCTTCCTGGGCGGCCGTGAGCTCGACGTGGGGGCCGGCGTCGCGCGTGTGGGCTTTCATGATGGCTTCCTCATTGGCAAGCGTGGAGACGTCGGTGAAGAGGTGGGCGCTGGCCAGGTCAAAGACGCTGCGGCCGTTGAAGACCAGGTCGGGGGAGTTGGTGGTGGGGATGCCGTAGCGGAACTCGTTGAGCGCCACGGATTGTTCCTCGGCGGAGGTGGCGATGGCCTCCATCAGGTTGAGCCGGTCGGCGGCGGTGGTGCAGCGGATCTCCAGGCATACCCGTTCTGCTTCGGCGATCAGGTTCCAGCGGTTCCAGGTGGCCCGCCGCCGGGCCACCAGGTCCTTGACCAACCCGGCCGTGCTGTCAATCCAGGCAGCGTCCATGTCGGCGGTGGTGACCGGGTGGGTGCGGGAACGATTGATGGTTGCCGCCAGTACGTCCTCGGCGGTGAACCCTTTGGCTTGGGCCCGTTCACGCCACTGGCGGGTTCGGATGTCCAGGGGGATCACGTCGTGGTTCTTGGCGGTCCGCGTGGACAGGGTGGCATGTTGTCGCAGCTTGAGTTTGACCGTGTTGCTGGGTTCCCTTCCGTGGGTTTCGGACCAATCGTGGATGAGCCGGTCTGCTTCGATGTCGATCAGCCGGGACCTGCTTGAAAACTCGAGGATGAGGGCATCGTCCACGCCGGAAAGTTCGAAACTGTAATTGTGGATGGCGCTGGTGGGTGTGCGGACTTCGGCCTCGGTTCCCAGGTCCCGGCCGAGCTGGTCATAGAGGAGCCCGTTGTAGTGTTGGCTGGCGGCCACTGTCGCCTTGTAGAGGGTGCGCGAGTCGAGGGTGGTCCAGACACCGTCGCTGACGCGTTGGGCCTTGTTGGCGATGACGACGTGGGTGTGCAGCTGCGGGTCCCCCGAGCGGGACTCCCAGTGGTCGAAGGCAGCCGCGATGGCGCCGTGGACACCAATGTGGGCGACTCCTGCGTGGCCGGCCCGGGTATGGATGGCAGAGCTCTCCACCCAGGCCAGGGTGGCCTCCAGAGCCGCGTGGTGGGCTGCCATGACCTTGTCCTTGTACCCGTCATCGCCGAGGGCCCAGAGAACGGAGACGGACTTGGGCACACTGAAGGTCAGGTCAAAGCCGGCCACCGCCGCCCGGCGCACGGTCTGGCCGTTGGCGCCGGTGACGGTGGAGGCCTGGTTGGGTGTGCGGCCCAGGGGTGCTCCCGTGGAGGGGTGTTCACCCCGCTCGAAGAGGGCTTTCGCGGCCGCATCGGTGACGGTGTCGTGGGGAGTCATGCCGATTCCGGGAAGTCCTGCGCCGAGCCATTGCCCGGGCGGGTTGCTGGCGGCGGTGTAGTAGCCGGTGAGGTCGCGGGTTTCGACGTCGGCATGGCTGGTCGTCTTGAGCAGGTAAGAGACGCCGGCATCGGTGGAGAGGCGGGCTATGGAGACGGTCATGACCTGCCCATTTCCTTGTTCCAGCCGCGGCGTGCAAAGATCGCCGCCGTCGACGGGTCCATGCGCGTGTTCGTGGTCGAGTGCAGTGTCAGGACCTTGGCGGCGAGGTGTTGCATGTCCCTGGTGGCCTGTCCTTCGCTGAGCTCGCGCTGCTTGTCTTCGTGCTGCAGGTGCCGCACCAGGCGCTGGAGGTCATCGGCTTTCAACTGTGCCCGTGACAGGGTCTGGGCGCTTTGGTTGAGTTGTTCGTAGGCTTCGGCCAGCTTGCCCTCAAACGACCGTGTCAGGTTGGAGAGCTTGCGCTTGTTCGCGCGACGGAGCTTTCGGATGGTTGCCTCATAGAGTGCGGTGAGCGCCGCCAACGACTCCTGGGTGGTGGCTCTGGACTGGCCGGCTCGGCCGGTTATCCCCAGTTCTTCATCCTGCAGGCTCTGTCGGTATTTTCGTTGCCGCTGGCGGTGGGCACACGCCGGTCGGCAGAAGAGCTGCCGGGGGCAGGCGGGTGTGAACGTGGTGTTGCATTCGGGGCATGTACGCGTGGTCATATCTATCCATGGTGATTCGGCCGGTTTACACCATGACCAAACGTCACTGTAGGATCCCGAGCTGCTTGTCACCAGCAGATCACGCTGGCCTGCGACGATGCTCGGCCCTCGAAGGCTGAAATTCTCAGTTTCGTGTCACTTTCCTGCGATGCTCATCACGGTTGATGAAAATCACGGCAAGAGATTCCAAGTTCGACAACCAAACAGCCTTGGATCAGGGGGCTGGCGAGCGTCGAGCCCGCGCTTGTCGAAGCCAAAAGGATGGGCTCGTGTGGGACAGAAATTCTGTCCCGTCTAGCCCCGGGCTCGCCGGGCTTTTTTGGGCGCACGGGACTCTGA
>NZ_JAAKZI010000031.1 GCF_011045165.1 Arthrobacter silviterrae
ATACGCAGCCAAGTACGCCAATTTCTGTGCCGGCGTGAACGACCTGCGAGGGGTCGGGCCACCGGACCTGGGGCCAATATTACTCATGGACCCATTCTCCCGCGGCGGGGAAATTGTGGAGACAGACATTAGTGGTGATCCTGATTCTCGCCCTACGAATTAGACGAAGTTGCTATGAGGTGCTGGCCTTACCCAACCCTGACACGTAGGGATGCAGCCCCCAGGAAACGCCCGAAGTCCTCGTACATCCCGTTTGTGCGTGCCACCGTGATGTCGTTGTGGCAGCTGGATGCTTTCGAGTACCGACTCACCGGCGGACAAGTTGTCACCGTGTACCAGCTGCTCGATGACGCTTCGCGCTTCGATGTGGGCACGGCAGCGTATTCCCGTGCCGAGAACAGTGCCGATGCCAAGGACGTACTTGAACGAGCCATCATGGCTTATGGCGCACCCAGGGAGCTGCTTTCGGACAACTCCTCGGCGTTCAACCAGCTGCGGGCCGGCCGGATCGGTTCCGTCGAAATCTTCCTCGCCTCGAAAGGCACCATGCCCATCAGCGGCCTGCCGGGGAAACCCACCACACAGGGCAAGAACGAGCGCTCTCATCAAACCCTGCTGCGGTTCCTCGATGCGCACCGCCCCGCCAGCCTCGAGCAGCTCCAGGGCAGGATTGGCCGGTTTCGGGACCACTACAACAACCGCCGTCCGCACCAATCCCTGGACCATGCCACACCGCGCACAGCATGGGAATTACTCGAGCACACACCGGCAACGGAGCCGATTCCCTTGCCGGTCTTGGAAGCGAAAGCCTCGTATTACATGCAAGTCCGTACACGCCGTCAGGGAGACCTCGACAGGGCGGGCCTGACGATAACCAAGTCCGGGGCCATCCTCGCCGATGACAATGCCCAGGGCAGGGCCGCGGACCAGTCAATCGTGGAAGTCACCCGCGCGAACCGGCAAGTCTATTACCAGGGCTTCCACGTCTCCTTGCCCACGACCTACGCCGACCGCCTGTTCTACCGGACCATCACCGACGATGCCTTCATGCTCACCGACCCAGCCACCGGTGAGATCGTCTTCTCCTTCCCGCTGCCGATGGTTGCCCTGAATGTCCGCGGTCGCTACATTGCCTCATACTCCGTTCAAGGCGTGCAGGCGGAGTACGCGACGAAACAGTGGGACCGCAAACGAGAACACTACGAGGACCAATTTGCCAAACGCCTAGAAGAACAACCCGACGTGATGGCCACCCGATAACCACGTGCACAGCTGCCGGCGCCATGATGCTGGTAGCTGTGTACAAACTCTTGAGACCCGGCGTGCACGAAGAGGTGATATTCACTGTCCACGATGTAGCGAGGTTACACACCAACTACGTGGACCAGCAGTACCAACCGGGGCTATCCGCCAGTCGGCGTCATCCCAGGAGAAAATCCGGCTCGACTCCAAGAAATTCAGATACTCATGGGCCAGTCCGCCGAAGCAGTTCTGTGTCGACTGCGCGAGACCACGCTGCGCCATGTCCTGGGAGAACGAAGCCAGAAGCCCGGAGAATTCAGCACTATCAGGTTGCTTCCTGTGTTGCCCGCCGGGCCGCATGGACAGATCCACCGCCCCGGTGAGCACGAGCGAGTCGAACAACCACACCAACCGACCGTAATCGGTGTGCCGCTGTGCACTGTACCGCCCGGTGCGCGGGCTCATCGTCATGGAGGCAAACTCCGCCCCCAATCCGGTTGTATAAAGGCCATCTTGCTTCTCGGCCAGCACACCCAGCCACTTGATCGACTTGCGAACCTGCTCGATCGTGGAGTTCATGTAGCCGGCGTCTTCCAACGCTGCCACAACGGCATCTCCAAGTGCCGTAACTGTCGTATCCATTGTCTTGTCCTTCCATTGGGAGCATGGATACAAAACAGGCTAGAAGGAAACGTTAAGCCGAGGAACAGGCCAGAGAACCCCGAATCACAAGGGCAAGCACACCAGCCTCGGCATAACGATTTTTTGGCATAATCGCTGTTAAGCCGAATTCGGCTTAACAGCGACAGGGGCAGTCAATATACCTCCGGGGCGTTCCAGGGCTGGTGCGCCGGCAACAACGTCACACAGTCCATGGGCGAGGTCGGCGTCTGTTGGGACAATGCGGTCGCCGAGTCGTTCTTCTCCCACCTGAAAACCGAGATGTACCACCACCACGATTTCGCCAATCATATGGCGGCAAGGACCGCCGTGATGGAGTACATCGAGTCCTGGTACAACCGGCGCCGGCCCCATGCAAACAACCAGGGCCTGCCACCAGCGCGGGCCATGGCCGAATACCAAAATCAAACCGAACAAATAGCAGCGTAAGAAGAAAAATCAATCAAACTGTCTCACAAACTTGACGGGCGCACTGATTCTGTTTGAAGGTTGCATCGTGGGCCCTGCCCAGGGCGAGTGCGCATGCTTTGGTCTGTGACTCTGATCGGCCGACGGTTCGGTAAAGATCCATTGCCCATTCTAGCTCCGCTGCCGCTGCACGGTAGTGTCCTTCAGCTAGGAGGCGTCCTCCGATTTGTTCACGGACAAGTGCTTCTCGGGCCAGTATCCGAGCACCTTGCAGGGCTTCTTCTTGCAATTTTGCGGCTTCGTGCCAACGGTACTGCCGCTGATATATCTGTGCCAGGATGAGGAGGGGACGGAACCGGTTGGAGGCTACAGCGAGGATTGCTTCCCCTTCGTGGGCTGCCTCCTCCAACCGGCCGAGCATACCCAGAATCCATACCCGCTCTAAGGGATGTGCTGCCGGAAGCCGATCCCTGAAAATCTGGGGGTCATCGATGGCCTCGAGAAGACTTATCGAATCACTCCGCCATCCCTGATTGTATTCTGCCATCAACATCTCTCGTCCTCCGTATCCTTGACAGCGCCCGGTGTGATCGGTGCTTGTTCCTTGTCCCGCGGGACATGGCCCTGACTGATCGGCGCCGTGTATTCGGTATCGCTGTGGTGATTCGCGTCGAACGCCCCGCTCTGATTGACTTTCGGCTGTTGCGGCAAAATCGTGCTGTAGCAGGTCGGTTGGTCCTGCAAGGGAATCAACCGGTTGATTCAGAGATGTCCTACCGAGGTGCCAGGTGTCCTGCACCTCGTCTAGTTCAGATTCCCAAGAAGGCCGGCTCCGACCGCTCTCCGGCGTTATTCGGCCGTCGGGTCGGGGCGGGTCATCGACGGTCTGGTGGTCTGCGGTCAACAGGCTCTCTGACAGGGTTGGGTCTGCAGTAGTGCCGGCTTCCCTTTGGGTAGTGGAACGAGCAAAGGTGCACGGTCGACGCCTTCGGGCGTGGGATATGCCAATGACCGTGGCGGAAATATCCTCCAGTGTTGTGCACATCCAGGCGAGGGCTTGGCGATCCTTTTTTGGGACAGAACCACCAACCATGTCCTGGCCACGGACGTAGTAGGCAAGGCGATAGTTCAGATCGGCGATCACCGCCTGAATTTCAGCCAGCGGATTATTGTTCCGCTGACTTGCCAGGCTGTAGGTGCCGCTTTCCTCTGTCCATCGGTGGCGGGCCTGAGGGTCGGGGGCGCCCAGGGGACATGGTTCGGATTCGTGTTGGTCCGGCGTCCGGGTGCCTGGATGGCAGGGGAACCTGTCAAGAAATTCCGATACATCTGGCATAGTCTGTCCTCCTAACTTGTTGCTTGGCGGGCCACTTATCCGTGGCTCGAAGGCATGCACAGAGATGGACATGCCAGGTATTGAGGAAAATTAGCGGATAGCCAGACGCGCAAGACAACCCAGTACTAGGAACCGGACGGTCAATCAGACCCTGGCCGCCGTCCTAACAATTAGTACATCTTTTTAATTAGTTTTCTCATAACCAATACCACATAACTGATCACATATATAGAGGGCAGGTAATAATGGCATTCCAGACGCCATGATCTGAGGGTTAGTGCGGCGTGAGGTCGCGCCTGTTCTCGAAAACCTATAGGAGACTTTTGTCAATTTTCTGCGGCACGTCCTTGGTTGAATTTCTAGGTGAATCGATAGCCCGTGAATATGATTGCAGCTAGTATCCGGTTGGCAGCAGAGGGAACAGGAAGGGGACGATCTTCGCGGATCCGAGGATGGATATCATTGCACCCCCGAACATGGACGGTCCGAATGGGAACGTTGTGTGGCGTCGGCCCTGCCCCAATACAGCAACGATGAGGGCAACGATTGCCCCCAGGAGGAACCCCAGGAACCCGGTGACAAAGAGCGTGCCCCAGCTGATATAAGCGGAGTACATGCCCAGAACGGCGGCCAGTTTCACATCGCCCATGCCTAGCCCTGCCGGGGAAATCAGGGCCAAAAAAAGATACAGGGAAAACAGAATGAGGGCACCCAGTCCAGCTCTGGCAAGGTTCGGCCAGGAGTGGGCGGTTCCGCTGGCAAGGGTCAATAACCCGGCCCCTATCCAGAAGGCCGACCATACAATCCGGTTGGGCAGGAGCTTCGTTTTCAGGTCGATGCGGGACAAGATGGTCCCGCTGGCGGCCAGAAAGAGATAGCCCGGTAGTGTTTCCGTGAAGCCGAACCTCAGGGCCAGGGCCAGAAACAACACAATGCTCAGGAGGCTGGTCACCCACCTTGCCCGCCGCGATGGCCGGTACTTTATATGGGGGGTCCACCTCAGTGCTGTTTCTTCGCCGAACCATCCGGTGAATGCTCCTATCGCACAACAGGCGGCCATGAGCCATGGAAGATGATTTACCAAGCGTTTTCTTTCTTTCGTCGCTGGGGGACTTGCTGAACCCGTTGGATCATGCCAAGCGCCATCGTTTCACCCATGTCCCGGACGACACACGAATATCCCTGCCGTTGGTTGTCAGCGCAGCGGGAGAACCGCCATTGGGCGGTTTTGCGTGGACGGGGGCAGAACCACTGAAAAGGCCTTGATTCCCAGCGGTTTCGAGTTTGCTATTCGTTCCGGGTTTGCCGCGTGATGGATTGAGAGCTTGTGTGAACCGGACATGGGGCGGGAGCCGATTCTTTTCAGGTATCCGGGTCCAATCCGGATGACAGGACGCATTGGAAGGTAGGTACGTTTGAGATGGGGCCTGCATAGCTGGTCTCATGTGGCAATATGTCAGCCTGGAATGCGGCGGGCGATAGGGCCATTGCCGGAACGTGTTTGGCACGTGAGGATTGCGGCGTCCCGGCATCTCGGATCTGGTCGCCAGGATTTCGGCAGGAGTCGGCACGGAAACGGTTGCGTGCCCGGGGGGTGGTCCTTTTTGACACGTGAAACGGCGGGTGATGTGCAGTTTGCGCATGGTGGTCTTGGGCGGGGTTCTCTCGCCTTGGATGGAGGCTGAGTTCTCCGGTGTCGGGGAATCGGGGGCCATGATGGCGCTAGAGGAAGGTGCTGACGATTGTGATCACTGTCGGTCCGAGGACTGCGATGAACAGGACGGGAAGAATGAAGAGCATCAGGGGGAAGAGCACTTTTACCGGTATTTTCATGGCTTTTTCTTCCGCTCTTTGGCGTCGTTTCGTGCGCATCTCCTTCGCTTGGGCGCGTAGCACTGCACTGATGGAAATACCATACATATCTGCTTGAACGACGGCCCTGATAAATGCCCGAAGGTCGGGCACGGCGGTGCGTTCGGCCAGTAGTTGGTAGGCTTCCCGGCGAGACATGCCTACCCGCATGTCTTGCAGGGTTCGAACCAGCTCTTCGGCCAGCGGGCCTTTGCCGTTTTGTCCGGCACGGGACATTGACGCTTCGAATCCGAGGCCGGCTTCGACGGCGATGAGCATTTGATCCAGGGTGTCAGGCAGTTCCAGGCCGATGGCAGCTTGGCGTTCGATGCCGCGGCTGTAAAGTAGCAGGTCTGGAATGAAGTAGGCGACGACTACCAGGAGAATGACTAAGGCCAATAAGGGGCCGGACGGGCCGGCACTGAGGAGAAGAAGTCCCAGACTTGCTGCGATGACGGCGAGCAGTGGCTTGGCCACTACGAGGCGGGCGAGGGGCCAGGCCTGTGGTCTTCCGGCCAGGCCCAGCAGTTTATCGATCAGTCGACGGTTGGCGGGTAGAACCAGACGGTCGCCCAGAGCCATAAGGGAAGGCATGAGTGAATCCTGTGTTGGGTCGGCTACTTCCATTCCGCGGGAGAGGTTTTTGCGGATTTCGCTGCGTGATGCGGCGTCTGCCGGCATCAGGCACCAGATGGCGAACGGTAAAAAGCCGGTTGCCAAAATGATGGCGATGATTACCGTGGCGGGCATTTTTCTCCTTTTCAGGGGCGGTAACTGGCAGTACAGGTCCGGAGGGTCAGAAGCGCCGCCCAAGTTTCGGTCAGAATTTGAAGCTGACTACTTTTTTCATCCATAGTCCGCCGATGGTCAACATGACGATGCTGGCCCCGATCATGGCGAATCCGATTGGTGACTGTATGAACTTGGCGATGTAGGACGGGCTGGTGAGCGTGAGGATGCCAATGACGGCAAAGGGGATGGCGAAGAGTATATAGGCAGACATTTTGCCCTCGGCACTCAGCCCGGCTACTTGGCGCCGGATCTGGTTGCGTTCGCGGATAGTGTGGCCTACCTGGTCCAGGACACTGGCCAGGTCTCCGCCTACTTCGCGGTGGATGCCGATCGCCTGCGCCGCCCAGCCGAAGTCATCGCTGTGCATGCGTTCGGCTGATTGCTCGAGCGCTTCGTTGAGGTCACGGCCCAGGCGTGTCTCATTGACGATTCTGGCGAATTCCTCATTGGTGGGAGATTCCGCTTCATGGGAGACCGCGTCTATTGCGCGCAGTAGGCTGTGTCCTGCCCTGAGTCCGCCTGATAGGAGTTGGAGGGTGTCGTCCAGCTGGTTTGCGAATGCTGTCCGTCTTTTGGATTCTTTAAGGCCCAGCAGCAGCTTGGCCCCGAGAGGTACGAGCAGGGCTAGCAACAGACCCAATCCGATTCCACTGAGCAGGTAGCCAAATAACAGGACGGTAAGCATGCCGGAGAAGACCAGAATAAGGAATTCGGCCGGTGCCAGCTTTAGTCCTGCCCGTTCCAGCCCTGCGGCCAGGGCCCGGGACCAGCCCAGGCGCTGGAGGGCGGCTGAGATGATACCGGCAGCCGAGCCGGTCATCCTGCTTAGTCCGCTCTCGGAGGTTGCGTCTGCCGGGCGCCGCCTCTCGACGGGGAGAGATCCCTCACCGGGCTTGAAGACTCCGAAGATAACCACGGCAGCTGCAAGAAACAGCAAAACGACAGCACCAAAAAGCATCAGCGTGACCGGCTTTCCTGCATGGCGAATACCTGGGGGGAGATATTGATCCCAAAATCGGCGAACCGGTCAGTGAACCTTGGACGCACCCCGGTGAATACCGTTTTGCCGAGTATTCGTCCTGAACTGTCGACCCCGGCCGAGTGGTCGAAAACGAATACATCCTGCAGCGTCACAATGTCTCCTTCCATCCCCTGCACCTCAGTTATGTGGGTTATTCGGCGGCTGCCGTCACGCATTCTCGTCAGCTGAACAATCAGGTTGACCGCCGAAGCGATTTGCTCGCGGATGGCCCTCAGGGGAAGGTCCATTCCGGCCATGAGTACCAAGGTTTCCATCCGGGCGATCGCATCCCGCGGAGAGTTGGAGTGGACGGTGGAAAGGGATCCATCGTGACCGGTGTTCATGGCCTGCAACATGTCAAGGGCTTCCCCGCCACGGCACTCACCGACAACGATCCGGTCCGGTCGCATGCGAAGGGAATTTCTGAGCAGGTCTCGGATGGTTATTTCGCCTTTCCCTTCGATATTGGACGGGCGGCTTTCCAACCGCACGACATGTTGCTGCTGAAGTTGGAGCTCAACTGCGTCCTCGATGGTGATGATTCGTTCGCCGGTCGGGATGAAGGAGGAGAGGACATTAAGCAGTGTTGTTTTGCCTGTCCCGGTTCCTCCGGAGACGATGATGTTCAGGTGCGCCCGTACGCAGGCATCGAGCAGTTCAGCCATTTCGTGGGACATGGATCCGTAAGAGATCAGGTCTTGAACTTTAAGCGGGTCGGCTGCGAACTTTCGAATAGTCAACGATGACCCGTTCACCGCAAGCGGAGGGATTACCGCGTTGACTCGGGATCCATCGTCCAGGCGGGCATCCACGAGCGGAGAGGATTCATCGATGCGCCGACCGACGCGGGACACGATCTTCTCGATAACCCGCCGCAGCTGCTCTTCGGACCGGAACCGTGAAGCCGTAAGCGTGAGCAGCCCGTTGCGTTCGACAAAGACTTGGTCGGGGCCATTGACCATGATTTCCGTAAGGTTGGGATCGTCCAACAACGGCTGCAGTGGACCGTACCCGAGCACATCGTCGCTGATCTGCCTCACGAGCCGTTGACGCTCTGTGCTGCTCAAGGGGAGCTGTTCAGCTTCGACGATCTCAGCCAGGGCATCCCGGGCAAAGGTCACGAGGTCGTCCTCGGCCAAGTTCGGATCGTTTAGACGGCTGCCCAGTCGTTCGAACAGGGCGGCCCCGACCCGTGCTTTCAATGTTAGCAAGGCGTCCAGGGGGGACGACGCCTCAGGCGGGGGTGCTGCGGGCGCCGAAGCTGGGACGGGCCGGGGAGCACTGGTGGGCTCGCCCACGCCGAGCGCGGCAAGTCGTTCGGTAAGGGTCATGCCAATTCCGCTCGTTTGTGCATGCCTTTGCGGGGCTTCGAGTCAGGACGGAAACTATCGCCGAGCCGGTTGAGGGCTTTGACGGCCGGCCCGCGGGAGCTGTAGTGCAGCAGCGGGACGCCTTTGTTTGTGGAAAAGGCGATCTCCTTCGCCCGGGGAACGATGGATTCCACAGGTCCTCGGAGGGTTGCTTCGATGTCCCGGATCGAGAGGGGGCTGGACCGTTCTGCCATATTCACGACAACCTTTCGGCGATGCGGGGCAACCAGACCGAGTTGGTCAAAGACGTCAAGTTCCTTACGCAGGCCGCGGACGCTGGGAACATCCATGGTGCACACCATCACCGCATCGGTAGCGTGTTCCAGGGCAGCGAGGGCCTGTTCTCCCAGGCCGGGCGCGGTGTCGATCACCACGTAGCGGAACTCTCCGGCAAGTTGTTCAATCAGATGCACGACGTCCTGGCCGGTGATCCGGTCCGCGTGGGCGGGAAGCTTCGGGGCGCACAAGACGTAGATCGAACTGTCATGCACGCTCAGAAAAGCTTTCAGGACCATGGGATCCTGCTTTGCCGCCCCCGTCACCGCGTCCAGAAGTGTATGTTCAGGATCTAGTTGAAGGGCAATGGATACGTCACCGAATTGTGCGTCCAGGTCCACAAGTACAGTGGACATCGGAGCGATGCGGCCCAAGGCAACCGCGATGTTTGTAGCCAGCGTGGTTTTGCCGACACCGCCCTTGGAAGACGCGACTACGATGGTGCGTCCAGCGTCGGCGGGCTTTGGGGAAGACGCGTCCAGGGCGCGGTGCCGGGTCGCAGCCGACCGGCCAGCCCTCTCGAGCAGGACACGTATCGTTCTCTCCTCAGCTTCCGGATCCAGGATGTCGCGGATCCCCAACCGCATGGCAGCCAATGCAAGGTCCTGGTCGGGGACGGCGACAAGGACAACGCTGACCGTGGGACGTTGGACGTCGAAGACCGCAGCAAGGTGCAGCGCATCCTCGGGCGCGACGCCCGGACCCAACAGGATGACCTCGGTACTTTCCTCCCCTTCGCCGGAAAGCAGGTCCTGCGGCGTTTCGGGAATGGCAACATCGGCTAACGTTTGCAGTTCACCGGCGAGGCCCCCGGAAATTGCCTTCCGAACGCGTTGTTCGAAATCGTGGTTGTCTGTGATCAGGATAAACCGGCTCAATGGAACACATTGCCTTGGGTTACATTGCCCGTGCCGGTTTCATCTGCGCTGGGCGGTTCCTTGGAGAGCCAGATGGATCCGTACTGGGCCGAGTAAACAACCTTTGTGGCGTCTGCTGTGGATAGAGCAAATGTAACAAGTTCACTGCCGGTGGGGGCGCCGGCGGCGGTGGAGCCCGGTTTGCCGGTGTCGGCTGGGGCGCCCTGGACCGCCGTTACAAGGACCTTGTGGAAGACAAGGCGTGTCATGGCCGGTCCGCTTGCCGATGCTGGGAACGAAACGAAAATCCCGACGGTGTCCCCGGCGGCAATCCGTCCGCCGGCCACCCGGTCAGGGCTAAGTTGCACGCTGACTTCCTGCATGCCCCTGGGTACCGCGACGGTGCCGGCAGCCTGCAGGGAAGCCGGGCTGACAAGGCGGGAGCGCAGCAGTTGTTCTCCTGGCACCAGGTTGACGGCTGTGACCAAGTCCGTGGTGGCATCTAGAGCGCTCATCGCTCCATCGGCCACCGCTGCGTCCGGAATGGATTGGACTCGCAGGGATCCCACAAGCACTTTCACGGACGTTCCGGCCGCAATCGGCTTGTCAACGACAAGCACTTTACGGGTGACGGCTCCGGCATAGGCGCGCTGGTCGGCGCCCTGGACATAGGAGGCAATCAGGCCGGCACCGATTATGGCGAGGACAAGGGCGGCCAGGATACTAAGCAGTCGGACTTTCACTGTTCTCTATTTCGTCAAGGTAACCACGGCGGCGCCGAGGTTCGGCCCCCCTGTGGTGAAGCTGGTATCGAGCGACACGAAGCTAATGAACTGGCCGATGAGTCCTTTGCACGTGTTCTGGCAGGTGGCTCCGGGGTAGGTGTTGTTGTTGTAGTTTGTGGTGGGCCCGGTGAAGTTCCAGCCCAGCACCTTGAAAGCCGCCCAACCCTGGATGACATACCAGCCACCGGAACCCGTCCCGCCAATATCACTGTAGACAGGCAACAGGACGGTCTTGTTTGCCAGATTGGAAAGCGCGGCCGCGCACGGTGCGGAGATGCTCACACCGGTGTTGCCGCTCACGGCGGCATTGCTGCTGATGCTCACATTGGCGTTGCACGTCCCGGCCGGATCGTTGAGCCAGCCGAAACCGCCCGGCAGGACCTGTCCGGAGGGGCTGGTGCTCGAGCACGAACTTCCACCGCTGCCGCTGAGGCTAATAACTTGAATGGCCCCATTGAGTTTGAAGACGCACGGGGCGAATGCCAAGGCCAACTTGTCCGGCCCGCTGGCGGGATAACCCCAGCCGGCGGTCGCATCCGCCGCCACGGTCTTGGTCTTGGTACCAAGGACCGGGGCGAAGGAAAGCGCCAAGGAACCGGCACCCGTGGATGCGTCCTTCGTCGTCGTCATGACGTGCACACTATTTGACGACGGGAAATCGACGGCACCGATATTGCTGGCACCATCATTGGCATTGACGTTGGCCAGGCTTTGAGCGATGGCATTGACGTCTCCGCAAGATCCGGCCGCACAGCTCTGGGCAATGGCAATGGCGGCCGCATCAGCACCGTTTTGAAGCTGTGCGCGTTCGGAATACATTGCCCCGACATCGATGCTGAAGGCCACCGCACCCAGCAAGGCAACCATACACAGGGCGACGATAACAGCGACAGCCCCATGCTCGTTCCGGAGCCCCGGTGCAATTAACCGCCGCATCGCATGGCCGCCTTGCCAGTCATTGTGTAACCGGTGCCGAAGAACCCGGTAAGAAATTGGAACGGGTATTGGATGTTGACAGTGGCCGTGGACCCGCCGGTGCACGTCGCGGTCCCGTTGGAGACAGTGATGGTGATTTCCGAGTCTGTAATGGCCGGTGCCAGCGTCGATGAGACCGTTTCAACAGCTGCTTTTGCCGCGCCGGGACTGTTTTGGATCACCATGGTCCGTACACCTTCGCGCGCAGCATTCGTGACGGTGATCTGCGCGTTGTACGCCAGCCCGAATTCCAATATTCCAAGTATGAGCATGATAAGAATCGGCAACAGGAGAGCAAATTCCACTGCGGCCGCGCCGTCTTCAGACCGAGTGCGAGACATCCGATCCCTCCTGGACGTAACGGGGGGCGGGCAGCCCCCAGTCTGGGCCCGCCCGCCCCACACGTTGCTTCGGCTTAGCCGGCCGGGATGGCGGCAGTGACGTTCGTGAACAGAGTCGCGAGCTTGGGGCCCAGGAGCACCAGTGCGGCCACGATCGCAACGGCGATAAGACCAACGAGCAGGCCGTATTCAACAGCGGTGGCGCCCGACTCCTCACGGTTGAGGCGGCGCTTGGTCGCAGTCAGGAAGGACTGAAGGGTGAGAAAAAGAGGCAACATAACATTCCTATTCACTGAGCTAAAGGGGAGACCTGCCGCCCCATGCAGTAGCAGCTATAACTTGGGCGACAACCTAAGACTAGGTAGGTTTACCAAGAAGGTCAAGAGACTTGGATCTCAAGTTAACCACTGGTTTCGCTGCGAATGGCGTCGCCCAGCCGGCCATACTCTCTAGCCCAACGGAATGTTGCGTGGTTTACTTGTTGCACAGGCCTAGAGTCGGTAAATTTCGAGGAACCGACACTGTAGGATCATGGACGATGCCGATCTGACCGGCAAATACTCAAGTATGATGATTGCTAAGTAGCTTGGAATGCGAGTTGATTATCGAAGGAGTGACACGCGTATTGGATGAAGTAACCAGCGCAGGGGCAAGGGATGGGATGAAGTCCCTGGCAAAGGAGCTGCATGCCCTGGCTACCAACGGACAACGCCTGAGGGCTGAACGGGGCCGGGAACTTGGCTTGGGTAACAGCGACCTGACCGCATTGGACCTTTTGTACAGTGAGGGATCCATGGCGCCAAAGGAACTTCGGATCCTGATGGGTGTAACGTCCGGGACCATGACGGGGCTGTTGGACCGCGTGGAAAAGAATGGATTTCTCAAGCGCGACCCAAATCCCGAAGACCGCCGGGGCCTGCTGATTTCCCTCACTCCCGCTGGCCTGCATGCCATGGAATGGCTGTACGAGAAGTTCGAGGATGCGGTGCTTGACGTAGTATCGCGCCTGGCAGAACAAGGCGTCGAAAGATCAGAAAAGTTCCTTGCCGAACTTAACCATTCGCTCGAAGCCGCAATCCTGGCAGCACAGTCACCAGAGAGCCAAGCCGAGAAGAACCCCAGGACTACTGCGGACCAGCAGAACCGAGGGACAGTGAATTATCGCAAAAGCCCTCCACCGAACCAAACGTGGACCACCTGGTTCAGTTTTGCCCGCCGAAACGACCCGGGATTATTATCTGACCCTGAAACAATGCCTAACAGCACGCTACCTCACAGGTTACCGATGACGTGATCACCACCGAAGAACGGTTCCCGCCGGAAACGGCCCCAGCACCAGCGGACGACCAAGACCGGCAGCCTATGCACTGTTTCAGCACAGGAGGTGGCACGGGCACGCACCCATGCCGCTGCCATGGGGGAAGCTCAGCCTGGAACTGTACTGCTCCCTCCGGTCATCAAGGGCAGTTCATGGCCACAGAACAAATCTGGCCCCATCAACGCGGAGGGCTGTCGGGCGGCTCCACCACCCCAATTATCATTAAATTGTACTCAAGGCATTCCATGAAAACCGTTATATCAGCCCTGCACCTGCCCGGCTTGTCTCCTTCTTCCGGAGCTATCGGCGGTCCCAGAAATGTCGAAGCCTCCCCGCGGAATCACATGGGACGCCGGTTCCCTAAAAATCCGGATGACGGGTGCTTTCCAGCGCGTATGCTGTACCGCTTCGGTGTCCGGGTCTTTTAGCCCAACGCGTCGGGTATCCCATCAACAAGGAGGCAGGACGAAGCCACAGTGCCGTCTCCGGCGCCAACGCCTTCGCCGCTGCTCCCGGGCATTTGACCCCGGAACAGATGAACCGTGCGAGCCCTCGAACGGAAATCCCGCGGAGCACTGCCGAAAAACTATTCTCACGGACAACACTGCTGACCACGAGCGTCCCCACAATGTCAAGAATCAGCCCCCGTTCATCCGATCGGAACTTTGCCCCGCGAGGCGATACAGGCAACGCCCACGCCCAATAGCCCCACGCTTCGGCATCGTTCTGCCGCGGCGCGGTTGTTTCACCACCCATCCGGTATTTTCAGACACAGGAGAAAAATATGCGTAGTATCACCAAGTTCTCAGCCGTCCTGGCCGTTGCGGCAATCGCCGTTGCCACCGGGCTTTCCCCCGCCTCAGCAGACACGATCAACTCCACGGTTTCCGGGGGTTCACTCACTGTGACCACCGCCGCACCGACACTGTCCGCCGTGACGCTCAACGGTAGCAACACCCAGACTTCCACCGGCACGTCCGCGCCGTGGACCATCACTGATGCCCGCGGCACTGGGGCCGCTTGGACCGTATCGGCCAGCACCACTGTTTTCACCAGTGCAGCAGGCACGGCTGAGACGGTCGCCCGGACTATCCCGGCCACGGCACTGACCGTCACACCCGGTACGATCACCGCTGGCAGCGGAGCTGACTCGGCCGCCAGCATCACCGCTCCGGTGTTGGCACTGTCCACCACCAACCAGGCCCTGATCTCTGCAACCGGACCCAATAAGGGAACCTACAATGTGTCCCCCTCGTTTAGTATCGCGATTCCGGCCAACGCCTTCCGCTCCAACTACTCCGGCGTAGTCGGCTCCTCGGCCCTGAACCCCTACACGGCCACCATGACGTA
This sequence comes from Arthrobacter silviterrae, assembly GCF_011045165.1. Classification (GTDB taxonomy): domain Bacteria; phylum Actinomycetota; class Actinomycetes; order Actinomycetales; family Micrococcaceae; genus Specibacter; species Specibacter silviterrae. Next base: position 14,604 of record NZ_JAAKZI010000031.1, read on the forward strand.
CACCATCGGCTGACATCACCCATGAAAGACGGATCGCCCGGCACCTGCAAAGACTGCCGGACGATCCGCCATTCTAGGCAGGCGCCCATCTACCGTGGAGCGGTTGACGGCGTCGTCTCTGAACCCGCTGCGACCCGGTGACAGCCCTCCACGGCTGCGCCTTCTTCAAGGACTGAATATTTTTTGACCACCATGCCCAGGCGATCCCCAATGCCGCGCCCGGCCCTGCGGAGCCTGCTGACCCTAATGCTGCTCATCCTTGCCGTTTTCTCCGCCACCGTACCGGCAGCGGCTGTGGACAATGGAGCGTTGGGTATCCGTCCCTCGACTGAATCGGATTTCTTCCACCTGGCGCTCTTCCCCGGGGCCGCCGCCGACGCTACCGCGGTCGTTTCCAACCACACCGCGCAACCGGTCACGCTACTCACATACCCGGTGGACGGCCAAACAACCCCGCAGGGCAGCTTCGCATTTGCCTCCCGGTCAGACCCGCGCAAAGGTATCGGCGCATGGGTACAGCTTAAAAACGGCCAGGTCACCATTCCTGCCAACACCGATTCGAAAGTTCCTTTCCGGCTCACAGTCCCTCCCGGCACCCCGCCCGGTGACTACTCCGGCGGGTTGATCATTCAGGCACCAATGGTTCAGGGAAAGACAACCACCCTCGAAGGCGGCACGGCCGTCCGCCTCAACATCGTCCAACGCCAAGGCGTGCGCATCTACCTGAAAGTCGCGGGCACCGCCATAAAATCCATGAGTCACGGTAAGTTGGCCTGGACTCATAATGACGGAAACCTGAATTTCACCCTGCCCGTCACCAACACAGGCAACACCATCCTTCACCCCCGCGCCGACCTCAGCCTTACGGGTTGGCCCGAATCCGGCACCCGCCTACGATTCGACGCCCCGGAGAACCTGCTCCCCGGCGCCAGCATCAATCTGCATTCCCGCCTTCAGCATGCGCCAGTGGCCATGACGGGACACGCAGAAGCAGCCATTACCTCCGAGGCCGGCACCGGCCTCGCATCGACAAACATTCTCTACGCCCCCTGGCTCCTCCTTGCCATAGCCATTATCCTGATCGCAGCCACCGTCTACGCCATCTGGCGCGGTGTGAAGTTCATACGACGCGCACGGGCAGCCCTCGCCCAAGTCGGCTCTTCCGCCACCGCCACTGGCAGCCACAAACGCACTGCGCACCCGAATGAACCCGGCGTGCCCTAGGGCACGACTCATAGCCCGGCGTACGTGGTCTGCTCACCTAATTCACCCGGCCTTACGACTGCTCGTTCAAGGGCTGGCGGCGACGACTTGACGGATCCCCAATTCGTACCGGGCAGGGGTTCCCTGGCAGGCTGTGCCACCGTATTCAGGACATGAGACTCGGCGTGGAGCTGTCACCGGGACTGCGTTGAAGGCGGCAGTTCTTCTTCGAGTTTAAGAATCAATAGTCGAATATTTTACGTGCGTACCAGAGTCTTGCGGATATATCGTTCGCGTTCATGGTTCTTTCCTTTGATTTAGTGTCAATTTTTGGTTTCATGCCTGTCATCAGCCTGCCGTCGCCAACTAATAGCGGTCACGTCCCTCCCGAAGAAACCATCCGGTCCTGGGTTTATCGGCATGGAAGGTGACCACCCTCCACGAACCCTTGCGACGCGTGACACCGTGGCCCAAGTCCGGTCCGTTTTAAGGTCGGGGCGGGTGAGGCGTGGTGGGACGGGCGCCGGCGGGGGTGTGGGTGGGTTGCGGAGGCACAGCTACGGGTTGGCGGGGGAGGGTCGAGCCGGTGCCCGGTTGTGTGGGTTGGACCGGGCCCGCCGGCTGGGGTATGACCGCTGCCGGTGGCGCTGGGTGTCTGGTGGACAGGGATCTGTTGGAGCCAATGTTGGGTTGAGGGCTTGGCGTGCTTTTGTGCTGTTGCGGTTCGGAGGCCGCCGGCGGTGTCGCGGCCGGTCCGCTGGGTACGGTGTTACCGGAAAGAGTCGGCTGTACGGGCGCCGGGATGGCAGATCCTGGGGTGTAGACGGGTGGCGGGCTGCTTGGTGGCCGTTCGTTCGGGGCGGATGTGAGGGTGTTGACGAGGGTGGTCACGGTTTTTTTGATAGTTTCGCGGAAATCGGGGTTGGCAGCGGCCGCAGCTGCGCTGGCTCCTAGTGAGAGGGAGAGCGCGGTGGCCGCGATGACCAGCCGGGTGTGTCGTTTACTGCGGTAAGCTTCCAGGCTTGAGACGGTATCCATGTCCATTGTTTGGGCTTTGCGCGGGGTTATTAGCAGCGCGGCGAGCTCACCGTGGGGGGTTGGCTGCGGGCCGTGTGCGAGAGCGCGGACGTGCATCAGGGCCGGTGTGAGCAGTTCTGCGTCTTCGGAGTTGTTCATTCCGGTTGTGGCCAGCAGGTTCTCGACGATCTGCTTGTCGTGGAGGTCTTCGGGGCTATGGAAATTACTGGTGTTCACAATCTACCTTGGCCTTTTGGTACCTGTTGGGATTCTTTCAAGCGGGCCAGCGCGCGGCGCTGGAGTTGCTTGATGGCTCCCGGGGATTTCTTCATGATCCGGGCCGTGTTCTCCAGTGACAGTTCGGCGATGATGCGCAGCGCGAGAACGTCGCGGTAGTCTTCGGGCAGGTTTTCCAGCAGTGCGTGGCCACCCCTCATGTTATCGAGCACCTGGTCTTCAGCCGATGGCGTAAGGCGGCAATCCTGGGAGGGGTCGTATTCGATGGAGATCGGTGTCCGGGCCCGCCTGCGGTGGGAATCAACGGCGCGGGCGTGCGCGATCGTGAAAATGAGGGTCCGCAGTCCGGCCGGTCCGCCCCGGAGGTCACTGAGCCGCGGATAGAGAGCGAGGAATACGTCCTGGGTCACCGCCTCGGGATCTTCTACTCCTCGGGTTCGTAAATAAGCACAGACCCCCGGTGAGTACTCCCGGAAGGCGTCATTGAAGACCGAAGCGTTCCCTGTCACCGATGCCTTCAAAGATCACCCCTGATAGCCACATTATCCGATCATGGAGACCAAGCTGCTGAGCAGTCCTCACCGTGGCTTCGCGTGCTGCTGCCGTCCGGAAAAATCCCTCAGATCATTTCCCGGATGGCAGCAGGCCAGCTGGCTGGTACTAACGCCGCCCGGTAACGGGTTTGTGGGCGGGGCCGGTGGCAGCCTGCTGCGGCACGGCGGGTTTGTGGGCAGTGGCAGCCTGCTGCGGGACGGCGGGTTTGTGGGCAGTGGCAGCCTGCTGCGGGACGGCGGGTTTGTGGGCAGTGGCAGCAGCGGTGCCGGTTTCAGCCGGGCGGTGGCTTGCGGACTTGCCCGGTGAGGGGACCGTGGCGCAGTAGGTGGTGATGTCCGTTGTGCCGCTGGCTGCGGCGGCCAGGGATTTGTAGGCGGTGGAGGAAGTGTCGAGGCCGCCGTGGGTGAAGGACTGGCAGAGGCCGTAAGCTGCCGGTCCCGTCGCGTCCGGGCCGGCCGGTAGGGCCGACGGGCTTTCCGTGGCAGTTGCTTCCTCTGTAGCGCCGGCAGTTGCCTTCTCTGTGGCTTCGGTAGCGGCCGTGGCTTCGGTGGTGGTTGTGGCGGTGGAAGCTGCCAGGGCGGTGGAAGGAACCGGTGCGGGGGCGCCGAGGATGGTGTGGGCGCTTTGCTGCAGTGGTGTGGGCAGGGTTCCCGTGTATGCGGCGGCAGCGGTTCCGCCGACGGCCAGGGTTCCGGCGGCCAGTGCGGCTGCTGCGATTTTGCTGGTGATCAGCGCGGTGAAGAATGACATGAGACCTCCAAGGCCAAGAAAGTGGTAGCCGTGACCGGCTGAGAGCCCCAGCCCTCCAGTTATGTAATCGCCGGGGGGAGTGGAAAAGTTACGCCCGCCGGACAAAAATTTTCAGTCGGCCTGCGTTTGTCCGGGTATGACGGTTGCGACGTGTTGTTCAACTCTTTGACGGCGGGGGTGTTTGAAAAATCGGAAGGGTGCCACGCTAGTGGTCATCAAGTGCCGGGAGCCCATGGCGGTGTCGATACTCCCCCCTGCGGGGGTGGGCTGGGGGCTGCCGCCGGTGTCATTGGAAACATGCGAATCATTGTTCACTCCAGTATCGCCGGGGTAGGATGAGTGCGACGTTAGCCTGGGGGCGTGTTTGGGGTTCTTATCCTGCGCTTCGCTGTTTTCGGGCCAAATCTTTTGGTCCATCGAACCGGAGAAGATTTCATGATTGCACCTTGGATCAGGCTGACCCATGTTTCGTCCCGGTCACTGCCTGGTGGTGCCACTCGTGTTGTGGGTGCGGGGCTGCTCGCTGCGTCCCTGGTCGTTGCGATGGGAACTGTCCCTGCCAGTGCCGCCACCGGGGATCCAGTTCCTGCGCTTTCTTCCACCTCTGCTCCCACGCCGGCAACTGTGGTTTCGAGCCGGGCCACCGATGGGCCGACGGCAGCACCCCAACTTCTCCCGGGGGCCGTGCCTGCCGGGCCCACCACGACAGCTTCACCTACCCCAGTACCGTCCCCGTCCCCGACGCCCACGTCTGCTCCTTCAGCTTCCGAGGTTGGTAAATTCGGCGCTTACATGGGGATAGGTTTGGCCAAGCAGGGCCCGACCCAGCAGAAGCTGCCGGTCGGGGCCACGGCCCAGTCGCTGTTGTCGCCCTCGCTTGCCCAACCCCTCTCGACGGTGGCACCCGCGGGTGTGTTGGGGATGGACGTTAGCGGGTGGCAGACATCCGACGCTGCCCATTCCGTGAGTGATGTCGACTGGGTGGCGCAGTGGAGGCTGGGGGCCCGTTTTGTGTATATCAAGGCCACCGAGGGCACTTCCTTCCGTGACGCGTCTTTTTCCTCCCAGTACACGGGCGCCTCCAGTGTGGGGATGTTGCGCGGTGGCTATCATTTTGCCCGGCCCGATCAGTCCGACGGCGCCACCCAGGCCAACTTCTTCGCCAGCAACGGGGGTGGTTGGAGTGCCGACGGGAAAACGATGCCGCCGCTGCTGGACATCGAAAACAACCCTTATGGGGCCGAATGCTACGGGCTGAGCGCGTCGCAGATGGTGGCCTGGATCAGTTCCTTTTCCCAGCAGGTCCAGGCACGCACGGGCCGCCTGCCCATGATTTACACGAACTATTACTGGTGGCAGGACTGCACCGGGAACTCCACGGCGTTCACCCACCAACCCCTTCACATAGCTGCCTATGGAACGAGTAGTCCGTGGATGCCCGGCGGCTGGGCTAATTACAGTGTGTGGCAGTACAGCTCCACGGGCCCCTTTGCCGGCGACTCGAACACCTGGAACGGTACGCAGGCCAGCCTGAGCACTTTCGCCACCAAGGCCGATTCCCTCTCGACGAATGCGCCGCCAGCCAGCAATCCATCCATACCCTCCACTGCAGATGTGGTCGCAGCCGACAGCACCGGCGTGCTCTGGGACTACCCAGCCAACGGAGCCGGCGGCCTGGGTGTGCGGAAACAAATCGGACAGGGTTGGACAGGCCTGCGTTCCATCACGGTGATTGACTGGAATTCCGACGGTGTCCTGGACCTGCTGGCCCAGTGGAGTGGCGGTTCGTTGTCCCTTTACCGGGGCCTGTTGGGGGGCGGATTTACCGCGCCCCAGACGTTGGCTTCCTCGGGCTGGTCCGGCTACCAGTTGACCGTTGGCTATTGGGCCAACTCGGCCCAGTACCCGCAAATACTGACACGCTCCGACTCGGGCGAGCTGAGGCTGTGGAAGAACGCGTCGGGCAGCGGGATCGATGCCGGAACCCAGATCGGCAACGGTTGGGGGGCCTTGAACTTGGCCATGGTTGATTTCGATGGTGACGGAAACCAGGATTTGCTTGCCCAGGATGCTTCGGGCACGGTGCGCCTCTACCGCTCGAACGGGGCTGGCGGGTTCATGGCGGAGGCCCGGAAAACCGTTGCCACCGGCTGGAATGCCTATACCAGCAACACGGTCTCCAGCGGATTCGCCGCCCCTGGTTCCACCGGCCTGCTCCAACGAGATACCTCAGGCGCACTCAGGTATCTGCCTGTCCCCGGTAATTCAACGTTCGGGGCACCCTCAGTGGTCGGCTCCGGCTGGAATCCTTACTTGATTGCTGGCGGGGAGAACATCAACACAAGCCTCCCAGCGTCGCCGCCGCCGACTATCGTTCCTACCCCGAACCCCTCGATCAAATCAGTCTCGGATGTCGTGAGCGTGGACGGCGCCGGCATACTCTGGCGCTATCCCGTGGTGAACGCCATGCTGGGCGCTGGCACCCAGATTGGTTCCGGATTTACGGGCATCAAGTCGGTGCACGTCACCGACTGGAACGCCGACGGCACATTGGACCTTTTGGTACAGCGCACCAACGGCCAGCTGGTGCTTTACCCCGGGGCAGCGGCGGGCGGTTTCAGTACGCCGGTGACGTTGGCTGCCTCCGGCTGGGCCGGCTACGACCTCACCGTTGGACAGTGGATCCGTGGTGGTAAGTACCCGTCCATCGTGGCCCAGGCGCCCGGCGGTTCCCTCACGTCCTTCACCACCACCAACGGAACGTCGCTAACGGCAGGAACCACCCTGGCCCAGGGCATGACGCGCATGCACCCTGTTATGACCGACTTCGACGGCGATGGCAATGCTGACATCACCGCGATCGACAATATCGGCCGCCTGATACTTTACCGTTCCGACGGCAAGGGCTCCCTGATTTCCGAGACCCGCCCCATTATCGGGTCCGGGTGGAACACCATGACCAGTCTGGGCCCCGCCAACGGCTACACGGCAGCCGGATCCACAGGCTTGTTGGCCAAGACCGCAACCGGGGCGCTCCTCTATTATCCGACGTCCGCGTCCCGTTTTGGCGCCGCATCCTCGATCGCGTCGGGGTGGGCGGGAACAATCGTTGCCGGGAGCCAGACGTTGTCGGCTCGGCAGGCACTGATGGGCGTGAACGATGTTATTTCTGCCGACGCCAACGGTATTCTGTGGAACTCGGCCGCCACGGGCAACGGACAATTGCAGGCACCCTACCCGATCGGGGTGGGATGGACCGGATTGAAGAGCCTGCATGTCCTGGACTGGAACCAGGACGGTATCCCGGATATTTTGGCTCAATGGTCCTCCGGCATATTGACAGTGTATAGGGGTGTGAAGGGCGGGAACTTCATGTCCCCGATCACGGTGGGATCCGGCGGGTGGGCGAACATCCGCATCACGACCGGCAGGTGGGTCTCGGGCCAGCCGTATCCGGGCGTGCTGGGAATCACCGCGACGGGAAACCTGTTTTACTGGGCCAACAATTCCGGCGCGGCGCTTTCGGCCGGAAGCCAGATCGGCAACGGCTGGGGTTCTCTGCGCATCATCATGGTCGACTTCGATCAGGATGGCAGCCAGGACGTGCTGGCTGTGGACGGGCAGGGTGCGATGCGCCTTTACCGGTCCACCGGAAAAGGCAGCTTTATCCCCGAAGCCCGGCCGGTGGTGGGTTCAGGCTGGGCGTCCTTCCGGCAATTTACCGGCGTCACCGGCTTCGCCGGCCCCGGTAGCACTGGAGTTCTGGCGTATTCCTGGGATGGGACCGTTCGTTTTTATCCGATAACGGCACCCCGCACGTGGGGGACACCCAGTGTGCTGAGCCGGCACGTCACTGGAGCCGCGATCGGGGGTTGACCAGCTCCTCTAACCCGGGAGGGTGCGGGAGAAGTCTTCGCACGGTCTTCCGTGCCGGGCCCGGCGGTGGTGGTTAGTTGAAGGGCACCGTGCTTTTAGTGCCGAAGGATCCGGTGTGGATGGGGTAGTAATAGTAGGTGCCGCTGGTCGTGTTCTGCGCGATGATGCCGATGCCGGGGCCGGTGAAATTGTTTGCTGGGGTGATCCCGCGCATGCCGTTCCAGCCGGTACCAACTGTCTTTCGGGTTTCGGAGATGAAGCCACCCCAGCCGTTGCCCCGGTACAGGCGCAGCTGTCCGTTGGGGGATTTGGCCAGGATGTCGTTATGACCGTCCCCGTCGAAGTCCACCATGGTCAAACCCAGCCCGCCCCAGCCGTTGCCGATCTGTGTGGGACTGCCCAGAGTCTGTCCTTGGGGATTCGGCCAGAAATAAAGGTTGCCCAGGTGGCCGTATCCGACGATGCCTGGGTGGGAGGTATGGATGTTCCAATACCCCACAGTCATCACCATGCCACCCCAGCCGGAGGAGGCCAGGAGCGGGCCCCCGGTCAGGCCACCGTTCTCACCCAGGTAGACGTTGAGCCGGCCGCTGTTCCACTGGACGACCAGGTCAAGGCGGCCGTCGCCGTTCCAGTCGGTAATGAATGTGTTCTCGACACCATAGAAGCCGATGCCGATCTGGTAGGGCCGGTCAAAACTGCCGGTCCCGCTGGCCGGGGCGTCCCAGAGGGCGCCGGTCGTATCGGCGGAGATATGATCCCCGTTGTGCATGATGGGCGGCAGCGGGACCAGGACTTGTCCACCGGAAAGCACGGTGGCGGCCCACTGGGTACCCAGGCTGTAGGGACTGGCCCACCCGCCGGTGCTATTGATCGGATAATAGATAGCGGCGCCGGCGGGGGTGACCCCGATCAGGCCCTGGCTGGCAGATCCGGTCAGGCGATGGGCTGGGACGATCTGGTTGAAGCCATTCCACCCTTGGCCGATCTGCTTCCTCACCCCGCTAAGCGTGCCACCGTTCCCCCCATAACTGACATACAGCTCGCCCCGGTAATTCCGGGAAATGATGTCCATCTTCCCGTCGCTGTTCCAGTCGAGCATGGTGATGGAATTGCGGGTCAGGCCGGTCGCCAGGATAGTTCCCTGGCCCAAGGCCCCGGTGGAGGTTGCAGGCCAGTATTGAAGCGTTCCATGCTGGCCCACGCCCACGATACCGGGGTATGTGCTGGCAGTGGACCAGTGCCCGACGGTCAGGTCCAGTTGGTCCCATCCGCTTTTTCCCAGGATTAGCGGGGAACTAAATCCGCCGCCGGGGATTCCCTCGCTGACGCTCAGCTGCCCGTTGGAGTGCTGGATGAGAAGATCGGGTACACCGTCATTGTTCCAGTCGGTGACGAACAGGCCTTTCACCCCGGTCCAGCCGGTCCCAATCACCGTGGGCGTGGCGAAGGTGCCTGTTCCCGTGTTCTGGGAATCCATGAGTTGGCCGGCTGAAGTGACGCTGAGCACGTCATTGACGCTGCTGATAGAGTTCGCGCTCGAGGGGGCGAATGCACTGGTCCCATCGGGTGTACCCAGCCCGGTGGGTCCGTCGTATCCGGGGCCTGCTATGCAAAGGTAGCTGGGACTGCAGGTGCCGTTGCTGCCGGCGAGAACGTCGTTCAGCTGGGCCGGATGGCCATAAGGGTAGGAGACCGGATTGGTTCCCGGGGCCGGGCGCCCTGCCAGGGCGTACGTGCTGGCGATGATCGGGGAGGCGGCACTGGTCCCGCCGAATACTTGCCAGCCCACGCTGGCCCCGTTTGGGGTGGAGTCATAAGCGGCGACCCCGGTGCCGGGGTCGGACACCGCGGAGACGTCGGTCACGGTGCGTCCCGCGCAGCCGGTATCGGTTTGGAAGGCCGGTTTCCCCTCATGCAAGGAGCAGCCGGAACCCGTCCCGCTCCACGCGTTTTCGCTCCACCCGCGTGCGTTCGTGCTCTGGTACAGGCTTGTCCCACCCACCCCTACCACGTCCGGGGAGGAGGCCGGATAGTTGGTTTGATATCCGGCATCCCCCCCGGCCGCCACCACCGCCACTCCGGGGTGGTCGTAGTAAAGGCGATCGTAGGTAGGCGAGGAGGAGTCATCGGTGGCGGCGTAACTGTTGGACACGGTATTCGCGCCCAGGTTCACCGCCGCGTTCACGGCCGTGCCCAGGTCACTGAGCAATGTGGAGTTAGCTTCCACCAACAGGATGCTGCAATTCGGGCAGGCGGCCGAGACCATGTCCAGATCCAAGGAGATTTCCTGTGCCCAGGCGGTATTCACGGCAGGTAAATCGGAAGTCGTCCCGTCCTGGCCGACCTTGGTGAAACATCCGGTCCCGCAGGCCGGTAAACCATACTGGGCGCGGTACACCGCCAGGTCAGCGGCCGCTGTCGGGTCGTCAAAGGCGTCAATGACCGCGACCGTCATGCCCTTGCCCGCCGTGGCAGAAGGCAGCCGGTAAGCGGACTGCAGCTCGGCCGGCGCATACCCTGACGGTGTCGTGGCCTGGGTGCCCAAGGCGGAGTGCACATTATCATCCAGGACCGCCGCGCACGCCGCATGATCCCTGGCCGGGGCCCCGCAGACCGGAGAGTGCCGGTGCCCGGCCAGCTGGGCCGCCACATTCCTGTGCGCGATCTTCGACGGCGGCACCCCCGTCCCCGGGGCAGGAGGAGTGGGGGCGACCGTGGCCGGGGCGGTGGGCGGGCTCTCCGATGCGACGTTAGCCGGTAGAGGCGTCAGGCTGGACGCCGCCTCACTGGCTGTCGGGCCCGACGTGGTGGCCGGTGTCGGCCCAGCTGCGCTGGCCGGCCCGACGGCGGACGCCATCAGGGACAGGACGAGGAGGGAAGCTGCCAGACTGGCCTGCAATACGGTGCGGTTCAAGGATTCCTCAACGTCTTGTGTAGTGGGCACGCGCACGATCGTTCGCGGAGCGGCTGCGGACAACGGTTCCTGGAGAACAGCTCCGGATCGCCCCGGCCCGAGAAACCCAAACACATAATAATATCGGATGTCTCTGGCGAACCTGCCCGCGGACACCCGCGTGCTCCAACGTATTCCTATGCGTTCTCGTGGACACTTACGGACGGCAATCACGTGCATGGGGATTGGACCCAACCGTCCGTCATGGCCTGCCGAACCCATTGCCGCATAATCAATTCAGCTGACCCTCACAGTCCCGACGAATTGCACCACCTAATGGGACTTGACCTTGAAAGTGACAGGCGGCCACTAGCCCGGATTTTTTATGGTGGTTGGGTGGCCGGCCTGGCTGGGATTTGTTTTCCGGTCGGGTCGTTTTCTTGTTTTTGGGCGTATTTGGTGGGCCTGTTGTCGCTGGGTGGGCGTCGGTTTCCACTGGTCCCTGGGGGGGTGTTCTCGTGGTTGGAGGGGCCGGGCCTGGGTTTTCAGGCTGGCGCGGGCAGGCTTTTCGGCGGTGCTTGAGCTGGGCGATGCCGGCCAGGAGCGTGGCGACCGTGGATGTTTCAGGGGACATCTCGGAGATGAGGAGCCAGGTGCGGCGGGCGCGGGTGATGAGTTTCCCGGCGGTCGCGAAGAGCCGGTAGCGCCACCGTTTCACGCCCCAACTTTGGGCGGTGTTGCCGTTGGATAGGATGGCCAGCTGCAGCCAGGAGATGAGATTCATGGCCAGGGTCGCGATGTTTGCCCAGGCCTGGTTGGCATGAAAGTCAAAGAACGGCAGCTTGCCCAGCCCGGTGTTCTTCAACGTCTTGATCCGGTTCTCGCAGCGACCCGGGCGCGGTGGCGGGCATCGAGGGTGGGTCCGTGCCAGCGCGGGGAGTTCGTCAAGAAAGCCGTCAACCGGTGCCCGTCCGCATCCAATAGGGTTGCCTGCGCGCCGGGGTGGAGGGGCTCGGCGCGCAGGTACAGGTTCGTGCCCTCGGGGCAGTCTTCCAGTCCGAGGACGTCTGTGGCGTTGACGACCCAGGCGTCCTCGCGTTCGTTCCCGCCCTGGTTCAGGGCCGGCTGCCAGTAGTGCTTGTCATTGATCCGGGCCACCATGGGCGCCTTCATCACGGGCACCGGGTAGGAGACGCTGAACTGCACGCCCAGGGACGCCAGATGGTGCAGGAATTTGCGTGAGGCCCCGGCACTGTCAGTGCGCACCGGGATCTTCTCCCCGATCAACCTGCCGTCCTCGTCGTAGAACGCGTCGGGCAGCCAGGCGATCGCGGCGGTGAAGATCTTGATGTGGTCCTCCGCGCCTTATGCCGATATCGGCATAAGGCACTGTTGGCCCCGGCATTGCCAGGTCGCAGCAGCTTAGCCAGGACTTCACCACCGCCGTTGCGGGCACCATCCGGGCTAGGGTACAGGCGTGCTGATCGCGGAACCTACAGGGAGCACGGCGGTTCGGAAGTCTTCGATCGTATAGCGCCCGCAACGCACCACACTGGTGTGCGTGGGGCCAACGGCTCGCGGAAGTCGCGGCGCCGGGTGTGTTGTGTCATGGATCACGAACGAGACGTAACGGGTGTTGAAGTCCGTGCGGTCAACGAGCCAGGGATAGGCATTAAAGTGGTCATCCACCTGGATGAGAAGGGATTGGTTGGCGAGGTAGGCCTTGGGCCCGCGTATGGTCCAATAGCGGCCCGCACCCACCCGATTTTGAGCTGAGATCCATCCGTCCACACAGCGGATGCTGCTGTCAATGTCCGCTGACTTTCTAAAGAGCGCAACCCCAAACAAGCCGCAGCACAGCACGACTACCATTGCTAGCGACATCATCACGGCCGGCTTTCGCACCCGCCACAACCGGGGTCGCGACCTTGCTGCTGGCCATCTTGCCCGCACGAGGACGGGAACCAAGACAAGCGTGATTGCGGGGGCATAGAACAGGGGTTGGAGATAGCGCGTCCCCACTGCCCCAAGGGCCACGGCCCCGCACATCGTTATCAACGGGCTCATCCACCCCATGGTGACCACGAGGGCGGCGGCCGAGGATTTCTGCCTGATGAAGTGCCGGGAAAGGATGACGCTTGAGATGATCAATATGAACATCATAACGAGCGAGGCGAAGCCGGAAAGTGATGATGCACGTTCAGTCAACATGCGAACATAATAAATGGCCGTAGACAGTGCCCGTCCGGGTACGGCGTACGCTGACGCGCTCTTGGTAATAAGTCCGGCGAACGGGAGCCTCGCCACGAGCCCGGCTGCCGCCGAAGCCGCGAGGATACACGAGATACTGGCGGTCGTTCGGAATCTCAGCAACCGCGACCACGCCAATACAAGCAATGTTGCCACCAGCGGGATGCACACCCAGCCAAGGTAAAGGGGATTCGAGGCAGTGGAAATGAAAGCAACCGCCGTGAGACCGCACGCTAAACGGATTTGGCATCCGCGGGAAAGCGCCTGGGCTGTAAGCGCTGCCGCGATCCCGATCGTCGCAATCAGTGCTATGACCGTTGCACCGTAGTATGTGGCAGTCGACAGCAAAGACACCAGTTCAAACGTGTCCCAGCGTGGTGAATCATCCAAAAATGCAAACACCACGATTGCGGTGAACGCCAGCAACGCTCCGAACACACGCATCGGGCGTGAGACTTTCGCAACGAGGCCAGCCGTCATTCGCAGTGCAAGGTAAGCGAAGAAAAAGTCGGCCACAGCGAACGCGGTCAATGTCGCTTTGACACTCATGCCCATGAGGGCGATCAGACCGTACAACGCCATTTCAGGAAGGAACAACACCGCCGACAACGCCCAGTGCTGCACCGTTCCCGAACCCCAAATCATGGCCGGAAGGACGGTCTCCGTATCGTAATACAGCATCCAGGACCGTGAGGAGAATGCCATATGCCAGACAGCCACTACGGCGAGCGTCAGCGCAACGAGCACAGCCACTGTTTCAACGGCCAAGGTGTTCCAAACACCCACAGCACCGCGGTGGCTCGTTACGGAAAAAAACGATGAAAGACTTCGTGTCACGCCGTCAGATCGATGTTCGTGCTTGACGCCCAACCTGAATAGTCCCATCGCCGCTAATACTAGCGCCATTCACGACAACGCCGGAACACCATCCCACAATGACCACGATGCTGATTTCCCGCGGCCAGTATTGAGCCGGGCCTGAATTCGGCCTGATTCTCTACTTCTTATTTGCGCGGCTTGGCTATTCGATTGAGTTGCCAGCCTGACTTCTCGGGCTTGACGACGCGGGGTTGGCGCGTTGCCCGCAGGTTGGCAAAAGGGGCACTTCGTGGAATATCTCGCCATTGAATCTGGCGCAGGCATTCCTTTCTCACTCAACGGAAAAAGCCATATGGTTGGCGGGGTTCGCAGCGCTGCCCGGAGTGTGCGCCTGAACGAAAGCCGTGAGAGGCCTCTCTCTAACAGCCCCAGACAGTTTTCATCCGACACGCGCTCATGGGACAAGCCATCAAGACTTGGAAAATGGTCAGGGAAGCAGGGTGAAAGACTTGCTCGATTCTCACGGCCCTGAAATATCCGTAAGATTCCGGTAGAAGATGGGCAATTCGGCCGGAGTACGAAGGTTCGGTCTTTACCAGGAACTACAGTTGGACTGTAGTGTCGGCACGCGGCGGGAGGAGGATGCAAATCATGCCACAACGACGCCTCCCGTTGGTGAACATTGCCCAGTTGAAATCCCTGGAGGATTCCTTGGGAGGAGAAACCTCGATGTCCAGAGCTTTTGTCAGTAACTATGTGGACATGTGGACTGGTCGATTCCAAAGATTGTCCATGGCCATTGTGGCAGAGGACCTGGACGACGCAATAGAAGCGGCACTGAGCCTGTCCACATCAAGCCATATGGTAGGCGCAGAACAACTGGAGAAGAGCAGCGCGGAAGTGATCGCATCCCTGCGGAATGGCAGCCTGCAGCAAGCGTCACTTGCCTTGACCTCGCTGCGCCAGTGCGGCGATCTTACTGTCACCCAATTGGCGGAGGAGTATCTCAAAGGCGCATAGAACGCATCTCATTTTCCAAGCGGTCAGCCATGGGCATTGCTGGACCATTTGCGAGTAAAGCAGGTACGATCGGCCAAATGCCGACGGCGGAAGACCCATAGTAAAACGACATCAACCACTGCCGTTTAGAGACCTCCGCAGAAGCAAGGCGCTCACGGAACGCTGTCCGCATGACAACACCCTAAGAATAATTAGTACCCCCAGCAGATACATAACTTAAGCCCTACCACTTTTTGTCAATTTTCGCAATCTGACCGACCAAATTCAAGGCAGCTTCTAGGTAGCGGGCCCGGCCTAGCTGGCCACCGTGTAAAAAAACGGGCAAACGGCAGCAACTCTGCTTCATTCACGCGTGCTGCCCCCTTGCTATAACGCTCCGCTCCGGCAGCCATGCCGGTCGTTTGGGGATTGTCCACATGAATATATTCAGCACATAACCGGCTCTTCAGATTTGAGGGTGTAGTTTCGGTCTGAATCCGCCGGATTCGAGCAATGATCTCGCGACGTAGTTGGTGAGGTTGCGGAAACCGAGCGCTGAGCCGCGGAGGTGTTCCAGTCTCCCGTTGATTGCCTCGGTTGGGCCGTTGGAGGTGCCGGGTCTGTCGAAGTAGGCGAGCACGTCCGCCGCCCTTCTTTTGAGAGTCCGTCCCAGGGTTTTGAGTTCGGTGAGCGCGGCCGGGATGCCGGTACCGAGTGAGTCAACCACGGCCTGCATCAGCTTCCTTCCCTCGGTGCGGTCGGGTTCCCGGTAGGCGGTGATCATGCGCTGGTAGATGCCCCACGCGGCTTCCACTTCTACATGCGTATCGGTTGCAAAGAGGTCTTCCAATCGCTTTTGTTGTTTCTCGGTGAGCAGCCCAGCTCCGGTGTGCAGGGTTCGTCTGGCTTTGTAGAGCGGATCGCCGGCCCGTCCGCGGTGCCCGCACGTTGCTTGCTGCACCCGGCGCCGGCAGACATCCAGGGCATCCCCTGCCAGGCGGATGACATGGAAGGGATCCATGACCGGGACGGCCTCTGGCAGCTCTTCGGTGGAAGCGCTTTTGAAGCCGGAGAACCCGTCCATGGCTACGACTTCTATCCCGTCCCGCCATGCTTGGGGGCGTGCCTGCAGCCAGGTGGCGAAGACCTGCTTCGAGCGGCCTTCGACCATGTCCAGGAGGCGGGACGGCCCTGTTTTGTCACGGATCGGGGTCAGGTCAATGATGACGGTGACATATTTGTCCCCATGGCGGGTGTGCCGCCAAACATGCTCGTCAACACCAATGACCTTCACCCCGTCAAAACGCCTCGGGTCATCGATGAGCACCCGCTTGCCTTCCGCCAGGACGGCATTGTTGGCGGTATTCCATGAGACGCCGAGTCCCTCGGCGACACGGGCGACGGTGAGGTGTTGGCACACGATGCCTTCCAGCGCCCAGGCCAGTCCGCGGCGGGAGAGCTTCGCCCGCGGCTCAGCTGCTTTCGTGGTGTCTTGCCGCCACACGTGGCCGCATTCGCTGCAGCGGTAGCGGCGAAGCTTGATCAACCCCCTTCCCGCCGGCGGCCATGGTAGACAAGAGTCATCGGCATGAGTGTTTGGCAGACGAGCAGGAGCAGGCACGATGATGATCGTGAACAGCCCCCAGCCGGACGAGGCGGCGTTACGGGCAGGGGAAATACCCTGCCCGGGCTGTTCGGGCCGGCTGCGCCCCCCACGGGCACGCCCGCACCCGCACCGTGCGCGGCTTGGGCGACGCACGGTTGACCGTGCGGCCGCGGCGCGCCCGCTGCCCCGGTTGCGGCCGCACCCAGGTCCTGCTGCCAGCCGCGTTGTCCCTGCGCCGGGCCGACGCCCTCGAGGTCATCGGGACCGCACTGGCGGCCAAGGCCGCCGGCAGCGGGCATCGTCGGATCGCCACCCTGCTGGGCCGGCCCCTCTCGACGGTGCGCCGCTGGCTGAGACGCGTACCGAAAACCCACACCCAGTGGCTATACGAGCAGGTCGTGCAGCACGCTTTCCGCCTCAACCCCGACATCCTGGTCCGCCCCAAACCCTGGCCGACCCTACTCGGCCATGGCTTGAATACCTTGGCCGGCGCGGCCCTGGCCTACTGCCGCCGGGTAGACCCCGAGCTGCCACCTTGGACCGTGATCGGCCACTTCACGCGAGGTAACCTCCTGAGCCTGCCGCTGCGCACCTGAAATAGAGACCAGACCGTGCCCTGCTATGCTCAGAAACAAACGTCACCATGACGACGACGCTCATGACCGCAGCCACATGCCCGGCACCGATGCCGACCACCACGTCACCATGACAACCAAACCCGCCAATCCCATCGTCAATACCAGTGACGCCGCCATCGTCAAATAACGCGACGGGTAACACCGCTTCGAAGGCTGGACAAGTCTGAAGAGTTTTCGCGGTGACAGCTATCCCATTCCGCTGGCAAGCGACAGTTGTGTAAGCCGCGACTATTTGCAGTCGGCGTGCCATTCGGTCTTAGTTTGCGAAGCGGCTGCCCAAGTGGGAGGAGACTTCTAGCCAATCGTCCTGCTCCTCAGAGTTCGACTGACGTGGGGCTCAGAAGATGAGTCCGACGCTCAGTG
Source organism: Arthrobacter silviterrae (assembly GCF_011045165.1). Lineage (GTDB taxonomy): Bacteria > Actinomycetota > Actinomycetes > Actinomycetales > Micrococcaceae > Specibacter > Specibacter silviterrae. The sequence goes on from NZ_JAAKZI010000031.1 coordinate 31,813, forward strand.
AGCTGTTCGGAGGTCAGTAACAATTCGCACAGTAGCCGTTCTATTGGTTCTGCCAAATTGATGCCGCTGAGTTCGGCAATTCGTTTCAGTCGGTATCTCAGCGACGTGGCATGGAGCTGCAGTTGCGCCGCGGCTGCCCGAACATCGCCAAAGTTTGCCAAGTATACGCTGAGGGTTTGGATGTAGTCGGAACCGTGTTGTGCGTCTTCAGTACGCAGAATTTCGAGACGGCAAAAACGCCGCTCCTGGAGGCTCGCCTCGTCCATGACGCGAAGCAGGGTGATGCGGGCGGCTGCTTGGTCGAAGGAGACGACGCCAGTGCCATCGCCCTGTGGCCAAAGTGCCACTGCCTCCAGGGTTTGGTCCACCTGCACCCGAAGCGTTGCGGTCTCACTCAGCGCCGTTGTTGTTTGGCTGAGGGCAAGGGTCATGGGATTGCCCAGCAATGACTTGCGCACGGCGTCGAGCATCGAGGCTGCCAACTTTGGAAGGCGAATGCTTGCGCGGTCGAAGTCATGGGCCAGAACGCAGTAGATCGTGTTACCAATGGCGCATGAGGCGGCCTTCCACCTATATGACTGGCAGTAGATGGACACGGACTCAAGGGCGCGGGTGCGTTCGGTCGGGCCCAAGGATCCCTCGCCGGCGGCACGGAGGGCAAAGACCGTGTAGCTCTCGGCCGGCTGGATGCCGAGTTCCTCAGCCTGGGCCCTCGCCAGCTCGCCGGATTCAAGCAAGCGCCGCAACATGCGGTGTTGGCTGGTGCGGTGAGAATAGGTGTCCTCATGGTGGCGAACTAGGTGGGGAGCTGCAATCCGCGCTGCTTGTGCCATGCGGAACTCCACATCATCGGGCAGTGGCGAGTCTCCTTCGGCAACCCACAAGACGCCAAGAAAGAAGCGTTCGGAACGGATGGCGCAAAGAAAACGCCTGGTCGCTTCGAAAGGGCCGCCGTCAACCGTCAGTACGGTGTCGGTGGTGAGCAGGGTGTCCAGCAGGCCCTTGGTTTCGAGATGTTCAAGCCACGCGTCGGGGATCTTGCGGCTAAGAATGGCCAGGTCCCGCCAGCGGTCGCTACCGCCTGTGGAAGTTGAGTACGAAAGCAGCTGGAGCTTTGCGTCTTCCATGATCACGGGTCCGCCGATCATGATCGAGAGGGCCTCGGCCAGGCTGGTCAGGTCACCGGCTGAGACTCCGGAGGACTCGATGACGTTGTCGACTTCTGCGTCTCGAAAAACGTTCCGCAGAATATCGGCAACCGCCAGCCAGGGAATTCCAGGGCGGCGCCAGACGACGGCCAGGCCGTGGGTTCGGGCAGATTGGAGCAGCTGTGTCCGGTCCTCGTCCGGAACTGGATCCGTAATGACCAGCTTGGCGCCCTGGTCGGCTGCGATTGCCAGCAATGGCAGCAAGTCGCCTAGGCTGCCGGGCACCACCAGCAGCACAACATCGTTGGAGCCGGCGCCTTCGAGCTCCAGCAGTCCTACGGACTCCACCCGTTGGGCGGTTCCGCTGGGAATCAATTCGACCGAGAAGATGTCCGGATCCAAGATATTGGGCAATTCGGAAATATGGACACCAGCGTCCATTGGCTGCACCGTCCTTTCTGCTGTGGCACCGGCGATGGTGCGTTCGACAAACGTGCTCGTCTTCATTCAATTGACGAAGAGCTTCGGTTAAAATTTCTCCAATTGGAGGGCGAGATGGCGCTGCGTTCCACGATAGCTTTGCATAAGTGCCGAGGCAAGGACGCCAGAGCCATTGAAACTTGAAGGTGGTGCATCAATGTTCGACGTTCTTGACCAGCAGACCCGGCTTACCGGACATCAGATCCGGCTTGCCGTTGTCGCGGCCTGGGCGATCTGCCTGGAATTCCTGGACTTCTTTCTCATCGGATTCATCCTGACGTTTGTCGCCGGTCCCTGGCATCTGACCATGGTCCAGTCGTCGGTCATCCTGCTGTCGTCCGGACTGGGCGCCATATTCGGTGCCATCTACTTTGGCCGACCCGCAGACAAATTGGGACGCCGAAAGGTGTTCCTCATAACCATCGCGGTCTTCACCCTTGCCACAGCGGCCCTTGCGCTGACGCCGGCGAGCCCCACCATTGGCTACGCCTACCTTGTCCTCTTCCGCGTCGTGGTGGGCTTCGGCGGTGGCGGCCTCTACGTCGTGGACCTTCCGCTCGTGCAGGAATTCATGCCCACGTCCAAGCGCGGCCGTGTCTCCGGGCTTGTCACCTCCGCCGTCCCACTTGGCTTCCTGCTGGGCTCGGTCCTGGTGTGGACGCTTTCCGGTGCCATTGGTTGGCGTGGCGTCCTCTGGGTCTCGGCAGCCCTTGGTTGCACCGTGTTCTTCATGCGTATTTCCATTCCGGAATCTCCCGTCTTCCGTGCCCGCCAAGGTGACGTGGAAGGTGCCCGGCGCTCCATTGCATGGGCGCTGAAGGTGGATCCCGGGACGCTCTCTCCGGAGGTGCCGGAGCAGCTGCTGGAGAACAAGAAGGCAAGCTTCCGCGAGTTGCTTGCGTATCCGCGAAGCTTTTGGGCCTCGGTTCTCTCGAACCTCGGTGCGCAGACCGGCTATTACGGTCTGGCCCTGTGGACGCCGACACTGCTCATCCTGGTCGTCGGCATCAGCCCGGCCCAGTCCGCCCAGTACATGATTGCGGTGACGCTGGGCGCGCTTGCTGGGCGGCTGGTGCTGTCGTACCTGTCCGAACGCATCGGACGCCGCGCAACCGGCGGGATTGCCGGCACCGGTGCCGCCGTTCTCCTGATTGTGGCCGCATTGGCCAACGACATGACCTTCATGGGCGTTTCCATCTTCTTCGTGTTGCTCATCGCCATCTACTTCTTCGGTGAAGGCGGCTTCGCAATCGTGGGCCCGTACTCTGCTGAGGTCTGGCCGAGCCACCTCCGCACGACAGGCATGGGATTCGCCTACGGCATTGGCGGCATTGGCAAGGTCATCGGTCCGCTGGGCCTGGGCCTGATGCTTGGCTCGGTAAACCTGGTCAAGCCGGCACTCACCGAAACCAACCTGGTTCCCGGATTCGCCTACTTTGCCGCGTGGTACCTGCTCTGCGCCGCCATGTTTGTCTTTGTCGGCTTCGAAACCAAGAACAAGTCACTTGTCCAGATCGAGGACACAGTCGTTCAGCCCTCGGAAGCCCGCGAGACCAACGGCGCCAACGTCTGAGCAGCCCAAACTTCCATCATCGATATACCAATTCTTGAAAGGACACACCCATGACCACCGAGAGCACCACCAGCCGGGAAATCACCGTCGAATTGTTCGAGTCCCTCTACGAGTCGTGCAGCAACTGGGGCCGCTGGGGAACCGATGACCAGCGGGGCACCCTGAACTACATCACCCCCGAGGTCATCCAAAAGGCAGCCAGCCTCGTCCGCAGCGGCAAGGCCGTCTCACTGCAGCTGCCGATCGACGCGGACGGACCGCAGACCGGCAACCTTGGCCGCGTCAACCCGATCCACCAAATGACGGCCACGGGAACCGACCACGTCAACGGTGCCCAGATTTTCGAAGGCGACTCCCTCGGTTTCGGATTTGCCGACGACAGCATCTTTATGTTCCTGCAGGGAGGCACCCAATGGGACGCCCTGGGGCACGTCTTCCGCAACGGAAAGATGTACAACGGCTTCAGCGCCAGTGAAGTTACGGCCCAGGGTGCCAAGCGCGGCGGCGTGGAAAACATGCCCACCGTGGTCTCGCGCGGCGTCCTGCTGGACCTTCCCGCCGTCAAGGGCAAGAGCCACCTGAGCCCCGGGGAAGCCATCACCCCGGAAGACCTGGACGAGGCCTGCACCTTCCACAACGTCACGATTGAGCCCGGCGATGTCGTCTTGATCCGCACCGGCGACATGGCTGCACGCCGCGACCTGCCCCAGTGGGACGGCTATTCCGGCGGCGATGCACCCGGCCTCTCACTGCGTACCGCCAGCTGGTTCCACGAAAAGAAGGTGGCCGCCATCGCCACCGACACGTGGGGTGCAGAAGTGCGACCCAACGAACTGGAAGCCTCCTTCCAGCCGCTGCACCTGATCCTGATCGTCTCCATGGGCCTGCTGGTGGGGGAGATCTGGGAGCTGGATTCCCTGGCAGCTGAATGTGCCGCGGACGGCCGCTACGAATTCCTGTTCGTGGGCCCGCCCCTGGTCATCCCGGGCGCCGTGGGCGCACCTCTGAACCCGCAGGCCATTAAGTAACTACAACATTCCAAGCAAAGGAGCCGATTGACCATGGCCAAGAGAAAAGTAATCATCACAAGCGCGGTGACCGGTTCCATCCACACCCCGTCCATGTCGCCCCACCTGCCGGTGTCGCCGGAGGAAATCGCCGATGCGGCGATCGGAGCGGCCGAGGCCGGTGCCGCCATTGTCCACATGCACGCCCGGGATCCCAAGGACGGCCGGCCGTCACAGGACCCCAAGCACTTTGAACCGATCCTGGCCAAGCTGAAGGCAAACACCAACGCCGTCATCAACCTGACCACAGGCGGCTCCCCACACATGAGCGTTGAGGAAAGGATGCAGCCGGCAGCCGTGTTCAAGCCCGAGCTGGCCTCGTTGAACATGGGCTCGATGAACTTTGGCCTGTACCCGATGCTGGACCGCTTCAACACCTTTGAGCATGAGTGGGAGCGCGAAGGGCTGGAGAAGTCCCGTGACCTGGTGTTCAAGAACACCTTCGCCGACATCCAGAAGATCCTCGAAACCGGCAATGCGAACGGCACCAGGTTTGAGTTCGAATGCTACGACATCTCACACCTGAACAACCTTGCCCACTTCCATGCACGCGGACTGGCGCGAGGACCCCTGTTCATCCAATCCGTCTTCGGCCTGTTGGGCGGCATTGGGGCACACGCGGAAGATCTCATGCACATGCGCCGCACCGCAGACCGTCTCTTCGGCGACGCCTATGAGTGGTCCATCCTTGGGGCCGGCAAGAACCAGATGCCGCTGGCCACCATCGGTGCCGCCACGGGATCCCACGTCCGCGTCGGCCTGGAGGACTCGCTGTGGATTGGGCCCGGCAAGCTGGCGCAGTCCAATGCCGAGCAGGTCACCCGTGTGAGGACCATCCTGGAAGCGCTGAACTTTGACATCGCCACACCGGACGAGGCCCGCGAAATGCTGCAGCTCAAGGGTGCGGACCAGGTCGGTTTCTAATGGCGGGCATCGACAAGAGCTATCCCGACGCGGCCGCCGCCGTGGCCGACATCCCGCATGGGGCGTCACTGTCCGTGGGCGGGTTCGGGCTCTCCGGCAACCCCATAGCCCTCATCCAGGCATTGCTGGACCAAGGCGCGGGGGACCTCAGCGTTGTTTCCAACAATTGCGGTGTTGACGGCTGGGGTCTGGGGCTCCTCCTGGACGCCGGCCGGATCCGCAAGATGACCTCCTCCTACGTCGGTGAGAACAAGGAGTTCGCCCGGCGCTACCTCAACGGCGAACTGGAACTGGAACTTACCCCTCAGGGAACCCTGGCCGAGAAGCTGCGGGCGGGCGGGTCCGGGATCGCCGCGTTCTACACCCGCTCCGGCGTGGGCACCCAGGTGGCCACCGGCGGTTTGCCGCAGAAGTACGACGCCGAGGGGAACGTTGTGCAGGCATCGGCGGCCAAGGATGTGCGTGAGTTTGCGCCGCGCGGGAAGAACGCAGAGTACGTGCTGGAGGAGTCCATCGTTACTGACTATGCCCTGATTCATGCGGCCAAGGGCGACAAGCACGGAAATCTGGTCTTCAACAAGGCGGCACGTCAATTCTCACCACCGGCAGCCATGGCCGGGAAGGTCTGCATCGCCCAGGTGGAGGAACTCGTGGAAGCCGGCAGCATCGACCCGGACATGGTCCACTTGCCGGGAGTCTATGTGCATCGGATTGTGCACGTCGGAAAAGACATTGAAAAGCGCATCGAAAAGCGCACGGTGACCGCCAGAGAGGGGCACTGACATGGCTCTGACCAGAGAAGAAATGGCCGCCCGGGCCGCCCTTGAACTCAACGACGGCGATTACGTCAACCTGGGCATCGGAGTTCCCACGCTGGTACCCAATTACATCCCGGAAGAACTCACAGTGGTGCTGCAATCCGAAAACGGGATTCTCGGCGTCGGACCTTATCCCTATGACGAAGACGTGGACCCGGACCTGATCAATGCCGGCAAGGAAACCGTGACGGTCAACCCGGGGGCGTCGTTCTTTGACTCGACCACCAGTTTCGCCATGATTCGCGGGGGCAAGATAGACGCGGCCATCCTGGGCGCCATGCAGGTCTCGGCCGCAGGCGACCTAGCCAACTGGACCATTCCCGGGAAGATGATCAAGGGGCCCGGCGGTGCCATGGACCTGGTCCACGGGGCCGGGCGGGTCATTGTCCTGATGGACCACACGGCCAAGGACGGCTCGCCGAAGATCGTGAAAAGCTGTTCGCTGCCGCTGACGGGCCAGGGCGTGGTGGACCGCATCATCACCAATCTTGCGGTGATTGACGTGACACCCGATGGCCTGGTGCTCGTGGAGCTGGCAGACGGGGTTGACATCGAGGACGTCATTGCCTCGACGGAACCAGAGCTGAAGATACCGGCGGCGCTGTCCGTCTGATAGCACCAACACATGGCTGCGCCCGCTGCGGTCGCAGCCATGTATCCGGGATTGCCCTGCCGCGTCCCCCGGAACAGACCTATTTAGAAAGCGAATTTTGCATGAGCCTGTATTCACAATTTGGCAAGGATGTGCTCTTGACGGGCTGGGGACACAGCCAGTTCGGCAAGCTGGGCGACGAGACCCTGGAATCCCTGATCGTCCAGGTCTCCCGTGAGGCCATTGACAACGCGGGCATAGAACCGGCGCAGATCGACGAGATTTACGTCGGACAGTTCAACGCCGGAATGATGCCCCTGGCATTTCCTTCCTCGCTGGCCCTGCAGGTCTCGGAGCAACTGGCGAACGTACCCGCCACACGGGTGGAGAATGCGTGCACCTCGGGATCGGCCGCCATGCAGCAAGGCGCAAAGGCCCTGCTGGCCGGTACGGCCACGACGGTGTTGGTCGTCGGCGCCGAAAAGATGACACATGCCGGTGCCGATGTGGTGGGTGGCGCCCTCCTGGGAGCGGACTACGACATGGCAGGCAAATCCTCGACGACGGGGTTCACCGGTCTTTTTGCCGACGTCGCCAAGCACTACGAACAACGTTATGGACCCGTAGGGGACGTGCTGGGTTCCATTGCGGCAAAGAACCACCGAAACGGCGTGGACAATCCGTACGCGCAATTGCGCAAGGACCTGGGGGAGGAGTTCTGCCGCACCGTCTCGGAACGCAACCCCTTGGTCGCCGCGCCGCTTCGCCGCACGGATTGTTCCCCCGTGTCCGACGGCGCGGCCGCCATGGTACTGTCTGTGGCACCGACCGGCTCGGTGACGGGGCCTGTTCGTCTGGCAGGTTTTGGGCAGGCAAATGACTTCATGCCCGCCGAGCGCCGCGACCCGACAGCCTTTGCCGGTGTCAGGGCATCATTCGAGCGGGCCCTTGCCATGGCCGGAACGACCCTTGGCGAACTGGATTTTGCCGAGGTGCATGACTGCTTCACGATTGCCGAACTGCTCATGTACGAGGCCATGGGGCTGGCCGAACCCGGGCACGGCGCGCGCGCCGTTGATGAGGGCTGGGTGTTCAGGGACGGGAAGCTGCCGATCAACGTTTCCGGCGGTCTCAAGGCCAAGGGCCATCCCGTCGGGGCAACGGGCGTGTCCCAGCACGTGCTGGCCGCGATGCAGCTGACCGGGACGGCAGGAGACATGCAGCTGCCCCGGGCCAGGCGCGCCGCCGTCCAGAACATGGGTGGAGTGGGAATCGCCAACTACGTCAGCATCCTGGAAGCGGTTTAGCATCCCGAGCGCCCACGGCTTGCTGGCGTCATGATGCTGGGAAAGGTTGAGGCATTGGGCCATGTACTGATCCGATCTGGGCCTGCGTGGCCTACCGCGACGCGTTGATGTCCCCTGCCTGAAGCGCCGTTTACGTTACCTGAGGGTGAACCTTTCAAGGGCTGTCACGCAGGCCGCATAAGAGTCCACTTTTGATGGAGGGGCTTGGTTGGAGGGGACTTGGTTTGGCCGAACATCCGGAGGCAACGAGGGAATACTGGTCTTGGATCAAGGCACCCATCTAACGATTGTTGGGCGATTCTTACGAGGCTTTGCCTCACGAAGCTGACGGTGGCTGACTTAGCCAGGATCAATTCTCGCCGTCGCTGGAGAACCCCAACCACTATGAATAATGCGGGCTAGACGAGAGTAAAAGGACAGGTTCGGCATGGGTAGCTGATTAGGGACGCCCGAGCTGAGGCTCTGAAAGTGCAAATCCAGGTCGGCGAGTTATTCAGCGCCAAGCGCATGGTGCCTGTGATCAACGCCCACTTTACCGGCGACCCTGAAGTCTTTGGTCAAGCCGATATCGACTACTTGGAGCGCATAACGGGGGGGTAACGGGGCTGGTGGCCGGAGCAGTGGCGAAATTTCTGCTGTGACGGAGGCTGCCAACCATTGCGGCATGGTCCACGGCGGCAGCGGCGGGCACAGCGGCTATTCATGTTGCAGGCGTCATTGGGTAAGGAGTAAGCGGAAACTCTCGATCGAAGCGGCAGTCATGGTCGATCTGGCATTCGTGCCGGGTGACCTTCTTAAACGCATTCTGGCCGGAATTCTCCGGTTGCCGCTTCATCAGGCGTTCCCCGACCGGATGATTCGGCGGCGACCAAGGAGCCCGGCCGGGCCCAGACAGCAACACATTAGGGCCCAAGTCATCTGATGGAGCAGAGGTGAGCGTATGGATATTCGCCACAAGGGAAGGGAGCTTGGTATGGCTTCGAAGAGCCGCCGGTCAGTGCAGGAACCAATATTGGTCATGGACCACGTCCGTTCCGCCATGGGACATCCAGGGCAGACCCGCACGGGCGCCCTTGACCGGCATGCCAACGCCCATGATGCCTCCCACTTCCTGCTGATCCCGCAGGCCGTCGCCGTTCCCGCCAACGCTGCTGAAGTGGCTGCGCTGATGCGCGTCAGCGCCGCCCGCGGGCTGCCGCTGACGCTGCGCTCCGGCGGCACTAGCCTCAGCGGCCAGGGCGTCAGCGACGGACTGCTGGTGGATGTGCGCAAGAACTTCCGCGCCATTGACGTGCTCGACGGCGGAGCGCGGGTCCGCGTGCAGCCGGGGGTCACGGTGCGGGAACTGAATGCGCGGCTGCTGGGCATTGGCCGCAAGTTCGGGCCCGACCCGGCCAGCGAAGCGGCCTGCACCATTGGCGGGGTGGTCGCCAACAACTCCTCCGGCATGGCCTGCGGAACCACCGACAACGCGTACCGGACGCTGGAATCGCTGACCCTGGTGCTGCCTAGCGGGACCATCATCGACACGGGCGCCCCCGACGCCTCCGTGCAGTTGCGCACGCAGGAACCCGAGCTTTTCAGGGGTCTGGGTGAGCTGGCCGGGCGGGTCCGCAGCAATCCGGCCTCCCGTGCCACGATTGAGCAGCAGTTCTCCATGAAGAACACCATGGGCTACGGGCTGAACTCGCTGCTGGACTTCGAGGACCCCGTGGACATCCTGGCCCATCTGGTCATCGGCAGCGAAGGCACCCTGGGGTTCGTGGCCGAGGCCGTGTTCCGGACGGTGCCGCGGCTGGCCCACGCCACCTCCGGCCTGCTGGTGTTCAAGAACCTGGAGGCCGCCAACACGGCCCTGTCTGCCCTGGTCGACAGCGGAGCCGCAACCATTGAACTCATGGACTCTCTTTCCCTCAAGGTGGGGCAGGGGCTCACGCAGGTGCCCGGCGTGGTGCGCACACTGACCGTGGAGCAGCATGCGGCCCTGCTGGTGGAATACCACAGTGATGACCTGGACAACTTGGCAGTCGTCACCGACAGGGCTGTTTCGCTTGCCGGCACACTGGGCCTGGACGGGCCTACCGAGTTCAGCTCGGACGCCACGGTCCGGGCCGGGCTGTGGCACCTGCGCAAGGGGCTCTACACCTCGGTGGCCGGGGCCCGCCCGCAGGGCACCACCGCGCTGCTAGAGGATGTGGTGGTTCCCGTCCCCGCACTGGCCCGGACCTGCCTGGAGCTGACCACGCTCTTTAATAAGTACGGCTATGCCAATTCCGTCATTTTTGGGCATGCGAAAGACGGCAACATCCACTTCATGCTGACAGACAAGTTCGCCAGCAGGGATGAGCTGGACCGCTATTCGGCCTTCACCGAGGACATGGTGGACGTTGTGCTCGGCGAGGGCGGCTCTCTCAAGGCCGAACACGGCACCGGGCGCGTCATGGCACCCTTTGTGCGCCGCCAGTACGGCGACGAGCTGTACGCGGTGATGCGCCGCATCAAGGAGTTGTGCGACCCCGCCGGCATGCTGAACCCGGGCGTCATCCTTGACGAAGACCCTCTGGCGCACTTGCGCCATATAAAGGCTGCACCGCCCGCGGTTGATCCGGACGTCGACCGCTGCGTCTCCTGCGGCTACTGCGAGCCGGTGTGCCCCAGCAAGAACCTGACGCTGACCCCTCGCCAGCGCATCGTGACGCTGCGGGACATGGAGGCGGCCCGCCTCGAAGGGAATACGGCATTGGCGCAGGAGCTCGCCAAGGACTATGACTACGCCGGCGTGGACACCTGCGCCGTGGACGGCATGTGCCAAACCGCCTGCCCCGTGGACATCAACACCGGCACCCTAGTCAAGCACCTGCGCGAACGCGATGCCGGCAGGATTGAAAATGCCGTGTGGGGCACGGCCGCAAGGCACTGGGGTGCCGTCACCCAGGGGGCCGGGCTGGCACTGGGCGTTGCCGCGAAGGTGCCGGCCGGCGTCTTGCTTCCTGTTAATAGGGTGGCACGCAAGGTGCTCGGCGAGGACACGCTGCCCCTCTATTCCCCTGAGCTGCCCGCGGGAGGGAAGGCCCGACGCCGGCCCGCACCTTTGGGGGAGCCGACGGCCGTGTATTTCCCCGCGTGCGTGAACGTGATGTTCGGGCCCGCCGGGGAGGGTTCGCCAGGCGTGCAGGCGAGTTTTGAGCAACTGTGTGCCGCGGCCGGGGTGGAACTGCTGGTCCCGGAGGGCATCTCCGATGCGTGCTGCGGGACGCCGTGGTCCTCGAAGGGGATGGCTGCCGGGCTGGCCCAAATGCACGCCCGCACGCTGGCGCTGCTGCGCGAGGCCACACGGGACGGGACACTCGAGGTCATTTGCGATGCCTCCAGCTGCACCGAGGGGCTGCTGCACACGATTGAGAGCGAGGTGCTGGCGCCGGGCCAGCGGCCCCTGCAGGTGGTGGATGCCGTGGCGTTCACTGCCGAGAAACTGCTACCGCTGCTGGACGGGGACTGGGAACGGGTTCCGTCGCTGGCGCTGCACCCCGCGTGCTCCTCGGTCCGCATGGGGCTCAACCCTGCCCTGGTCCAGGTGGCGGAGGCTGCGGCGGACTCCGTGCAGGTGCCCGGGAATTGGGGCTGCTGCGGCTTTGCCGGGGACCGCGGCATGCTGCACCCGGAGCTGACCGCCTCAGCCACGGCGGTACAGGCGGCTGAGGTAGCAGCCATGGGCGCCGTCGCGCATGCATCCTGCAACCGCACATGCGAACTTGGCATGACGCGGGCCACAGGTGAAGACTACCGGCACGTGCTGGAAATCCTCGCAGACACCGTGGCGGGCTGCCCGCCGCGGTAGCAGGCTGCTCGGCTAGTTGTATTGTCAAGGCAACTTGCATTCATGGGGTTGGCGGTCGTGAATCGCTAAGTCTGCTGTCCGTGGACGATAGCCGGCCCCTATGGGCGGGCTGATAACCTGATGCTCCTCGAGTGAGAACGGAATTCTTCGGTTCGCCCGACAATCCCTCTCTTCCGAAAATGCGCCTACAAGCATTACTGCAGCTCGCTTTCCGCACTTCTGGAGTCGGATTTCCCAGTAATTGGCTGGGGGGCTTCTCGATCGTTTGGAACGGGAGCTCGGCACCATCGCAGAGGACCACTTCGTCCAGAGGAGATTGACCGCAGGCACGGGAAATGACGTGTGCTGGGAGTTCTTGAGTGTCGGGAGCGCCCTCGCGCGGGCGCCCGATGCCCCGTAACACTTGCCGGGTACGCGTCTTCGTCATGCCAAGGGATGTATCTGATCCAGATTGCCATGTCGCGGCGCACGGCAAATGGCCTCAAGTGATCCTTGACGGCGATGACTTAGCATCCATCCTTCGGTATGGGGGCGATTCAGAAGGCGGAATAAATACCACGCTAAGACCTGGCCGCTTGGTATAGCAGCCAGGATCTTCCACTTTGTCAGGTCAGACGAAGGAAGCGCCAGGCAGGGTGGCGGTGGCGTGTGAAAAAGTGAATTCCCCGATGCGCCTTGTCCCGGATGTGAAATCGAATGTTTTGGGCAGAGAACTCAATGGTCCCCAACCGTAGATGGATGCAACCGACTCATTAATTACTCATTAAATTGGGTGACAACTGCCACCTGTTCAGTACCATCCATTGTTCCGTGTCCTTCGCGCTAGCAAAGGACAAGACCGACTTTTGGCAAGTCAAAAAGGGCCCCTGAGCATAAAGCGGGGGTCGTCGGTTCGAATCCGACAGGGGGCCCAAAAACCCCGGAATCTAGCGGTTCTTGGAAGTGTGAATGGCCCCGAATCGGGGCCATTTCAACTTAACTCTCCACAAACTCTCCACAATGGGCCTCCATTTTCATCATTCCTCGTTCGTTTCTGGCGTATGTGAACGGTGTTGTTCGGACTGAACGAGGCAAGAACCGACCTCGTGACGAGGGCCTTGCGCCAGAGCTTGACGACGTTATTCGCGTCCCATAAAGTCCAGGCATTCATTGATATTTACGCGCACTGCAGTGGAACTGGTGGCGACTCCAATAACCGGTGAGCAGCCTCACGGCCGGCGCCTGGGACGTAATGCCCGCGAACAGACCACACTTCCTAAATGCTCGGCGCATCGGGGGTTAGACCCCGAATCCTTCGTCCCTCGCCCGGGCCACCGCTTCAGCGCGGCTGCCGGTTCCCAGTTTTGTGAAGATCACCGAGGCGTGGTTGCGGACCGTCTTTTCCGAGAGGAACAGGTGTCTGGCTATGCGGTCGTTGTTGAAGCCCTGCGCCATCAGCTCCAGAACTTCGCGCTCCCGGCCAGTCAGCGCAGGGAATGCCCCAACATGCAACGGCAGGGCGGACAGCGTCGATGAGACCCGGCGGGCAACATCGGCGCCAACAACCAGTTCACCGGCGGCCACCGAACGGACGGCCGAGATGATCCTCTCCTGGTTCGCGCCCTTGACAAGATAACCACGCGCACCGGCCCGCAGCGCGGCGTCGACGCTCTCGTCGGACGATGACATGGTCAGCACCAGCACGGCAACATCCGGATGCGACTTGTGCAGGGCCGCCGTCGCAACTATCCCGCCCATGCCCTCCATGTGCAGGTCCATGAGCACCACCTCCACACGCTCCAGCCCGTCAACCAGCTCGCAAGCTTCCTCGCCGGTTCCGGCTTCACCTACCAGCTCGATGCCGGCGTCGTCCGCAAGCGCGGCAGCAAGGCCCCTCCGATAAACCGGATGGTCGTCCACAATGACCACATGGATTGGTCCGCTCATGAGTGCACCGGAATCCGGGCGTGCACGCAGGTGCCGCCGGCAGCGAGTGGTTCAATCGTGCAGTTGCCGCCCAGCTCACCCGCCCGCTCCGCCATCGATCCAAGACCTACCCCCGGGCCGCCAACGCCTACGCCCGAACCCGCCACTCCGATTCCGCGGCCGTCATCCGTGACCCGAACGTCCAGCCCGTCGGCGAAACCCACGCTGACGAGGCAGCGGCTGCCCTGCGAGTGCCGTGCGGCGTTGTTCATGGCTTCCCGCGCCACAAAATAGGCTGCTGCCTCAACGGCGGCCGGCAGCTCCGGCAGCGATTCCGGGCAGTCGACGGCGACTAGGATGCGCCCGGACCCGGTCAGGACCGACGCGTAGTCGCGCAGCGATTCAATGAGCCCGATGTCGTCAAGCGCGGCCGGGCGGAGCCTGGCCACTACACGCTTGAGGTCATCGAGCCCCTGCTCCACGTCGCTGTGGATGGCGTCAAGGCCCAGCCCGTCAGCCAGGCCGGAACGCACGGCGGCACGGTGCGCCGCGTCGAGTCCCAGTGCCACCCCGGCGAGCGTTGGTCCCAGCCCATCGTGCAGGTCCCGCCGGATGCGCCGCCGTTCTTCCTCACGGGCCATCACCAGCTGCTCACGCGACCTGACCAGTTCGCGGTTCAAGAGGACCGCGCCAACAGCGGCCCCGGATTGTGCCGCCAGGTCCCTCAGGAGGGCCTGGTCGCCGGCATCGAGGACACGCTGCCCGGGCGGGACACCGACTTCCAGCTCACCCACGCGTTTGCCTCCATGCACCAGCGCCAGACACTCGGTGTGTGCCCCGCGCCGTCCAAACATTGCCGCAGGTTCGTCGTCTCCGGCCAGCGTGAGGGCCGCGTACGGCAAATGCAGGGACCTGCCCACCGTGGTCACCAGCGCGGGCAGCACCTCCTCCGGAGACAGTGCATTTTCCAGGCGCTGGCCAAGCCTGGACAGTGCCGCATACGGCTGCATCCGATCGCCGTAGAACAGGCGGTCGACAACCCTGCGCGACCATTGTTGTGCCGGTGCGAATCCCAGGCCAACCACGACGGCGGCCAGCACCGCACCCGCAGTTCCACCGGCGAGTTGGGCGGCAAAGATTCCGATTGGCACAGCGACCGCCACGATGACGGTTACTGCCGCGATGCCGTGGATCGCGGTGCGCCCACGCCAGCGGTCGCCGTCGTACAGGCCGTACCGCAGTGTTGCGATGCCCAGGCCGAGGGGGATGGCGAGCGACCCCACCAAGTTCGGGATTGGGCCCAGCAGTCCGCCGACCACCGTCGCGGCAAATGCGCCGGACATCCACCACAGCGGGGCGCGCCTGCTTCGCGGACCCCGCACAGTGCGAATGGTGACGCCGACAAACCCCGCGACGAAGCACGCGACGGCGAGAATGATCAGCCCAATGAAAATGGACAGGGACAGTGCCGGGTCGATGCTGGAAATGGCCACCGGATTGTGCACCGCGGCATCCGATTCTTCCAAGGGCGGCCCGATGAGCACCCTCCCCGCGCTGCCGACGCCCACCACCGACCAGGCGACCCACGCAACGGGCCGCCACCGGTCCGACGGCAGCCGGCCATCCGGGAAATAAAGGGTTAGGGCGGAGATCTCCAACAGCAACGCGGGCACCCAGAGGTATGCCGAGAGGGCGACAGCCAGTCCGTGCGGCGCAAGCCCACGGTCCATCCAAACCCCGGACAGGGTTGCTGCGGCCGTCAACTGGCCCAGCGCTACGAAGATCCAGCCCAGCGCGTGCCGTTCATCCCGGCGGAGGACAATGGCGCCGACGGCGGCGTACGGTATTGCGATGGCGGCGGTGGTCAGCCCGTTCCCGGTCGCCAAGGCGAGCCACTCGCGCCCATCCGCCCCGACCAGCACGACGAAAAGGGCCACCTCGGTCGCTGCCAGAACGGCGAGTGCCGTTGCGACAGCGGCCGGGGTGCCGCGCCGAAGCCTCATCGGGAGGTCCTGACCATCATGGCTCGATGATAGTCTCGGTGCCCTTGGCGCGGAACGGCGCGGGGGCCGTGAAGAACGAGACTGCCATCAGGACGGCCGCCGCCAGGCCAATATAGTGCGCATCGAACGGGAGAACCCCAACGATGTCGCCCACCATGAACAGCGCAAGCAGGACGACAGCCGCCCGAGACACTGAATGCGACCGCCACAACGCCCAGGCCGCCGCAAAAATGGTGAGCATTGACGCATTGTTGAAGACAATGAACAGCAGTACGGCAGGCGGGCCGGCGTAGCCAGAGAGTGCATCTGCAGCTGCCTGTGTCCCCAGGTGTGCCTGGGCGAGTGCGAATGCCGACACCGAGAAGCCCATCATCAGGGGCAGGCAGGTGAACGCCAGCACGCCGCTGATCAGGCTGATCCAAGCGGCAACGCGGCTTCGTTCCCTGCTCAGCCGGAACCAAATCAGGACGGAACCGAGGAGGAGCGCCGGCGCGAACATGCCGGCAATGACTGACACATTCGCGGCCCCGGGATTGCTCGGCACCTCCTGAAACACGCTGACGTACCCCTGGCTCATATCGAGCAGGGAGCGATTGACCAATTGCGCCGCAAAGGCGCCGATGACGACGGCGCTTGCCGTGATCTTCACTCCGATCGGCCAGCTGCCCGCCACGGATTCGAGCTGGCGACGAGTGCGCCTGCCCGCGGATGCCGTCGGTGCCGGGCTCGGTGCGGTGATGTCCATGATGTTCTCCCTTGTGGGTAGCTTGCCCTCTGATGGGATCCATCGTGCCGCCGGCAGCGTCCCGGCCGGAAGTGACCCCGGTCCCGACTTCCGCCGGGCAACCAGGGTTCCCGGCCGCCGTCGTCGTCATTTCCAGCGGCGGCACCCATCGACACGTTCGCCCCGACAGTGACCGGCGGGCCGCTCAGGCAGAGCTTGCGCCTGGCGTGCCCCGGGATTTCCTCAAACTACGCAGCTTTCCCGCCTCGCCGTTGGTGGACATGCGGCAGTCAATTGGCATTTCAAGATCCGCCCTCAATCCTGCGGAATTCATCAGCGTTTCGCAGTGCCTCGACGAATTCCTCCGCCAGGTCCATGGGCGCGTCCTCGGCACACAGCGCCATGAGCTTGCGGGTGAGCGCAAGCTCTGGAACCTCCACCACCACGGCACCGTCCGGACACTCGGCCATGGCCAGCTCTGGCACCATGGCCACGCCATGCCCCGCGGCCACCATGCGCAACGTCACGTTGAAGTCGTCGCTGGACGCCACCACCCGGGGATGCAGCCCCGCATTGGCCAGGACGAAGTCAAAGATGTTCGCGTCGCTGGACCCGCGCACATGCAGGATCCACGGGACGTCATACAGTTCTTCCACGCCCAGGCGCGAGCCCGGCTGGAAGCCCCAGCCGGCCGGCACCACCACCTTGTACGGGTCCTCGCCCAGCCAGTGCCGGCTCACGCCCTGCGGCAGGGCCAGCCCGGACTCCCCGACATGGTAGACAATTCCGACGTCGAGCTCGCCGCCAACACGAAGGCCCGGGACGACGGCGCTGGGCTCGCCGATCGAGATGTTCACCTGGACGCAGGGATCACGCCAATGCGGCAATTTCACGATCTGTGACACCACAAACATGGCCACCGAAGGAAATGCGCCAACGCGCAATTCGCGCACGGCGCCGCCGCCCGCCGCCTTGCCGGCTGCCAGCAGGTTGTCCGCGTCGCGGAGCAGCTTCAACGCCTGCTGGCCCATGGCGTGGGCGGCCTGGGTCGGGTGGACGCTGCGTGCGCTGCGCACAAACAAGCGGACGTTGCTTGCCTTCTCCAGTGCCGACATTTGCTGGGACACGGCTGAGGCCGTGTAACCGAGCCGGTTCCCGGCGGCCGTGAAGGAGCCGAGCCTGACGACTTCAACGAGCGTGCGTAGGTGAACCAGATTGAGCATAAGTTTTCCTTGAAGTGAGTCACGTGAACGGTCCTTGTGGTTCACATCATATGCGGCCGTTTTTCTTTTACTGTTGATTAGGTCGCTGCAACCCACCCCACAAAGGCGCCCGTTGTGCCGCACGTTCACCTCGCACTGCAATACAAAGGATTAGGAATGCTTGAACAACGGCTCTTTGTCAACGCACGGTTTCACACCCTCTGGGCCCCGGAGCCCCAGGTGCAGGCCGTGCTGACCCGCGGCGAGCGGATCGTGGCGCTCGGCCGGCGAGAGGAGCTGTCCGCCCATGCGTCGGGCCCCGTGGAAATCGTTGACCTCGACGGCGCCACTGTCATTCCCGGGCTGACCGACGCGCACATTCACACGGCCAACCTGGCCCGCGAAATCGCGGCCCTGGACCTGCGCGGCACCGGCAGTCTCGAAGAAGCACTGGAACGGGTGCGCGTTTACAGCGACGGGGTCCCGGCAGGTTCCTGGGTCTTCGGCGGGCGCTGGGACTTCAACGCCTGGGCCGCTCCGGTCCAGCCGAACCGCCGCGAGCTCGACGCCGTCACCGCCGGCCGTCCGGCAGCCCTTCCCAGCATTGACGGGCACACCATCTGGGCCAACTCCGCCGCCCTCGCCGCCGTCGGCATTGACCGCTCCACCCCTGATCCCGTGGGCGGGGAGATCGTGCGCGACGCCCACGGCGAACCCACCGGCATCCTGCGCGAAGCGGCCGGGGACAAGCTGGCGGACATCATGCACAGTGCCGAAGCCGGAGACCTTCGGGCCCAGCTGCTGACCGCACAGCACCGCCTCCTGGCAGCGGGCCTGACGGGCGTCCACGACTTCGACGGCGAGGATGCTCGCGCCGCCTATGCCGACATGCGCGAGTCCGGGCAGCTGCAAATCCGCGTGCACAAGGCGATCCCGATGACGGCCCTGGACCAGGCGATCGACGAGGGCAGGGCCACGGGCGACGGCGACGCATGGCTCCGCACCGGCCCCGTCAAGCTGTTCTCCGACGGTGCCCTGGGCTCCCACAGCTGCCACATGACCGCCCCGTTCCCCGGCGAGGACGGCAACAGGGGGATCGAGGTGATCCCCTACGGGGAGCTGCGTGAACTGGTGCGCCGCGCGGCGGGGGCCGGCATTGCCGTCGCCACCCATGCGATCGGCGACCGTGCCAACGAGCTGGTGCTGGACGCCTATGCCGATCTGGCACGCCATCCCCTGGACCCCCCGGCCAGCCTGACGCGCCCCGCCTCCAGGCTGCGGCACCGGATCGAACACGCCCAGCACCTGCGCCCGGGCGACATCGGCCGCATGGCCCGGCTCGGCGTGGTCCCCTCCATGCAGCCCACCCACTGCACCACGGACATCCCGCTGGCCTCGACTCTCCTGGCTGGGCGTGACCTGGCCTCCTACGCCTGGCGTTCGCTGCTTGACGCCGGCGCCGTCCCCGCGTTTGGTTCCGATGCGCCGGTGGAGCATCCCGACCCGATGTTCGGCATCCATGCCGCCGTCACCCGGCAAAACGGAAACCACCAGCCCGACGGCGGCTGGCAGCCGGGCGAATGCGTCACGGTGGCCGAGGCCGTGGGTGCCTTTACAGCCGGTGCCGCCTACGCGTCCGGCGAGGAAGCACACAAGGGGCGGCTGCGCCCTGGCATGCTGGCTGACTTCACCGCCCTGGTCGAAGATCCCTTCACCGCGCCCACCTCCGGGCTTCGCGACATTCCCGTGCAGTCCACCACGGTGGGCGGCGTGGTGCGCTACCGCCGCACGCTGTAGGCAAAAGCCCCCCGAGGCACAAATTTCCCCATCCCATTCCTGCCCCAACCCATTCCCTGCCCCAACCACAAAGGAGAACAACCATGAAAACATTCATGTCCGGCATCCCCGCCAAGGGCCTGCGCACCGGCGCGCTGGCCTCAACCGCACTGCTGGCCGTCCTGGCCATGACCGGCTGCGGCGGTCAGAGCCTCGCCGACGCCGGCCCGACAGCACACAGTGCCGGCGCTACTTTCGCTGCCACTCCGGCGCCGTCCGAGGACCTGGCCAAAAGCGTGATCGACGGGATCAAGGCCGATCCCAAGCTGACGGCCGCCCTGCCGGCAGCCATCCAGGGCGCGGGCATCAAGATGACAACATCCGAGGGCTACCCGCCCATGGAAATGTTCGCCACCGATGGTAAAACACTCATTGGCGTGGATCCCTCGATCGGCCGGGCCATCGCCAACAAATTGGGCGTGCCCCTGTCCATCAACAACGAGGACTTCAATTCACAAATCCCCGGCATCACCACGGGACGCTATGACTGGATCATGTCGTCCATGACGGACAACGCCGAACGCCGCAAGACAGTGACATTCGTGGACTACGTCCGCTCAGGCAACGGCTGGGTGGTCAAGGCCGGCAACCCCGCAGGCATGGGCGACCCGTCCACCGCCTGCGGCAAGTCGATCGCCGTCGTGGACAACGGCTCCTCCCTGAGCCTGGCCGAATCCTTCGACGCTGCCTGCAAGGCCGCAGGCAGCAAGGGCGTGAACATCCTGAAGTTCGCCGGCGACCAGGAAGCCATCCTCCAGGTCCGCAACGGCCGCGCCGACGCAGGTATCAACGACTACCCCGTGGCCGCCTACCGCGCGCAGACATCCGGCGGTGCGCTTGATGCCGTGTCCATCAAGGGCGGCGAAAGCCCGTGGGGCATTGCCATGAAACCGGAAAACAAGGAACTGGTTGATACGGTCCACAAGGCGCTGCAGGCATTGATCGACGACGGCAGCTATGCCAAGATCCTCGATGCCTGGAACGTCTCCAAGATGACGGTTGGCACGGCCGCCGTCAATGACGGCAAATAGGCACTCCCGTGGCTAAGCCCACCCGGCCCAGGCAACTGAGCGGACCAGAGGGGACCCCGGTGCCCGTCGTCGCACTCAAACATCGAGACCGCTGGATTGTCGGGGCCCTGGCCCTTGCCGTGTTCGCCTGGCTTCTGTCCACACTCGCCACCAACCCCAACATCCGCTGGGACAAGGTGGCCGAGTATCTCTTCTTTCCGAAGATCATCGACGGCATCTGGATCACACTCACCGTCTCCGTACTGGCCACCATCCTGGGCCTGGTGCTGGGAATCGTGCTGGCCATCATGAAGCTCTCCCTCAACCCGGTGCTGAACTGGCTGTCCACGCTTTACATTTGGTTCTTCAGGGGCACTCCGGTGCTGGTCCAGCTCATCTTTTGGTACAATCTGGCGTTCCTGTTTCCCCGGCTGGTCCTCCAGATTCCCTTCACGAACATTGGCATGTGGTGGAACACCAATGATGTGATGACGGGTTTCAACTCCGCTCTGCTGGGCCTTGGCCTAAACCTTGCCGCCTACTTTGCCGAGACGGTCCGGGCCGGCATCCAGGCTGTGGACAAGGGCCAGACGGAAGCAGCCTACGCCTTGGGCATGACTCCGGTGAAGCGCATGCGGGTCATCGTCCTGCCCCAGGCCATGCGCATCATCATCCCGCCCACGGGCAACGAATTCATTTCCATGCTGAAAACCACCTCACTCGTTTACGTGGTGGCGGGCAACGACCTGATGACCAATGCGAGCCAGATTTACAAGCAAAACAACTTGATCATGGAACTGCTGATCGTGGCCTCGCTCTGGTACATGGCCATGACGGCCATTGCCACGTTCTTCCAGTCCAAGCTGGAGGCCCGTTATGGTGCCGAGGCGGTGCGCCTTGTGCGGCGGCCCGGACTGGTGCAGCGGGCCCTGCTCAAACGATCCGCGTCGCCTGCGGCGGGCCCCGTGCCCGCCACGCTGACGGCAGACGATTCCATCAAGGCCGGGAAGGACCTGTCATGAGCGAAAAATTACACGTAGAAGCGCGCGGGGTGACCAAGTCCTACGGCGACCACCTGGTGCTGGCCGGTGTGGACTT
Organism: Arthrobacter silviterrae; assembly: GCF_011045165.1. Taxonomy (GTDB): domain Bacteria; phylum Actinomycetota; class Actinomycetes; order Actinomycetales; family Micrococcaceae; genus Specibacter; species Specibacter silviterrae. The sequence goes on from NZ_JAAKZI010000031.1 coordinate 53,338, forward strand.
CACAGTCCGGGCCGGGGAGGTCAGCTGCATCGTGGGGCCCTCCGGCTCCGGCAAGTCCACGTTCCTGCGCTGCCTCAATGCCCTGGAGTCCTACGACGACGGGACGCTACTGGTGGAGGACCGCCATGTGGGGTACGAATACAAGGGCGGCCGCTACCACGAATGGAACACGAAGCAGTTTGCCCGGTTCCGGTCCAGGATCGGCATGGTATTCCAGCGCTTCAACCTTTTCGGCCACCTCAGCGCCGAGGAGAACGTGGCCTGCGCCCTGGTCCAGGTACGCGGCATGGGCAAGTCTGCAGCCAAGGCCAGGGCGCGCGAGGAACTGGCCCGGGTGGGCCTGGCGCAGCATGCGCACAAGCGACCGCACCAGCTCTCCGGCGGCCAGCAGCAGCGCGTGGCGATCGCCCGGGCCCTGGCCATGGATCCGGAGATCATGCTCTTCGACGAGCCCACGAGCGCCCTGGACCCGGAACTTGTTGACGAGGTCCTGGAAGCCATGAAGGAGCTGGCTCGCCAGGGGATGACCATGGTGGTGGTGACGCATGAGATGGGATTTGCCCGCGAAGTGGCGGACACCGTCCACTTCTTCGACGCCGGTGTCATTGTTGAATCCGGCAGCCCAGCCGCTGTGCTGGGCAACCCGCAGCGCGATCGGACCAAGGCGTTTTTGGCCAAGGTGCTCTAAAAGGAGGCCAAACAAGTGGCTCCACCCATTCAGCCGGGGGGGCGGGCCCCCCCCCCGGGC
>NZ_JAAKZI010000032.1 GCF_011045165.1 Arthrobacter silviterrae
GGGGGGGGCCGCGCCACGGCGCATGGTGGCGCTTCGCCGGGCTACTTCAGCTGGTCGGCCGTGTAGTAGCCGCTGTCAACCAGTTCCTTTGTGTAGTTCGCCTTGGTGACCACCACCGGCTGGAGCAGGAAGGTCGGGACCACCTTGACCTTGTTGTTGTAGCTGGTGGTGTCGTTGACCTCGGGGGTCTTGCCCTTGAGCAGGTCATCGGCCATGGTTACGGCCTGGTCGCCGAGCTTGCGGGTGTCCTTGTAAATCGTCGAGTACTGCTGGCCGGCGATGATGGACTTCACCGAAGCGGCCTCGGCGTCCTGTCCGGTGATGATGGGCAGTGCGTTGGAGGCGTAGCCGGAGGCCTGCAAGGCGGAGATGATGCCGATGGACAGGCCGTCATACGGGGACAGGATGCCGTCCACCTTCGTGCCGGAAGAGTAGGTGCTGGCAATGAGGTTTTGCATGCGCTTCTGGGCCGTGGCCGGGTCCCAGCGGAGCGTGGCGATCTGGGTGAATCCGGTCTGGCCGCTCTTGACCACCAGGGTGCCGTTGTCGAGGTACTTCTTCAGGGTCTTCATGGCGCCGTTGTAGAAGAAGGTGGCGTTGTTGTCGTCGGGGCTGCCGGCAAAGAGCTCAATGTTGAACGGGCCCTTCTTCCCGGTTTCCTTGCCTGCATCGTCGAGGATGCCCAGCCCGGTCAGCAGCGACGTGGCCTGCTCCACGCCCACCTTTTCATTGTCAAAGGTGGTGTAGTAGTCAACGTTCTTGTTGCCGTTGATGAGGCGGTCGTAGGCAATGACCTTGATGCCGGCCTTGGCTGCGTTGTCCAGCTGGTCGCTCAGTGCCGTACCGTCAATCGAGGCAATGATCAACACTTTCGCACCCTTGGTGATCATGTTGCTGACCTGCTGGACCTGCTGGGGGATCTTGTCGTCGGCATACTCGAGGTCTGTTTTGTAGCCCAGATTTTCCAGCGACGCCTTGATGGCGTCGCCGTCCTTGATCCACCGTTCCGAGGTCTTGGTGGGCATGGCGATGCCGATCAGGGCCCCGCTGGAATTGGCGGCGCCGGAGCCGGCGGCGGCTTCCCCGCCCCGGGTGCCGCAACCTGCCGTCCCCAAAGCAAGGCCCAGGGCTACGGCCCCAACGATCAAACTTTTGAATCTCATGGTTTGTTCCTTTGTGTCCCGAGGGCGTCAACACCAGGGGCCGGCGAAGGTGGCGGCCCCTGGCATGGATTCCAAGTAATTGTCGTGCCAGCAGCGCCAATAGATTGTTAGCGCTAACACGTGGGGTAAAGTGTAAGCCGCCTCACACGGGTCGTGTCAAGCCCGGGATGCGGCGGCTCGCTGGGATCCGCAGGGTTTTGGGGGTTGTTGACATTGTTAATTGTTAGCGTTCACAATTGAGACTGAAACCACACCATCCTGTTTCCGAGAGGCCTCCATGACTGAAATCCCACCGCCGCCGGTGCTGCCCCAACCGGAGGGCGCAGACAGCTACGTGGTTGGCGTTGACTATGGCACCCTGTCCGGACGGGCCGTGGTGGTCCGGGTGAGGGACGGCGCGGAACTGGGCAGTGGGACGTTTGACTACCCTCATGCCGTCCTGGCGGAGGCTCTCCCATGCGGCGTTCCGCTGGGCCTGGACTGGGCGTTGCAGGTGCCCAACGACTACCGCCTGGTGCTCCAACATGCAGTCCCAGCCGCCATCCGCGACGCGGGCATCGACCCGGCAACCGTCGTCGGGCTTGGCACCGACTTCACGGCCTGCACCATGGTCCCCACCCTGGCGGACGGAACCCCCCTGAACGAGGTGCCGGGCTTCGCAGAGCGTCCGCACGCCTATGTGAAACTGTGGCGCCACCACGCCGCGCAGCCCCAGGCGGAACGGATCAACACGCTGGCTGCCCAGCGCGGCGAGTCCTGGCTGCCGCGCTATGGCGGGCTGATCTCCTCAGAATGGGAGTTCGCCAAGGGCCTGCAGCTGCTGGAGGAGGACCCCGAAGTCTACGCGGCCATGGACCGCTGGGTTGAGGCTGCGGACTGGATTGTGTGGCAGCTGACCGGTTCCTATGTCCGTAACGCGTGCACCGCCGGCTACAAGGGCATTTACCAGGACGGCGCCTATCCCTCCGAGGACTTCCTTGCCGCGCTCAATCCCGCCTTCTCCAGCTTCGTCGCAGACAAGGTGGAGCACACGATCGGCCGGCTGGGGGACTCCGCCGGCACACTGACCGCCGAGGCTGCGGCCTGGACGGGGCTCCCGGAAGGCATCGCCGTGGCAGTGGGCAACGTGGACGCGCATGTCACCGCCCCCGCCGCCCGCGCCGTGGCCCCCGGCGCGATGACGGCCATCATGGGCACCTCCACCTGCCACGTCATGAACGGCACCGAACTTCGTGAGGTCCCCGGTATGTGCGGCGCGGTGGACGGCGGCATCATCGACGGGCTGTGGGGCTACGAAGCCGGCCAGTCCGGCGTGGGCGACATCTTCGGCTGGTTCGTGAAGAACGGTGTTCCCCCGCAGTACCACCACGACGCCGCGGCGCGCGGCCTCAGCGTGCACGAACACCTGACGGAGCTGGCTGCCGCACAAAAAATAGGCCAGCACGGGCTTATCGCCCTGGACTGGCACAGCGGAAACCGCTCCGTGCTGGTGGACCACGAACTGTCCGGGGTGGTGGTGGGGCAGACCCTGGCCACCAAGCCTGAAGACAGCTACCGCGCCCTGCTGGAAGCCACGGCCTTTGGCACCCGCACCATCATCGAGGCCTTCAAGGCCTCGGGTGTGCCAGTGAATGAATTCACGGCCGCCGGTGGGCTGCCCCGCAACCGGCTCCTGATGCAGATTTACGCGGACGTGACTGGCCTGCCCGTGCGCACCATCGGCTCCACGCAGGCCCCGGCGCTGGGATCGGCCATTCACGCCGCCGTTGCGGCCGGCGCCTATCCCGACGTCCGGGCGGCCTCCGGTGCCATGGGTGCCGCTCCGGCGGACATCTACCTGCCCATCGCGGGGAACGTGGCTGCCTACAACGAGCTCTTTGCCGAGTACACCGCGCTCCACGACTACTTTGGCCGGGGAGCCAATGGGGTCATGCACCGGCTCAAGGCCATTGCGCGTAGGGCTGCCGGGGAGGTGCCGGCATGAGTGCCGCAGTGACGGGTCAAACATCCCCGGCCCCCACCCCGACCGTGGCGGAGAAGGTGGCCGCCGTCCGCGCAGAGGTGTGCGCCCTGCATGCCGAGCTGACCAGGTACGCCCTGGTGGTGTGGACGGCCGGCAACGTTTCGGCCCGAGTCCCGGGGGAGGAGCTGATGGTCATCAAGCCGTCAGGCCTGGCCTACGCGGAGCTGACGCCGGAATCCATGGTGGTCACCGACCTTGACGGCACCCCGGCGGCAGGCGACTGGGACAACCCAGCCCTTGCACCGTCGTCGGACACGGCAGCGCACGCCTACGTCTACCGCCACATGCCGGAGGTCGGCGGGGTGGTGCACACGCACTCCACCTACGCCACGGCGTGGGCGGCGCGCGGGGAGGCGATCCCGTGCGTGCTGACCATGATGGGCGACGAATTTGGCGGCGACATTCCCGTGGGGCCCTTCGCGCTGATCGGGGACGACTCCATTGGGCGCGGCATTGTGGAAACCCTGCAGTCCTCGAAGTCGCCGGCCGTGCTCATGAAGAGCCACGGGCCGTTCACCATCGGGCGGGATGCGCGCGCGGCGGTCAAGGCCGCCGTCATGTGCGAGGAGGTGGCCAAGACCGTCCATGTTTCGCGCCAGCTGGGCCAGCCGCTGCCCCTTGACCCGGCGCTGATTGCCTCCCTGCACCACCGCTACCAGAACGTTTACGGCCAATAACCCCTAATTTTGAGGAAATCATGACGATCAATCCCGCCGCAGTGTCCCTTCAGCAGTACGAAGTATGGTTTTTGACCGGCAGCCAGCACCTGTACGGGGAGGAGGTGCTGGCCCAGGTGGCCGCGCAGTCCCGCGAAATTTCCAATGCGCTCAATGCCTCCGGCGCCCCCGTGAAGCTGGTTTGGAAGCCGGTCCTGACGGACTCCGACGCCATCCGCCGCACCGCCCTTGAGGCGAACGCCTCGGACCACGTGATTGGCGTGACAGCGTGGATGCACACCTTCTCCCCGGCCAAGATGTGGATCCAGGGGCTGGATGCGCTGCGCAAGCCCCTGCTGCACCTGCACACCCAGGCCAACGTGGAACTGCCGTGGGAAGACATTGACTTTGACTTCATGAACCTCAACCAGGCCGCCCACGGCGACCGCGAATTTGGCTACATCCAGGCCCGCCTGGGCGTCCCCCGGAAAACCGTGGTGGGGCACGTGTCCAACCCGGAGGTGCAGCGCCAGGTGGGCGTGTGGCAGCGTGCGGCAGCCGGCTGGGCGGCCGTCCGCGGGCTGAAGCTGACCCGCTTCGGCGACAACATGCGCAACGTGGCAGTCACGGAAGGGGACAAGACCGAGGCGGAGCTGCGCCTGGGCGTGTCCGTCAACACCTGGAGCGTCAACGAACTTGCAGACGCCGTCCACGCCTCCGCCGAGGCGGACGTTGACGCGCTGGTGGCCGAATACGCTGAACTCTACGACGTGGCCCCGGAGCTGCGCCGCGGAGGGGAGCGGCACGAGTCCCTGCGCTACGGGGCGAAGATCGAACTGGGCCTGCGCTCCTTCCTGGAGGCGAACGGCTCGGCTGCCTTTACGACGTCGTTCGAGGACCTGGGTGCCCTGCGCCAGCTACCGGGACTCGCCGTGCAGCGCCTCATGGCGGACGGCTACGGCTTTGGCGCCGAGGGCGACTGGAAGACGGCCATCCTGGTCCGGGCCGCCAAGGTCATGGGTGCCGGGCTGCCCGGCGGGGCCTCGCTCATGGAGGACTACACCTACAACCTGGTGCCGGGGCAGGAGACCATCCTCGGCGCGCACATGCTTGAAGTCTGCCCGTCGCTGACCACGTCCCGGCCCCGCCTGGAGATCCACCCGCTGGGCATTGGCGGCCGTGAAGACCCCGTCCGGCTGGTCTTTGACACGGACCCGGGCGCGGGCGTGGTGGTGGCCCTGTCCGACATGCGGGACCGCTTCCGCCTGGTGGCCAACGCCGTGGAGGTGGTCCCGCTGGAGCAGCCGCTGCCCAAGCTGCCCGTGGCCCGGGCCCTCTGGTCCCCCAAGCCGGACTTTGCCACGTCCGCCGCCGCCTGGCTGACGGCCGGCGCCGCCCACCACACGGTGCTGTCCACCCAGGTGGGTGTGGAGGCGTTTGAGGACTTCGCCGAAATGGCGCAAACTGAACTTCTGACCATTGACCAGGGCACCACCCTGCGCGACTTCAAGAAGGAGATCCGATGGAACCAGGCGTACTACAAGCTGGCCGGCGGACTGTGAACGGACCCGACTACCTCATCAAGGCCGGGGACTACACGGCCCGCATCGTGGCCCGGGGTGCCGCCCTGTGCGAACTCCAGCACCTGGGCCGCGACTTGGTGGTGCCGTTTTCCGCCGATGAGCCCATCCCCGACTACCGCGGCATCATCGCCGCGCCCTGGCCAAACCGGGTGGCGGACGGCGCCTACCGCTGGGACGGGGACGTCTACCACCTCCCCCTCAACGAGCGCGACCGCGGGACGGCCCTCCACGGGCTGGTGCTGGGCCTGGAGTGGGAGCTGGAAGCGCACGACGACGACCGGCTCACCTTGCGCTGTGCCCTGGAACCGTCGAAGGGGTATCCGTCCGCCCTGGAGGTCCGCGCGGACTACCGGCTGGACGAAAATGGGCTGCACTGCACCGTGACCGCCAGCAACGTTGGCACGGCCGCAGCCCCCTACGGCGTGTGCCCCCACCCCTACCTGGTGGCGGGAGAGGCGCCGCTGGACGAATGGACACTGTCAGTGCCGGCGTCGCACTTCCTGGCCGTAACGCCGGACCGCCTGCTGCCGCTGGGCCTGGAGGCGGTGGAGGGGCACGCCTTTGACTTCCGCACGCCCCGTGCCATCGGAACCACGCAAATTGACCATGCCTTCACCGGCCTTGGCCTGGACGTGGACGGCGTGCACCGGCTGCTCCTCTCCGACCCCTCCGGGACGTTCGTGGGAATGCAATGGGACGCCTCATGCCCCTGGCTCCAGCTCCACACGGCGGACAAGCCGGAAGGTGTGCCGGGCCGCCTGGGCCTGGCCGTGGAACCCATGACCTGCCCGCCGGATGCGTTCAATTCCGGCACCGACCTCATCCGGCTGGAACCCGGGGACAGCCACACGGCCGGCTGGAGCATTTTTGGCGGCTAGGGTCTTGTAGCATCAAAGCGGCGGGCGATTGTCCCGCCGCAACGATGAAACGAGGAACGCATGCGGGCTACGGTGAAGGACGTTGCAGCCCGCGCGGGGGTCTCGCCCAAAACCGTCTCCAATGTGGTGAACGGGCTGGTCCCCGTCAGTGAACGCACGCGCGCCAAGGTGGAGGCCGCCCTGGCGGAGCTGGACTACGTGCCCAATCTTTCCGCCAGGGGCCTGCGCAACGGCCGCACGGGCGTCATTGCGCTGGCACTGCCCGACCTGGCCACGCCGTATTCAGCCGAGTTGGCCCACCACGTTGTCGAGGTGGCCCACGAGCAGGGGTTCGGCGTCCAGATTGAGGAGACGGGCCGGGATCCGGGCCGGGAGTTTGAGCTGGTGACCAAGGCCCGGTCCAACCTGATCGACGGGTTGATCCTGAATCCCGTGGACCTGGATGAGAGCGCCATCAGGGTGGGCGGAAACCTGCCCCCGATGGTGCTGCTGGGAGAGGTGTCGCAGCGGCGCGTGGACCAGGTGGGCGTGGACAATGTTGGTGCCGCGCGGGAGATGACACTGGCACTGGCCGGCACGGGGAGGCGCCGGATCGCCGTGCTGGGCTGCGTTGACCGGCGCAGTTCCGCAACGGCACTGGTGCGCACCGAGGGCTACCGGCTGGCCCTCCAGGATGCCGGAATTCCCCACGACCCCGCGCTGGAAATTGCCTGCGACGAGTGGACGCCGGCAGGCAGTGCCGCCGCACTGGCGGACTTCCTGGCGCGGCATGAATTGCCGGACGCGCTCTTTTGCTTCACGGACTCGCTGGCCATTGGCGCCCTGAGCGTGCTGGCCGCTTCCGGGCACCGCGTGCCCGAAGAGATCCTGGTGGCCGGCTTTGACGACGTGGCGGACGGCCAGTATGCCGTCCCTGCGCTGACCACCATCTCCGTGGACAAGCGCGCCATGGCTGAAAACGCGCTGCGGTTGCTCACCGAACGCATGGCCGACCGGCGGAGGGAACCGGTCCAGCTGGCGCTGCCCTACAAGCTGGTGGTCCGTGCCAGCACAGGGGCCATTTCCGGGCCGGGGGCCTGACACCGGGCCGGGGGCCTGACACCGGGCCGGGGGCCTGACACCGGGCCGGGGGCCTGACACCGGGCCGGGGGCCGTGCGAAAGAAACATTGTGCGCGCTAACAAAAAAACTCTTGCGCCGCCTATTACAACGATGTAATCTGTGTTGCAGGTCACCAAACGTCCACCGGGGCGGCGGCATTTCGCCGCAGGCCGAGGTTGATGGACGGCACGGTTGCCGGATGGCACACAGGCCAGGGATTTACCTCAGACATCGAATGAACTGATTCGGCGCAAACAAAGGAGTGAGCGATGCACGGAGCGCGTGAAGCATCCGCAACCGGGCTGTCCAGGAGGACGCTGCTGCGCAGCGGCGGACTGGCACTGTCCGGGCTGGCGGCGGCCGGCATGCTGTCCGGCTGCGGCGGCACGGCCCAGGCAGCCGGGGCGGAGCAGCTGCGGTTCTGGCACCTGCTTTCAGGCGGTGACGGAATCAAGATGCAGGCCATGATCGACTCCGCCAACGCCTCGCAGCAGGCCTACAAGGTGCTGCCCACCGTACTGGCCTGGGGCGCCCCGTACTACACCAAGCTCGCGATGGCCTCCGCCGGCGGCAGGCCGCCGGAAGTTGCCATCATGCACGCGGCCCGCGTTCCCGGCTATGCCCCCGGCGGGCTCCTGGACCCCTGGGACCTGGACCTGCTGGCCACGCACGGGGTCACGAAGGACGATTTCGCACCGCGCATCTGGGAAAACAGCCAGCTGGACGGCAAGGTCTTCTCCATCGCCCTGGACTCCCACCCCTTCATCCTGATGTACAACACCGAGGTGGCCGGCAAGGCCGGCGTGCTGGGCGCCAACGGCCAGCTGGAGACCATCACCAGCGGGGACCGCTTCAAGGAAGCCGCCCTTGAGATGGCCAAGGTCACCGGCAAGCACGGCCTGTCCTACGGCTACCTCAGCGACGGGGCCCAGATGTGGCGCATGTTTTACACCTTTTACCGCCAGCACGGCGCCACCATGGAACTGCCGCAGGGGCAAAAGGCCAAGGTGGACAGGGACGTGGCCGTGGACGTGCTCGAATACATCCACTCCCTGCTGGACGGCAAGATTGCCACGGCCAGCGGCGACGGCGGCACGGCCATCGCAGAATTTGCCGGCCAGGGCTCGGGCATGCTGGCCAGCGGCGTGTGGGAACTGCCCACCATGCAAACCGCCAAGGTCCCCTTTGACGCCATGCCCATCCCCACCCTCTTCGGCACCCCCGCAGCCTACGCGGACTCGCACGCCTTCGTCCTCCCGCACCAGCAGAACCTGGATGAGCAGAAGCGGTCCGATGTTTACGCCTTCGTGGCCCAAATACTCAAGGGCTCGCTGAACTGGGCCAAGGCCGGACACATCCCCGCCTTCCAGCCCGTGGTGCGCTCGGAGGCCTACAAAAACCTGCTGCCCCAGGCCCATTACGCCGGTGCCGCGGACATCATCAACTACGATCCGCGGGCCTGGTTCACCGGCTCCGGCTCCGACTTCCAGTCCTACTTTGCCGAGAACATCCAAAACGTGTTCCTCGGGCGCACCCAGGCCAAGGACGGCTGGGACGCGTTTGTCCGCCGCCTGGACACCCTGCTGTCCAAGCCGAACCCGGTGTAGGCGGCGGGGATGGAATCACAATTCATGTTTGGGAGAGAAATTCTTGCGGCAAGGGAGCCACGGCAATGAGCACTACCATCGACAAGCGGCAGGCGGCCCCCGCGGCGCCCGCTGAAAACCGGCACGAGGCACGGAAGCGGCGCGACAGGATCCACGGCTGGTCCTTCATGGCGCCCTTCCTGGCGTTCTTTGGCCTGTTCCTCATCTGGCCCCTGATTTACGGGGTCGTCATGAGCTTCACGGGCAAGTCCCTGACAGGGGCCAACAGTTCCTTCCTGGGCCTGGCCAACTATGCCGAAGCCCTCGGGGACGCCGACATGTGGCATTCCCTCGGCAACACGCTGTACTTCACCGTCATCAGCACCGTGCCGCTGGTGCTGGTGGCCCTGCTGATGGCCGCACTGGTCAACATGGGCCTGCCCGCCCAATGGTTGTGGCGGCTGTCCTTCTTCGCCCCGTTCCTGCTCGCCTCGACCGTGGTGTCCCTGTTCTTTGTCTGGATGTTCAACCCGCAGCTGGGCCTCATCAACGACGTCCTCGGGAAGGTGGGCCTGGCCCCGGTTGACTGGCTCAACAACCCCGACGTGGCCATGTGGTCGATCGTCATCGCCACCCTGTGGTGGACTGTGGGCTTCAACTTCCTGCTGTACCTGGCGGCGATGCAAAACATCCCGACGGCGCACTATGAGGCGGCGCAGCTGGACGGCGCCGGAGGGTGGCGACAGTTCTTCTCCATCACGCTGCCGCAGCTGAACCAGACCACCATCATGATCGTGATCCTGCAGGTCCTGGCCTCGCTGAAAATCTTCGACCAGGTGTACCAAATGACCGGGGGAGGCCCCGGCGGGGCAACCCGGACCATTGTGCAGTACATCTTCGAGGCCGGCTTCACCGGCTACCGGCTGGGCTATTCGGCAGCCATCTCCTACATCTTCTTTGGCCTGATCGTGGTTGTCTCGATCGCCCAATTCGCCGTCACCCGCAAGAGGAGCGCATAGCCATGGCCACCACCCTCACCGCACCCGCCCGCACCAGCCGCCGGACCGCCGTCGAGCCTTCCAGGAAACGGCGCAAGCCGCTTTCCCCGGCACGCATCATTGCCACCGTGATTGTCGCCGTCCTGGCGGTGACCTGGCTGGTGCCCTTCGCCTGGGCCACCGTCACCGCCTTCAAGAGCGAGACGGAGGCCGCGGCGGCGCCCATCACGCTGGTGCCAAAGTCAGGGTTCACCTTCGATGCCTTCGCCAAGGTGCTCCAGCAGGGAAACATTCCGCAGTGGACATGGAACTCCCTGTTCACCTCCGCGGCTGTCACGGCCGTCACGCTGGTGATTTCCGCGCTGGCCGCCTACGCGCTGTCCCGGATCGACTTTAAGGGCCGCAAGGTGCTCATGACTGTCATCGTGGCATCGCTGATTGTGCCGCCGCCCGTGCTGATCATCCCGCTGTTCTACCAGATGGTTTCCTTCCACATGATTGACACGTACTGGGGGATCATCCTGCCGCAGGTCATTGCGCCGGCCATGGTGTTTGTGCTCAAGAAGTTCTTTGACCAGATCCCCCGCGAGCTTGAGGACGCCGCCCTGGTGGACGGCGCCGGGCGGATCCGCATCTTCCTGCAGGTGGTGCTGCCGCTGTCCCGGCCCATCCTGGCAGCCGTGGCCATCTTCGTGTTCATTGGCGCCTGGAACAACTTCCTCTGGCCGTTCATCGTCACCAATGACAGCGCCATGCTGACCCTGCCCGTGGGCCTGCAGACCATCAAGAGCGCCTACGGAATCCAGTACGCGCAAAACATGGCCTCAGCCCTGCTGGCCGCGCTGCCGCTGATCCTGGTGTTCCTGTTCTTCCAGCGCCAGATCATCAAGGGCATTTCCACCACCGGCCTGGCCGGGACCTGAATTTCACCCCACCTTTTTCGAATCGCACATACCCACTAGGAGAACCAGCCACATGTCACGCGCACGGATCAGCATTGACCGCGACTTCACCGTTTCCGAGGTTCCGCACCGCCTCTTCGGATCCTTTGTGGAACATATGGGCCGGTGCGTATATACCGGCATTTACGAGCCCGGCCATGCCCGGGCGGATGCGCAGGGCTTCCGCGAGGACGTCCTGGCCCTGACCCGCGAACTGGGCGCCACCGTGATCCGCTACCCGGGCGGCAACTTTGTCTCCGGCTACAACTGGGAGGACGGGATCGGCCCCGTGGCGGAGCGCCCCCGCCGACTGGACGGCGCCTGGCACACCCTGGAGACCAACGCGTTTGGGCTCCACGAATTCGTTGACTGGTCCAGGAAGGCCGGCACCGAGATCATGGAGGCCATCAACTTGGGCACCCGCGGCGTGGAGGCGGCCCGCGAGATTGTGGAGTACGCCAACCACCCCGGCGGCACCTATTGGTCCGAGCTCCGTGCAAAGAACGGCCACCGGGACCCCTTCGACATCAAGCTGTGGTGCCTGGGCAATGAGATGGACGGCCCGTGGCAGATTGGCCACAAGACGGCGCAGGAATACGGCCGGCTGGCCCAGGAGGCAGGGAAGGCCATGCGGCTGGTGGACCCGGACATTGAGCTGGTGGCCTGCGGCAGCTCCGGCTCCGGCATGCCCACCTTCGGCGCCTGGGAGCAGACAGTGCTCACCCATGCCTACAGCGAGGTGGACTACGTCTCCCTGCACGCCTACTACCAGGAGCACGACGGCGACGCCGCCAGTTTCCTGGCCAGCGCCGTGGACATGGACTACTTCATCGACGCCGTGGTGGCCACGGCGGACTCCGTGCGTGCCAAGGGCAAGCACAAAAAGCACATCAACCTGTCCTTTGACGAATGGAACGTCTGGTACCAGCGCGGGCTGGACTCCGAGGACCAGCCGGACCAGGTCAACGCCTCCGGCTGGCGCGAGCACCCCCGCGTCATCGAGGACAAGTACAACGTCACGGACGCCGTGGTGGTGGGCACCCTGCTGAACTCGCTGCTGCGCCACGGCGACCGGGTCAAGATCGCCAACCAGGCCCAGCTGGTCAACGTCATTGCCCCGATCCTGGCGGAACCCAACGGACCGGCCTGGCGCCAGACCATCTTCCACCCCTTCGCCCGGATGGCGGAACTGGCCAAGGGGCAGGTGCTGCGCACGAACGTGGTTTCGGACAAGGTGGAAACCACCCAGTTCGGCGGGGCGGACCTGGTGGATGTCAGCGCCACCTGGAACGAGGAGACAGGCCGCCTTGCCCTGTTCCTCGCCAACCGGGGCCTGGACGAGGCCGCCGAGGTGGACGTGGCGCTGCGCGGCTTTGACGCCAAGCGGGTGCTGCGCGCCGAAGTCCTGAAGGTGCCCGAAGGCGGGGACCGCTTCACCAAGAACACGCTGGCGGCGCAGGACCAGGTGGGGATGGTGCCCCTGGACGGCGTCACGGCCGCCGGGGACCAGCTGAAGGTGGCGCTGCCCGCGCTGTCCTGGTCCGTCGTCGAACTTGAGGTGGCGAAAAACTAGCGCCCGCGGGCGTCCTGGGCCGTGCTAGCTGCGGCGGTCCAGGACGCCGATCGTGGCGCCCTTGGAGTCGGTGATGGTCATCTTGTTGCCGTCGATCTTGGCGCCGGCCGCGCCGCTGAGCCAGGTGTCGATGCCGTCGCAGGACGTCTTGGTGTTTGCCTGGTGCTGGAGCTGGACCGTGTTGGGGTTGGCGTCCTGCACGGCCCACTGGCCCACGATGCGGTTGCAGCCGTCGCTGCCGGAGAGGTAGCCGGCCGAAACGCCGCCCGTCTGCTGCGCCACGGCGAGCTGCAGGTACGGCTGCTTGTCGGTGTTGTAGCCGTTGCCCCAGGTGCCGACCGGGCCGGTTGAGGCACCGCAGGCGGACATGGTGAAGGCGAGGGCAAGGCCGCCGGCAAGGGCGAGGACGCGTTTCATGAAGAGGTTGCTCCGTTCGTGGGGCTCAGCAGTTCCGTTTCCCCCATGGTATTGCATGCACCTTGGTTGCCGCCCCGTCCCTTGCGCCGGGCAGGGTCAGGCGGGCACCAGTGGGGAGGTGGGCACGGCCGCCGTCAGGACGCCGTCGCGCATGGTCGCGACGCCGTCGGTGAGCGGCACGAATTCCGTGTCGTGGGTGACCATCACGGTGGCGACCTGGAATTCGTCCGTCACCTGGCGCAGCAGGCGCACGATCGATTCGCTGCGCTCGTGGTCCAGCGCCGCCGTGGGCTCGTCCACCAGCAGCACCTTGGGCGAGCCCATCAGGGCCCGGGCAATGTTGACGCGCTGGCGCTGGCCGCCGGAGAGCTGGTGCGGGCGCTTGCCGGCGCAATCGGCCAGCCCGACGACGTCCAGCAGCTCCGCGGCCCGGCCCGCCGCCGCGCGCAGGGACTTCCCGCGCAGGTGGTCGCCGATGATGAGCTGTTCGGCAGCCGTCAGGGAGGCGAGCAGGTTGGGCTGCTGGAAGATGATGCCCACTTTGTCCCGGCGCAGCGTGGTGAGTTCCTTGGCGGACAAGGAGTGGGCGTCGGTGCCGTCAATGACCACCAGGCCCGACGTCGGCGTGACCAGGGTGGCGGCCACGGCCAGCAGGCTGGACTTGCCGGAGCCGGACGGGCCCACCAGGGAGACAAACTCGCCGGCGTCCACGGACAGGCTGACGCTGTCGAGGGCGGTGACGGTGCCGTCGCCGTCGGGGTAGTCAAGGGTGACGTTGGAAAGGTTCAGGGCAGACATGGGGATTCCTTAGTGTTGGGAGGTGCAGAGGACGGCGCAGGCCGGGGGCCGGGGCGGGCCGGGGTGCGGGGGGTTGGTCAGTTGCCGCCGAGGGCGATGAGCGCGTCAACGCGGGTTACCTTGCGGACGGCGAGGGCGGCGCCTGCCAGGCCCAGGGCCACGATGCCGACCACGGGCAGGATGGTGGTGGCCGGGGTGACCAGGAACGGCGCGGCCTTTGCGGCGAAGAAGCCGCCCGCCACGCCGACCAGCCCGCCCAGGGCGGCGCCGGCCAGCAGCACGATGGCCGCCTGGGTCAGCGCATCCTTGAGCAGGTACTTGCCGGAGGCGCCCATGGCCTTGAGCACGGCAATGTCCCGGGTGCGCTGGACGGTCCACACGGTCAGGAACGCCACGATCACCAGTGCGGAGATGCCGTACAGGAACGCCTGCATCATCATCAGCGATCCGTTTTCGCTCTTGTACCCGCCCAGGCCCGCGTAGGACCCGCTGCGGGTGGTGCTGACCGTGCCGGCCGCGGTGTTGGCGGAGCCAGTGTCAACCGTGGCGCCGTCGCGGTAGGTCACGGCCGCCACGGTGGCCACCTGCTTTGGGTCGCTGAGGTGGGCCAGCTTGGTCCAGGTGGGCAGGGTGGTCCACACCACGGAGGTGTGCGAGTACCACTGGTCCGCCACCACGGCGGAGATCTTCAGCGTGGTCCCGCCGAGGGTGACGGATTCCCCAACGGACAGGGAAAGTTCCTTTGCCACCCCGGAGCCGATCACCACTGTCCCGTCGGTGACGGCCGACGGCGTGATCCCGGCTTCGGCACCGCCTGCACCGACACCGAACACGGCCACATTGGTGGTCCCCTTGGTGGCGCCGGCACCCTGGAAGCGGGTCTGGCTGATGCCCAGCGGCACGGCGGAGGCGACGCCGGGCTGGCCGGCCCAGGCGGACACCTGGGCCTGCGTGAGCTGGCTTTCGGTGAAGGAGACCTTGGGGTCGTTTGCCCCGGGGGCCCCAAACACCAGCTGGCTGACCGGGGCGTTGGCGCTCTTGCCCAGCTCGGCAATGGCGGAGGTGGACTGGTTGCCCAGCCCGGCGGTGAGGCCGGAGAGCAGCACCAGCAGGAGGCTGATCAATGCCACCACCCCGCCCATGAGGGCGAAGCGCCCCTTGGCGAAGCGGATGTCTCGGATGGCGAGGAACATGGTGTTCACGTATCTTTCTTGTGGTTCGAAACTGTTGGGTTTTCCCTTGGTATCCACTCTTCCGCGGTCCGGGCCAGGATCCATCGGGGCCTTGGATGGTTCCGGAAGGCCCGCCGGTTGATCCTGCCCTCAACCAAATGGTTGATACGCCCCGGGCCGGCACCGCCTAAGCTGGTGGCATGTCTGCCGTGGATGCCCCGCCTGTGACGAGTGACGCCATCCTGCGATTCCTGCGCGTAACGCTGCACGTGGGGTTTGCCCTGTTGCTGGCCGTGGCCGCCACGCGCCTGCTGACAGTCCACTTTGACCGCCCCGAACGGTACATATACCTGGGGCTGTCCGTGGTGCTCGCTGCCGTGTACCTGCTGGGGACCGTGGCGGAAAAGCGGTTCTCCGCCGGTGCCACGGACCGCAACCCGCGCCGCTGGGCCTACCTGTGGCTGGGCATTGTCACGGCCCTGTGGGCCGTGCTGCTGGTCGGCTCCGTCGAGTTTTCCTGGGTTGTCTTTCCGCTGTTCTTCCTGCACCTGCACCTGCTGCCCCGGTGGGCCGGGATTGCGGCCGTGGTGGTCATGACGGCGGGTGTCGTCACGGCGCAGTGGCTGGCCGGCGGCACCCCGGCACCGCAGCTTGCCGCCGTTCTGGGCCCCGTGTTTGGCGCCACCTTTGCCGTGGTCACCTCCAAGGCCTACCGGCTGCTGTACCAGGAGGGCGAAAACCAGCGCCGGGCTGCGGACGAGCTTCGCCGCACCCGTGCCGAACTGGCCGCCACCCAGCATGAATCCGGAGTCCTGGCGGAGCGGGCCCGGCTGGCCCGGGAAATCCACGACACCCTGGCCCAGGGCTTTTCCTCCATCATCCTGGTCTCCCGTGCAGCGGGCCGCTCGCTGGAGTCCGGGGACCTGGAATCCACGCGGGAGAGCATCGCGATGGTGGCGGCCACGGCGTCGGAAAACCTGTCCGAGGCCCGCAACTTTGTGCGCGGGCTCTCCTCCCCGGCACTGGAGGGGACCTCGCTGGTGGAGTCGCTGGCCCGGCTCTGCGAAAAGACGCAGCTGGAGGCTGCCGCCCGCGGGGTCAACCTCAACTGCACCTTCCGGGTGGACGGGGACCCTGTGGACCTGCCGCAGCCCTACCGGGTCACCTTGCTCCGCGCCGCCCAGGCGAGCCTCGCCAACGTCTGGCTGCACGCGCGCGCAGGCACCGCCGTCGTCAGCCTGGCGTACCTGGACACGGAGGTGACCCTGGACGTGTACGACGACGGCCGCGGCTTTGCGCCGTCATCGCTGGCTGCCGCCGCGGCCGGGCGGGCGGACGGGAGCGGGTTTGGGCTGGTGTCGCTGCGGCAGCGCGTGGCGGCGCAAAGCGGGACCTTGGAGATAGAGTCGGCACCGGGTGAGGGAACCGTGGTGGCCATCCGGCTGCCGCTGGCCGCGGGAGTGCAGGAAGAGGGCGGGCATGACGGAAATTAGGATTTTGCTGGTTGATGACCACCCTGTGGTGCGGGCCGGGCTGCGGGCCATGCTTTCGGACTTTGAGGGGTTCATTGTGGTGGCGGAGGCGCCCGAGGGCGGTGCCGCCGTCAGGGAAGTGCAGCGACTGCAGACCCTGGGCGAGCCGCTGGATGTGGTGCTCATGGACCTGCAGATGGGCGCCGGCATGGACGGGGTCACGGCCACGAAGGCCATCAAGGCGCTGCCTTCCGCCCCGCCGGTGCTGATCCTGACCACTTACGACACGGACGCGGACATTCTGGCGGCCGTGGAGGCGGGGGCCAGCGGCTACATGCTCAAGGACGCCCCGCCGGAGCAAATCCGGGCGGCCGTGCAGTCCGCCGCGGCCGGCCAGACGGCGCTTGCGCCCGAGGTGGCGGCCCGGCTGCTGGGGCGCATCCGCAATCCCGAGCCCGTCCTTTCGGCCCGCGAGGTGCAATTGCTGGAGCTGCTGGCCACGGGGATGAGCAACAAGGCCATGTCCAAGCAGCTGTTCATTTCCGAGGCCACGGTCAAGACGCACCTGGTGCACATTTACGACAAGCTCGGCGTGGACAACCGCACGGCCGCCATTTCCGTGGCGTCGCAGCGGCGCATCATCCGCACAGGAGCCTAGCCCCACCCCTTCCGACGCTCCATCACTTTATGCGGGTTTTTCCCCGACGCGGCATCACTTTATGCCGGTTTTTGCCCGATGCTCCATCACCTTTGGGACGCAGGGTTCCCGGTGCGGCATGGCTGGCACCCAGTGTTGAAAATCGGCCCGGCTGAAACGGTGCCGCAGGCCGGACGATCGGCGTATGCTCGGCCATACCGGATGCAATGAAGCAGGGGTAGTCTCAGTGTCATTTTCGCAGGGCGGGCGGCGCACTTACCAGCTGGGCATGGCGGCCGTCTGCACTGTGCTGGCCGCCGGAGGGTTCGTGGCCGCGGGCTATGCCGACAACTCGGTCGCCGATGCAGCGGCCGCCGCGTCGGCTCTGGCGCCGGCCGGTGTCGCCGTCGAATTCACTGACCCTGGACCGGCCCCAGGATCACCCATCCTTTCCCCGGACCCGCACATCAGCCTGACCTTTGCCAGAACGCTGATCCAGGCACAAAAGCCGAAGCCGGCGCTGATCCTTGACCTGTCCAAAACGAACCACGGGTGGACAGGCTCGGCCGGCACCGTGCTTGCCGGCATGCCGGAATATTCGCCGGGCATGATTTCCACGGTTCGGCGGGAGATCCTGCAGGCGGCGTACACGGGGCTGGGCCACAGTTATGTGTGGGGCGGCACCAGCTTTGACCAAGGCTGGGACTGTTCCGGATTCGTCCAGTGGGCCTACGCCCAGGCCGGCATCGCACTGCCGCGCACAGAACAATGGCTGCCCATGGTGGAAACCAACAATCCGCAGCCGGGGGACATTGTGGTCCAAAACCCCGACGGACCCAACCATTGGTCGCATATCGGAATTTACGTTGGCCACGGCGAGATGATCAGCGCGCTGAACCCGTCCGTGGGCACCATCTTGCACACGCCGCAGTCCAGCAGCTCATCGTCGACGTACTTCACCATGCCGGGGTTTGCCGTCCTCGACCAGCAGGCTGCCGCCGCAGCCAAGGCGTCCGCGGCGGCGAAGGCTGAGGCCCTCAAGGCGGCCGGGGCAGGCTCGCCAACGGCTGTCACCACCAGGCCAAGCACGACGGCGAAGCCCGCACCCAGCCATTCGCCTTCGCCTACTCCTCAGCCCTCACCGTCGCCCTCGGCGTCGCCGTCCCCGACTCCAACACCCTCACCGAACCGCCCGCCGCCGCCGTCGCAGTCGGCAACGCCCTCGCCCTCGCCCTCGCCGACACCGACACCCGGCACTGAACCCGCTCCGCCTGAGGCGACTGCTCCGGCCACGCCGCCGCCCGAAACGCCAGCTCCGGCTGAAACGGCCACGCAAACGCCAACCGCTGCAGAGACGGCAGCCCCTGCAGCCACGCCAACGCCCGCGGCGACGGAAGCCGCAACCGAATCCCCAACGGCCACCGGGACGGCCCTGCCCTGACAGGCCTGCGATCGGCCGCGGCCGCGGCCGGTGCCGGGGCGTCGCCGGAACTGACCGTGTAACTATGCCGACGGCACCAGGCCCCCACCACATCGCTGCGGCGCAACAGCCACGCCACCGCCGCCAACCCGGAAATACACCACGAATGCCGAGGGCCTGGGCGTGCATGCCCCCTCAAACGATACGTACTGCCTGGGCGGACACCACGGCCCGCGCGGTCACCGTCACGGCCACGGACTCCGGCCCCGGTATTGCCGTGGTGGAATACTCCACCGACAGCGGCGACACCTGGCAGGCCTATGCGGCACCCGTCAAAGCCGGGAACGACGGCGTGTCCGTCGCCTGCTGCGCCGAGATAGCGGGTCCGTGCCGAGACCGTATGAAAACCTCATGCGGTCTCGGCGCGCTCCCGCTGTCTCGGCGTGAGTGTGAACGTGGCGGGCCCTCCCGCATGGGGCGTTCTGCCCATCGGCATCGGGGGGTGCGCTGGTTATGCTGCGGATGTCAAAGGGGGACATATGACTCATGGGCATCTTGGCGCCGACCCGGAACAGGCACCTGCCTTACGGTTCCCGGGCCATCCCGCCGTGGCCTTGACATTTCTTCTTTCCCTGCTGGTGATGCTGTTCGCCGCCGGCTGCGCCATGGGCCCAAAGCCCGAAAGCCCTGCCCTGGACCTGCACACCGCCAAGAGCACCACGATGGCCAACGAACGGGACATGATTGCCGTCATCCCCGCGGGCGACATTGTTGAAACAAAACAAAACCAAGTCTCCAATTTGCTTGGCTGCAGCGGCGGCAGACACTTGTGGACGGGGCAAATCAACGTGTTCCTCGCACCCGGTGCCGACGGGCCCGGATATGTCCAAAAGATCAAGGCAGCGTGGATGGGCAGGACGCCATTCGGCCGCCGCCGAGATAGCGGGTCCGCGCCGAGACCGTATGGAATGTCCTGCGGATCTCGGCGCGCTCCCGCTGTCTCGGCGTAGTTGTAAAAATTGGCGGCCCCCGGGGATGGGAGGATTAAGCAGTGGGACACATTGACGTTGCAAACATTGACTACTTTCTCTCCGACGGCCGCCAGCTGCTGAACGGGGTGAACTTTCGCGTCTCCGACGGCACCAAGACGGCCCTGATCGGCCCCAACGGCACCGGAAAGACCACGCTGCTGCGCATCATCTGCCAGGACATCAAGGCCGACGAAGGCGCGGTTTCACGCTCCGGCAGCATGGGAGTCATGCGCCAGTTCGTGGGCCAGGTCCGCGACGAAAGCACCGTGCGGGACCTGCTGCTCTCCGTGGCGTCGGCCAACATTGCCGCCGCGGGCAAGGCTGTGGATGCGGCAGAGGAAGCCATGCTGGAGCGCGACGACGAACCCTCCCAAATGGCCTACGCACAGGCCATTGCCGACTGGGGCGACGTGGGCGGCTACGAAATGGAGACCACCTGGGACGAGGTCACCATGGCGGCCATGGGCATGGACTTCTACTCCGCGCAGTACCGCAAGGCGGCGTCGCTAAGCGGCGGCGAGCAGAAGCGGCTTGTCCTCGAGGCGCTGTT
The DNA here is from genome assembly GCF_011045165.1 of Arthrobacter silviterrae. Lineage (GTDB taxonomy): Bacteria > Actinomycetota > Actinomycetes > Actinomycetales > Micrococcaceae > Specibacter > Specibacter silviterrae. The sequence goes on from NZ_JAAKZI010000032.1 coordinate 19,999, forward strand.
TTCCGGCCCGGACGAGTTGCTGCTGCTCGATGAGCCGGACAACTACCTGGACGTGCCCGGCAAGCGCTGGCTTGAGGCAAAGATGGCGGAGTCGGACAAGTCGGTGCTGTTTGTCAGCCACGACCGCGAACTGCTGGCGAACGCGGCGGACAGGATTGTCACCCTGGAACCGGGCATCAACGGCGCCTCCAGCTGGACGCACGGCGGCGGATTTGAGTCGTACGTGAAGGCGCGCGAAGACCGCAACGCCCGATTTGAGGAACTGCGCAAGCGGTGGGACGAGGAGCACGTCAAGCTCAAGGAACTCGTCACCATGTACAAGACCAAGGCGGCGTTCCGCTCCGACATGGCGAACCGCTACCAGGCCGCACAATCACGGCTGGCTCAATTCCTCGAGAAAGGTCCGCCGGAGGCGCTGCCCATTGAGCAAAACGTCAAGATGCGGCTCAAGGGCGGGCGGACCGCCAAGCGCGCCATCGTCGCCACGAAGCTGGAGCTGACGGGGCTGATGAAGCCGTTCAGTGCGGAGATCTGGTTCGGCGACCGCGTGGGCGTGCTGGGCTCCAACGGATCCGGCAAGAGCCACTTCCTCCGTCTCCTGGCCGCGGGCGGTTCGGATCCGGACAAGGAACACGAGCCCGTGTCCGACGTCGACATAGCTCCCGTGCCGCACGAAGGGTCAGTGAAGCTGGGCGCCCGCATCCGGCCCGGCTTCTTTGCCCAAACGCATGCCCGTCCGGACCTTTTGACCCGCACCCTGTTGGACATCCTGCACCGCGGCGACGAGCACCGTTCGGGGCTGGGCCGCGAGGCAGCCGCCGGGGCGCTGGACCGCTACGGCCTGGCTTCCAGCTCCGAGCAAAAGTACGATTCCCTCTCCGGCGGCCAGCAGGCCCGCTTCCAGATTTTGCTGCTGGAGCTTTCCGGCGCCACGCTGCTGCTGCTGGACGAGCCCACCGACAACCTGGACCTGCACTCGGCCGAGGCACTGGAGAAGGCCATCGACTCCTTCGAGGGGACAGTCCTGGCCGTCACCCACGACCGCTGGTTCGCCCGCTCCTTTGACCGCTTCCTGGTGTTTGGATCCGACGGCAAGGTGTACGAGTCCGAAGCGCCTGTCTGGGACGAAAAACGCGTGGAGCGGGCGCGGTAGGCCCTGGCGGCTGGCATTACCGGACGGCGGAATTCCCCCGGCATTTCGCAATGACGGCCAGCACGGCCACCGTCACGGCAAGCAGCACCAGGGTGTTGGCCGCGGCGTCGAACAGCGCCCCGCGGTCCACCAGCGCGAAAACGGTCACGGGCAGGGTGCGCCAACTGGCCGGGTACACCATGACGGTGGCGCCCAGTTCGCCCATGCACAGCGCCACGGCCAGCCCGGCGGCCGCCGCGATGGCCGGCAGCAGCAGCGGCAGCCGGACGGTCAGGAGCACACGCAGCTGCGACGCCCCCAGGCTCGCCGCGGCCAGGGCCACCATGGGGTCCTGGCCCCGGGCGGCCGCAGACACCGTGCTGTAGGCAAACGCCAGCACCAGCATGGATTGGGCCACCACCACTATGGCCACGGTCCCGTTCAGCAGCAGGGGCGGCTTGCTGAAGGCGGTCAGCAGTCCCAGGCCGACGACGACGGACGGCACGGCCGCGGGCAGGTGGAAGACGGCGTCGGCCAGCCTGGCCAGCCCCGGCGAGGCAGCTGCCGAGGCCGAGCACACGGCCGCCCACGTGCCCAGGAGAACGGCCAGCAGGCTCGCGAATACGGCAGTTTGCAGGCTGACCACCAGGGAGGAAAAATTGTCCGCGGCCAGTGCGCCCGCCACGTGGCGCAGCGTGGGCGCCGCGGGCAGCACCCCGTTCCAGCTCCCTGCGAAGGCCGCCATGAACGTCACCAGCAAAGGCGCGGCCACCAGCAGCAGCAAGGCGGCGGCCAGCAGGGTCCAGGTGGCAAGGCGGGCGGATTTAGCGTGGAGCAGCATGGTTCGCTCCCGAAAGTTTTTTGTACGTCCAGCGGTACAGGCAGTACACGCCCAGTGAGAGCGCCACCTGGATGCAGGCAATGACGGCGGCTGAGGGCATGTCAAAGGTGACAATGCTGCGCGTGTAAATGAGCATGGGCAGCGTCATGACATTCTTGGCGCCGGTGAACAAGATGATGCCGAACTCGTTCATCGTCAGCAGGAACGTCAGCCCGGCCGACGCCGCCAGCGCGGGCAGGCCGGCGGGCAGGATCACGGTCCGGACTATGGCGAGCGGCCCGCTGCCGAGGCTCCCTGCCACATCCAGCAGTTCGCGAGGGAGCTGGGAAAACACGGCGAGCAGGGGCCGCACCACAAACGGGGTGTAAAAAGCCACCTCCGCCAGCACCACACCGGGCACGTCATTGACGAAGTTCAGGGCCGGCAGCCCGGGCGCCAACTGGCCCAGCACGGAGTTGACCACGCCGGTGCGCCCGTACAGGATGCTGAAGGCCAGCGGAATCAGGAAGGACGGGAACGAAACCACGGTCTCAATGAGCCGCGTCACCAGCCCCGCCCCGCGGAAGGGCACAAAGGACAGCGCCAGGGCGATGAACGTGCCCAGGAGCAGTGCCCCCAGTGTGGACAGCGCCGCAATTTTCAGCGTGGCGGCGGTGGCCTTCTGCACGGCCGCGGAACTGAGTTCATACTGCCAGTTCGCCAGCCCCACGCCGGCGCCGTACTTGTCCTGGAACGACTGCGCGCCAATTTGCGCCAGCGGGTAGGCGAAGAACACCGCCACAAACAGCAGCGGTACCGCCAGCCACAGCCAGCTGCGCCAGCTGCCAGGGATGTGTGGAAAGCTCGACGCCGGACCCGCCTTGGGTGCCCCCGTCACCCGGGCGGATCCCACCCCGGCGGATCCCACCAGGGCGGGTGTCACCCGGGGGCCGGCCGCGGTGCGCATCACAGCTCCCCGGCCGGGACCAGCACGGCGTGCTGGGGCTCCACCGTCAGGACCACCAGGTCCCCGGGGGCGGGAACGGCAGACATGGCGGGCAGGTCCACGGTGACGCGTTCGGACAGCCCGATCAGGTCCACCTGCAGCCGGTGGCCGGCGCCGCGCCACTGCACGGATTCCACCCGGCCGGGCAGGCTGTTGACGGTGTAGCCGTCCCCGGCCCCGTCCCCGGCCCAGCCGGCGGCAGCAGCCGGGGACCCCGCCGCGAGCTTCCACGCGTGCGGCCGCACGGCCACCAGGACGCGGCCGCCCGGGTTCACGGCAAAGGGTGCCACGGCCTTCATGCGGTGGGCCCCGGCCAGCACCGAACCCATTGCGCCGCCGTCGGGCACCACGGTGGTGGAGATGGCCGGCAACAGTGAGGCGCCGCCCAGGAACTTGGCCGTGAATGCGCCGGCGGGCCGGCTGTACAGCTGTTCGGCCGTGCCAATTTCCTCGAGGCGGGCGTTGCGCATCACCGCGATCCTGTCCGCCAGGGTCAGGGCCTCGGACTGGTCGTGCGTGACGTAGACCATGGCAATGTCCGGCAGCTCGGCGCGCAGGGCCTGCAGTTCCAGGAGCATTTCGGCCCGCAGCGACGCGTCCAGGGCGGACAGCGGCTCGTCCAGCAGCAGCACCTGAGGCCGGATGGCCAGGGCGCGGGCAATCGCCACGCGCTGCTGCTGCCCGCCGGAAAGCTGGCGGGGGAGCTTGTGGGCGTGGCCTTCCATGCCCACCATCTCCAGCATCGCCTTCACGCGGGCGGCAATTTCCGCCTTGGGCATGCGACGCGCCTTGAGCCCATAGGCCACATTGGCGTCCACGCGCATATGCGGAAACAGCGCGTACTGCTGCACCACCACGCCGATCCCCCGCCGGGCCGGAGAGGCGTCCGTGACGTCCACGCCGTCCAGCAGCACCCGCCCCGAGGACGGCCGTTCAAAGCCGGCAATCGCCTTCAGCGCAGTCGATTTCCCGGACCCGGAGGGCCCCAGCAGCGCCACCGTTTCCCCGCGCGCCACCGCCAGGCTGAGCCCCGAAAGGGCCACCGTGGTGCCATAGCTGACGCTGACATCGCGCAGTTCCACGGCGTTTTCAGGCTCGACGGCGGCCGCGGGCGTTGGGTGCCCGGCCGCCGGTGCGGCGCGGCGGGACTTCTTCATGGTGGACAACATGGTGCTCCTGGTTGGCGGGTTGCTACTGGCCGGTGGCGGAGTTGTAGGCCTTGACGTCGGCGTCGAGCCCGGCCAGCACCTCGGTCCAGTTCGGCGTCCAGACGGTGACACCGGCCATCGTCTTCTGCAGGGCCGCGAAGTTGGCATCCGTGGGAGTGACGTCGGAGCGCACGGGCAGGCCGAGTGCGGAACTGGAGATGGTTTCCTGGACCGGCTTCGTGAGCAGGTAGTCCATCAGCTTGGCGGCGCTGGCCTCGTGGGGGGCCTTGGCGGCCAGCCCCATGACGTAGGGGAGGGGCAGCGTGACCCGGGAGCCGTCGTCGTTCTTGGGGAAGAAGACCTCAAAGGCGGACTTGTCGGCCTGGATGGAGGACAGTGCCATCTGGACGTCGCTGTTGGCGACGGTGAGCTCGCCCTTGGACACCTTCGGGCCGAGCTTGCCGGTGGAGGCACTGGGGCCCACATTGTTCTTCTGCAAATCCTTCAGGTAGGACAGCGCGCCGTCCTTGCCCTTCAAGTGCTGGAGCAGCAGGAGCACGGCGGTGCCGTCGCCGGCCTGGCCGGGGGTGGAGTACTGGATCTTGCCCTGGTACTTCGGATCCAGCAGCTGCGCCCAGGAGTCGGGCTTGTCCGTGGCGGCGGTGTTGCGGATCATCGAGAGGTAATTGTTCACCACGGAGACGTACATGCCGTCCGCGGACTTGGAGGCGGCCGGGACCGCGCTGGTGTCTGCGGAGTTCTTTTGCAGCAGGCCGGACTTTTCAGCCAGCTGGATGAAGGGCGGCAGGGTGATGAGCAGGTCCGCCTGGGGGTTCGACTTTTCCTTCTCGGCGCGGGAGACCACTTCGCCCGAACCTGCCTCGACCACGTTGACCTTGATGCCCGTGTCCTTGGTGAAGCCGGCAAAGGTCTTCGTGTACCAGTCGCCCAGGCCGTCGGCGCTGTAAATGGTCACGGACTTGCTGTCCGCGGGGGCGGCCGTGCTGCCGGTAGCGGTGCCGCCGCAGCCGGCCAGGAGGATGGCGCCGGCCGTGGCTGCGGCGATGACGGAGGGAATGCGGAAGGGCTTTTTCATGGGGTGTCCTTAGCGGGTGGTGGCGAGCGTGGATTCGAGTTGGTCAAAGGTCTTGCGGGCCAGGCCAAAGGAAATGGTCATGCCGATCCCGGACGTGACGGACACGGCCGTGACGTGGGGGGCGGGGCGCTCCACCAGGAAGCTTTGCAGCGGGCTGGAGGCGTACACGCCCTGCCAGCGCTGGAGCACCTGGAAGTTGCCCCTGCCCAGCAGGTGGGCCGCCGCGGTGAGCAGCGTGTCGGTGGTCTGTTCGGACAGGAAAGGGTCCGTGGTGGCCTCGGTGCGGTGGCTGTCGCCAATGATCAGCGTGCCGTCGGGGCGCTGGGTCAGCATCACGTTGGCGTCGATCGCCAGCAGTTCCGGGTTCCGGGCGGCCAGTTCCCTTTTGAGCTCGCGCGCCGCCGTGGTTTCGGCGAAGGCGGGGTAGCGCAGCATGGACGTTCCGGTGAGCACGGCCCTGGTGATGTTCAGGCCCGACGGCGGCCGGACCAGCGCCATTTGCAACGCGCAGCGGTCCACTTGGCGTTCCTCGGCCAGTTCCGGGTGGACCCTGTCCAGGTCGTGGCCCACGCAGACAATGACTTTTCCGGCACGGATGGGGCCGCGGGAGGTGTGCACCGTGACCGCCCCGCCGGAGGAGGCGCCGGCGTCGTTCCCTGCGCCCGCCCCTGCGCCCGGCCCTGCGCCCGTCCCGGCGTCGTGCCCTGCGCCCGTCCCGGCGTCGTGCCCTGTGCCCGGCCCTGCGCCGAAGTAGGAGGTGCGCCAGAGGAAGCGCACGCGCGGCTGGCGGCCCAGCCAGGCAGCCAGCTTGGCCACGGCCTCCCGCGGGTCTACTCGGATGTCATCGCGCAGCACGGCGCCGCCCAGGATTTCGGCGCCGCCGTGGCCGGAGAGTTCCGCCCGGACGGCCGCCGGGCCGATCAGGCTTACTTCGCCTCCCCGGGTGGCAGCCAGTTCCTCGAGGACGGCCACTTCCTGGCTGTTGCGGGCCACGGCCACGGCCCCGGATTCCACGGAGAAGAAGCCGGCCAGTTCGCTGTGGCGCAGCCAGCCCTCGCGGGCAGTGCGTGCCAGCTCCAGCAGCTCGCCCGTCTGGGCGGTGACGCAGCAGTGCCCAAAATTGCGGATGGAGGCTCCCACGGCGCGCGAATCCCGTTCCACGATGCACACGGCCAGGCCCCTCGCCACAGCCTCGGCGGCGTGGGCCAGGCCGGTGATCCCGGCGCCCACAATCACCACGTCGGTGCTGTGAATGGGTGAAGTTGCTTTGTTCATGGCAACGACATTGCCGGTCCGGGGGCAGTCGAATCAAGCCAGAACGGCACATGTATGGACAAGTTCCCGAACGGTTCATTTAGGGCCCCGAACGTTTACCAATTGTTCGCCTTGTGCCGTGAATTACCAGCCTTGACGCGTCGGGCCAACTTGTATACTCAACTCATGAAATTGCCCCTGCACCAACAGCTTCGGGACGAATTCCGCCACCGGATCGAGACCGGGGAATGGGCGGAAGGGACGCCTGTCCCCTCCGAGGCGCAGCTGTGCCGGGAGTTCGGCGCCTCCCGCGGCCCGGTCCGCCAGGCGCTGGCAGCCCTGCGCGCCGAACAGGTGATTACGGGTGGCCGCGGCAAGCCGCCCGTGGTGCGCGCCGCCGTCGCCTCCCAATCGGTGGAGACCTTCATGTCCTTCACGGAATGGGCGGAATCCATCGGCAAGGAGCCGGGGCAGCGAACAGTTGAAATCGCCCGCCGCGAGGCCGGGCCCCTGGTGGCCGAACAGCTGCTGGTCAGCGCCGGGGAACCCGTCGTGTCCCTGCTGCGGCTGCGCTCGCTGGACGGTGAGCCCGCGATGGTGGAGCGCTCGCATTTTGTGCCGGAGGCCGGCAATCCGCTGTTCGACTTTGACACCAGCTCCGGCTCCACCTTCCGGTTCCTGCTGTCCGTGGGGGTGGATCTGCACAGTGCCCGGCACATCATTGACGCCGTTGCGGCGGATGCCGTTGACGCCTCGCTGCTGGGCATCCCGGAAGGCTCGCCGCTGCTGCGGGAACGCCGCGTGACGTTCTCCACGGAAGGGACGCCGCTGGAATTCGCTGACGACCGCTACCGCCCCGAGCTGGCCAACTTCATGGTCCACAACACCCTTCACGGGCGTGCGCCGGTGGCGCGCGTCCAAAGCACCCGGCCGCCGGCACCCGCCGCCGGCCAGCCTTCCGCAGGAGAAAACCCATGATTGAACTTGCCGCCCTTGACATGGCCGGGACCACCATTGACGACTACGGCATGGTCTACACGGCCCTGCAACAGGCGGTGGAGGAGACCGGCGCGCCCGTTGCCTCGGCCTCCCTGCAGCTGTGGATGGGCGCGGACAAGGTCTCCGCCATCACGGCCCTGATGGAACTGGGCGGCCAGGAGCCGGCCCCGGACCGCGTGGCGGCGGCGTTTGGGCGTTTCCGCACCATCCTCGACGACGGCTACCGGGCCAAGCCCCCCGTGGCCCTGCCCGGCGTGCCGGAGGCCATCGCCACCCTGCGCGAACGGGGCATCAAGGTGGCCCTGACCACGGGATTTGACGACGGCGTGGCCCGCCCGCTGCTTGACATGCTCGGCTGGAGCGTGGGCCCCGGGGCGGAATGCACGGTTGACGCCCTGGTCACCACGTCCGACGTGGCCGCCGGCAGGCCGGCCCCGTACATGATCCACCGGGCCATGGAACGCACCGGCGTTGTGTCGGTGGCCGCAGTGCTGGCGGCCGGGGACACCGCCGTCGACGTCCAGGCGGGGCGCAACGCGGGGGCTGTCTCGGTGGGCGTGCTGACGGGGAAGCTCACCCGGGAGCTGTTGGCGGGGCTGCCCTGCGACCATGTGCTGGACAGTGTGGCAGACATCCCGGGGCTGGCCGAAACGCAGCGGTAGCCCGCCCCCCAGGCGCCCAGTCTAAAATCTAATGCGACTAGGTTTTGGGGCGCCCGGGTGAATAGACTGGCACCATGCCTCCCTCCCCAACCCTGCGGGGCCGGGCAGGACGTGGCCGGGCGCCATGGGCGGTTGCTGGACGCCCTTCCGGACATCGCTGCGCGCAGACCTGCCGGCGGAGGTCATGGCCCGGCTGGTGGTGGCCGTGTCTGACGGGCTGCAGAAGTTCGCCGCCGCCCCATCCACCACCAAACTCTGAGGATCCGCGCCACCATGAACACCCAGACAGTCCGCCGCGCAGCAATGGCCACCTTTGCCGTCTTTGCCATCAACGGCTTTGTGTTTGCCAGCTGGGCTGCGCGCATTCCGGCCGTCACTCGCATCCTGGAGCTGACGTCGGGCGAGATGGGCCTGCTGCTGCTGAGCATCGCCGCCGGGTCCGTCATCGCCCTGCCGCTGGCCGGCACGGTGGTGGCGCGCAAGGGGACGGCAACCAGCATCCGCCTGGGCGGCTTTACCGCTGCCCTGGGCGGGCTGGTGGTGGCCACGGCGCTGGGCCTGGTCTCCGTCCCCCTGACCGCTGCGGGGCTTTTCCTCTTCGGCGTGGGCATCGGCCTGTGGGACGTGTCGCAGAACATTGAGGGCGCCGACGTCGAACGCCACCTGGGCAGAACCATCATGCCCCAATTCCATGCGGGTTTCAGCGGGGGAGCCTTTGTCGGGGCCTTGGTCGGTGCGGGCCTGTCCAGCATCCACGTGGGCCTGCCCGCGCACCTGTTCGCCATCGTGGCCCTGGTCAGCGTGGCCATGGTGTTTGTGCCAAGCCACTTCCTGCCAAGCACGACGCCGGCCCCCGCCGGGGCGGTCATGTCACCCGAGGTGCCAGGAGGGAAGGCCCCGGCCCGCGGACGCACCGCATGGGCCGAGAGCCGCACCCTGCTGGTGGGGCTGGTGGTCCTGGGCGCGGCCCTGACCGAAGGCGCCGCCAATGACTGGATTGCTAAGGCCACGGTGGACGGGCTGGGCGCCACGGAGTCCGAGGGCGCCATCATGTTTGCCGTGTTTGTGGCGTCCATGACGGCGTTCAGGTTCTTTGGCGGAAAGTTCATTGACAACTACGGCCGGGTTCCTGTGCTCTACGGGAGCCTGGGGGCCGCACTGGTGGGCCTTGTCCTGTTCGTTGTGGCACCGAACGTGTGGCTGGCCGGGCTCGGCGCAGTATTGTGGGGCGCCGGGGCGGCCCTGGGCTTCCCCATGGGCATGTCCGCCGCAGCCGACGACCCTGCCCGCGCGGCGGCCCGCGTTTCAGTGGTGTCAACGATCGGCTACGTGGCGTTCCTGGCAGGCCCGCCGCTGCTGGGTTTCCTGGGCGACCACTTCACCGTGCGCTGGGCGTTGTTGGCCATCGGCGTGGCCATTATTGCCTCCATCCTCACGGCCCCGGCCGCCAAGCCGCTTCCCCAGCCGGTGTCCGGAGGGGCCGCCCCGCGGACCGGATCGCCCGCACCCGAACAGGCCGAAAGGGGCTAGCGGTACTGGGCGGTTGGAACGTCAGCCAATCGGTGCCGGCAACGAATGCCGCTCCAGGCATTTATCCCGCACAGCCGCCCACAGCAGAAGCGTAAGCCCTGCGCCCAGCAGTGCGCCGGCCGCGGTGTCGGAGATCCAGTGGGCGCCCAGGTAGGTGCGGCTGTACATCATGGCCACGCTGAGGATGGCGCCGCTGAGCCACATCCACAGCCGCCCGATGACGATGGCTGTGCACACCATGGCTGCCACCGTGGCACTCACATGCCCGGACGGGTATGAACCGGAATCCACGTGCACCAGCCGGTCCAGTGGCCGCGGCCGGCCCACCAGGAATTTCAGCAGGTGGGTTGCCGCCAGGGCCGCGAGATTGGCCGCGGCGGTGAACATGGCCAGGCGCCAGTGCCGGCGCAGCAGCACCAGGAACAGGGCCGCCGCATAGATGACCATGCCGGCGTTGCCCACAAAGTCCAGGACCCTGTTGGCCGAGGTGAGCCACGGTGTCCGGGACGCCAGCATCACCTGGTTCCAGCCGGCGTCGAGCGCCTGAAAGGGCGGCACGCTGTGCGTGGACCACACCAGCACGGCGCCGGCCAGCAGCACGGCCAGGGCGGGAATGGACACGGCCCACAGCACGCGGGAGGGCAGTTGGCGGGGATTCAGGGGTGCGGCCACCGGTCCATCCTAGGACCCGCCGCGGCCCATCCGGCACCGCGCCGGGACCGGCTCCGCCGGCCGCCCGTTTTGCCCCGTTCTGCCGCCCATCATCCAAAGGGACGACCCTGAACGGACCCTGATTCATCCCTGAGATCGAAGAAAAGCCGCTACCCGGTGCGTACGGTTGTTAACAAGCCTAGAAACAAGGGGATGTCCACATGATTGAGGCAGTAAACCTCACCAAGCACTATGGTGCCAAGACCGCGGTGGCGGGTGTCACGTTCACGGTCAAGCCCGGGATGGTGACCGGTTTTCTGGGGCCCAACGGCGCCGGCAAGTCCACCACCATGCGCATGATCGTGGGGCTGGACAAGCCCACGGCGGGTTCCGTCACGGTCAACGGCAAGCCGTACGTCAAGCACCATGACCCGCTCCACCAGGTCGGTGCGCTGCTGGACGCCAAGGCGGTGCATACCTCCCGCAGCGCCTACAACCACCTGCTGGCCATGGCCGCCACGCACGGCATTCCCACCAGCCGGGTCAACGAGGTCATCGACATGACCGGGCTGGCCGCCGTCGCCAAGAAGAAGGCAGGCGGCTTCTCCCTCGGCATGGGCCAGCGCCTGGGCATTGCCTCGGCACTGCTGGGCGACCCCCAAACGCTGATCCTGGACGAGCCCGTCAACGGCCTGGACCCGGAAGGCGTGCTGTGGGTGCGCAACCTGGCCAAGCACCTGGCGGCGCAGGGCAAAACGGTGTTCCTGTCCTCGCACCTCATGAGTGAGATGGCGCAGACCGCGGACCACCTGATCGTGATCGGCCGCGGGCGGATCATCGCGGACGCACCCATCGCCGAGATTCTGGCCGGCAACCAGCAGGCCAAGGTCAGGGTCCGCACCGCCGACGTCACCCATCTGGGCCAGCTGCTCAGCGGCAGCGGGGTGCAGGTGGAGTGCAACGAAAACGAGACCCTGGAAGTTTCCGGCCTCGACTCCCGCCAGATCGCCAAGATTGCCCTGGACAACCATGTCCTTGTCTACGAACTGACCCCGCTGTCCACCTCGCTGGAAGAGGCGTACTTCGACCTGACAAAGGATTCGGTGGAGTACCACTCGCAAGAACTCGATGACGCCGCCGCGCCGGCCCCCGCCCTGGAAGGGACACTGAAGTGATGAGTACGACGACGATCCCCTCGCCTTCCGCCGCTGCCGGCGGCACGGGGCTGACCTTCAGCGGCGTGCTGCGCAGCGAATGGATCAAGTTCCGGTCCCTGCGCTCCACCCAGCTGCTGCTGCTCTTCACCTTTGTGGCCATGGTGGGCGTGGGCACTTTCGCAGCTTGGGCGCGTGGAAAAGCCGTCGAAAGGTTCATGGAATTAGGGCCCGCGGCGGTCAATGGCCCCGGCGTCAGTCCCTCCGGCTCACCGAAGCTGACCATTGACCAGGCCATTGCGGCAGCCAATGCAAACGGGTTGAACATTTACGGCACCCCCATCGCCGGCATCCAAATGGGTGTGCTGATTCTCGGCGCCTTGGCTGTTTTGCTGATCTCCTCCGAGTTCGGCACCGGCATGATCCGCTCCACCATGACGGCGGTGCCCAAGCGCCTGCCCACGTTCTTCGCCAAGGCCATTGTGCTGGTGGTGGTTTCCTACGTGCTGACACTTGTTTCCGCGTTCGTCACGTTCCTGATTTCCATCCCGATCATGAGCTCCGCTGGAATCACCATGTCCTTGGGCATGGACGGCGTCCTGTCCAGCATCCTCTTGGGCGGAGTCTACGTTGCCGGCGTCGCCCTCGTTGGGCTTTCTCTGGGCACGCTCATCCGCAGCTCCGCGGGCGGAATCGTGGTCCTCGTCGGACTGTTCTTCCTTTTGCAGATCGCCACCCAGCTGCTGGGACTGGTGCCCGGCGACTTCTGGAAATACGTGGGCCAGTACGTGCCCAGCGTGGCCGGCGGGCGCATGTTGGAAATCGGGGACAAGGCGGCGTTCATCAGCCCCCTCTCGGGAGGACTGATCTTCCTGGGTTGGATTGTGCTGGTGACGGTCCCGGCAGTCATCTCCCTCAAGAACCGCGACGTATAGGAATGTCCGGTGCCCGGCCTGGCGGCCGGGCTTCTAGACTCACCCTTATGCGCACATCAGACCAGGCGGGGGCGGCGGAACGAACGGCCGCAGCCCCCGCCGAACCCCGTTCCACCTCCGCCACCGCGGCGGCCAGGCAGGCCGATGAATTCTCAGCCCGCCGCCGCGGCGCGGTCCGCCGCTATCTTTACGACCACCCCCGCGTCATGGACGCCCTGGTGGTCCTGGCATATCTGCTGGCAGGTTCCGGCACTTTCCTGAACGGACGCGTCACCAACCTGCCAGCCCACCTGGTGCTGCTTGCCGCCACCAGCACGGTGCTGATGTTCCGCCGGGACAGGCCCCTGGCCGTGCTGGTCATCCTCTCCGTCTTTGAAATCATCAACATCAACGTGGTGCCCTCGTCCAACAACATCGGTGCCAGCCTGTGGTTTGCGCTCTACGCCGTGGCAGTGGCCTACCGGGGCATTTTCAGTTTCGCCATCGCAGCCGCCGCATCCGTGCCGCTAGTTGTCTATACGCTGTTCTTTTACCAGTTCCCCGTCGAATTCCTCCGCCCGGACGGTCCCACAGCCCTGGAGAGCAATGTCATTACAGTCATTGTCATGCTTCTGGCCAATGTCATCGCCACGGGCATCGGCGCCTCGGTGCGCCGGGGGCGGGAGCATGAGGCCGAGCTGCGCCAATGGGCCGTCCGCAACGCCCAGCTGGCCTCCGTGGCCGAGCGGAACCGGATTGCACGGGAAATGCATGACGTCGTGGCGCACTCGCTGACCGTGATGGTGGCACTCTCCGACGGCGCCGCCGTCGTGGTCAAGCGCGACCCGGAGCAGGCGGGGGAGGTGCTGGGCCAGCTGTCCCAGACCGGCCGGACCGCGCTGGCCGACATGCGACGGGTGCTGGGCGTGCTGCGCGAGGACGCAGGCGGAGGGCAGCGGACCCCGCAGCCTGACCATGCCGATTTGGGCGCGCTGCTGGAGGGCTTCCGGCAGGCCGGCCTGCCGCTGGCCGTGACCCAGTCGGGGCCGCTGCTTCCCGGCGACCCGGCGCTGCAACTCACCGTTTACCGGATCGTGCAAGAGTCGCTCACCAATGTGCTGCGCTACGGCACGGCAGTTTCACGCGTGCGGGTGCTCATCGAGAACCAGCCCGACGGCGGCGTGCTGCGGGTGGTGGTCAGCGACGACGGCCACGGCTCCCTGGACGCTTCGATGGGCACGGGGCAGGGCATTGTTGGCATGCGCGAACGTGCCGGCATCTTCTCCGGAACGGTCGACGCCGGGCCCTCCCCCCAGGGCGGCTGGACCGTCACCGCCACGCTGCGGCCCAATCAGAACAGGAATTAGCCACCATGGAGAACACCTTGACGCAGGCGCCCATCTCAATCCTTTTGGTAGACGACCAGCCGCTGCTGCGCATGGGCTTCCGGCTCATCCTTGAAGGCGAGGACGACCTTGCCGTGGTTGGCGAGGCCTCCAACGGCATTGAGGCACTGGCCGCCGTGGAGCGGCTGGACCCCGACGTGGTGCTCATGGATGTCCGCATGCCCCTCATGGACGGGATCGAGGCCACCGGCAAGATCAGTGCCTCCGCCTCCGGCGCACGCGTCATCATCCTCACCACCTTTGACCTGGACGAATACGCGTTTGCCGGGCTGCAGGCAGGCGCCTCCGCATTCCTCCTCAAGGACGTGGCGCCCACGGAACTGGTCAACGCCGTGCGCCTGGTGGCCAGCGGGGACGCCGTCGTGGCCCCTCGCGTCACCCAGCGCCTGCTGGAAAACTTTGTGCGCTCACAGCCCACGCCTCCCACGCACCCCCGCGACCCGCTGCTGGAGGAGCTGACGCCGCGCGAGCTGGAAGTGGCGCTGGCCATTGCCCAAGGCCTGTCCAATGCCGAGATTGCCCACCAGCTGTTCCTGTCCGAGGCCACAGTCAAGACGCACGTGCGCCGGATCCTGACGAAGCTCCACCTGAGGGACCGTGTGCAGGTGGTGGTGTACGCCTACGAGACAGGGCTTGTCACGCCCAGCAATCCCGACTACTAACACCGTGGACGCTTCGTGGTTGAATCGAACCATGACTTCCGTTGAGCACATCCTGGACCTGCGCGACTTCATCGCCGCGTCGCCGTCGAGCTTTCACGCCGCCCATGAGGCGGGCCGCAGGCTGGAGGAGGCGGGCTTCACCCAGCTCGAGGAATCTGCCGAATGGCCCGCCGGGGGCCGGCACTTTGTGATCCGCGACGGCGCCATCATTGCCTGGGTGGTGCCCGAGGGCGCGTCCGCCACCACTGGCTTCAACATTCTCGGCGCCCACACCGACTCGCCGTCCTTCAAGCTCAAGCCAAAGCCCACCACGGGCCGATTCGGCTGGCTGCAGGCGGGCGTGGAAGTTTATGGCGGCCCGCTGCTGAATTCCTGGCTGGACCGGGAACTGCAATTTGCCGGCCGCCTGGTGGACCGGGACGGCACGCAGACCCTGGTGGCCACCGGTCCGCTGCTGCGCTTCCCCCAGCTGGCCATCCACTTGGACCGGGGCGTGAATGACGGCCTGAAGCTGGACAAGCAGCAGCACATGAACCCCGTCTGGGGCCAGGGGCATCCCGGCAAGGAGGACCTGCTGGGCCTGCTGGCGCGGCACGCGGGAGTGGATGCGGCCAGCATTGGCGGCTACGACATCCTCGTGGCAGACACCCAGCCCGGCCAGGTGTTCGGTGCCAACCAGGAGTTCTTCGCCGCCGGGCGCATGGACAACCTCACCTCCGTCCACGCCGGACTGGCGGCATTGATCAACGCCGCCGCCACCGAATCCACCGCGGACACCGTGATCCCCGTCCTGGCCGCCTTTGACCACGAGGAAATCGGCTCCGGCTCCCGCTCCGGCGCGTGCGGCCCCATCCTGGAGGACATCCTGGTCCGCATCTCCGACGGACTGGGCGCCTCCGTGAGCGAGAGGCGTCGCGCCTTTGCCAGTTCCTTCTGTGTCTCAGCTGATGCCGGGCACGCCGTCCACCCCAACTATTCCGAGCGCCACGACCCGGCCAACCTGCCCGTATTGGGCGGCGGCCCGCTGCTGAAGATCAACGCGAACCAGCGCTACGCCACGGATGCCACGGGGGCGGCCATCTGGGCGAATCTGTGCCGCACCACGGGCGCGCCGTACCAGGAGTTCGTGTCCAACAACGACGTGCCGTGCGGCTCCACGATCGGCCCGCTGACGGCCACGCGGCTCGGCATCCGCACGGTGGACGTGGGCACGCCACTGCTCTCCATGCACTCCGCCCGCGAACTGTGCGGCGTGGACGATCCCTTCCACCTGTCGCGCATCACGGAGACGTTCTTCCGAACTGCCGTGTAGACGCCTACTGGGTCAGGCTGACCACCAGGTTGATGGTGGTGGCCAGGATTCCGGTGCCAAACACGAAGGCGAGCAGGCTGTGGCGGAATGCGGCGGAGCGCATTTCACGCGTGGTGATGTTGGTGTCGGAGACCTGGTACGTCATGCCGAGGCTGAATGACATGTAGGCAAAGTCGGTGTACTGCGGCAGTTCCTCCTGGTTGAAGCCGATGCCGCCAGGCTCCCCCGCGTAGTAAATCTCCGCATACCGCAGCGTGAACAGGGTGTGGACCATGAGCCAGGACATGGCCGTGCACGTCAAGGCGAGCAGGGCCAGCAGCAGCCTGCCGGTGCCCGCCACGTCCTTGCTGCCCACCATGACCAGCACGACGGCGGCCAGCGAGCCCAGTGCGGCCAGCAGGATCAGCAGATCCGAGGTGTTCCGGCCGGGGTCCTCCTCCTGGGCATGCGTCGCCGTGCGGACGTTGTCCATCGGGGCGATGGTCAGCCACACCCAAAGGTTGTACACCAGCGCCGCAACGCCCCAGCCCACGGCCGGGGCGTAGAACCAGGCGCCAAAGACGACGGTGACCGCGGCGGCGGCAAGCCCGGCCAGGAGCATGACCGTCAGGCGCCGCCTGCGGTGCCGGGTGCGGGTGGTTTCCATGGCTTGATCATGCCATGGACGCTTCGTTCAGGCGCGGTGCTTTGGGGCGGATGGCATTATGGCGGGGTCAGCAGGTGCTGCAATGCCGCCAAATACCTCCTTGGAGAATGCCTCGATGAACTCCGGGCAGCAATGTGCCACGCCCGTGCCCATGGCCTGGGTTTCGGTGGTCCGGAGCTCGCCAGCCCACTCGTACAGGTCGCCGACCAGTTTTCGGTGGATGGCTTGTAGGTGTGGAAAATCGAAGCTGCCGCGACGGCGTGCGGCTCAACTCTGAGAGCCCAATATTGACCAAGTTTTGCTCGGTCAAGTCGAGCACGACTTGGTCTTTGATGCCCAGACGGTTGATGAGTGTTTCCGTGCCCGGGTACGTCTACTTGTCGGGCATGACCGCTAGATCCTGGCGCGAAGGGCTTCTTCGATAACCTGGTGCCTCGCCTCGTCGGCGTCTCCGAACTCCATGGCTGACTGAACTTCGGCCTCCGTGAGCCCGCTCTTGTTTTTCAGAGTCGACATGTAGAACTCCTTTGGGTCTTGAACGGGCTTCCAAGATGGCGCCGCCGCACCTTCCATTCTACCGGGCGGGGTCGGCAGCGGGCCGGGACCGAGGCAATCCTGTGCACAACTCCACCACAGCGTGTGGTGAGGCTTACCCACAGGGGTGACTGGCCGGCGTCGTCCGTCCTGTAAGATGGATAAGTCTGTGCTGGCACCGGGCCCACTGTAATGGTGTGGCCGAGCGCCCGGCAGGCACCGCAAATGAACCTCCTGTTACGGAAAGACCGTAACCGCCCAGCCCAAAGGAGGTGGGTTCACATATGCGTCCTTACGAATTGATGGTAATCATCGACCCCGATGTTGATGAGCGTACCGTTGAGCCGTCGCTTCAGAAGTTCCTCAATGTCATCACCACCGATGGTGGAACCATCGAAAAGGTTGACATCTGGGGCCGTCGTCGCCTGGCTTACGACATCCAGAAGAAGTCCGAAGGTATTTACGCCGTGGTGAACTTCACTGCTGCCCCCCATACCGCTCAGGAACTTGACCGCGTGCTTGGCCTCAACGAGACCATCCTGCGCACCAAGATCACCCGTCCGGAAGAGCAGAAGATCGTCGCCGAGTAATTTCGGCTGACCACTTTTTACTTTTTCACCCGTAGGAAAACACTCAAGCAGGAAGCAGGGGCAGATGGCAGGCGAAACCACTATCACGGTCATTGGTAATCTCACCAGTGACCCGGAACTTCGGTTTACACCGAGCGGTTCAGCAGTAGCGAACTTCACCATTGCGTCCACTCCGCGGACTTTTGACCGCCAAAGCAATGAGTGGAAGGACGGCGAAACGCTGTTCCTCCGCGCATCGATCTGGCGTGAAGCGGCCGAGAACGTTGCGGAGTCCCTGACCAAGGGAACCCGCGTCATTGTCTCCGGCCGGCTGAAGTCGCGCACCTACGACACCAAAGAAGGCGAAAAGCGCACCGTCATGGAGCTTGAGGTCGACGAGATCGGCCCCTCGCTTCGCTACGCCAATGCCAAGGTCAACCGCACCCAGCGCTCCGGCGGACAGGGTGGCGGCTTTGGCGGAGGCCAGGGCGGCAACGCCGGCGGGGGCCAAGGCGGCTTCGGCGGCAATTCCGGCGGAGGAAACTTCGGCGGCAATGGCGGCCAGCAACAGCAGCAGTCCGCACCGGCATCCGACCCCTGGGCCACGCCCGGTGGATCCACCGGCGGCTGGGGCGCGGGCCCGGACAACTCCGAGCCCCCCTTCTAAAAACCGTTTTTACCAAAGTGCGGCAACCGCCGCACGCTCACCATCCCGCGGATTAATATCCACGGGCTCCACGAATATTAAGGAGCTCCACGATGGCTAAGGCTGAACTCCGTAAGCCCAAACCAAAGTCCAATCCCTTGAAGGCCGCTGACGTCACCGTCATCGACTACAAGGACGTAGCATTGCTGCGCAAGTTCATCTCTGACCGCGGAAAGATCCGTGCGCGCCGCGTCACGGGTGTCACCGTCCAGGAGCAGCGCAAGATCGCCCAGGCAATCAAGAACGCCCGCGAAGTTGCACTGCTGCCCTACTCCGGCGCTGGCCGAGGCTAAGGGAGATAAACAAACATGGCAAAGATCATTTTGACCCACGAAGTATCCGGTCTCGGCACCTCGGGTGACGTCGTCGAGGTGAAGAACGGTTACGCACGTAACTACCTTCTGCCCCGCGGCTTCGCCCTCCCCTGGTCCAAGGGAGGCGAGAAGCAGGTTGAGTCCATCAAGGCTGCCCGCGCCGCCCACGAGCACGCTTCCGTTGAAGCTGCCCAGGCCCAGGCTGCTGCCCTGGCCGCCAAGCCGGTCACGCTGACCGTCAAGGCCGGCGAGGCCGGACGCCTGTTCGGCACCGTCAAGACCGACGATGTTGCAAAGGCTGTTGCCGCTGCAGGTCTCGGCAACGTTGACAAGCGCAAGATCGAACTGCCCACCCACATCAAGTCGGTTGGCAAGTACACGGCAAACGTGCGCCTTTACGAAGACGTCACCGCTGTGATCACCCTGGACGTTGTTGCAGGCTAATACCCGCAACCGCTCCACGAAAGGCCCGGCCCCCGTTCGCGGGGTGCCGGGCCATTTGATTTATTTGTCCTTCTGGGACTGCAACGACTGGACGTCCGCGGTGGTCATGTATCCGTAGGCGGCCCTGATGAGCTCCCGCAGCACCCCTTCGTTGATGTCGGCAAGCTTGTTGAGATAGATGCAGCCCGCGCCGCGCTTGAAGGTGCCGAGCCGGTCCAGGAGCTGTTCGGCTCCGGGCGGGTACGTCAGGCCGTAAATCACCAGTTTCGCCTTTCTCGGTGAAAATCCGACGGCGGCCGCGTCGCCTTCGCGGCCGGACGCGTACTTGTAGTGGTAGCTGCCAAAGCCGACGATGCTGGGCCCCCACATGACGGCCGGCTCCCCGGTTTCCTGCCCCATGATGTCCAGCAGCGCGCGGGCGTCCGCGCGGCGGACTGCGGAGGTGTCCACGGCGTCGATGAACTGGGCTGCGTCGGCCGCCGTCGGCTGGGTCTTGTTGGTGCTCTTCCCGGTACTGTCCCTGGGTGCCATGATGGGCCGCCTCCTTGCGTCTGGCTGGGGTTTGACCCAGCCTAACGTGCCGCCGGGGCCGGACCCGGGCGGCCCGTGCATGCCCCCTGGTGCATACGCGCAGGTGGGGGCGCTTTTTAGCGGCCGTGGATGATTCACATGCTGGGCATATGTCTGTGGATATCGTTGCCGTATCCCTGTTTTGGAAGCTTGTCAACATCCAAGTTGTGGATGAGGCTTGGCCGGAAATTTATGTTTCTCCACAGGTGGTGGACACTGTTTGCGCAGGTCAGGCGCCCATTATGACTAGTTGGTGATCATTATCCACAAAGTTGTCCCCATCCTGTGCACAAGCGATGGCACTTAATGCACAAGTTATCCACAGGGTGGGTGGATGGCTGGGTTGGCAGTTGTCCACAGAGCGTCTAACGTTGCAGGGGATCACCTCCCCGAACAGCGATAATTGTTGTATGGCCGGCAGGCCGGGAGGGATCATTCCCGACAACCATCAAGCATCAATGTTTGCCGGGCCAGCAGGAAAGAAAGTGGGCGCAGGATCATGTCAGCTCCAGCAATGGACAACGTCTCAACGTCCCGGGAGCCGGACTTTGCCCGGACGCCCCCGCAGGACCTCGTGGCGGAACAGAGCGTCCTGGGCGGAATGATGCTCTCCAAGGATGCCATCGCCGACGTGGTGGAAGTTCTGCGCGGCAATGACTTCTACCGCCCCTCCCACGAAAGCATCTACGAGGCCATCCTTGACCTCTATGGCCGCGGCGAACCGGCAGACGCCGTTACGGTGGCCGACGAACTGACCAAGCGCGGTGAAATCGCGAAAATGGGCGGGGCCGCCTATCTGCACCAGTTGATCCAGTCGGTCCCGACCGCCGCCAACGCCGGCTTTTATGCGGAGATTGTCGCCGAGCGGGCGGTGCTGCGCCGCCTGGTGACCGCCGGCACCAAGATTGTCCAGATGGGCTATGCCCAGGACGGCGAAGTGGAAGACGTGGTCAACGCCGCGCAGGCGGAGATTTTCAAGGTCGCCGAACGGCGTACTACGGAGGACTACGTGATCCTCAAGGACGTCATGGAATCCACCGTGGATGAGATTGAGGCGTCCGGCCACAAGGGCGAGGGCATGACCGGCGTGCCCACCGGCTTTTACGAATTTGATGAACTGACCAACGGCCTGCACCCCGGCCAGATGATTGTCATCGCGGCCAGGCCGGCCGTCGGGAAGGCGCTGGCCCTGGACACGCCACTGCCCACGCCTGCCGGCTGGACCACCATGGGCGAGGTCAAGGTTGGCGACACGGTCCTGGCCGCCGATGGAACTCCCACGGTGGTGGTTGCCGCCACCGAAGTCATGCTTGGTCGGCCGTGCTTTGAAGTGACTTTCGACGACGGCAGCATCCTGGTTGCCGATGCCGAGCACCAGTGGCTCACCGACACGCGGGCGTCAAGGAAATCGGCCCAGGGGGCAGCGCATCCCCGCATCTTTCCGCAGGTGCGCACCACCGCGCAGATCGCCGAAACTGTTCGGTGCGAAACTGCTGACCAGCGCTTGAATCACTCAATCCGGAATGCACAAGCGCTGGACCTGCCCCCCGCAGATCTGCCCATCGGGCCCTACACGCTAGGGGCCTGGCTCGGTGACGGGGCATCCGCCGCAGCGCGGGTTACCAACGCCGACCAAGAAGTGTTCATGCGGATCTCCGCTGAAGGCTATGAGCTGGACAATCTGGACCATGGTTCATTGCAGGCCTTGTTGCGCTCCAACTCATTGTTGGGCAACAAGCACATTCCGGACATGTATCTCCGGGCGGCTGTCGCCCAGCGACGGGACCTCTTGGCGGGCCTGTTGGACACCGACGGAACCGTGACCAACAGTGGCTGCGTTCAATTCGCAGTAACGAGTCTGCGTCTGGCCAAAGATGTGCGCGAGCTTGCGCACAGCCTGGGCTACCGCACCGGTTGGTCGGAGAAGCGTGTCAACGGACGCACCGAAGAATCCTCCACCTGCTACACCATCACCTTCGCCACCGACGATGTTGTTTTTGGACTAACGCGCAAGCAGTTGCTGCACAAGGAACGCGATGCACGGGCCACGCCAAAACGGAGCCAACGCTTCATCACTTCAGTCCGCGCGGTTGAGTCCGTGCCGGTGAAGTGCATCCAAATTGCCCACAGCACTCACTTGTACCTGGCAGGGCGCTCCTTCATCCCGACCCACAACTCCACGTTCGCCCTTGACTGGGCGCGTTCAGCGGCCATCACCCACAACATGGCGACCGTAGTGTTCTCCCTTGAAATGGGCCGCAACGAGCTGGCCATGCGACTGCTCTCCGCCGAGGCAACCATCAACCTGCAGGACCTGCGCAAGGGAACTGTCAAGGACGACCAGTGGTCCAAGATCGCCACGACCATGGGCAAGATGAACGATGCCCCGCTGTTCATCGACGATTCCCCCAACATGTCGCTGATGGAAATCCGGGCCAAGTGCCGCCGCCTGAAGCAGCAGCATGACCTCAAGCTGGTGATCCTGGACTACCTCCAGCTGATGTCCTCCGGGAAGCGTGTGGAATCTCGCCAGCAGGAGGTCTCGGAGTTCTCCCGTGCCCTGAAGCTGCTGGCCAAGGAGTTGCAGGTGCCGGTGGTGGCGCTGTCCCAGCTCAACCGTGGTTCCGAGCAGCGCACGGACAAGAAACCCATGGTTTCTGACCTTCGTGAATCGGGTTGCCTCACTGCCGACACCCGCATCATGCGTTCCGACACAGGCGCAGAAACCACCATGGGTGAGCTGTTCTCAACTGACGCAAGGGATGTCCCCGTTTGGTCGTTGGGCGACAACCTGCGCTATGTTGAGCGGCACTTGACGCATGTCTTCCCCACAGGCAGCAGACCAGTCTTCAAGCTGACGTTGGCGTCCGGCCGGACCATCCGCGCAACGGCGAACCACCCGTTCTTCACCTACGAAGGTTGGCGCCCGCTGGGCGAGTTGGCCTCCGGTGACCGGCTCGGCATCCCGCGCCATGTCAATGGACCATCTGCCCGGACTGAGTGGGACGACCGTCAAGTCGTCATGCTCGCACACCTACTGGGCGATGGATCTTTTGTCCGCAAACAGCCGATTCGGTATGCGACAAAGGATGAACAAAACATTAAGGCCGTCACTGACGCGGCCGGTTACTTTGGGATAACCGCCAAACGCGATGACTACGCGGTGGCTCGCTGCACCACGCTCAGACTCCCGGCGCCCTTTCCCTTGGCGCGAGGCAAAAGGAACCCGATTGCCGCATGGCTCGATGGCCTGGGGCTTTTTGGCCTGAGAAGTCACGAGAAGTTCGTCCCCGAAGCCGTTTTTGCTCTCCCTAAGATTCAAATAGCGAAGTTTCTTAGTCACTTGTGGGCCACAGACGGCTCAGTCACGGTCAACAAAGCTGGTCATGGGGGGCGCATTTACTATGCGTCCACCTCGCGCCGGTTGGTTGACGACGTTGCGGGCTTGCTACTCCGCTTTGGCATAACCGGCAGAATTCGGCAGGCGAGCGCCAAGGGACACTACCGCCCTGGCTACACTGTGGATGTCTCAGGTGCCGATGACCAACGGCGCTTCCTTCAGGAAATTGGCGTTCATGGCGAACGCTCGGCATCGGCAGAAAGACTACTCGGCATTGTCAAGAACATCAGCGCCAACACAAATGTAGACACCCTTCCGATTCAGGTCTGGGACAAAGTGCGCGACATTTTGTCGGAGAGTGAGCTGACGCACCGGGAATTTCAGGGCGCACTCGGAACCCACTACTGTGGCTCTGCACTGTTCAAGTCCGCACCGTCGCGACAACGCCTGGGACGAGTAGCTGAAGTTCTGGACAGCGCGGAGCTGGAAGTTGAAGCTGTCAATGATCTGTTTTGGGACAGCATCGTCGCCATTGATCCGGACGGGGAGGAAGAAGTTTTCGACGCAACCGTCATTGGCAACCACAACTTCATCGCCAACGGCATCGCCGTCCACAACTCGATCGAGCAGGATGCCGACATGGTCATCCTGCTCCACCGCGAGGACATCTACGACAAGGAGTCGGCGCGGGCTGGCGAGGCAGACGTCATCGTGGCCAAGCACCGCAACGGCCCCACGAAGACCATCGTGGTGGGCTTTCAGGGCCACTATTCACGGTTTGCCAACATGGCGAACGACGGCGGCGGCGGGTATTAGCGGGCCCGTCCCGTTGAGACCCGTCCCCGGCCCGGCGGCGGCCCGCAGCCGGGCCTCGATCCGCTGCCCGGCGTAGCAGCCCCCCAAAATCAAGGCTGCCCCGCACGCCCCCGGCCAGCCCAGCGCCTCCCCGGCAAGCAGCACCCCGGCGGCGACGGCCCACACGGGTTCCGTGCCCATCAGCAGGCTGGCCCGGGAGGCCGACGTCCGCCGGACTGCCCACAGCTGGACCAGGAAGGCGAACACGCTCGCACCCAAGCCCAGGTACAGCACGCCCAGCCATCCGGAAACCCCAAAGGCGGAGGCCGCGCGGACCATGCCGGGCGGGTCCAAGGCAATCCCCGCCACGGCGCACACCACGGACTGGATCAGCGTGATGGTCACGGAACTGTAGGGCCTGCCCCTGGTCAGCGTGCCCAGCAGCGTCACGTGGAACGCACGGACGGCGGCAGCGGCCAGCATCAACACATCTCCCGGATTCGGGGCGCGGAAACCGTTGCCTGACACTAGCAGCGCCACGCCAACAATGCAGACCACGGCTGCCACAAAGTATCCCCGCGGCAGCCACCGCCTGGAGGCTGCGGCCTCCAGCAGGGGAGTAAAGATCACCGTCAGGCTGATGATCAGCCCGGCATTGGACGCCCTGGTCTGGGCCACGCCATACGTTTCCAGGAACAACACGGCAGCCTGCGTGCCGCCGAGCACCACTGCCGTCAACACCTCCGCACGGCCCGGCCGGCGGCGGACCCGCCAGGCCCACAGCACGGCAAGCGCCGCCGACGCCACCAGAAAGCGCCACCCCAGCACGGCCGGCACGGACGCCACCATCGTCAGGTCCTTGGCGGCCAGGTAGCTTCCGCCCCACACTGCGGCCACAGCCAGCAGCGCCACATCGGTGCCGCGTCCCGGCCGGAATCGTTCGCCGCGCTTGCCGCCCGTGGGCCCGCCAATAGTCATCACTGTTCAATCGTCACGGACAAAAGCACTAAGAACCAGATGATGTTTGCCGGGTAATGCATTAGTTTGGACTTATGGAACTGGGTCAATTGCGCGCACTCCGCGAAGTCCAGGCGAGGGGAAGCATTGCCGCGGCCGCGCTGGCACTGAACGTCACGCCGTCGTCCGTGTCCCAGCAGCTGGCGGCACTGCAGCGCAAGGCGGGCACGGCCCTGACCTACAAGGCCGGCCGGCGGACCGCCCTGACCCCGGCGGGGCTGGCCCTGTGCCGCGCCACGGTGGACGTGGAGGTGGCGCTGGCCCGTGCGGATGCCGCCGTGGCCGCCTTCAGGGACAGCCCCTCCGAACCGGTCAGCGTGGCCGCCTTTCACAGTGCCGGGCTGGCGTTTTTTGGTCCGCTGGCCCAAGCGCTGGCGGGCGACGGCGGCCCCCGCCTCAGCTTTGCCGACCAGGACGTGGCGCAACAGGACTTTGCCGCCCTCACGGCCGACTACGACGTGGTGGTGGCCCACAGGCTGCTCAACAGCCCGGCCTGGCCAGGCACCGTGGCGGTGGTCCCGCTTGCCTTTGAGCCCCTGGACGTGGCGGTGGGCGCCACGCACCGCCTGGCCGGACGCAGTTCGCTCCGCCCTTCGGAACTGCGCGGGGAGCGCTGGATTTCGGTCCACCACGGCTTCGCCCTCGAAGGCGCCATTGAAATGATCGGCACGCTGGCCGGCCAGGAAGTCACCGTGGCCCACCGGATCAACGAGTTCTTCGTTGCGGCCTCCGTGGTGGAAGGCGGCGGCTGCATCTCGCTGATGCCCCGCTTCACCGTTAATCGGAAACAGTTCCCCCACCTGGTGCTCATTCCCTTGGCGGAGCCCAGGCTGGGGCGCCGCATCGACATCCTGGCCCGGCCCGAGGCCCTCGAGCGGGCCGGGGTGCGCCAGGTGGTGGCGGCCCTGCAGGCCGTCATGGCGGAACTGGTGGAGGCCGGCCGCGGACCCGGGCCGATACTGTTGGACCATGCCTAAACCAAGCCGTCCCGGGACTGCACCGCCGTCCGGCGGGCGGCCCGCGAGGACGCCCGCGGCCCGCCCCTCCGCTTCGCAGCCGCGGCAGATCCTCCAGCTTGCCGTGCCTGCCTTCGGGGCACTCATTGCCGAACCGCTGTTCCTGCTCGCCGATTCGGCCATCGTGGGGCACCTGGGCGTGGCGGAACTGGCGGGAGTGGGCCTGGCTGCCACGGTGTTCCAGACCGTAGTGGGGCTCATGGTGTTCCTGGCCTACTCGACCACTCCGGCCGTGGCCCGGCTGCTGGGGGCCGGGCGCCGTGCCGACGCGCTCGCGGTGGGCCGCGACGGGCTGTGGCTGGCCCTGGGACTGGGCGTGGTGCTGGCGGGGGCCGGCGCCTTCCTGGCAGGGCCGCTGCTTTCCGCCATGGGCGCGCACGGTGCCGTGCTGGGGTTCGCCAACGACTACCTGCTGGTCAGCCTGGCGGGAATTCCGGCCATGCTGCTGGTGCTGGCGGCCATGGGAGTCCTGCGCGGACTCCAGGACACCCGGACGCCGCTGCTGGTGGCCGGGATCGGCTTCGCCGTGAACATCGCCCTGAACTTCACCCTGGTGTACGTGCTGCACATGTCGGTGGCCGGCGCAGCGCTCGGCACCGTGCTGGCCCAGTGGGGCATGGCCGCCATCTACCTGGTGATAGTGGTCCGCGCTGCGCGGGCGGACGCAGTGGGCCTGCGACCGGACTGGGCGGGCATTCGAACGGTTTCCCGCGTGGGCAGCTGGCTCATGGTCCGCACACTCTCACTGCGCCTCGCCATCCTGGCCACTGTGCTGGTGGCCACCGCCCAGGGCCCGCAAAACCTGGCCGCCCACCAGCTGGCCATGACACTGTTTTCATTCCTGGCCTTTGCCCTGGACGCCCTGGCCATCGCCGCGCAGGCGCTCATCGGCAAGGAACTGGGCGCCGGGCGCATTGCCGCCGTGCGCACGCTGACGGCCACCATGACCCGCTGGGGCCTGGGCTTTGGCGTCATCACGGGGCTGGCCCTGTGGGCATCCTCCGGCGGGGTGGGCTGGCTTTTCACGAACGACGCCGGCGTGCACAGGACGCTGGCCGCCGCCCTGCTGGTCATGGCGATTGGGCAGCCCGTGGCGGGCTACGTGTTTGTCCTGGACGGCGTGCTGATCGGTGCGGGGGACGCGCGCTACCTGGCCCTGGCCGGGCTGGTCAACCTGGCGGTGTACCTGCCTCTGCTGTTCTGGGTCAGTGCGGCCGGCCTGGGCAGCGGGCCCGCAGCCATGGCCTGGCTGTGGGCGGCCTTCAGCCTGGGCTACATGGCCGCCAGGGCGCTGACCCTGGGGCTGCGCGCCCGCACGGACCGCTGGATGCGCGTGGGCATCCCGGACTGAGGCGTTCCGGCCCGGGGCGTTCCGGCCCGGGGCCTTCCGGCCCGGGGGACCGCTGGCTTGTATTGTGCCGGCGCTGTGGCCCGCCCCGCTAGACTTGACGGGTGAATGATACAGCTGTGCCCCAGAACCTCAATGCCGCCGTGACCGGCACCCCCGCCTCCGCCCTGTGGCAGCCGGTCATGTTGCGCTCCATGGCCACCCTGCTTTTTGGCATTGTCACGGTCTTCTTTGGGGCACCGGACACCCTGGGTCTCTGCCTGAACTTTGGCTGGTATTTCCTGGTCCTGGCCGCACTGCATTATTGGTTTGTGCGCCGCCTGGCCCTGCCGCGTGCCGACGCCCGGCGGTTGGCGCTCCTGGGTGCCGCAGGGCTCCTGGCGGTGGCCGGCGTCGTGATTTTCATTGCCATCAACACGGCGCTGGCGGCGTGGCTGGGGGCAGCGGCCCTGGCCGTCATGGGCGGCGCGGAACTGTTTGCCGCACTCCACAACCCGTCCGGGAAGGCGGGGAAGTCCCCGCTGCGCAGCGACTGGCTGATCTCCGGCGTGCTGGGGCTGGGCACCGGGCTGCTGCTGCCCTTCTTTGCCGCTGCCGGGCCGCATGCCCTGCTGGGCGTTGCCGGCGGCGGGGCGCTGATGACTGGCGCCCTGTGGCTGCTGTCAGCGCTCACCATGCGCCATGATGCCCGGAAGCCAAAAGGAAAGTAAACTGGATGCAGTGTTCTACTTTATGTAGAACGCGTGCTGCGCAGACCGTGTGCGTGCAACGGCGCGATGAGCCGGCGACAACCAATATGAAGGACCAAACTGTGGGCAATGTAGAGCCGCAAGATTCGAAGTCGGGAAACTCCATCAGGTTCCCGCTCAGCTTTTCCTTTGCCATGGGCGCAGTGGCCGGCGTGGTGACCCTGGTGGTCTCGGCCGGCGGCCTCAAGCACGGCCTGCGGTGGGACCTGGGGGCCATCGCTTTTGGCATCGCCTTCATCGCCTCAGTGCTGATTTCCTCGCTGCTCGTCATGGGCCACAAGGAAAATCCGGCCTACCTCAGCGAGGGCTCCGGCGTAAACCGCAAGTCCTCCGACCGCCTGGCTGCCGCCCGCGCCAAGTCGGAGGAGGCCGCGAAGGCTGCCGCTGCCGACAACGAGGCTGGGACCGGCAAGAACGACGACGGCGGCCCCTCCGCACGCTGATGCCGGCACCGGAGCTGGGCCTGCTTCTGCTGAAAGCAGCACGACACTAGGCGCGCAGGGCCGCCAGGCTGGCAGAAATGCGTTCAAATACAGCCTCATCTACTTTTACCCCGGCGCGTTTGAGCGCCAGGACGGCCGCTCCCGCCATGCCGTCGGCGACCAGGATTGGCACCACCAGGTTTTGGGCCCCCTCCTGCCGGCTGGCCCCTTGTTGTCTCGTCCCTTGCTGAATGGTCCCGCTCAGCCGTGAGACCACGGCACCCGCAACGGAGCCGCCCCTGGTGAGGACGCTGCCGCCGAAGACTAAGGGGCCATCCACGGCACCGTCCAGCACGGCCGTCAGGGTCCCGGCCAGTGCGGCAGCTGCCCGATCGGTGATGTCCCGGGCAACGGCGTCGTCCCCGGCGTCAAATACCATCGGTGCGAAGCGTGAGAGTTCAATGGGGGCCAGCGCATAGATTTTGGCGATCAGCTGCTGTTGCGCCCGGATCCGGCCGTTGGTGCGCTCCTGGGTGCCGCCGGAAATGCCCAGCTCCGCCAGCACTGGTTCCAAGAGTGCCGTGGGCTTCCCGCGCCCGTCCAGGGCGGCGGCAACGGCGCGCAACACCTCCCGGCCCAGCCAAAATCCCGCCCCGCTGTCGCCCAGGAGCCAGCCCGTGCCGTCTGCCACCGCGGCCAGCCTGCTGTCGCTTATTCGCGCCGCCACGGCGCCGGTGCCGGCTATCAGGGCGTATCCATTGTCCTGACATGTTCCGGAGTAAAACGTAGCCAATAAATCAGATTCGATCACTACATTTCCGCTGAGGCCAAGCCCGGCAAAGCGTTCGCGGAACGGTTCGGTGGCCAGTTCCAAGGAAGCCCCGGCCATTCCGATGGTGACGGAGCTGAAGGGTTGCGGGGTGCCCCCAAGGGCCCCCGACGATGCCTGCAACAGGGCCTCCATGGCATCGTCAAATCCCCGAGAAACCGGGTTTCCGCCGCCGGAAACGCCGTACCCGAGACACTGCCCGGAGCCGGTCAAAAACACGGCCCGCGTGGACGTTCCGCCGGCGTCGATTGCCAGGTAATTACGCATCGTTACCATTCTGTGTCTTCACTGTGACTTGACTTACACTGCTGATGATAATAGTTTTCAGTTATCGCTTACAAAAAAGAAATGGATTTTCACATGACGTCGACTTTGCCAACTCCAGCAGTGGTGAGCGCTGCCGGCGTCGTGAACCGCATTCAGGCCAAACTACCTGACATGCCGGCGGCGATGGCCAAGATTGGTGCGTTTCTTCTGGAGCACCCCCAGGCGCCGCTGGAACTGTCCATCATGGACCTGGCCCATGAGACCAAGACCTCCCCGGCCACCGTCACCCGCTTTTGCCGGCTGTTGGGATATGCCGGATACGTGCCCTTCCGCGTCAGCATTGCCTCCGAGATGGGCCGCGGTGACGCCCGGGAATCGTGGAAGGCCGACATTGGCCGCGCGTTTGGCCCGGACGACTCGGCGCGGGACGTTCTGAGCACCCTGGTCAATGCGCACACCCGTTCGCTGGAGGAAACCGCGGCCGTGATGGACCTGGCGCTGATGGACAAGATTGCCCGGCGGATAGCCATGAGCGCACATGTGGACATCTACGGCATCGGCGGCAGTGCCGTCATGGCCAAGGAACTTCAGTCGCGCCTCTACCGCATTGGCATCAACGCCCACCACTGGTCCGAAGTCCATGCCGGGCTGACCAGCGCCGCCATTCAGGACACCAACTCCGTGGCCATTGGGATTTCCAACACCGGGCGCACGGAGGAGACCATCCAGATGCTCCGCGCCGCGGGGGAAGCCGGTGCGCTGACGGTGGCGCTGAGCAACAACCCGGGCTCGCCGCTGGCCGAAAGTGCCGATTCCTCCATCATTACCTCGGTCCATGAGCAGTTCCTGCAGCCTGATGACCTCTCCGCCAAGCATGTCCAGCTGCTGGTGATCGACCTGATCTACCTGCTGGTGGCGCAAATCAATTTCGCCCAAACCACGTCCAAGCTTGCCGCTTCGGCCATGGCCGTTTCCCCGCATCGGCGTCCCACCCGGGCGGCGCGGATGGAACTGGGCGGCCATCGCGGGAGCCACGCCGGTGGAAAGGCGCGGAACCATGTCTGATTACACAACGGCTTTTAGCCTGGAAGTTTCTTCCCGACTGGACGCCCTGACGCAGTGGGCGCAGGACGGTGGCCTGGATGAGGCTGCGGCAGCCCTGGCCGACGCCGTCGCGGCCGGCGGGGTCATCCAAGCCTTTGGCACCGGACATTCCGAGGCCTTTGCCATGGAGATCGCCGGCCGGGCGGGCGGACTGATCCCCACGAGCAAGATTGCCCTGCGCGACCTGGTGCTGCATGGCTCGCGCGGCGTCGACGCACTGGATTCGCTGGAGGGTTCGGTCCTGGAGCGGGAGAACGGCGTGGCGCAGGAACTTTACGAGGTGTCGCTGGTGGATCCTCGGGACATCTTTGTCATTGCCTCGAATTCCGGCGTCAACGGGGCAATTGTTGGCCTGGCGCTGTTGGCCAAGGAGCGCGGCCACAAGGTGATCGCAGTCACCAGCCTGGAACATACCGCCGCGGTTGAGGCAAAACACCCAAGTGGGATGCGTCTCAGTGAAATTGCGGATATTGTTATGGATAACAAAGCTCCTTATGGCGATACAACCCTTGAAGTTTCCGACGGCATGGGCGTAGGCGCTGTCTCATCGATCACGGGTGCGTACATTGCGCAGCTGCTGACCATGGGGACCGTCCAATGCCTCATCCGTGCGGGGAAGAAACCGCCCGTCTACATTTCGTCAAACATTCCGGGCGGGGACGAACACAACAACGTACTGGTTGGCCGCTATGTTGGCCGTCTCAGGCGGGAAGCATGATGCGCAGCATTGCCTGTACACCTCGTACAAAGTAGTACCGAATCAGCGTTCGTACCATCAATGGAAGGCAGTACATAAAAATGACTATCCAGAATAAGCAGCTGCAGCGCCGCGGTTTCCTCCGCGGAGCCCTGGCCACGGCCGTGCTCTTGCCTCTCGGTGGGGCCCTCGCTTCCTGCGCCGGTGGCGGTGGCGGTGGCGGCGCCACCACGGCAGCCGGCGGTGCCGTCTCGGCAACCAACCCGTTTGGTGTTGCCGCCACTGGCGCCCTTGACGCCGTCATTTTCAAGGGCGGCTACGGGATTGACTACGTTGACTTCGCCGGCGCCATCCTGAAGAAGAACTACCCCGGCATCGACGTGAAGATCAGCCCTTCCACGGACATCGCCCAGGAGATGCAGCCTCGCTTCGTCGGCGGCACGCCCCCGGACCTGATCGACAACTCGGGTGCCAAGTCCATTGGCTTCAGCACCATCCTGGACCAGCTGGAGGACCTCAAGTCCGTCACCGAGGCGAACAACCTCGAGGGCACCAAGATTGCCGACACCCTCTACGGCGGCGTGCTTGCGCCAGGGACGTTCAACGGCAAGGTTGCGGCCATCAACTACGTGCTGACGGTCTACGCCCTGTGGTACTCCAAGTCCCTCTTCGACGCCAACGGCTGGAAGGTCCCCACCACCTGGGACGAGGCCCTGGCACTCGGGGCCGCTGCCAAGGCCAAGGGGAAGTACCTGTTCCTCTGGGGCAAGGAAGCCGCCACCTACTACCAGACCATGGCCATTGAATCGGCCATCAAGGAAGGCGGCGACGAGGTCCGCCTGGCACTGGAGAACCTCAAGCCCGGCTGCTGGTCCCTGCCCGCAATCCAGAGCGTCTTTGGCGCCCTGGAAAAGATCGTCAAGGCCGGTTACATCAAGCCCGGCGGTTCCGGAACCCAGTTCACGGCCGCCCAGGCCCAGTGGTCCAACAACCAGGACGCCCTGCTTTACCCGTCGGGATCCTGGATTGAAAACGAAATGAAGGACCAGACGAAGGCCGACTTCAAGATGACCGGCACCCCCGTGCCCGTTGTGTCGTCCAGCCCGAAGATCCCGCAGACGGGCATCCGCTCCGCAGCCGGCGAGCCGTTCATTGTCCCGTCCAAGGGCAAGAATGTGGCCGCGGGCAAGGAATTGCTGCGCATCATGCTTTCCAAGGATTCGGCCGTCAACTTCGCCAAGACAAAGCTGGCGCCGACCGTGGTGAAGGGAACCGTCCCGGCAGACGGCTTCGGCTCCACGGCGCTGGTGTCCCAGACCACCATGCTGGACAACGCCAAGACGAACATCTTCACCTGGAACTTCGTTGACCTGTACGGCATGAACCCCGACCAGCTGGTGCCGTGGAACTCCTTCCTGGACGGCAAGCTCGACGCCGCCGGGCTCACCAAGGCGCTGCAGGACATTACCGACAAGGTTGCCAATGACAGCTCGGTTACAAAGATTGAAGTGAAGTGACTCAAGTAACAAGCCACGTGCAGTCGGGGCGCGGCGGTCCCCCCGCGGGCC
>NZ_JAAKZI010000033.1 GCF_011045165.1 Arthrobacter silviterrae
GGGGCGCCGCCATGGAAGGAGATGTTCGGATTGGCCGCGAGGGCGGCTAGCTCGGCCGCGGTCGCGTCCCGGACCCGGCGCGAACCCCCGGAACCCCCACCGACGGGAGCGCCGCCCCCGGGAGCGCGGTAGTCCCGGCCGTCGTCCAGCGGCCAGTCGGCAAAATCGGGGGCGGAGGCGATCAGCCGGTCAATGTCCGCATCCGTGGGCCAGCGCCCGTCCGCATCCTCCCACGGGCCGGTGTCCTCCGCCGGCCAGGTGCCGGGGCGGGGATCCAGATCCGACGGACCGGAAGGGCTGGAATCCCCTTCATCACCGGGCCGATCTGCAACAGCCATGCCCCCATTCTACCCCGTATGTTCTAGTAAACAAAGACATTATAGAACATGTGTACAAATCTGTGTCCAGGTCCCCCTGTGGAGGGAGCAACACCCTGGGTCTCGACGCGTTCGCAGGGCTCACTGCTCGACCAACGGGGGCGCTGCCTGGGTCTCGACGCGTTCGCAGGGCTCACTGCTCGACCAACGGGGGCGCTGCCTGGGTCTCGACGCGTTCGCAGAGCTCACTGCTCGACCACCGGGAGCGGGTTCCTGGGTCTCGACGCGTTCGCAGGGCTTACTGCTCGACCACCGGGGGGCGGGTTCCGAGGTCTCGACGCGTTCGCAGGGCTTACTGCTCGACCAACGGGAGCGGGTTCCGGGGTCTCGACGCGTTCGCAGGGCTCACTGCTCGACCACCGGGGTCGTCCCGGGCTACTCTCCCAACGCCTCGGCCAGGCGCTCTCGGGCTGTGGCCAGGTGGCGGTCCAGAATCCGGGCGGCACCTTCGGCATCCCCGGCGGCCACAGCGTCAAGGATGAGGCTGTGTTCGGCGTGAATGGACTCGCTGTTCAATAGGTGCAGGGATTGCACCCGCGTCATGCACAGGCGGACTTCGCTCATCAGTGAGCTGTACATTCGCGCAATCCGCTCATTGCCGGCCGCCTCGACCAGGCCAGTGTGAAAGCGCAGGTCCGGTTCCACCAGCGCCAAATCGCCGGAGCTCGCAGCGGCCAGAATATCCGCATTGGCGCGAACGGCGTCCTCCGGCACGGCCCGTGAGGTGGCCAGGCGCCGCAGGATTTCACTCTCCAAATACGCGCGGGCCAGGTAAATGTCGCGCACGGAATCGGGTCCCAGCCGGGCCACGCGGGCACTCTTGTGTGTGCCACGGACCAGCAGGTTTTCGCCCACCAATTTCTCGATCGCGGCCTTGGCCGTGGGCCGGGCAACGCCATAAGTGGTGGCAATTTCCAGCTCCGTGACGGCTTCGGCGGACGTGAGGCTGCCAGTGAGAATGCGCCCGCGGAGATCGTCGGTCACGGCATCCACCACGGTTTTGGTGGCAATGGGGCGGGTCATGGGTTCATTTGTCCTTGGGGTGTCGCGACTGTAATTTGAGTATACTTGTCAGACAATTTGAATGTCAGCAATTCCACCACGGACAAGGATGAGGGCATGTCTGCTCAGGCAGGACCGGAAGCAATTGCTCGAATTCGTGCGGTCATGGCGGACCCGGGGCAGACAAGGACCCGGGCCATTGACTTGCACGCCAACGCCCACGATGCCTCGCACTTCCTCCTCATCCCGCAGGCCGTCGCCGTGCCGGAAAGCGCGGAGGAAGTGGCGCGGCTGTTGAAAACCAGCGCCGCCCACGGCTTCCCGCTAACCCTGCGTTCGGGCGGCACCAGCCTCAGCGGCCAGGGCGTCACGGACGGCCTGCTGGTGGATGTGCGCAGGAACTTCCGCAAGATTGACGTGCTCGACGGCGGTGCCCGGGTCCGCGTGCAGCCCGGGGTAACCGTCCGCGCCCTGAACGCCAGGCTGCTGCGCTTTGGCCGCAAGTTCGGCCCCGACCCGGCGAGTGAGGCCGCCTGCACCATTGGCGGCGTGGTGGCGAACAATTCCTCCGGCATGGCCTGCGGCATCCGTGACAATGCGTACCGGACCCTTGAGTCCCTCACTGTCGTCCTGCCCAGCGGCACAGTCATCGACACCGGCGCGGACGACGCCGATTCTCGCCTCCGCGCGCAGGAACCGGACATTTTTGCGGGGCTTTTGGAGCTGTCCGCCAGGGTCCGGGGGAATCCGGGCTCCAGAAGAATCATCGAGCACCAGTTCGCCATGAAGAACACCATGGGCTACGGCCTGAACTCGCTGCTGGATTTTGAGAGCCCCGCCGAGATCCTGGCCCATCTGATCGTAGGCAGTGAAGGCACGCTGGGCTTTGTGGCCGAAGCCGTGTTCCGCACGGTACCCCGCCTGGCCCATGCCACCTCGGGGCTGCTGGTGTTCCGGGACCTTGAGTCGGCCAACAGCGCCTTGCCCGCGCTGGTCGCCAGCGGTGCGGCCACCGTGGAACTCCTGGACTCCCTGTCGCTGAAGGTGGGCCAGGCACTGAGCCGCGTGCCCGGCGTCGTGCGGGAATTGCGGGTGGAAAACCAGGCCGCCCTGCTGGTGGAATATCAGTCCGGGGATGCCGGCGAGCTGGCGGAGCTGGGCGCCACTGCCGGCAGGGTTGCCGGCACGCTGGGCCTGGACGCTCCCGCGGAATTCAGCACGGACACACAGGCCCGCGCTGAATTGTGGCAGCTGCGCAAGGGCCTGTATGCCGCCATCGCCGGCGCCCGGCCGCCCGGCACCACGGCGCTGCTGGAGGACGTGGTGGTCCCGGTCCCCGGCCTGGGACGCACCTGCGTGGCGTTGGGGAAGCTGTTTGTGAAGTACGGCTATGAAAATTCGGTCATTTTTGGGCATGCCAAGGACGGCAACATCCACTTCATGCTCACGGACCGCTTCGCCAGCACCGCTGAGCTGGAGCGCTATTCGGGTTTCACCGAGGACATGGTGGAGGTGGTGCTGGGCGAAGGCGGCTCGCTGAAGGCCGAACACGGCACCGGGCGCGTCATGGCCCCCTTTGTGCGGCGCCAGTACGGCGATGAGCTCTACGACGTCATGCGCCGGATCAAGGCGCTCATCGACCCGGCAGGCATGCTCAATCCCGGCGTCATCCTCAACACGGACCCCCACGCGCACCTGCGCCACATCAAGGCGGCCCCGCCCGCCGTCGATGCCGAGGTGGACCGCTGTGTGTCCTGCGGCTACTGCGAACCCGTGTGCCCCAGCAAGGACCTGACACTCACCCCGCGCCAGCGCATTGTGACCCTGCGCGCCATCGAGGCCGCCCTGGCCGACGGCGACGCGGCCCTCGCCAAAGCCCTGGAGGCGGATTACAACTACGAGGCCGTGGACACGTGCGCCGTGGACGGCATGTGCCAGACCGCCTGCCCGGTGGACATCAACACCGGCAACCTGGTCAAGCACCTGCGGCGCGACGCGTCAGGGAAGCTGGAGAACGGTGCCTGGGAGACGGCCGCCAAGCACTGGGGCGCCGTCACCCAGGGGGCCGGGCTGGCCTTGACGATG
Source organism: Arthrobacter silviterrae (assembly GCF_011045165.1). Classification (GTDB taxonomy): domain Bacteria; phylum Actinomycetota; class Actinomycetes; order Actinomycetales; family Micrococcaceae; genus Specibacter; species Specibacter silviterrae. The sequence goes on from NZ_JAAKZI010000033.1 coordinate 3,465, forward strand.
GCGGCGAAGGTGCCGGCCGGCGTCGTGCTTCCCGTGAACAAGCTGGGGCGGAAGGTCCTTGGCGCGGACAGGCTGCCGCTGTATTCCGCCGAGCTGCCTGCCGGCGGCAAGGCACGACGGCGGCCCGCGCCTTCCGGGGAACCGGCAGCCGTGTATTTCCCCGCCTGCGTCAACACGATGTTCGGGCCAGCGGGGACCGGGGATCCGGGCCATTCCGGCGTGCAGGCCAGCTTTGAGCAGCTGTGCGCCCGCGCCGGGCTTCAACTGCTGGTCCCCGAGGGCATTGACGGCGCCTGCTGCGGCACGCCGTGGTCGTCCAAGGGCATGGCGGCCGGGCTGGCGGACATGCACGCCCAGACGCTCAAACTGCTCCGGGAGGCCTCGCGCGACGGCGAACTCGACATCATCTGCGACGCCTCCAGCTGCACCGAGGGGCTGATCCACACCCTTGAATCCGAGGTGCCCGCGCCGGGGCAGCGGGCGCTGCGGGTGGTGGACGCCGTGGAATTCACGGCGGAGCGAATCCTGCCCCTGCTCGGGGAGGGCTGGGCGCGGATTGACTCGCTGGCCCTGCACCCCACGTGTTCCTCAACCAGGATGGGGCTGAACCCGGCGCTGGAAAGGGTGGCCGGGGCGGTGGCGGAATCCGTGCAGGTGCCGGACAGCTGGGGCTGCTGCGGATTCGCCGGGGACCGCGGCATGCTGCACCCGGAACTGACCGCTTCGGCCACACATGCCCAGGCCGCGGACGTGGCGGCCATGGCGGCTTCAGCCCACGCCTCCTGCAACCGGACCTGTGAACTGGGCATGACGCGGGCCACAGGGGAGGACTACCGGCACGCGCTGGAACTGCTTGCGGACGCAGTGACAGCAAAATAGCCGCGGTTAGTTGCCCCACGATTGAGCCTCAATGCAGCATTCTTTGGCTAAGGTAGTGAATCAGCAAGGCTTTGCACGTTTCCAAACTAAGGATGGAAAAAATGGCAGGAATCATCATCGTCGGCGTCGACGGCAATTCAACGTCCATGAAGGCTGCCCGGGTCGCGGCCAACTTGGCCAAGTCACTGGGGTCGACACTGCGTGTTGTCACGGCATTCGGCGAGGACAAGACCGAAAAGGTGGAGATTGGCAACGACGAGTGGTTCCTGTCCACGGCAGACGAAGCTGAGCGTGTTGCCCAGCGCGTTGCCGACGAGCTGAAGGTCACCGGCGTCCAGACGGAGTACTCCTCGGCCCTGGGCAAGCCGGCCGACGTCCTGCTCGAAGAGGCTGCCAAGCTCAAGGCGGACCTCATTGTGGTGGGCAATGTGCGCATGCAGGGCCTCAAGCGCGTGCTGGGGTCGGTGGCCAACGCCGTGTCCCACAACGCCCCGTGCGACGTCTACATCGTCAAGACCGACGACTAGCAATTCTTGACGGCCAGTGGCCGCAACCATGCCCCCGCCGGCTGCAGCCGGCGGGGGCATGGTGTTTAAGCGGCTTTTCCCTGTGCGGCAGCTTCGGGCTCGACGGCGGGCTCGACGGCGGCTTCGACGGCGGCCTTGCGGGCCGGCAGGACCACCACAGTCCTGCTGGAATGGCGCATCACGGTGGGTTCGGGCACCACCACCGGCCGCGACTTCACCGCAACGTCAAAGATGCCGCGCGCGCCGTTCACCAGCCCGTAGGCCACGGCAAGAACGGATGTCACGGCCACAAAGCAGACCATGACGATCGCAAACATCACTGCACCGAGCAGCAGGGTTCCGGTGTACACCAGAAGGTAAGAGTTGTTCAGGAAATAATCCATGGCAGCGCCCCATATCGTCCACAAACTTGTGTACTTTCCAACGGTAGGCGCGCCCGTTGCCGCGGCCGGCCACGGCACGGCGCGCCACGGGAATGACACCAAGATGTGACGCAATCGCCCGTGGCGTTACCTCAGCGATATTTGCGGTGCTGGTTCTGCTGTTTTGACGGCCCCGGCGTGGTGTCCGCGATCCACGGTCCGGTACCCTCGGACGGATCCAGGACCCCTTCCTCGAGCCAGGTGAATTCGCCGTCGAGCAGGGACGCCGCCAGCGACTTGTCGGCGTCGTCCGTGTTGTGCCACAGCTCGTTGAAGAGGGACTCCACCCGCAGCCGCGACTGGCCGGCGAACGCATCGGCGAGTTTCAGCGCGGACCTGCCCTGGACGGGGTCCTTCAGCCGGAGCATTTCGGCGCGGCTGCAACAGGCGGCGATGGCGAAGAGTTCAGCTCCGATGTCCACAATCCGGGCCAGGAAGGCCTGCTTGTATTCCAATTTTCCCTGCCAGCGGCCCATGCCGTAAAACGTCTGGCGGGCCAATTTGCGCGATTCCCGCTCCACAAAGCGCAGGTGCTTCGCCAGCGGCCCAAACTCGTTGTACGAGCGCGGGTCCAGGCCCTTCCCAACCGCCAGCTGCGGCAGCCACTTCGCATAAAACCCGCTGGCATTCACGGCCGCCCTGCCCTTTTGCGCCAGGGTGGCAGACGTGGAGGCCAGGTCGCCGGCCGCGGCCAGGTGCGCGTCTACGGCCTCCCGGGCTATGAGCAGGTGCATGATTTCCGTGGAACCTTCGAAGATCCGGTTGATCCGCAGGTCACGCAGCAGTTGCTCCGCGGGGACGGCACGTTCGCCGCGGGCCGCCAGTGACGCGGCTGTCTCATAGCCGCGCCCGCCGCGGATCTGCACCAGTTCATCCGCGCACCGGTAGGACATTTCGGAGGACCAGAGCTTGGCAAGCGCCGCTTCGATCCGCACGTCCTTCATGCCGGCGTCGGCCAGTGCCGCGGACAGTTCAAACACGGCCTCCAGCGCAAAGGCCGTTGCGGCCATGAAGGCAAGTTTCTTGCCCACGGCCTCGTGCTGGCCAACGGGCCGCCCCCACTGTGTGCGCGCGTTGGACCACTCGCGGGCAATCTTCAGTGACCACTTGGCGGAACCGGCGGCCATGGCCGGTATGGACAGGCGACCGGTGTTCAGGGTGGTCAGCGCGATTTTCAGGCCCTGGCCCTCGCGGCCCAGCCGGTTTTCCGCCGGCACCCGGACCTGGTGGAAGCGGGTTACGCCGTTTTCAATGCCCCGCAGCCCCATGAACTGGTTGCGGTGCTCCACCGTAATGCCGGGGGAGTCGGCCTCCACCACGAAGGCCGTGATGCCGCCGGTCTTCCGCCCGTTTTCATCCAGTCCGCGGGAGGGAACCATGGCCATGACCACCACCAGCTCGGCAATGACGCCGTTGGTGGTCCACAGTTTCACCCCGTCCAGCAGGTAGGCGCTGCCATCGTCGGTGGGCACAGCGGCACAGGCCATGCGCGCGGGGTCCGAGCCGACGTCGGGCTCGGTCAGCAGGAAGGCGGTGACGGCGCCGGCGGCACAGCGCGGCAGGTACTTTTGCTTTTGCTCAGGCGTGCCGAAAACCTTGACCGGCTCCGGCACCCCGATGGACTGGTGGGCCGAAACCAGGGCGCCGAAAGCGGGGTGGACGCTGCCCAGGATGGCCAGGGCGCGACCGTAGTACGTCAGGTTCAGGCCCAGTCCGCCATATTCCTTGGGGATCTTCATGCCAAAGACCCCCAGTTTCGCCAGCCCGGCAATGTATTCATCCGGAATCTTGGCATCGCGTTCGATAACGGCGGCATCCAGGGTCCGGGCGTAGTCCTCCACGGCCACGAGGAATGCATCGCCCTCTTCGGCCTCTTCGGCAGTGGATTCCGGGTGGGGGTGGATCAGCCCAAGGTCAAAGTCGCCCAGGTACAGGCCCTTGGCGAAGCTGGGCCGTTCCCAGGAGGATTCACGGGCCGCCTCCGCAACGTTCCGGGCATCCTCCGCCGTCACCTGGGCGCGCGCTGCGGCCGCCGGGCCGCCAACATGTGTGCTCATGACTTCCTCGATTCCGCCGGCGCCGTCGCGGGAACCGGCCAGGGGAGCTCAGGAAGGGCTCATGCCTTGATGCTACCCGTGGGTAGGTGGGGCGGCAATGGCTTGGCCGCAAGGGTGTTCCTGGCGGCGAATTGGCGGCACCATGGAGGGTATCGCCGAACAGTCCACCGCACAGTTTCACCCCACATTTTCGCCGGGAGGCCCCTTGATTTCGCCCCAGCCCCTTCTCCACGACTTGGCCGTGCTTGCCGTTGCACCCCTGCAGGCCTGGTCGGGCAGCGACGGGCAGCTGCGCAGGCACGGGGCCCAGGGCATCTACTGTGCGGACACCAGGGTGGTGGATGAGGCCGTGCTCACTGTTAACGGTGAGGAGCCGGAGTTCATTGGTGAATCCGCGGCACAAGGTTCGGAGGCATGTTTTGTGGGGCTTGTCCGTTCCTTGGACCCCGGGAACGCCGACCCGCTGGTGACGGTGACCCGGCGCAGGATTATCCAGGCGGGCAGGATCACGGAGGACATTCTGATTGCCTCCGATCAACAAGAGCCGGCCGCCGTCGCCGTCGAACTCCGGCTGGGAATCGATTTTTCACCCATGATGAGCGTCAAGTCCGGCGCCCCCCGGCACCCTGCAACGCCGCACCGTGACGGCGGGCACTGGGTGGCGCAGACAGGGCAGGTCACAGCCTCCATTGGCGCGCCGGGTGCCTCGGCGGAAACGTACGACGGCGGCATCACGTTCCGCTGGGACGTCACCATCCCGCCGCGAGGGGAGGCGCGGCTTGCCTGGTGGGTGGAGGCCGACGACGCCAAGGCGCCCTTCATGTCAGGTGGCGTTCCAGCCCCTGCGCCGCTGCTGGTGACGGCGCAGGATCCGCGGCTGGCCTCCCTCGTGGCGCGGGCGCAAGCGGATTTGCAGGGCCTGCGCATGTCCCCTGTCGACGCCCCCGGGGAGGTGTTCCTGGCGGCAGGTGCCCCGTGGTTCTTCACGCTGTTTGGCCGCGACTCCCTCATTGCCGCGCGCATGCTGCTGCCCGTGGATCCGGCGCTCGCCGCCGGCACGCTGCGCACGCTGGCGGCACGCCAGTGCACTGTCCATGATCCCGAAACGGCGGGGCAGCCCGGCAAGATCCTCCATGAAGTGCGCCGCGGGGAGCTCCGCCTGCCGGCCAACTCCCACAACGGGGAACTCCGCCTGCCACCCGTCTACTACGGCACCGTGGACGCGACGCCGCTCTGGATCAGCCTGCTGCATGACGCCTGGAAGTGGGGGATGCCTGACGGGGACGTCCAGCCACTGCTGGGCAACCTTGAAGCGGCCCTGGGGTGGCTGCGGGATTGGGCCGATGCCGACGGCGACGGCTTTCTGGAATACCTTGACACCACCGGCCACGGCCTCGCCAACCAGGGATGGAAGGATTCCGGGGATTCCATCCGCTGGCAGGACGGCACACAGGCGGTGGGCCCAATCGCATTGGCCGAGGTCCAGGGTTATGCCTACCGGGCGGCCCTTGACGGGGCGGAACTGCTGGAGGCCTTCGGACGGCCGGGAGCCGAGGAATGGCGGGCCTACGCGGCGGCGCTCGCCGCCAACTTCCGCGCGAGCTTTTGGTGCCGTGACGAGCTGGGACCGTACCCCGCCCTCGCGCTGGACGCGGATAAACGGGCCGTTGACGGCGTCGCCAGCAACATGGGCCACCTCCTCGGAAGCGGCATCCTTTCCCCGGAGGAAAGTGACGTGGTGGCTGCCCGGCTCATGCAGCCCGGCATGTTCTCCGGCTTTGGCATCCGCACCCTGGATTCCAGCAACGGGGGATACTGGCCGCTGCGCTACCACTGCGGAACGGTGTGGACGCACGATTCAGCCATCATCCTCGAGGGCCTGGCCCGCACGGGTCACCTGACGGACGCCGCGCGCATTGCGTCGGGGCTGGTTGATGCGGCTGCTTCCTTTGACTACCGGCTGCCGGAACTTTTTTCCGGGCACTCCCCGGAGGCCGGCGGCCCCCTCCCGTACCCCTCATCGTGCCGGCCGCAGGCATGGGCAGCCGCGTCGGCCGTGCCGATTCTGCTGGCCGCGCTCAGGCTGGAACCCCAGGGCCCGGGCCGGCTCCCCGTTGCCGCCGGCAAGGTGCCGACTCCGTTCGGCCCGTTCAGCGTCTCCGGGCTATGGGCCGGCGGCGTCCAGTTCACCGTCGACGTCGACTCCCGCGGGAAAGCCGAAATCTCGCCGATGTGATGCGGCGTTGGCTCCCTTGTTCCCTAAGCTGGACCCATGACCTTTGCCACCGAGCAGTTTGCCCCCGTCCGCGAGCTCTTTGAGTCCATGCTCGACGCCGATCCCGCCTACAGCGCCCAGCTGGCTGTTTATGTGGGGGGAACGAAGGTGGTGGACCTGGCGGGCGGGCCCGATTCCACGCCGGATTCGCTCACTGGCGTGTTTTCCGTCTCCAAGGGCGTGGCCGCACTGGCCTTCAGCCTGCTGGTGCAGGACGGGCTCATTGACCTGGACGCCGCGGTGGCCGCGTACTGGCCCGAGTTTGCCCGGCACGGCAAGGGTGCCGTGACAGTGCGCCAGCTGCTGTCCCACCAGGCCGGGCTGGTGGGGGTGCAGGGCGGCTTTGCCATGGAGGACTACAACGACCTCCCCGCCGTGGCCGGCCGGCTGGCGGACATGGCTCCGCTGTGGCGCCCCGGCTCCGGCACCTTCGGCTACCACGCGCTGACCATGGGCGTGTTCCTGGAGGAGCTGTGCCGCCAGGTAACGGGGGAACGGCTGCAGGACATCTACAACCGGCGCATCCGCGAGCCCTTTGCCGCCGACATGTTCCTGGGACTGCCGGACTCCGAGGAGGCCAGGTTCCGGCCCGTATTGTTCGACGACGGCTCTGCCGGCGGCTTCCTGGATCCCGGGTCCCTGGCCGGGGTGTCCGGCAATGTCCAGGCCGGAAACCTGCTGGCGCTGCCCAACATCCGCAGCGTGCGGGCTGCCGGCAGCTGCAGCGGCGCCGGCGTGGGGTGCGCCGACGGCCTGGCCCGCGTTTATGCGGCAGCCACCACTGGCCTTGACGGCCTGGAGCCATTCCTCAGCCCGGAAACCATCGCCGCCATGTCCCAGGAACAGGTCTGGGGCCTGGACCGCATCTTCTGCGACACCAGCGCTTTCGCCATCACCTTCATGAAGTCCCAGCCGCGCATGGACTTCGGCAGCGCGCAGGCATTCGGGCACGACGGCGCCAATGCCGCGCTGGGGTACGCCGACCCGCTCTACGGCATTGGCTTTGGCTACATTCCGGCCCGGGCCGAGGAAGGCGGCACGGCAGGCCGGGCCATGCAGCTCAGTGCGGCCGTGCGCAAGGTGATGCTCGCGGCGGGCTGAATTCTGTCCCCGGGGCGGTGGTTATCTCGAACTTCGACGTCAGGGGAGGCCGGCGAGGGCTGCTTCCACGGCGCGGTGAAATGTGGGGTAAGCGTAAATCATCGACTTGAGGGTGCTGACGGGGATGCGCGCATGTACGGCCAGGGCCAGCATGGACAGGACTTCGCCGCCGGAAGGCCCCACGGAGGCCGCACCCACCAGGGTGCCGCTGTCCGCGTCCTCCACCAATTTGATGAAGCCCTGTCCCTGGTGGATCCAGCCCCGGGTGGACGCCGCCAGGTCGGTGACCCCAATCCGCACATTCAGCCCCGCCTCCCGCGCCTGGCGTTCCGTCAGGCCGACGGCGCCGATCTCCGGGTCCGTAAACGTCACCCGCGGCACTGCGTGGGATTCCGTGGTGCCGCGGTCCGGCTGCCCAGTGTGACGGGCCAGGATGTGACCGGCCACAATGTTCGCGTGGTACATGGACAGGTGGGTGAACGCCCCGGCCCCTGCGGCGTCGCCCATAAGGTAGAGCCCGTCCGTGAGCTGCAAATGCCCGTCCACGGCGGGCGCCGCGGAACCGTCCCAGGCAATCCCTGCGGCGTCCAGCGCCAGGGTGCCCAGCACGGAGCTGCGCCCCGTGGCGACCAGCACCTTCTCCGCATCCAACTGCAAAACGGAAGGGCCGGCGCTGTCCGCGCCAGCACTGGACAGCTCCACGGTGAAGCCGCCCGGGACATGCGAAACGGAGCTCGTGTTCGTGTTCAGCAGCACCTCGATGCCCTCGGAACGGAACACGTCCGCCAGCAGCTCCGAAGCTTCCGGTTCCTCACGGGGGACCAGCCGCGGGCCGCGCGCCACCACCGTGACACGGGTCCCGAAGCGGGCAAAGGCCTGGGCCAGCTCGGCGCCGATGGGCCCGCCGCCCAGCACCAGCAGTGACGCGGGTGCCGTTTCTGCCTGCAGGGCCTCCCGGTTGGTCCAAAACGGCGTGCCGACCAGGCCTGGAGTGGACGGCACGGCGGGGTCTGTGCCGGGATTGAGCACCACGGCGAGCCGGGCTGCGAAGGTGGCCTCGCCGCCGTCGTGCATTAAAACGGTGACCTGGTGCGGGCCGGAAAGCCGCCCCGTGCCGCGGACCAGCCGGCCGCCCTTGTCCGTGAAGCGCTTCGCGGCGACGGCGTCATCCCAGTTGTCCGTGGCCTCCTGGCGGATGCGGCGGGCCACCACCGAAAAGTCCGGCTCCACCGTGGACTGCCCGGCGAGGCCGGGCACGCGGCGGGCCTCGGCCAGGGCGTTGCCGGCCCGGATCAGCATCTTGGAGGGAATGCAGCCAAAATAGGGGCACTCCCCGCCCACCAGGCGCTGCTCGACGCCCACCACGGAGAGCCCGGCCGCCGCCAGTTCCCCGGCCACGGCCTCGCCGCCGGGCCCCATGCCCACCACCACAATGTCGACGGATTCAGCTGGGCCGCTCATGTCATCCCCTTACTTGGTGATTCCCTTGTCCTTGAGCCACTTGGCTGCGGCGGCCTTCGGGTCCATCTTCTGGGCTCCGCTGACCTCTGCGTTCAGCGCGATGAGGTCCTCGGTGGTCAGCAGCCCGGACACCTGGCCCAGGGCCATCTGGGCTGCGTCGGACAGCTTGGCCGTCTTGATCAGCGGCACCACCTGCTGGGCCAGCCAGTTGTTCTTCGGGTCGGTCAGGACCACGAACTTGTTCTCGGGGATGGCCGGGGATGTGGTGAAGATGTCCGCCACCTGGATGTCATTGTTCAGCAGGGCCTTGACGGTCAGGGCGCCGCCACCGTCGCTGATGGGGGTGAACTTGGACGGGACGCAGCCGTACTTGGCCTTCAGCCCGGGCAGCCCATACGGGCGGGTGGCGAATTCCGGCGGCGCGCCGAGGGTGAGCTGGCCGCAGACCTTGGCAAGGTCCTCGAGGGATTTCAAGTTGTACTTGGCAGCGGTTGCAGCCGTCACCACCATGGCGTCCTTGTCCTCCGCCGCGGCTGCGCCCAGCACGGACAGGCCGGCCGGCATCACCTTGGGCAGGGCCGCCAGTACCTCGGCCGGTGTGGTTGCAGTCGTTTTGGGGTCGAGGTAGCCCAGCAGGTTGCCCGAGTAGTCCGGAACCACGTCAATGGAACCGTCCTCCACAGCCTTGACGTAGACCTCGCGGGCGCCAATGTTCAGCTTCGTGGTGGCCGTGACACCGGCCGCGTTGAGCGCGCCGGCGTAGATCTCGGCAATCGTGGCGCTTTCGGGGAAGTTGGCGGAGCCCACCACCACGGAACCATTGCCGCCGCCCCCGCCTGCCGTGGCATTGGCCGATGACGTGGGGCCGGCGGACGAAGCGGTGTTGAGCGGGTTCCCGCTGCTGCAGGCCGTCACGGCCAGGGCCACGGTCAGCCCCGCGGCTGCGCCCAGGATCGCCCTGCGGCTTGGTTGTGCCGGGCCGGGCTGGGACATGTTCTTCATGTTTTTCCTCCTGTAGTACCTGTAAGCACTTTAGCTATGGGTGAATCCGTGTCCGGGCCGCCGGCTCCGGTGTCCCGGCGGGCTCCTTGAGGCCGGGCGAGACGGCCAGCCGCTGCAGCAGGGCGAGGACGCCGTCAAGGGCAATTGCCACACAGGCAATCACCACGGCCCCACCCAGTACTTGACCGTAGTCCTGCACGGCCAATCCATCAATGATGAACCTGCCCAGCCCGCCCAGGCTGATGAACGCGACAACAGCCACCGTCGCCACCACCTGCAGCACTGCCGAACGGAAGCCGCCCAGAATCACGGCCAGTCCGTTGGGCACCTCCACCCGGAACAGCACCTGGCGCCCCGTCATTCCCATGCTGCGGGCGGCGTCCACTATTTGGGGGTCGACGGCGGAAATCCCCGCATAGGTCCCCGTCAGGATGGGCGGGACGGCCAGCAGCACCAGCGACCAGATGGCGGGCATGAGCGACAGCGTGGAGGTGGCCATGAGGGCAAACAGAGTCATGATGCCCAGCGTGGGCAGGGCCCGCAGCAGCCCCGCCAGGGAAACCACGACGACGCGTCCCCGGCCCGTGTGCCCCACGTACAGTCCGATGGGGACGGCTATCGCCACGGAGATGAGCAGGGTCAGCGCCGAGTAGCCCAGGTGTTCGGTGATGCGCACGGGGATGCCCATGGGGCCCTGCCAGTTGGCCGGGTCCGTGAGCCACTGCCAGCCTTCGGCGAAGGGGCCCGTGGCGGTGTAGGTGGTGGCGGGCAGGCTCATGCGGCCACCCCCGGCTGTGCCGCCGTCGTCGGTGTTGCCGTTGGTGCCGTTGGTGCCGGTGTTGCCGTGCGCAGCCACGGCGTGAGGAGGCGCTGCAGCAGCACCAGGACCAGGTCCATGAGCAGCGCCAGCACCAGGGTGCCCACTATGCCCACCACAATCTCCGTGGGGAAATTGCGCTGCAACCCGTCCGTGAAGAAGAAGCCCAGGCTGGGAATGCCCAGCAGCGCCCCCACGGTAACGAGGGAGATGTTGCTGACGGAGATGACGCGCAGGCCGGAAAAGAGCACCGGTACGGAAAGCGGCAGGTCAACCGCCAGGAAGCGCTGCAGGGGCCTGAACCCCATGGCGGTGGCGGACTGCCGGACGCCGTCGTCCACGGAGTTTAGTGCGTCCAGGGTGGAGCGGACCAGCAGTGCCACGGCGTAGATGGTCAGGGCCACGATGATGTTGGCGAAGTCCAGGATCTTGGTGCCCAGGATGCCGGGCAGGATCACAAACAGCGCCAGGGACGGGACGGTGTACAGCAGGGAGCCGGCGGAGAGGATGAAGGCGCCCAGGCCCTTGTTCAGGCGGGCCAGCTGCGCCAGCGGGACGGCGATGACCACGCTCAGTGCCAGCGGCACCACGGCCTGGACCAGGTGGGATCCGCTGAGGGCGAGGACCTGCGGCAGGTTGGCCAGGAACCACTGCATCAGCCGCGGCCTTCAGGGGTCTGGCCTTCGGCGGTCCGGGATTCGCGGGCTGCCTCGATGGCCGCCAGCACCTCCGGTGCGCGCACCACGCCCTGCACCAGGCCGTCCCCATCAACGGCAACGCCCAGCCCGGACGGGGAGGACAAGGCCGCATCGAGGGCATTGCGGAGGGGGTCGCCGGCGTGGAACAGGGACCCTCCGGGCACCAGCGGGCCTCCGGCTTCGGCGGTGCCAGGGGTACCGGCAGTGCCTGGTGCCAGCCAGCCCAGGGGGCGCCCGCCTCCATCCACGGCCAGCCGCCAGCCGGAACCGTCCGCGCCGGGAGCTTCCGGGCGCAGGCCGGCGGCAGCAGCGCCGTCGTCCATCAGGGCGGCGCCGTCCCACGCCACCGACGGCGCCGGGTGGACGGGCACGGAGGCGCCAGGGCTGAAGGACAGGTGCCGGAAGCCGCGGTCCCGGCCCACAAATGCCGCCACAAAGTCGTCCACGGGGGCCCGCAGGATCTCCTCCGGATCGGCATACTGCGCCACGCGCCCGCCCGTGGCGAAGACGGCCACCTTGTCGCCCAGGAGCGTGGCCTCGTCGATGTCGTGCGTGACAAAAATGATGGTCTTGGCGAGTTCGCGCTGGAGCCGGAGCAGTTCCTGCTGGAGTTCGGCGCGCACCACGGGGTCCACGGCGGAAAAGGGCTCGTCCATGAGCAGGATGGGAGGGTCTGCGGCCAGCGCCCGGGCCACGCCCACGCGCTGCTGCTGCCCGCCGGAGAGCTGGTTGGGGTACCGCTTGCCCATGTCGGCGGACAGGCCCACGGTCTCCAGCAGTTCGGCGGCGCGGGCGCGGGCTGCGGCGCGCGGCACCCGGTTCAGGCGCAGCACGGTGGTGACATTGTCCAGCACGGTGCGGTGGGGGAGCAGCCCGGCCGACTGCATCACATAGCCCATGGAGCGGCGCAACTGGTGTGCGGGGATGGTGCTGATGTCCCGCCCGCCCACCGTGATGGTGCCCGCCGTGGGTTCCACCATGCGGTTGATCATGCGCAGCGAGGTGGTTTTCCCACAGCCCGACGGGCCCACGAAGACGGTGATCCTGCCGGCGTCGATGCTCAGGTTCAGGTTGTCGACGGCGGGCCGGCCGGCCTGGTAGGCCTTCTGCACGCCCTGAAATTGCACCATTGCCGATCCGGCCTGGCTGATGGTTTGGTTTGCGGCATTGCCCGCGGGGGAGCGGACTGCTTCTGGGGCCGCCATGGAAGGTCCTCACTGTAGGTGGCACTCACCTGCTGCCCTCGATCATATGCAGGGTGATTTTGGAGAGTAAAGCTGCTGGCGCGCATGTTGGCGGGTTTCGCTTAGCGCGGACGACGGCGGCGCCCGGGTGCCGCCGTCGGGCGTGGGTTGGTGGTGGTTGGCTTGGGTGGAGCTTTAGGCGGTGAGCAGCGCGAGCGGGATTACAGCCACGCCGTCCTTGCGGCGATAGGCGTGGGTGCCGATATTGATGACGACGAGGTCGACTATTTGCTCGGGGAGTGATTGCTTGAGCCAGAGCAGATGGCGAACGTCGTTGTCATTGATTGAGGACTTGAGCTTCACCTCAAAGCCCACTGCTTCAGCGTGCCCGCGGTGGAGGATGAAGTCAATCTCGCGCCGCCCGTCATGGTCGCGGAAGTGGGAGAGCTGGGCATCGTTGGCCGCGGCATATGTCTGCAGGCTGAGGGCGACAAGTGCCTCAAAGAAGTCACCGAGCCGGGTCCGGACTCCGGTGTTGCTCGCAGGTCCGGTGGCGGACATCAGCTTGGCCTCGTTGAGGTTGAGCAGGCGCGCAGAGAGGGCCGGGTCGGCGAGAAAATGCTTCGGCGCGAGTGCGGCGCGCGCCAAAATCTTCTTGCTGGGCGACCAGGCATCGACTTGGTCCAGCAAGTAGAGGCTGCTAAGAACGTCACGGTAGGCGATCGACGTTGTTTTGGCCGGTCCAGCCGGTTCACCCGGGTCCAGACTGGCCCCGATTTTTGCAAACGTGGTTGCGGAAGCTGTGGCCGAGGCGTAGCCCCGCAACCATCCCCGCAGAAGTTCCGGTCGCCGGATGCGGTGGCCCTGTTCGGTAAAATCGTGGGTGATGACGCGCTCGATGTAGTCATCCAGCCACACCCCACGGGCACGATCGTTCATCTGCCGGGCCTGCGGGAATCCAGAAGCGATAATTTCACGGACGTAGCCGCGCAAGTCGACATCGCTGGAGCCGGTGATGTTCGTGGCGCCTGGCTCGAGAAGATCGCGGACCCGGACGGTGGGGGTGGCCAAGCCGCGTTCCGCGATGGAGAGCGGGCGCATCCGGAATTTGATGATTCGGCCAGCGCCGGAGTGCAGCCGGACACCGATGGGTGCGGCGCTTCCGGCCAGGATGAACCGTCCTCCGGTTGCGTCGTTGTCTACGAGCCGGCGGATCCGGTCCCAAACCTCGGGGACGTTTTGCCACTCGTCGATGAGAACGGGGGTGTCCGCCCGGCCCAAATAGTTTGGGTCTGCCTGGATCAACTGCTGAATTTCAGGGAGGTCCAGGTTGAGAATCGTTTTTGCCCGTTGTGCCCCTGTTGAGGTCTTCCCGATCGCGCGGGCCCCGTCAATGGAGATGGCGGCGAACGAAGGGAAGAGTTCATCGATTGAGTTGTCAACGATCCGTCTGCTGTAGCCCTGCACGCGACCAGTCTCCTCCGCTGCCATGTTCCCGCGCCCTTTGAATGCGGTCGCCATACTCTTTTGAGTGGATCTACACTACCATTTTGAGCATTCGTACGATACCTTTTTGAGTAAATCTACTAAACCTTTTTGAGCGCACCATGGCTGGTTTCCGTCGCGTCCCCTGTGCTGGGCCAACTGCCTTGCGATGCCCGCACAGTCCAGGTGAACGCTGATTTGTCGGGTTTGGCGTGGCCCATCTGTTCTGAACTGAAGAACACGTCCGGCAGTGGTTCCAACCCGAGTCTCGCGATTTTCATTGATTGCTGTTCGTGATTGCCGTTGGTGATGACGCCGACGCGAAGTCCGAGGTCCCGCAGGCGCCGCAGGGTGGGCGCCGCGTCAGGAAAAGCGGTCCAGGCAAGACGGCTCGAATTTCCACATCCCCAGCTTAGCCGTGGCGGCCACTGATCCAGCCGGCCGCCGTCGTGCTTGGCTTGCGCGCGGGGCCGGGACCTGTCGGGTTTCCGGCGGCGGGCATAGGCTGGCTTCATGGACACTCAGCAGGATTTCAGTACCAAGGGCACGTACGTGACGGGCAGCGAGTACACGCGGGACACCAACTACATTGAAACGCGGATCACCCGGGACGGCGCTGACGGCTACCCCGTGGAGGCCGGGCGGTATCGCCTGGTGGTGGCGCGGGCGTGTCCGTGGGCGCACCGTTCCACCATTGTGCGCCGGCTGCTGGGCCTCGAAGACGCCATTTCGATCGGTGTCTGCGGCCCCACGCATGACGTGCGGAGCTGGACGTTTGACCTGGACCCGGACGGCCTGGACCCCGTGCTGGGCATTCCGCGCCTGCAGGACGCGTACTTCAAGCGCACGCCAAACTACCCGCGTGGGATCACCGTCCCCGCCATTGTGGACGTGCCCAGCGGGGCCGTGGTGACGAACAACTTCCCGCAAATCACGCTGGACTTTTCCACCGAATGGAGCGAATTCCACCGGGAAGGAGCGCCCGAGCTGTACCCGGAAGCGCTGCGCGAGGACATGGCCCCGGTGATGAAGCGCATCTTCACCGAGGTCAACAACGGCGTCTACCGCTGCGGCTTCGCCGGTTCGCAAGAAGCGTATAACGCTGCCTACGAACGCCTGTTCACCGCTCTCGACTGGCTCGAGGAACGCCTCGCCACGCAGCGATTCCTGATGGGGAGCACCATTACCGAAGCGGATGTTCGCCTGTTCACCACACTGGTCCGCTTTGACGCCGTCTACCACGGGCACTTCAAGTGCAACCGGAACAAGCTCATCGAAATGCCCGTGCTGTGGGCCTACGCCCGGGACCTGTTCCAGACGCCCGGATTTGGCGACACCGTCAACTTTGAACAGATCAAGAAGCACTACTACGTGGTGCATGAGGACCTGAACCCCACGCAGATTGTCCCGCTGGGCCCCGACACCTCGGGATGGGCCACGGCGCACGGCCGCGAGTCGCTGGGCGGGCGGCCCTTTGGCAACGGAACGGCCCCCACCCGCCCGGTGGACGCGTAGGGGCCGTTCCGCGCGTGGGAGCGCCTGGGGACTAGTCCACGATCTTCAGGCCTGTGTTCCAGTTGAAGGTCTCGAAGGCCGGGTTGGCCTGGAGCGTCATGACCAGGAACTGGAAGCCTTCAAGCTCGCGGGCCCGCTTGAGCGGCCCGGCAACGATGGGGCGCATTCCGCCGTCGGACACCAGGGAAGAGACCGCCGCGGCCGCCTCGGCATTGTCGCCGGCAATGAACACGTCAAGTGCCTGTCCGCTGGTTTCGCCAGTGGCGAGCGTACCTGCGAAGGTCGTGTTGAAGGCCTTGACCACGTTGGCCGGCGTCAGGGCTGCGATTTCCTCGGCAGCGGACGTGCCGGGGGCAACCACCAGCGAGTCAAAAGTTTCGAAGTTTACCGGGTTGGTGATGTCGATGACCGTCTTGCCGGCCAGGGTGTCGCCGTAGGCCGACACCACTTCCTTGGCGGCGTCGAACGGCAGGGCCAGCGCCACAATCTCGCCCGACGGGACCTGGCCCAGCTTGCCCGAGGTGCTGTTGGCGCCAAGTTCGGCGGCCAGGGCCGCAGCCTTGGCCTCGTCGCGGTTGAGGATTTCCACGCTCCGTCCAGCGGCGAGGGCCCGTGTTGCGATGCCGCGGGCCATGTTTCCGGAGCCAATGATGGTGATGGTGCTCATGGTGTTCCTGCTTTCCGAGGGGTGTGCTGGAAGTATTTACTTGAAGCTACAAGTAAATTTAGATGAGTTTAGTTGATGTGTCAAGTAAAAAGTTGCCGGGTCCCGTCTGTCGTCGGACAACCGTGGAAAGATGGTGGGCATGAGTGAACCGGGGCCGCGCTGGCTGAATGCCGATGAACGTGCCGCGTGGCTGGCGCTGCTGTCCACCACCACGCTGCTGCCCGGGGCGCTTGAAGCCCCGCTGCAGCAGGCCGCAAAGCTGTCGCTTTTTGACTACAACGTGCTGGCCATGCTCTCCGAGGCATCCACCGGGACTCTGCCCATGAGCGAGCTCGCAGCGCGGACCAGCGCCTCGCTGTCAAGGCTTTCCCACGTGGCCAAGAAGCTGCAGGCCCGCGGGCTGGTGGAGCGCGCCACCCATGCCGACGACGCACGGGTTACGTCAACCACCATCACGGACGCCGGGCTGTCACTGATCCGGGAACTGGCCCCGCTTCACGTGGAAACCGTCCGGGGCCTGGTCTTTGACCAGCTGGACGAAGAGGACGTTGCGGACCTGGCCCGCATTGGCCGCAAGCTGATGCGCGGCCTGGATGCCAACCACTGGATCCTGCGCACGCCTGCGCCGTAGGCCCGGGTAACCGTAGGGCAGCAGGCGGAGCGTCACACCCCAGCTATTACGTCACATTAGTGTTCCCTATTGTCCAGAAGATCCGCTAGGGTAGGTAAGGCTTGCTTAACTTCTGCGGGCCGCCATCACAGCTACGGTAAGGATCAATTGTGGAATTTTCGCGTCGACAGGGACTTTCGCTCGGACTGCTGGCGGTGGCGGCCACCGCCGCCACACTGACCGGCTGCTCCACCGGTGAGGTCGGCTCGGCCGGCGGATCCGGGAATGCTGCCACGGACGCTTTCCCCATCACGGTCAGGCACAAGTTCGGCAACACGGTCCTCACGGCAGCCCCGCAGCGAATCGCCACGGTGTCCTGGGTCAACGCGGACGTGGCCCTGGCGCTGGGCGTGGTGCCCGTGGGAATGCCGAGGGACGACTGGGGCGGCAACGCGCAGGGTTCCACCCCGTGGAAGGACGCGGCGCTGGAAAGGGCGGGCGCGGCGTTCGGCACCGCAAAGGCCCCGGTGCAGTACTCCGAGGCGGACGGCGTGAATTTCACGGAAGTGGCCAAGGTCAACCCGGACATCATCCTGGCCGCCTACTCCGGCCTGACCCGGGACGATTATGACAAGCTCAGCAAGATAGCCCCGGTCATCGCCTACCCGGAAGCCCCGTACGCCACGTCCTGGCAGGATTCCACCACCATGATCGGTGCCGCCCTCGGCAAGTCCCAGGCTGCCCAGGAACTCATTGCCGCCACGGAGAAAACCATTGCCGCGCAGGCCGCCAAGTACCCTGCCATCAAAGGCAAGACCTTCATCTACGGCAACCTGGAGCCGGACAAGAGCGACGGCGTCAACGTCTACCTCTCCGGCGACAACCGCCCCAAGTTCCTGGCCAGCATCGGCATGCAGCTGGCTCCCGTGGTGGTCGCCGCAGGGCAGGGGAAACCCGGATTCTTCATCCCATGGTCAGCCGAAAAGGCCAACGAGCTGGTGTCGCAGGTCTTTGTCAGCTGGGTGCCGGACAAGAAGACGAAGGACGCAATCACCACGGACCCCCTCCTGGGCCAGATTCCCGCCATCAGGAAGGGTGCCTTCGTGGCCGATTCGGACAACACCCTCACGTACGCAATCTCCGCGTCCTCCCCGCTGAGCCTGCCCTGGGCGCTGGAGGCGTTCCTGCCGCAGCTCGGCGCCGCGGCCTCGAAGGCGTAGGGCCCGTCTGGATGGGTGCACCCGCACTGACACCGCCCTTAGGAATTGCGACGCCGGTCCCCTCCGCTGTGCCCCTGCCGCCTGCCGCCGGGGTGCTTGGGCGGCCAGGCAGGGGCTTCTTTGCCGTTCGCCAGCTGGCCTGGCTGTTGGCGTTGGCAGCCGCGCTGGCGGCGGCCGTGCTCATGTCCCTGGCGTTCGGCGCCCGCACTGTGCCGCTGCCAATCGTATTTGATGCCCTTGCGCACTTTGAACCTGCCAACGGCGACCACGCCGTGGTGGCCTCCCGCTTGGTGCGAACCGTCGCCGGGCTGGTGGTGGGCGCGTCCCTGGGCCTGGCGGGCACCTCCATGCAGGGCGTGGCCCGCAACCCGCTGGCCGATCCCGGCATTTTGGGTGTCAATGCGGGAGCCTCGCTTGCCGTGGTGGCGGGAATCTTCTTTTTCGGCGCAGCCGGGGTGTCCTCCTATCTGTGGTTTGCCTTTGCCGGCAGCGCCGTGGCGGCCGTGGTGGTCTACGGTGTGGCCAGCCTGGGCCGCAGCGGGGCCACCCCTGTAAAACTCGCACTTGCTGGGGCGGCCGCAGCCGCGGGAATGGGATCGCTCATGAGCGCCATGCTCGTCACCAGCCAGGACTCCCTGGAGCTCTTCAGGACCTGGCAGGTGGGTGCGCTGGCCGGAAAGTCCTGGGACGCTGTCGGGGCCGTGCTGCCGTTCGTCACGATAGGCGCGGTGATCCTGCTGGCCACCGGGCGGCTGCTCAACACCCTTGCCCTTGGCGACGACATGGCCCGCGGGCTGGGCCACCGCCCCGGACCGGGGCGGGCGGTCTCCGCCGTGGGAATTGTGTTGCTGTGCGGTTCCGCCACGGCATTAGCGGGCCCCATCGGCTTCATCGGGCTGGTGGTTCCACACCTGCTGCGCGGGCTGGTTGGGCCGGATTACCGCTGGCTGCTGCCCTTGTCGCTCCTGGCGGCCCCGGCAATCCTGTTGACGGCGGACGTGGCGGGGCGGGTGGTCCTATTGCCGGGGGAGGTTCCGGCGGGCATTCTCGCCGCCCTCATCGGGGCGCCCGTGTTCATTGCCGTGGTGCGCCGCGGGCGGCGGGCCGAATTGTGAGCGTCCTGGACAAGGCGCAGCTGCCCGCCGGTGCCGCCGTCCTGGGTGGCGCCTGGGTGCGTGAACGGCGCAAGGCGCCCCGCCGCCGTCGTGCTTGGGTTGCGGGAATCCTCGGCGCCGCCGTGGCCGGTCTGTTCTTCGCGAATGTCCTGCTGGGCAGCTACACCGTCACGGTGCCGGATTTCCTGCGGCTGATGGGCGGGGCCGAGATTCCCGGTGCCAGCTTTATCGTCATGGAAAACAAGCTGCCGCAGGCGCTGCTGGGCCTGCTGGCCGGGGCATCGTTCGGCGTGGCAGGGGCCATTTTCCAGGCCATGCTGCGCAACCCGCTGGCCAGCCCTGACATCATCGGCATCAGCTACGGTGCCAGTGCGGCTGCTGTTGCCGCAATCGTGGTCTTTGGCGCACGCGGGGCCGGTGTGTCCCTGGCGGCCATGGGCGGAGCGCTGGTGGTGGCGGTGCTGATCACCTGGCTGGCGCGCGGCCGGGGCGGCACGGGGCTGATTTTGGTGGGCATTGGGGCGGCAGCGTTCCTGCAGGCCGCCGTCACGTTTCTGCTATCCCGCGCCGACACAGGCAACGCGCGGGATGTCATGGTGTGGCTGAGCGGCTCGCTGGCCCCGGCGAACTGGCAGCGCGTGGCGTTCCTGGCCGCAGCCCTGCTGGTGCTCCTGCCGCTTGCCGGGCCGGGCGCGCGGCAGCTGCGCGGGCTGGCACTCGGTGCCGACACTGCCGCCGGGCTTGGCTTCAACGTTCCGCGTGCCCGCCTGCTGCTGACCCTGCTTGGCGTGCTGCTGGCCGCCCTTCCCACGGCCGCGGCCGGGCCCATTGCCTTCGTCGCCTTCCTCTCCGGGCCTATCGCCAGGCGGCTCAACAACGGGGCCCCGTCCCTGGCGGTGGCTGCGCTGGTGGGTGCAGGAATTGTCCTGGCCGGCAACTTGGCCGCCGTCAATGCCATCCCCAGGGTCTCCCTGCCGGTGGGTGTGGTGACCGGTGCGCTCGGGGCGCCGTTCCTGCTGTGGCTCCTTATTTCATCCAACCGCTCCAACCAAGGAGGCTGACATGGCCCTCAATTCACACCCGACACGGCTCAGCGCCCGGAACATCACCCTCGGCTATGCCGGTGCGCCCATCGTGCAGGGGCTCTCGCTGGAACTGCCCGCGGGAAAGGTGAGCTACATTGTGGGCGCCAACGCCTGCGGGAAGTCCACGCTGCTGCGCGGGCTGGCCAGGCTGCTTTCGGCCCGGTCCGGCGCTGTACTTCTCAACGGGGCGGACATCCACAGGATGCCCACCCGTGCCCTGGCGCGCGAACTGGGCATCCTGCCGCAGGCCCCCACCGCGCCGGAGGGCATCACCGTTTCCGAGCTGGTGGGGCGCGGACGCAGCCCCCACCAGGGCTGGTTCCGCCAGTGGACCGGGGCCGACGACGACGCCGTGGCGGCAGCGCTCTCCGTCACCGGAACGCTGGGGCTGGCGGGGCGCACCGTGGACGAGCTCTCCGGAGGGCAGCGCCAGCGTGTGTGGATTGCCATGGCGCTGGCCCAGGAAACAGAGGTGCTGCTGCTGGACGAGCCCACCACCTACCTTGACCTGGCCCACCAGGTGGAGGTGCTGGATGTGGTGTCCGAGCTCAACGCTCGCAGGGGGACCACTGTGGCCATTGTGCTGCACGACCTCAACCTGGCGGCACGGTACGCGGACCATCTGGTGGCCATGAAAGCTGGCCGGGTGGTGGCCGAAGGCAAGCCGGAGGCCGTGCTGACCGCCGCGCTGGTCCGCGAGGTGTTTGGCCTGGAATCCGTGGTGGTCCCGGACCCTGTCACAGGCACCCCTCTGGTGGTTCCCCTGGGGCGCCGCGCCGCGCTGCTGGGTGCGGGGGCCTCTCTGGCGGGGGCGCCCGCATGAGTGCAGTAGCCGTGGCGGAGGATCCGGTCAGCCCCATGCGGGCATTCCGGCTGTCCGTTGCGCGGGTTCAGCAGCTGACGCCGCACTTCCGGCGCATCACCTTCACCGGAGCAGACCTGGCGCTTTTTGGCGCGGGCCCGGGCGGGGAAACGCTGGACCTGCGGGTCAAGGTGCTCATTCCCTCGCCCGGCAAGGACCTCCCGCAGCTGAACACTGTCCGCGGCTCACTGCAGGATGACTGGTACCAGCGCTGGCGCTCGCTGGATGAAGCTGCGCGCGGGGTGATGCGGACGTATACCGTGAGGGCGCTGCGCGCGGAGGTTCCGGCGTCGTCGGGCAGGCAGGCGAGCGCGGGGGAACTGGACATTGACTTTGTGCTGCACCCGGGAGCCTTCGGACCGGCCGCATCCTGGGCTGCTGCCGCGCGGCCGGGGGATCCGCTGATGGTGGTTGGCCCGTGCGCCCGGTGGGGGGACTGCCTGGGCATTGAATTTGCCCCGGGCACCGCCGGGCGGGTCCTGCTGGCCGGGGACGAAACCGCAGTGCCGGCCATCGCCGCGATCCTGGAGTCGCTGCCTTCGCATGTTTCCGGGCACGCCGTGCTGGAGGTGCCCACCGCGGCTGACTTCCTGGACATGGCCTGCCCGGCAGGGGTGGAAGTGCGCTGGCATGCCAGGAATGGCTGCGGCCACGGCGCGTTGCTGGCAACAGACGTTCGGCAGCTGATTCTGCCTGCCGCGTGCCTGCGGGGTGAGGAGCCCGAAGACGTCGACATTGACGGTGCAGTTCTCTGGGAGACCCCGGAATCCGCGCCGGGAAAAGGCCTGTACGCGTGGATTGCCGGGGAGGCCGCCACCGTCCGCGGATTGCGCCGGTACTTGGTGCGGGATGTGGGCATGGACCGGAATGCGGTGGCCTTCATGGGTTATTGGCGGATGGGCCGGGCCCTGCCGGGATAACTGCTGACAGGGGTTTCCAATGCGGGGATAATGTCAGGTGTCCCAATAGGACCCAACCCATCAGGAGACCAATCATGACTGTTCGATTGAACCCGTATTTGAACTTTCGCGACAACGCCAAGGAGGCCATGGAGTTTTACCACTCCGTCTTCGGCGGCAAGCTGGACCTGAGCACCTTTGCCGAATTCCATGCCTCCGATGACCCGGCCGAGGCAGACAAGATCATGCACGGCCAGCTCACGGCCGACAACGGCCTGGTCCTCATGGGCGCCGACGTCCCCAGCTCCATGGCAATCACCGCCAACTCAACGGTCTCGCTGTCCGGGGACGACGAGGAAACCCTGACCGGGTACTACAACCAGCTGTCCGACGGCGGCACCATCGCCGAGAAGCTGGCCAAGGCGCCCTGGGGTGACACCTTCGGAATGTTCACCGACAAGTTCGGTGTGCCGTGGCTGGTCAACATCGCCGGCACCCCCGCGGCGTAGCCCCCGGCGGCACGGCACCCGGCAGATGAGGGAGCGTCGCTCGCAGGGCCGCGAAAGATGAGGGAGCGTCGCTCTCAGGGCCGCGAAAGATGAGGGAGCGTCGTTCTCAGGGCCGCGAAAGATGAGGGAGCGTCGTTCGCGGGGCCGCGAAAGGGAGCGTCTTTGCGCTAGTGGCTGAGCTGGGCCAGAATCCTGGCCAGCTCGGTGCGGTCCGGTTCGGCCAGCTGCGCAAAGTATTCCATTGACTTGTCGCGGCGCGCGGCGCTGACCTCGGCAAAAAGTTGTTCCCCGGCCGGCGTGGCCACCACCAGGGTGGCCCGCCGGTCGCTCGGGTCTGCGTCCCGGCGCACCAGGTCCTTGGACTCCAGCTGGTCCACCACTTCGGTGGCGGAGCGCGGCGCAATGCGCAGCCGGTCCGCCAAGTCCTTTAGGCGCAGGCCGGCGGCCGAGGCACCGGCGGCTGAGCCGGCGCCTGAGCCGGCCCCAGGGCCGCAGCCGCGCACCAGCGTCTGCAGGGCCCGCCACTGGTGCGGCGTCAGTTCCCAGGGCGCCAGCTGCTCCGCCCACGTGCGCCGCAGCCCGCGGAACGCGGCGTGGAACAACTCGCCCAGGTCTGCGGAACCACCAAAATTTGCCATGCCCCCAGTCTATCCAAGGCCGCACGTTTGACCTACAACCTCATAGTGAGGTAACCTCCTTATTAGTTGGTGCGAATTCCGCACCCCGCACAACCTCCGGAGGTCCCCATGACGGAGATGAATACTTCCCCCCGCGGAGGCCAGGGCCCCCGCGCCGACCGCGGCCCCGCCCGCGTCAACCCCGCAGACAAGAGCCAAATCAAGGCCCATCCGGTGAGCCTGAAGCGGATCGCGGCCCTGTTCGCCCCACACAAGGGGACCATCGCCGTCGTCGTGCTCCTCATTACCGCATCCAGCGTGATCAGCCTCGCCCAGCCGTTTTTGGTGCGCGGCATCATCGACCGGGCACTGCCGGAGAAAAACATGCCGCTGCTGGCATGGCTTGCCGGCGCCATGATCGCGGTGGCCGCAGCCACTGCCGCGATTGGCGTGGTCCAGACGTGGATGGCCACGGCCATGGGCCAGGAAATTATGCACACGCTGCGCACGCGCCTGTTCATCCACCTGCAAAAGCAGTCGCTGGCATTCTTCACCCGGACCCGCAGCGGCGAGGTGCAGTCGCGCCTGAACAACGACATTTCCGGCATGCAGACTGTCATCACCTCCACGGCCACGGGCGTTGCGTCAAACTTGACCACGGCGGTGGGCACGGCGGTGGCCATGGTGGCGCTCTCCCCGCGGCTGTCCCTGCTGTCGCTGGTGATCATCCCGCCGGCCGTCTGGTTCTCCCGCCGCGTGGCCCTGCTCCGGCGCGACATCACCACCACCATGCAGGCCGAGCTCGCCACCATGAACACCCAGGTGGAGGAGGGGCTGTCCATCTCCGGAGTGCGGCTGGCGAAAACCCTCGGCACCACGGGCAGGGACGCCGCTCTCTACACCGCCAGCTCCCAGCGCCTGATCGGCCTGGAACTGCGCTCGCAGCTGGCCGGGCGCTGGCGCATGGCCACCATGGGCATCATTTTCTCCGCCATTCCGGCGCTGATCTACTTCGCTGGCGGCCTGCCCGGAAGCACCATGTCCATCGGCACCATCGTGGCGTTCACGGCGCTGCAGGCCACCATATTCCGCCCCATCATGGGCCTGCTGAGCCTGGGCGTCCAATGGGTCACGGCCATGGCACTGTTCAGCCGCATCTTTGAATACCTCGACCTGGTCCCGGACATCACCGCGCCGGTATCGCCCGTGCCGCTGGATCCTGCCACAGTCCGGGGCGAGGTCCGTTTCGAGGGTGTCCGTTTCGCGTACGACGGCGGCCCCGACGTTTTGCGCGGAATCGACCTTGCGCTGCCCGCCGGGTCCGCGACGGCCGTGGTGGGTCCCACGGGCTCGGGCAAGTCGACCCTGGGTGCGCTGGTGCCCCGGCTGCACGATGCCACGGCGGGCCGCATCACGATTGACGGCGTTGACGTCCGGGACATTGCCCCGGGCGTGCTGTCGCGCATTGTGGGCGTGGTGTCCCAGGAGACGTACCTGGTGCACGCCTCGATCCGCGACAACCTGCTGCTGGCCGCACCGGATGCCGGCGACGCCGAGCTGTGGCGGGCGCTCGGCGCGGCCCGGATCGCCGACCTCGTGGCCGGGCTGCCGGACGGCCTGGACACCCTGGTCGGCGCCCGCGGCCACCGCTTCTCCGGCGGCGAGCAGCAACGCCTGGCCATTGCCCGCACCATCCTGCGCAACCCCAAGGTGCTGATCCTGGACGAGGCCACCTCGGCGCTGGACAACACCACGGAGGCGCAGGTGCAGGCGGCACTGGACCAGCTCGCCGTCGGACGCACCACGCTGACCATCGCCCACAGGCTCTCCACGGTGGACGATGCCGACCAGCTGGCCGTGCTGGCCGGCGGCGAGCTGGTGGAAGTGGGGCCGCCCGCCGTGCTCCGGGACGCCGGGGGAGCATATGCCAGCCTCCTCGCGGCGGGCGAGGAACTGGAGCCGGCCACCTAGGATCCCGAAACGGACTAGTGAGCCCGATATATCAGGTTCAAATGTCCGTTGCGGCATCGTGGGCGGTTTTTGCCCCGCGTCAGGCCGCCCGGCGCGAGACCAGCAGGGTGGCGAGGGCCAGCAGCACGGCCACGCCAAACGCCATGACGTAGCTGGCAGTGCCCATCAACAGCAGCGCGGCAAAAACGGCCCCCACCACGCCCAGCGCGGCAGCCGTGGTCAGTGTTTCGCTCAGTTGCAGGGCCGACGAATTGGCGCCCTGTTCGTGCACGGCTGAACGCTCCAGCACCAGCACCGACTGGGTGGGGTAGGCCAGGCCAATGCCGAATCCGGCCGCGATCCAGCCAACCCAGGCGATCCACACCGGCCAGCCGGGCACCAGCACCAGTGAGGAAACGGCCATGCCCGCCAGCATCGACAGCGAGCCCCACTGCAGCGAGGTGGCCGGCTTCCACCGCCCCCGCCCGGCCAGCCAGGCGCCCACGGCCCACGTCACGCCGCCCACCGACAGGGACAACCCGGCCAGCCAGGCGGGCAGGTGCCGCTGGTCGATCATATACAGCGGAAGGTATACATCAGCGATGGTGAAGGCAGTGCCCATCAGCCCGCGCATCAGGATCAAAGACGGCAGCCCGCGCACCATCCGCCAGGTGCCCCGCGGCAGCAGCTTGCTGACGGCCATGCAGAGAAGCACGACGGCGGCACCCAGTTCCGCGGGCCACCAACCGCGGGTGCGGGCGCTGGCGTCGCCGAGCAGCAGCACTGACACGGACGCGACGACGGCCCACGCCGGGGCGCGCCACACGGCCAGTGATCGGCCTGTCCCCGGTGATCGGCCACTCCCCGGTGACCGGCCTGTCCCCGGTGATCGAGCCTGTCGAGATCCAGGGTCTCCGGCAAGCCCGTCAGCGCGCGCCGGAGCATCATTTATGCCGCTCCCCTTGGTGCCGCGGTAGATGATGGCGGCGGCCCCGAGGGCCAGCACGGGAACCGTGGCGAACACCCAGCGCCAGCCGAAATGGTCGGTCACCACGCCGGACAGGGCCGGGCCCACAATGGAGGGCAGCAGCCACGCCGCGGCCAGGGCGGCAAACATCCTGGGCCGCAGGTGCACGGGGAAAACCCGCGCGATCCCCACGTATAGGGCCACGCCGTCGAGCCCGGAACCAAAGCCCTGCAGGGCGCGCGCGGCCACCAGCAGCTCCATGGTGGGTGCGGCGGCGGCCAGGACCATGCCCAGCACATAAATGCCGACGCCGGCCAGCAGCGGGGTTTGCGGGCCGGACCGGTCAGTCCAAATTGCGGCGAGCGTCATCGACACCACGGAGGCGGCCATGGTGATGCCGAACGCCAGCCCGTAGAGCGGCAGGCCGTTGAGTTCGTTGGCGGCACGGGGCATTGCGGTGGTGATGGCGGCGCTGGAATAGGCAACCATGAACGCCAGGCCGAAGAAGCCGGCGGTGGCGCTGCGGTATTGGGGGCCCCAGATGGATGCGGGGGAGCTCACAGCTGCCGGCACGGATTCTCACACATAGGATTAGCCTAGTTATAGATGGGGCGGCAAGGAGAACAGGTGGAATTTTCACAACGGTACGTGGCGTTGGGCGACTCGTTTACGGAAGGCCTCGGCGACGAGGACACCACGCTCCCCAACCAGGTGCGCGGCTGGGCAGACCGTGTGGCCGAACAGCTTGCGCAGGCCCGCCCCGAAGGCACCTTCGGCTACGCAAACCTGGCCATCCGCGGCAAAAAGATGAAGCAGATCCTGGCGGAACAAATTGACGCCGCAGTGGCCCTGGACCCCACCCTGGTCACCATCTATGCCGGCATCAATGACATCCTGCGGCCCAAGGTGGACATTGACGCCATGATCGCCAAATACTCCGGCGGCCTGGCCAAGCTGGCAGCTACGGGTGCCCGGGTGCTGGTTTTTACCGGCTTTGATGCCAGCTCCTCCAAGGTTTTTGCCGGCATCCGCGGCCGCACCGCCGTGTACAACGAATTGGTCCGCGAGGCGGCCGAAAACACCGGAGCCGAGCTGGTGGACTACTGGCGCTTCCGCGAATACAACGACTGGCGGCTGTGGGACGTGGACCGCATGCACATGTCCACGCCCGGGCACGTCAACATGGCGAACCGGGTGTTGGAGGCGCTGGGCGAAACGGCCCGCATTCCCATGCCGGAACTGCCGCCCATCCAGGTCAAAACGACGGCGGAATCACTCAGGGACAACGCCACCTGGACGAAGGAGTACGTGGGACCGTGGATTGGCCGCCGCCTGCGCGGGGTGTCCTCCGGGGACAACCTCTCCGCCCGGTGGCCGCAGCTGCGCACGCCGCTATAGCCTGGCGGCGAGTTGGTCCCGGCTGTTGATCCCCAGTTTGGTGAAGATCCTGCCCACGTGGCTTTCCACCGTCCACACCGAGACGACCAGCCGTTCGCCGATCTCGCGGTTGCCCAGCCCGGCGGCGACCAGCACCGCAATTTGATGTTCGCGCGCCGTCAGCGCCGGCCGCGCATTCCTGGCGCCGACCCAGACACCATGCACGGCAAGGCTGTCACGGGCACGGCGCGCCGCCACCTCATCGGAGGCGAGCAGCGCCAGGGCATGCTCCACCAGCCACCGGGCGCGGCCGCCGTCGATCATTTTCCCGCAGGCAACAAGCCGGGGCACGACGGCGGCGCCCGCTGCGGGGTCCAGCTCCACGTAAAGGTGCAGGGCGTCCAGCTCGGTGACCCGGGCATCCCGTGCGGCGGCCCAGTCCGCCAGTTCAAGGGCGTCGGCAGGGCCGGCATCGCCCAGGCCGGCCTGGGCGGTGAGCTGCATGAAAAGGATCTCAGCCTCGATGTTGCGTGAACCGCGCAGTGCGCCGCCCCGGGACCGTGCCAGCGCCTTCGCCGCTTCCGATTTGCGCCCGGCCAGCGCCAGGACGGCCGCGAGGGCTGCGCGGGCGTAGGCGCCCAGGCCGTTGCGGTCGAAAGCGCCATATTTCTCAACGGCCAGTTGCAGATCGGCGGCGGACGCCATCCAGCGCCCTTGGGCCCGGGCCACATTGGCGGATGCCACCAGGTCCAGCGTGTAGTCGTACTGGATCCCTGGAGGGTCAAAGTCGCGGCGTTCCAGGCGCGCCTGCTCCAGCTGTTCAATGTCCCCGATCCACAGGATCAGGTGGTGGGCCACGCTGCGCAGCTCACCCACGGCCCACGGATAGTCGGCGGTGCACCGGCGCGCCACCTGCAGTCCTTCCCGGCACAGGTCAAGGGCGCGGAACAGTCCGCCCCGGTGGCCCAGCCCCAGCGCAAACATGGACAGGTAGGCCAGCATGGGCTCGTCCACCTCGCCACCGTTGGCCGACAGTGCGGCCTCGCCTGTTTCGATGACGGGGGCAAAGTTGCCGGCCCAACCGTGGATTTGCACGCGGAGCCCTTCCAGCGTGGCCTTGACGGCGGGCCCCAGCAGCAATTCCGCCTGGTCCAGGGCTTCGAGGGCGGCCGCGGGGGAGTCGTGGCGGAACAGCTTGAAATTGGCGCGCAGGGCCGTGACGGCCAGGGCGCCCTCCAGGAATTGTGCGGCCGCGGCGTCCGGGCCATCATGGTGGCGTTCCGCCTCCTGGCGGGCCGCGGCGGGCAACAGCGCCCAGGCGGATTCCAGGTCCGCCACGCCGCCGTCGGACCCGGGGATGAAGCTGGCCGCAAAGGCCTTGGCTGCCAGGGTGCCCAGCCGCTGCACCGGGCTCAGCCCTGTCCTGGCCAGTGCAGCGTCAGCCAGCAGCACGGCATGCCCGAAGTCCTGCAGCTCGCCCGCCAGCCACGACGCCCTGATGAGCGTGGGCGTGGCAACGTCCAGCCCGCATTCCAGGGCCCAGAAGGTGGAGCGGAGCATGGAAGCCGGGCTCCCGTCGTCGGCAGTGGCCCGGTGCACGTTCACCATTTGGTGCAGCCGCAGCCGGTTGCTGACGCTGACCGCAGCGCGGATGGCCTCGCCCTTGAGGGGATGGGCGGACACCACATCCGGGACCAGGCTGCGCGGGGGATGGACAAGTGCGATGTGCTCGGCGCGCAGGCAGGCGTCAAAGTCCTGGGGGCGGACCATTTTCAAGAGCAGCGGCAGGGCGATGGGCTCGCTGAAGGCAACGAGCTCCAACACGTCCCGGAGGGCGTCGGGGAGTCCGGCCATGTCGCGCTCAATGAGGCGTGACAAGGTGCCCGGGACGGCGCTGGCCCTGCGCCACTGCCATCCCGTGGAGGTATTGAACATGTCCCCTGACTGCAGGGCCGAACGGACCACTTCGCGCAGGTACATGGGGTTGCCGCGGGTCAGCGTGTAAAGGTGCCGGGCGGCGTCAGGGTCCACGGGCCCGCCCACGGCCTTGTCCAACAGCAGGCGGGTGTCTGCGGCGTCGAGGGGGTCCAGCCGCAGCGATTCCACCACGGAATCCTTGAGCAGCATTTGCAGGGACTCCGGCAAGGCTGAGAGCTGGCGGACCGTTGCCACGAGCTCCGCCTGCCCGGCACGAACCTGCCAGCTGATGTACGTGGCACTCATGGTGTCCAGCAGGTGTGCGTCCTCGATCCGGTACAGCACCGGCCTGGCCTGCGGTTTCGGGGGTGCGCTGGCGACCAATTCCATTGCTGCCGCCAGGGATTCGGTGGACATGCTCGGTGCCAGTGAGGACCACGGCAGGGAGTTGCTGGTGGCGGTGCACAAGACCGGCACCACCAGCGGGGAGTTGCGGGCGTCCGCCAGCAAGGCCGAAACAAGCCCCGAAGCAAAGGTCGTTTTTCCCACGCCCGGCTCGCCGGCAACCACCAAGCCCGCAGTGTGCCCCGTGGCATGGTTGGGGAGCCCCGCCGAACCCAAGTTTTGGACGCCCATGGCGAACGCGCGCAGGGCCCGCATCCGGTCGCCGTCGCGCTCCAAAACGGGCCAGGCAGTCGGGAATATCGCGGGCGCACTCACAAGGAAAACATTACCGCCCGGGAATTTGCGTAGTAACTACTGATGTGCCGCGTGGATGCCGTCCCTAACGTAAGGGGTGGGAATGGATTTACGCGTTGCATGCTCAGGGGAAGGGGAGCGGCCGTGGCCAAAAAGGGAATTCCGGCGGGGCCTGAAAAGGCGTTCGGAGCAGCGGGACAGTTCACGGTGGGGGAGACGTTGGGCCACGGCAGACCATTGGGGGCCGCCGTGGCCAATCCCGCGGAGCCGGCCAAACAACCTCTTTTGCGCGCCGCACGGACCAGTACCCGGCGCCATGCCCAAGATGCTCGGCCGGGCCATTCCGGGCCGGACATTGCGGGTATCTGGCCCCGCAGGAATTGTTCCCCGCTGCACTGACCCGCTGAATTGGCCCGCTGTACTGACCCGCTGTACTGACCCGCGGTGCTTCCTTCTTTGGCCGCGAAGTGATATGGGCCAATTCGCCTTAAACGGCACGTGCCACTAGACTGGGTAGGCGCTAGGTGGCGCGGAGCGTGTGCAATTGCTCCGGTTTGCGGTGATTATCCTCCCGTGGGCCGGTAGTTAGGGGCTCAAGTTGCGTGCATTCGGGTATTCGCCGGACGGGCACCTTTTCCTTTCATCATGAAAATGAGGCGGGGAATCATGCTGTCCAAGGGCGGACGCTGCCTCAGCGCACGGTTTGCAGCAGTGAACCGTATCCACATATTTAACTAGGAGTGATCATGGCAGCACATTGCCAGGTGACCGGAGCCGAGCCGGGCTTTGGACATAGCATTTCGCACTCGCACCGCCGCAACAAGCGCCGGTTCGATCCGAACATCCAGAAGAAGCGCTACTGGGTTCCGTCCCTGCGCCGCAACGTGACGTTGCAGCTGTCCGCCAAGGGCATCAAGACCATTGACGTGCGCGGTATTGACGCCGTTGTCGCCCAGATTCTGGCTCGCGGGGTGAAGCTCTAATGGCAAAGGACAGGGACGTACGTCCGATCATCAAGCTCAAGAGCACCGCGGGTACCGGTTTCACGTACGTGACCCGCAAGAACCGTCGTAACACTCCGGACCGCCTGGTCCTGAAGAAGTACGATCCCAAGATCCGTCAGCACGTCGAATTCCGAGAGGAGCGCTAAGACTATGGCCAAGAAGTCCATGATCGCGAAGAACGAGAAGCGCAAGGTCATCGTCGAGCGTTACGCCGAAAAGCGCCTCGCCCTGAAGAAGGCCCTTGTCAACCCCGCCTCCACTCCGGAAGAGCGCGAAGCTGCCCGCCTGGGCCTGCAGAAGCTCCCCCGCAACGCATCGCCCGTGCGCGTCCGCAACCGCGACGCCATCGACGGCCGTCCGCGTGGAACGCTCCAGAAGTTCGGCATCTCCCGTGTCCGCTTCCGCAAGATGGCGCACGCTGGCGAACTGCCCGGCATCAAGAAGTCCAGCTGGTAACATCCCGCTGAAAAAGGCGGCGACCTTCGGGTCGCCGCCTTTTTGCTGCCCTCTTTCGGCGGCCGGCTTGCCCCGCAGCGCTGACCCCTTGGTCAGTATGCAGCGATGGTGGCCAAGCATCCGCCAAAGTCGCCATCGCTGCTGAATGAAGGGGCTGATGGCCGCCCGCAGGCCCTCCGCAGCTTGGCTGAGAGCGAAAAAGCCCTCAAAGTGGCCCGAAAAACGCCGAGAAATGGCGGAATTTGCCGTCAGTTCCGCGGTTTTGCTGGTATGTTCGCTAGCAGTGGTTGACACGCAACCGCGTGGAATTAGAAATTCTTGACGTCCAGGAGGACAAACATGGCTAAGAATCGTAGCGAACTGGTAGCTGAAGTTGCTGCAAAGGCTGAGACCAGCCAGACCGCAGTGAACGGCGTGCTGGACGCCTTGTTCTCGGTATTCGAGAGCTCCGTTGCAGCCGGCGAAAAGATCACCATCCCGGGCTGGCTCTCCGTCGAGCGCACCGACCGTGCAGCACGCACCGGCCGCAA
The DNA here is from genome assembly GCF_011045165.1 of Arthrobacter silviterrae. Lineage (GTDB taxonomy): Bacteria > Actinomycetota > Actinomycetes > Actinomycetales > Micrococcaceae > Specibacter > Specibacter silviterrae. The sequence continues at coordinate 35,372 of NZ_JAAKZI010000033.1, forward strand.
CCCGCAGACGGGTGAGGCCATCCAGATCGCAGCAGGCCACAGCGTCAAGCTGTCCGCCGGCTCCAAGCTGAAGGCTGCAGTCGCCAAGAAGAAGTAGTCCTTCTACGACACTTCACGTGGGGGCGGACGGCGCATGCGCCTGCCGCCCTCACGCTGTTTAACCCTCTTCCTGTGCATTCCCTGATTCGCCCAATCTGCGCCGCGTGCAAGACAATGGAAGGGTGCCACCTGTTGAAGCGTCCCCCGCCATAGCGTCCCCTGCCGTCCCCGGCACCTTTGCCGATGGCATTCGCAGCCGCTGGTGGTGGCTGGGCTTCGTGGCCGGAATGGCCGGCATGGTGGGCGCCCTGATGTGGACCGGCGCCGCCGCCGTCCAAAAGCTCGCCGATCCCGGCGCGTTCACCCGCTGGGGCCTGCCCGCCGCCACCACCATTCACAACATGGCGCTGGCCACCGTGGTGGGCGCGCTGGTGTTCGCCGTCGTCATCCTGCCCAAGGACGCCAAGGCGCGGCGGCCCCACACCGGCAAACAGAAGGACGACGCCGGGAGGCGCGCCCCAGTGCCCGAGCACCCCGCTTTTACCCGGGTCATGAACCTTGCCGCAGTGGCCGGCTGCGTGTGGACGCTGAGCGCAATCGCCGTCCTGGTGCTCACCTATTCCAGCGTCTCCGGCCTTCCCATCGCCGGCACCCAGGACTACAACAACCAGCTGGTCTTCTTCGTGACGGGGCTGCCGGTGGGCCAGGCGTGGCTGGCCGTGGTGATTTGCGCCGCCGTCGTGACCACCATGGTTTTTGGCATCAGGAGCGTCAGCGGCCTGGCCGTCCCCCTGGTGGTGGCGCTGCTGGCCTTCGTCCCGCAAGCCCTGGTGGGCCACTCCGCCTCCAGCGCGGACCACAACGGTGCCGTGAACTCCTTGTTCCTGCACATCACCGGCGCCTCGCTGTGGGTGGGCGGGATCATTGTGCTGGTGGTGGTCTCCGGCGTCCTGGGCAAGCTCACGGCGCAAACCCTCCAGCGCTTCTCCGCCCTGGCGATCTTTGCGTTCGCCGGCGTGGCAGGCTCCGGCATTGTCAACGCGGCCATCCGCGTGACCAACTGGCACGATTTGTTCTACTCCACCTACGGCCAGCTGATCCTGGCCAAGTTCTCCGCCACCATGGTGCTGGGCGTCATCGGCTGGATGCACCGTACCTGGATCATCCCCCGCCTGGCCGGGGGGAAGAAGAGCACGGCGGCAGCACCCACCCGCCGCCTGCTCTGGCAGCTGATCTTTGTGGAGCTTTTGATCATGGGCATCATCAGCGGCCTTGCCGTGGGCCTGAGCCGATCGGCCCCGCCGCAGTCACGGGAACTGGTGACGTCCTCCCTGTCCCCGGCGCAGATCCTCACCGGGTACCCGCTGCCGCCGGAACTGACGTTTAGCCGCTGGTTTACCGAGTGGCGGATGGACTGGCTATGGGTGGCCTTCGCCCTGGTGGCCGGGGCCGCCTACCTGGCCGGCATGCTCAAGCTCCACCGACGCGGCGACAAATGGTCGGTGCTGCGCAGCATTTCCTGGATTGTTGGGCTGCTTGTACTGGTCTACATCACCTCCGGCGGCCCCGCCGTCTACGGCGACGTGCTGTTCAGCGCCCACATGGTGGAGCACATGGCCCTGATGGTCATTGCACCGCTGTTCCTGGCCATGGGCTCACCCGTTTCCCTGGCCCTGCAGGCGCTGGCCCCGCGCCGCGACGGCTCCCGCGGCATCCGCGAGTGGATCCTGGTGCTGGTCCATTCCAAGTTTTCCCAGCTGGTCACCCACCCCCTGTTTGCGGCCGCCAACTTCGCCGGCAGCCTGATCATTTTCTACTACTCGCCGCTGTTCGGGCTGGCCATGCGCTACCACGTGGGCCACGAGCTGATGATCATCCACTTCACCATCACGGGCTACATCTTCGTGCTGAGCATGATCGGCAGCGACCCCTTGCCGCGCCGCTTCCCCTACCCCTTCCGGCTGCTCCTGCTGCTGGCCACCATGGCCTTCCACGCCTTCTTTGGCGTCTCACTGATGATGGCCACGGCCCTGCTGTCGGGTGAATACTTTGGCAACATGGGCCGTGCCTGGGGCGGTTCGGCCCTTGTCGACCAGCAGACGGCCGGCGGCGTGGCCTGGGGTGTCGGTGAAATCCCCACCCTGGCCATTGCCATGGGCGTGGCCTACATGTGGTCCCGCTCCGATGCCCGGGAGACCAAGCGCAAGGACAGGGCGGCGGACAGGAATAAGGACGCCGACCTCAACGCTTACAATGACATGTTTGCCCAGCTGGCAGCACGCGACGCTTCCGCGCCGTCGAGCCCGCTGCGAAGTTCACACGCATCCGGCCCGCACGCGCCCGGAACACCCGAACGCCGTTCACAAGGAGAAATGCACTAGTGGAATCCACCACCACCCCTACCGCCGCCACTGTCCGCGTGAGGGCCTCGGAACTCCAGGGCCGCGGCTGGCTGAACACCGGCGGCGCCGAGCTGGACCTGGAAAAGCTGCGCGGCAAGATTGTCATCTTGGATTTCTGGACGTTCTGCTGCATCAACTGCCTGCACGTCCTGGATGAGCTGCGGCCCCTGGAGCAGCAGTACAGCGATGTGCTGGTCACCGTGGGCGTGCACTCGCCCAAGTTTGAACATGAGGCGGACCCGGTTGCCCTGGCCGCCGCAGTGGAACGCTACGACATTGCCCACCCCGTCCTGGACGATCCGGAACTGGTCACCTGGCAGGCGTACTCCGCCCGCGCCTGGCCCACCCTGGTGGTGGTGGACCCGGAGGGCTACATTGTGGCGCACCTGTCCGGTGAGGGCCATGCCGCGGGGCTGGCCACCTTCATCCCCGAACTGATCGCCGAACACGAGGCCAAGGGCACCCTGCACCGCGGCAGCGGCCCCTACGTGGCACCCGAGCCCGTGGCCCGGGACCTCCGCTTCCCCGGCAAGGTCCTTCCGCTGGCCGGCGGCAACTTCCTGGTTTCGGACACAGGCCACCACCGCCTCGTGGAGATGGGCCCGGACCTGGCCACCGTGGTGCGCACCATCGGCACCGGTGCCAAGGGCCTGGCCGACGGCCCCGCCGAGGCCGCAGAATTCAACGAGCCCCACGGGCTGGCGCTGCTCCCGGGTGAGCTGGCGGCGGAAGTGGGCTACGACGTGGTCGTGGCCGACTCCGTCAACCACCGCCTGCGCGGCGTGACGCTGGCCGACGGCCGCGTGCGCACCATCGCCGGCAACGGCGTCCAGCGGCTTCTGGAGGCGGGCCCCGCCCGCGTGGACGACGACGGCGCTGCCGCCTCCGCGGCCGATCTCGGGACCGCGGCGCTCGAGGTGGCGCTGTCTTCACCCTGGGACGTGGCGTATTCGTCAGCGCTGGGTGCGGTGGTCATCGCCATGGCGGGCACGCACCAGATTTTCGCGTTTGAGCCGGCCAGCGGGGCTGTGTCCATCGTGGCGGGCAACGGGCTGGAAGGGCTGCTGGACGGCCCTGCGGATCAGGCCTGGTTTGCCCAGCCGTCCGGGGTCACGGAGGATGCCCAGGGCAACATCTGGGTGGCGGATTCGGAAACCTCCGCCCTGCGCGTGCTGAAGTTTGGCCCCGCGGGCACCTCGGTGGAGACAGCCATAGGTGAGGGGCTCTTTGACTTTGGCTTCCGCGACGGCGACGCCGGCCAGGCCCGCCTGCAGCACCCGCTGGGCGTTGCCGTGCTGCCGGACGGCTCCGTGGCCGTGGCCGACACCTACAACGGCGCCGTGCGGCGCTACGACCCCGCCTCCAAGACAGTCAGCACCCTGGCGCGCGGCCTGCTGGAACCCAGCGACGTGCTGCTGGACGAGTCCGGCGAGGTGCCGCTGCTGATTGTCGTGGAGGCGAACCGCCACCAGCTGATCCGCCTGCCCCTGCCCAAGAACGCCCTGCAGGTGGATGAAGGTGCTGCCCAGACCCAGCGCCCCAAGACTAATGTGGCGCCCGGCGAGCTGGCCCTGAAGGTCAACTTTTCGGCCCCCACCGGCCAGAAGCTGGACGACCGCTGGGGGGACCCCACACAGCTGAAGATTTCCTCCACGCCGCCGGAGCTCCTGGTGTCCGGCGGAGGCACCTCCGTGGGCCTGAGCCGCACCCTGGTGCTTTCGCCCGACGTGCCCGAAGGCGTGCTGCACCTGACGGCACGCGCCGCGGCCTGCGACGGCCCGGAGGACGCCAATGGGGAAATCCCTGATCACGCTGCCTGCCACCTGTACCAGCAGGACTGGGGAATTCCCGTGCTGCTGGCCGCCGACGGTGCCACGGAGCTGGCGCTGGACCTGCGCGGCATGGACTAACACCTTCCCGAACCGGCACTTAACGTGGATGTTTCAGCGCAACATCCACGTTATGTGCCCGTTCGGCGGGGGTTTAAGCGAACAAGCCCTCGCCCAGGAAGCCGTTGGCCGCCGTCACTCCCGGCAGCCCGATGAAGTAGCCGCCGCCAAACGGTTCAATGTAGTCCGTCATGGGTTCGTTGACCAGGCGCAGCTGGGTGGCCTCAAACTGGGCCTTGATGTCCCGCTGGAAACTGGCGAAGATCAGTCCCGCCTGCATGTTTCCGTTCAGGTCCACGCCCAGGTCGTAGTTGTAGCCGCGCCGCAGCAGGCGTGAGGCATCCGTGGCCTTGGTGCGCGGGTTGGCCATGCGGATGTGGGCGTCCAGCGGGATGTTCTGCCCGTCCGGGTCATTGGCGTAGTCCGGCACGTCCGTCTCCTTCACCGCACCCAAGGGGGCGCCGCTGACCCTGTGCCGGCCGATCATGCCGTCCTGTTCACCTAGGCCCACCCGGTCCCAAAACTCCACCAGCATGCGGATCAGCCGGACCACAATGAACGTGCCGCCCACGGCCCAGTCCGGCTGTCCCGAGCCCTGCGTGATCCACACAAGTTGCTCGTCCTGGGCGGGGTTCGCGATGCCGTCCTTGTAGCCAAACAGGTTCCGCGGGGTGCCGGCAGGGCGCGGCGCCGAGTGGAAGCCGTTGATCTTCCAGGAAAGGGCCAGCAGGCCGCGCGTGGCCTTGGTGATTTCCCGCAGCGCGTAGTGGACCATGTCGGTGGAGTCCGCGCACAGCTGCAGCAGCAGGTCCCCGCCTGTCCACGCCGGGTCAGGGGTGTCATTGGGGAATACCGTCATTTCCGTCAGGCCCTTGGGCTTCTTTCCGGCCAGCCCAAAGGCGGGGTTGTCGAAAACGCTGGCCGCCAGCCCCACCGTCATGGTGAAGGAGTCCGGCGGCACGTCCTCGCCCAGCACTCCCGAGTTCTGCGGCGGACCGCCAGCGATGGCGGGCAGAGACTCGGCCGGGACCGGGTCCGCGGCACGCACGCCGGTGGAAAGTTTCACGCCCTGCGCCGTGAGCACTTGCAGGAGGGTTTTTAGTTCCGCCTTGGTCGTTGCCAGCACGCGGAAGGAGGCAAAGCAGGCCTGGCGCTGCTGGTCCGCCGGGCGGTACACGCCCGCCTGGGTAGCCCCGTGGAAGGGGACGGCGGGCGCGGTGGCGGAGGCCGGCGTCGCGCTTGGCGAGGAATGGATGGCGGCGTTTGCGGCCGTGGCTGCCAGGGCTGTGACGGCGGCACCGGAGCCGGCACCGATCAGGAAGGAGCGGCGCCCCGGGCGTGGGGGCGTGGTTGGGTTCGAGGTCATGGGTCCAGATCCGGGTTAGTCGTCAGTGGAAAACAGGGCGGGCACGTAGGCCAGGGACTCCAGCGCGGCACCGAGCGCTCCGGTCACGGGCTGGCGTGCCGCGAGCGGAAGGGTGCGCCAGGCCGGCCACGTGCCTTGGTCCTGCGTCCGTGCCAGGGCGTTCCCGAGGCGGTCCAGGGTGGCTGTCACCTTGGCCGTATAGCCGGGGGAAAGCGTGTCAACCAGCGTGCGCATCAGGGCGAGGACCACGCGGGTGCCGTCCAGGTCGGCGGAGGTCAGGGCGAGGGCCATACCGCTGCCTTGGTCGTTGTTGCCTGAAAGGTTGTCGCGGAGGGAGTCCTCCAGGATTTCGTGGCACCGCAGCGGCATGTCCGAGCCCGCCAGTTCCATGGTGGGCAGCTTCCCGTGAAGTTCGACGACGTCGGCGTACAGTTTGCTGGCCACGGCAGCCAGTTCGGCCGGGCCTTGCCCGTGGAACAGCCCGTATTCCAGCCGGTGGAGCCCCGTGAACCCCGGGTCGGCGGAGCCCTTGGGCAGGCCGGACGGCAGGCCGTTGATGGCCGAACCGAGATCGCCGAAGCTGCCGTAGGCCGCACCAACGCGCTGCCAGGTCATTTGCGCATCCAGCCACTGCCGGCGTGCCACTTCCAGGCTGTTGTTGCCGATGGACGCCTTCAGGGAGAGGGCCTGGCCGGTGAGGGTGTCGAGCTGGCCGGAGACGTAGTTGCGGTAAGCAGCAACCACGCCGTCCATGGTGGGGGCCGGTGCGGGCAGGGAATCGGGCATGCGGATCCTTGGCGTGGGACGAAGTAAGGCTTGGCTTGCCTATAGTATCCCAATAACGGCACCATTCCGTTCGCTAATTACCTTTTGTGTGCCCTAGTAGCTGACCACGGGTGTGACGCTCACCGTGGTGCCGCTGATGGCCAGCTTGGCGGTGAAGCCAAAATCCTCGGCATGCTTGACGGGGGCCACGGCGCCGGTGAACAGGTTTTGCTCCTGGTAGGACACCTGGGCCTTGACGGTCAGCGGCCCCATGATCCACTTCCCGCCGTAGGGTGTGATCGAGATGGACGGGTAGTTCACAATGCTCCACGCGATGGGGGAGACCACCCTGTTATCGGTGGCCGCGCTCATGGGGCAGTTGGCCGGCATCAGGACGGCCTGCTTGGCGCACCCATCCAGGTATTGGTGGATGGTGGCATCCACTTGGCTCAGCAGCTCGCTGGTGGGTCCCGTGGCCAGTGCGACGGCGGGAACGCTCGCCAGGGGGCTGCTCACGGAACGGGTCACCGGCGCCGCGGCGAAAAGGGACGACTGGTATTCGGCTTCGTAGTTGCCGGGATAAAAGACGGCGAAGGTGTTTTTGCCGCCCGGCATGTTCACGGCCACGCCGTTCACTTGCGCCTCCGTGGCGTTGACCACGGAGACGTTGATGGTGGGCAGGGTGGTGGGCAGGATGGTCCAGCTGTCAAAGAACAGCCAGTGGCTGGGCCCGGGCTCCAGCTCAAAATCGGTGGCGAGCTCCGTGCCATTGACGTGGTAGCTGACGGTGACCTTGCGCTGCCCGTTGGGCTGGTCCACGGGCTTGCCGATGGAGACATCCTTGATGGACTCCTGGGACTTGGCCAGTCCGGCACCATCCAGCACGGCCGCATTTCCGGCCGGCACCCGGGCGTTGAGCAGCCCCAGCGCTTTGGCCCCGTCGCCGGCCCGCAGTGCGTCCAGGTAATTTTGCACTGTCCGCTGCGGGCCGAAGGACTGGGCGTTGACCACCGAAATGGTCACAATGGCGGCCGCGATGGCCAGCATCAGGATCAGCAGCCATGCGGCACCAATCTTGATGAGTTTGGCCCCGTTCTTCACGCGGTCCACTGTACCGGGTCACACCTGCCCGCCTTGAATCCGGCGCGGACCAGCATTACGGACCGGCTTCACCAACTAGCGGCGCCTCCGGGGCGCGGTGCCGAACATGTCCCGCATCAGACTCCGGCCCAGCTGGGAGCCCATGGAGCGGATCATGCTCTTGACTCCGCCGCCCAGCGCACCGCCCAAGGCGCCCATGACCTCGGCGCCCAGCCCGCCGCCGTCGTTCTTGGTGGCGGGGAGGTTGGCAGGCGGGGGTGGCGGCAGCGGGGTGCCCACGGCGGGGCCGGTGGTCGGAGCGGCGGCCTGCCCCTGCAGCTTTTCGTAGGCGGAGACGGGGTCGACGGCTGTCCCGTAGGTGGGCAGCAGCGAGGACGCGGCCACCACGGCCTTGACGGCGTCATCGGCGGCCGGGCCCATCACGGAACCCGGGGCGCGCATGCGGGTCAGGGCCACCGGGGTGGGAGCGCCGTTTTCATTCATGACCGTCACCACGGCCTCGCCAATGCCGGCCGAGGTGAGGACTTCCTCGAGGTTGTAGTCGCTGACCGGGAACGTGGAAACCGTTGCCTTCAGCGCCTTGGCGTCGTCGGGGGTGAAGGCGCGCAGGGCGTGCTGGACCCGGTTGGCGAGCTGGGCCAGGACATCGCCGGGAACGTCCTTGGGGGTCTGGGTGACGAAGAAAATGCCCACGCCCTTGGAACGGATCAGCCGCACGGTCTGGGTGATCGCGTTCAGGAAGGCCTTGCTGGCGCCCGTAAAGAGCAGGTGCGCCTCGTCAAAGAAGAACACGAGTTTGGGCTTGTCGGCGTCGCCCACTTCGGGAAGGTCGCGGAACAGGTCCGCCAGGAGCCACATGAGGAAGGTGGAGAACAGCAGGGGCTTGTCCTGGACGCTGGGAAGTTCCAGGCAGGTGATCACGCCGCGGCCGTCGGGGGCGGTGCGCAGCAGCTCGGCGGTGTCGAACTCCGGCATGCCGAAGAAGTCGCTCATGCCCTGGGCGTCGAGGGTGATCAGGTTGCGCAGGATGACGCCGGCCGTGGCCTTGGAGAGCCCGCCCAGCTCCTCCAGGTCCGCCTTTCCCTCATCGGAAGTGAGGAATTGGATGACGGCGCGCAGGTCCTTGAGGTCGTACAGTTCCAGGCTTTTGGTGTCCGCATAGTGGAACACCAGTTGCAAGCTGGATTCCTGGGTCTCGTTCAGGCCCAGCACGCGGGAGAGCAGGATGGGGCCGAAGCTGGTGATGGTGGCGCGCACGGGCACGCCGTTCCCGGCCCCGCCCAGGGCCAGGAATTCCACGGGGAAGGCCTTCGATTCCCACTGCTGGCCGATTCCCTGAGTGCGGGCCGTGAGCTTGTCGCTGCCCGTGCCTGCCGTGGCCAGCCCCGTGAGGTCGCCCTTGATGTCGGCCATGAACACAGGCACGCCGGCGGTGGAGAGCTGCTCGGCCATCATGTGCAGGGTGACGGTCTTACCGGTGCCCGTGGCCCCGGCCACCAAGCCGTGCCGGTTCATCATGGCCAGTGGCAGGCTGACCTGCGCCTCGGGGTGGACGGCGCCGTCCACAATGGCGGCGCCAAGGGCGATGGATGAGCCGCTGAACGTGTAGCCGGCCTGGAGGGATGAGACGATCTCTGCGGGTGTCTTGGTAGCCATAACGAAAGCGTACCCGCCGTCACATCCTGCGTCTTGTATCTGCGTGGGGATGTCCGCGGCGCCGGGACCATGAACTGGAGCGCCGTCAGTGGCCAACGGGGCTCCACTTGGCAAGTGGAGCACCGTTGGGGGCTGACGGGGCCGCGTTTCAAAGTGGCGGGTCATCACCCCAGCAGCAGCGCCACCACAAACATGGCCGGGATGGCCAAAATGGTGGTGGCCAGCACGGTGTCCTTGGCCACGGTCACGCCCACCTGGTAGCGCTGCGCGGTGACGTAGACATTTTGGGCGGCGGGCAGAGCTGCGGCCACCACCACGGCAAACAATGCGGCGCCGTCCATGCCGATGAGAAAACGCCCCAGCAGGAACGCAACCACGGGGTGCAGCGCCAGCTTGAACCCGGTGGCCAGCAAGGTGTCCGTCCGCCAGCCGTCCTTGGCTGCCAGCGGCTTGCTGCTGCCCAGGGACATGCCGAAGGCGATCAGGATGGCGGGAATGGCCGCGCCGCCAATCAGGTGCACGGGCTCGGCAATCAGGGCTGGCAGTTTCCAGTGCGTGGCGGCCAGTACCAGGCCCACCAGGGTGCCCAGAATCATGGGATTGCGGAAAATCTGCAGGAACACCCGGCCCGGGGTGGCTCTGCGCCCGCTGGTGGTGGTGTCCAGCAGCAACAGGTAGCACGGGGTGTAAAACGCCAGCTGGAAAATCAGCACAGGCGCAATCAGCGCCGCGTTGCCCAATACATAGGCCGCGATGGGAATGCCCAGGTTGGCGGCATTGACCACGGAGGAGGACATTGCGGAGAGCAGCGCCTCGCTGACCGAGCGCCGCAGCCACAGCCTGCTGATCAGGAAAAACAGCCCGCCGGTCAGGACGGCGCTGAGGGCCGCGGCCAGCAGCGGCGCGGAAAACACTTCCGCCAGGTCCGCCTTGGACAGGGTCTCCAGCAGCAGCGCAGGGCTGGCCACGAAAAACGACAGCCGGCTCAGGACCTGTGGCGCGTTCTCACCCAGCACCTTTTGCCGGCCCACGAACCAGCCCACCAGGATAATCAGCCAGACAACGGAGAACCCCTCAAGGACGGCTAGCATGGCGGGGTTTGCAGGGTGGCGTTCACGGCGGGCACGTCCCCAGCCTATGCCGAGAAAGCGCATTCCGGCCGCCAAAGGAACAATAGCGGTCAGCCTGTCGGCTTCGCCGGGAAGCACGACGGCGGCGCCAGGGCAGGTGCCGGGACTCGCCTACCGTGCGGCGAGGGCTGGGCGGGACAGGCCCTCGGTGACGGCCTCGGCCGGGTCGGTGCCCAGCTTGACGATCTTGTTGTTGGCATCCACGTGGACTACGGCGGGAACATAGTCGCGCGCCTCGGCAGTGGACATTTGGGCGTAGGTGATCAGAATGACCAGATCGCCCACATTGACCAGGTGGGCGGCGGCGCCGTTGATGCCGATGACCCCCGAGCCGCGCTCGCCCGCGATGGTGTACGTCTCCAGCCGGGCTCCGTTGGTGATGTCCACAATGGAGACCAATTCGCCGGGCAGGATGTCCGCGGCGTCCAGCAGATCGGCGTCGACGGTGACGGAACCAACGTAGTGCAAGTCGGCGTGGGTCACGGTGGCGCGGTGGATCTTGGACTTAAACATGGTTCGGTTCATAACGCCTCCAGTCTACCGCGGGGGCCTTGCAGGCTGCTGTGAGCGGGGCCATAGCCGAAACATATCGCTATCTGCGGCCCACGGGAGTCAGCTTGCGGCCCATGATGGCCCGGGTCAGCGCGTCCACCACCTCAGTGTTTGCCAGCGGGTTGCGGATCAAGGTGAAGTCCACGTCTCCCACGGGCGGCAGGTCAAAGCGTTTCGTGATGATTTTCAGGTCGTCAGGCACCAGGGAGGTGGGCATGACGGCAATGCCAATTCCGGCCCGGAGTGCGGCAAGAACTCCGCTGATCTGCTTGGTGGTGCACGTGACCCGCCACGTCCGGCCCACTTTCTCGAGGGCATCCAGCGCCAGTTTCCGGCTCAGGCTCGGTGCCGGGTACACGATGACGGGCACGGGGGCTCCCGGTTCAAGCACTGTCTGTTCCAGCCCCACCCAGGCGAACGGGTCCGTCTTGACCACTTCGCCTTCCTGGGCGCCGGAGACCCATTTGACGAACACCAGGTCCAGCAGCCCGGCCTGGAGCCGCCGGTGCAGCTGGTCGCTCTGGCTGACGGTCAGCTCCAGGTTGATCTGGGGGTACAGCTGGCGGAACTCGCGCAGAATCCGGGGGAGCCCGGTAATGGCGAGGTCGTCCGCCGTGCCGAAGCGCAGCCGCCCGCGCATGGCGGCACCGGAAAAGTAGCGGGTGGCGGCGTCATTGGCGGCGAGGATGGTGCGGGCAAAGCCGGCCATGGCATCCCCATTGTCGGTCAGCCGCACGTCGCGGGTGTCCCGCGCCACCAGGATTCGCCCGGCCGCCTGCTCAAGTTTGCGCACGTGCTGGCTGACGGTGGGCTGGCTGATGCCCAGCCGTTCCGCCGCCCGCGTGAAATTGCGTGTTTGGGCCACGGCCAGGAAGCTTTTCAGCTGGGCCGGGTCAAAAGAGGGGGTGTCATGCATTCGGAAATCACCTCACGATTACGATTCGCAATGGTACTTATAGGCACCATACCTCTTCCCTATGAAGAATGCTTCCGTAGTGTTAACGGCAGGACCCCCCAAAAAAACCCTTCCAGCCCAGGATTAAAGCGTTGACGCCCCCACCAGCAACCCCGAATGCTGCCCTGACCGCCCCCATCAACATGGTGACCACGCGCCCGCCGTGGAGCCAAACCTTTTCCTCGCTCAAAATACGCAACTACCGCGTGTTTGCCACGGCCAACCTGCTGGCCGTCACCGCCGTCTGGATGCAGCGCGTGGCCCAGGACTGGCTGGTGCTGGAACTCTCCGGTTCCGTCACCGCCGTGGGCATCACCGTGTTCATGCAGTTCATCCCGTCCCTGGTGCTCATGCCGCTGGGCGGAATTCTGGCGGACAGGTACTCCAAGCGCCTGATCCTGATGATCAGCCAGGGCTCCGCCGGGATACTGGCCGCCATCATGGCCACCCTGGCGCTGACGGGTCACCTGCAGGTGTGGCACGTCTATCTCATCGCCTTCATCCTGGGCCTGGTGGTGGTGGCCGACCAACCCGCCCGCCAGGTCTTCGTCAATGAATTGGTGGGGCCGAGGCAGCTCCGCAACGCCATCAGCCTGAACTCCTCCATTTTCCAAATGGGCGGGATGATCGGCCCGGCCGTCAGCGGTGTCCTGATCACGGCAGTGGGTGGCGGCTGGGCCTTCGCAGTTAACGCGCTGGCCTGCACGGTCACCGTGATTTCCCTGATCCTGATCCGCCCCGGCGAGCTCATCAAGTCGGCCCCCGCCAAGCGTTCCAAGGGCCAGCTCATGGAAGGGGTGCGGTACCTGCGATCCAAGCCCACCATCTTCTGGCCGGCCGTGATGGCCGGCTTCATCTCCGTGTTTGGCCTGAGCCTGGCCGTGCTGATGGCGGCCTACGCCAACAACGTGTTCGACGCCGGTGCCGGAGGCTACGGCCTGCTGAACACCCTGGTTGCGCTCGGGGCGCTCATGGGGGCTCTGGCCTCGACCCGGTTTGCCGTGCTGCGCCTGCGCTCGGTGATCACGGCTGCTGGCGCCTACGGCGTAGTGCTGATGCTGGCGTCGCTTTCCCCCAACATGGTTACGTTTGGCATCGTCATGGTGGTGGCGGGCTTTGCGTCACTGCTCTTTTTGACCAGTTCCAACCAGCTGGTGCAAATGTCCACGAACGTGCTGGTCCGTGGCCGCGTCATGAGCCTGTACATCATGGTGCTCATTGGTGGACAGGCGCTGGGCGGCCCTCTCATGGGCTGGCTGGCCGAGCACCTGGGCGTGCACTGGGCCATGCTGGTAGCCGGAGGCATGCCGGCGCTGGCCGCCGCGACCATCGGAATCACGCTGGCCCGCCGCGGCCACCTGGCCCTTAAGTTCAACCCTCGCAACCTGCGCCAGCCGGTCTTCATCGTGTCGAAAAATGGATTCGGGGCACAAGAGGCTTAATTCCATCGACATTGCCGGGCCCCGGGAATAGCCTTAAATCATTCGAGAGTTACCCCACAACAATGATGGAGAGGTGCCGACATGGGAGCTCAGGAGAATGCTGATTTGGTCCGTCGCGGATACGAGGCCTTCAGCGCAGGTGACATGGCAACGCTGGGCGAATTGTTCGCGGCGGACGCCGTCTGGCACGTGGCCGGCAACAATGTGCTGGCGGGTGCGAAGGAGGGGCGTGATGCCATCCTGGCGTATTTCGGTGAGCTGGGGGCGCGTTCGGAGGGTACCTTGAAGGTGACCGTGGACGACATCATTGGCGGGGAGACCACCACTGTTGCCTTGCAGCGCACCCACGCCGAGAGCAGCGGAAAGGTCCTGGATTCGGGCGGGGCCCTCACTTTCCAGGTTCGCGACGGCAAGATTACCGAAGGCCGCGAATTTTTCGACGACACGACAAAAGGTGACGCGTTCTGGGGGTAACCTTCAGTACCCGGCCAACGGCCGCACCTTGTTGCCTCATTGGAATACCTCCGGGAAGCTGAGTCGTTGCCTCATTTAGAAG
>NZ_JAAKZI010000034.1 GCF_011045165.1 Arthrobacter silviterrae
CGTGCCCTTGTCCCGGGGCTTCAAGGCGCATAGGCTCGTGGCTTGTTCCCTCATTCATTCCACCTCTCAAAGGAGTTCCAATGAGCACTGCGGAGATCCCCGCCGGCGCACCCTGCTGGGTTGACTTGATGACCTCAGACCCCGCAAAGGCGAAGGAGTTCTACACGGCCCTCTTTGGCTGGACCTACGAAACCGGCGACGTCGAAAAGTACGGCGGATACACCATGGCGTTCAAGGACGGGAAGTCCGTGGCAGGCCTGATGCAAAGCAGCCAGGACGACGGCGGCTATCCGGACATGTGGTCCACCTACCTGCGCGTTGACGACATTGACGCCACCGTCGCCGCAGCCACCGCTGGCGGCGGGGTCACGTACATGCCGCCCATGGACGTGCCGGAGCAGGGCAAGATGGCCATGCTGGGCGATCCGTCCGGCGCATCAGTGGGCGTGTGGGAATTTGGCGGGCACACCGGCTTCCAGGCCCACGCCGTCAGCGGTGCGGCCAACTGGCACGAACTGTGGACCAAGGACTACCCCGCCGCGCTCAAGTTCTACCAGGACGTCTTCGGCTGGAAGACCTTCGTCATGAGCGACACCGCCGAGTTCAAGTACTCAACCCTGGGCGAGGGCCATGACGCCCTGGCCGGCGTCCTCGACGCCACCAACGACCTTCCCGAGCAGGTCCCCTCCACCTGGCAGGTCTACTTCCAGGTGGACGACACCGACGCCGCCGTGGCCACGGCACTTTCGCTGGGCGCCACCGTGATCCAGCCGGCCGAGGACACCCCGTTCGGGCGCCTGGCCGGGCTGACCGACCCCACGGGGGCCATGTTCAAGATCATGCAGCCGCCGGCAAGCTAAGCCCCAGGCCTAGGCACCGGGCTGGACCAGCCCGGTGTCATAGGCGAGCACCACCATTTGCACCCGGTCGCGAAGCCTCAGCTTCGCCAGGATTTTGCTCACGTGCGTCTTGACGGTCTGTTGGGCAATGAACAGTTCCGCGGCAATTTCATGGTTGGAGAATCCGCGACCCACCAGGGTCATGACCTCCAGTTCACGCTCCGTCAACCCTTCCAGCCGTTCCCGGGAGAGCTCCTGACGCGGTGCGGCGTGGGCAAATTGCTCAATGAGCCGGCGCGTCACCGACGGGGCCAGCAGTGCATCCCCGGACGCGACAATCCGCACGGCCGCCACCAGTTCATCGGCGAGGGCGTCCTTGAGCAGGAAACCGCTGGCCCCCAGCTTGAGGGCGTCGTAGACGTAGTCGTCCACGTCAAAGGTGGTCAGCATGAGCACATGGATGCCCTGCCCCCCGCGGCCTGGAGGGTCCGCCAGGATCCGCCTGGCCGCCTCGAGCCCGTCCATGACGGGCATGCGCACATCCATCAGCACCACATCCGGCTGTTCCGCCGCGGCCATGGCGACTGCCTGGGCGCCGTCCTCGGCCTGGCCAACAATGTCAATGTCCGGCTGTGCGCCCAGCAACGCGGCGAAGCCCTGGCGCACCATGGCCTGGTCGTCAACGACCAATACTCGAATGTTCACGCCAGCCCCTTCCCGTTGCGGCCCTTGCCCACGCTGGTCAGGGGGAAGGTTGCCGCGACGGAAAACCCGCCGCCGGGAATCGGGGTGCAAAAGATGGATCCCCCCACAATGGTGGCCCGCTCCCGCATGCCGATCAGCCCCTGCCCCACATGCCCGCCGCGGTCCAGCTGTGCCATCACGGCACCGATGGCCGAGGGAGAGTTGACCACCGAGAACTCCAGGTGGTCGGCAGTGGTTTCAAAGGTGATGGTGACCACGGCGCCCGGCGCGTGCCGGACCACGTTGCTCAGCGCCTCCTGGACAATGCGGTAGGTGGTCAGTGCCACCACCTCGCCCACGCTGCCCAGGTCCACGCCGGACATGTCGGGGTCCTGGACGCTCACTCCCGCCTTGCGGGCGGAGGCCAGCAGCCCGGGCAGGTCCCCCAGCCCGGGCTGGGGTCCCAATTCGCGCCCGGAACCGGAGTTGCGCAGGGAGCCGAGCATGCTGCGCATTTCGGTCATGGCCCGGCGCGAGTTGTCCGCGATGTCGTCAAATTCCTGCTTGAGTTCCTCGGACAGGCCCGGGTGCCGGTAGGCCGCCGTCGTCGCCTGGACCACCACCACGGACATGCCGTGGGCCACCACGTCGTGGAGCTCGCGGGCGATGCGGGTGCGCTCCTCGGCCAGCCGGCGCCGCGACTGTTCCTCGGCGCTGACCGTGCGCTCGGCGGCAAGTTCGGCGCGCAGGTGCTGCCACTGCTGCGCCACGACGGACGCCACCAACAGCCCGCCGGACACTGCCGCGAAGATCACCACGTTGATTTGGGCGCCCTCGGTCTGGCCGTGCGGCATGGACCAGTAGTTGGACATCACGCCCACGCCAACGCTCAGCAGCCAGGCGGCTGCCGCAATCATCCAGTGGCTGCGCAGCCCGGCCACGCAGATCACCAGGACCTGGGTGACCATCGCCACCACGGTGAACGGCATGGGCACCGAGCCCACGGGATTGGACACCATGGGCATGACAATCATGGGGACCAGCGACACCAGCACCCCGGCAATTGGCCGCGCCGCCGTGAGGCCCAGCGATGCCGCGTGCAGGATGGCCATGCCCAGGCCAAAGGGCAGCACCATCCGGTAGACGCTGGTGTTCAGGGGCGCCCCGACAGCCAACAGGGCAATGCAGACCGCCGCCGTTGCGAGCCACACCCAGCTGAGTTTTTTTAGCCGCCACAGGTTGACCGTGCTGAACGGGACCTGCACGCCAGCCGCGCCGGCCTCCGTGCCGCCGCGCCGCGCCGAGGGCTTATTCCTGGACACTGCCGGCCCGGTCCCGGCCGTTGGGCGAGGTTCCGCCGTGACTGGCGAACTGTTCGGCCGCAAGCTCCGCTGCCGGGCCGTCAAAGTCCGAACCTGCCAAACCGCCGGCCGGCATCCCGTGCCAGTCCGTCACCGTCCAGCCGCCCCGGGCCGGCCCGCCGCCGGGCACCCCTTCCAGCGTGACGATGCCGGTGTTGGAGAGCTCATGGTACTTTTCATCGAGCCAGTCGATGTTGGTGCTGCGGTGGCCGGCCCAGAACCTGATCATGGCACCGTGGCTGACCATGGCCACGGAACCCGCCCCGGCGGCCGCGGCCTCTTCCACCACCGCGTCAAACCGCTCAAGCACTTCCGCGCCTGTGTCCGCGCCGGGCATGCGGACGCCCAAATTGCCCGTCAGCCACGCCTTGACGGTTTCAAGATAGGCCGTGAGCGATTCCTTGTCCCCCTTCATTTCCAGGGAGCCGGCACTGATTTCGCGCAGCCCGTCGCGGACCAGCGGCACCAGTTGCCGTTGGGCGGCCAGCGGCGCTGCCGTCAGGGCTGTGCGCGTCAGGTTGGAAACATACAGGGCATCCACCCGGGTTCCGTCCAGGGCTGCAGGCACCGCGGCAGCCTGGCGCAGCCCCAGGGGGGTCAGCCCGGGACCGGGGACGGCGGTGTCCAGCAGGCTTTTGATGTTGCTGGAGGTCTGGCCGTGTCGAATCAGGATCAATCGCATACCCCCATTCTGTCCCAGAACCTTGAAGGCCGCTGCGTGCGCTAACGTTTTGTGCAGTTACGGGTACGCGCAGTCACGGATGGTGCGGTCCCCAAAAACCCATCGCGAGGAGCCCAGCCCATGCAGGCACCATCTTCACTTCCAGCCGGCTACCTTGCCGCTTTCAGGGAGGATGAGGGCTACCTGAACTTCGCCAGCTACGGGCCGCCGTCCGTCCCCGTCCTGGAGACGGCCGCCGCCTTGATGGCCGACGCCGCCCAGGGTGCGGTGGGTGCCAGCGGGCGGTTGCATGCCGAGGACGACCACGCCAGGGCAGTCTTTTCCCGCCTGTCCGGCTTCCCCCTGGACAGCGTTGCCCTGGTCCCGGCCGCTTCCTACGGTCTGTTCCAGCTTGCGTTCGGCACGCCGGGCGCTGTGCTTGTCGGGGCAGCGGAGTTCCCGGCGAATGTGTATCCCTGGCTGCGGGCGCAGCAGGCCGGGCAGCTGGACGTGAGGCTCATGGGTGCCCCTGGCGTTCCGGTGACGCCGGAGCTCGTCGCGGCGCACTTGGCTCCCGACGTCACTGCCGTGGCCGTGAGCGCCGTGGACTTCCGCACGGGCCGGCGCACCGACCTTCCGGCCCTGCGCGAGCTGATCGGGCCGGAACGGCTGCTCCTGGTGGACGCGATTCAGGGATTTGGTGCCGTGGAGGCGGACTGGACCGTGGCCGACGCCATCGTCACGGGCAGCCAAAAATGGGTGCGGGGCGGTTGGGGTGCCGGTGCCATGGCGCTGTCCGCCAACGCACTGGAGCGGATCCGCCCGGCACTGGGCGGCTGGACCGGAGTCGAGAATCCCACCACCTACGACGCCGTCGAGCATTCACCGCGGGCGGACGCCCTCAAGCACGGCGTCACCAACCTCTCCCCGTTCGCCACCGGAGCCTTCGCCACGGCCCTGGAGCTTGTGGAGGAGACGGGCCTGGGGCGGATTGCCGCGCACATCCAGGCTTCCGCCGGCTTCCTCATCGATTCCCTGGACGACGCCGGCGTGGAAGTCTTCTCTCCGCGTCACGTTGGGCAGCGGGCCGGGATTGTGGTGGCAGGCTTTCCCGACGGCAACGCCGCAGAGGCACATGCGGCGCTTGCCCTGGCCGGCATCACCGCCACCCTGCATGGGAGGCACCGCATCCGCCTGTCGCCCCATGCCACGACGGGGCGCGAAACGCTCACCCACGCCGCGCTGGTCCTGGCCGGCTTCGCCTAAGGCCGCAGCCGGAGGTCTTCAGCCCAGCGGCCGGCCGGCCATCTTTTCCAGGCGTGCAATCCGGTCGGCCATGGGCGGGTGGGTGGAGAACAGCTTGCGGGCGCCGCCGTTGCGGAACGGGTTCGCGATCATGAGGTGGCTGGTGTTGACCAGGTTTTGTTCCTCCGGCAAGGGCGCCTGCTGGACGCCCACTTCCAGCTTGCGCAGGGCCGAGGCGAGCGCCAGGGGGTCGTCTGTCAGCTTGGCACCGTCTTCGTCGGCGTCGTATTCACGGGTGCGGCTGATGGCCAGCTGGATCATGGAGGCCGCCATGGGTGCCAGCAGGGCCATGGCGATCATGGCCAGCGGGTTGGCGTTCCTGCGGTCGCCGCCGCCAAAGAACAGCATCATCTGCGCCACGGATGTGATGACGCCGGCCACGGCAGCCGCCACCGAAGACGTGAGGATGTCCCGGTTGTAGACGTGCATCAGCTCGTGGCCCAGCACGCCCCGCAGTTCGCGTTCGTCCAGGAGGTTGAGAATGCCCTCAGTGCAGCAGACTGCGGCATGCTGGGGGTTGCGGCCGGTGGCGAAGGCGTTGGGCGCCTGCGTGGGTGAAATGTAGATGGCAGGCATGGGCTGCTTGGCCCGGCCGGAGAGTTCACGGACAATGCGGTAGATCCCCGGCGCCTGCGCTTCCGTCACGGGATAGGCCTGCATGGAGCGGATGGCGATCTTGTCGCTGTTCCAGTAGCCGTAGGCCGTGGTACCAACGCCAATCAGCGCAAAGATCCACAGCGGTGCGGCGCTGCGGGTGCTCCCGGCGATGATGGCGCCAATGCCCAGCAGAACGGCCCACAGCACCCCAAAAAGCGCTGCGGTCTTCACTCCGTTGAAGTGCCTGTGCACAATCCATCCCTTTCATTCAAAGCCGCTGTCCTTCGTTAAACGAGCCATCCAGGGTGGTTGTTCCCGGTTCAGGGCTCGGGGTGGCGGGCGTCATAGCGGATGAACCCGCGTTGCCACCATGCCAGCGTCCACACTGCCGCCACGCACAGCACGCCGCCAATGACAGCTGCCCATCCTTCCCCGCGCCACTGCCCCATGGAACCGGAAAATACGTCCCCCAATCGCGGGCCGCCCGTCACGACCACCACGAAGATGCCTTGCAGCCGCCCCCGGAGATGGTCCGGGGTTGCTGACTGCAGGATGGTGGAGCGGAACACCGAACTGATGGAATCCGCCACGCCCGCCACCACCAGGGCGGCCACGGCGGCCACCAGCCAGGGCGAGGTCCCGGCGTCGTGTGCGTGGCGTCCGCCGGCCAGGACTGCGCCGCCCAGCGCAACAATGGCCGCACCCCAGAGCGTGATCGACCAGACCACGGCCAGGCCCTGGCGCCGCACCCCGCCCAGCGGTCCCGAGAACAGCGCCGCCAAAAACGAGCCCGCCGCGATGGAGGCCAGCAGGATCCCGGCCGTCTGCTCCCCGCCACCCAGCCACACGGCCCCGATGGCCGGCAGCAGCGCCCTCGGCAGGGCGAACACCATGGCGCACATGTCCACCAAAAACGTCATCCGGACGTTCTTGCGGCTGCCCAGAAACGCGAAGCCCTCCAGCACCGACTTGAGCCCAGCCCGCCCCACTTCGCCGCCGTCGTCCCTGGCCAGCGGCGGCAGCGGCGGGAGCTTGAACAGGGCCCACAGTGAGGCTGTGAAGGTCAGCACATCCACGGTGTAGGTCCAGCCGTAGCCCACATTGGCCACCAGGATGCCCGCCATCAGGGGGCCGATGGTGGTGCCCAGCCCCATGACAATCATGCTCAGCGCATTCGCGGCCGGCAGCAGGTCCAGCCGCACCAGGCGGGGAACGATGGCGCTGCGGGCCGAACCGTTGACACCGGCTGCCGCGGACTGCACCGCCACCAGGCCGTACAACAGCCACACGCTGCCCACCCCCAGCCAGGCCTGCAGGGCAATGCCGATGGTCACCAGCCAGAGCACTGTGGAGGACATCAGTGCCACACGGCGCCGGTCATGGGCGTCGGCAATGGCGCCACCATAGAGGCCGGCAAACACCAGCGGAACCAGGGCCACCAAGCCCAGCATGCCCACGGCCAGCGTGGAGCCGGTGAGGTCATACACCTCCAGGCTGACGGCCACGACGGTCAGCTGGGTGCCGATCGAGGACAGCCCGTTGCCCATCCACAACCTGCGGAAGGCCGGACTCTCCCTTAGCGGGGTCACGTCGGCAAACAGTTTTGGCACCAGCCCAGCCTATCCGGGCGGCCCGTTCCCTCGGCTATGCTGGCAATGCACCAACGGACTCCGGGCGCGCTGGAAGGGGAACACCATGCCTCAGCTTCAAACGCAGCTGTATTCCTCCACATTCTGGAGCGCCAGGCGGCCCAAGTTCCCACTCACGGAGGGGCATCTGGTGCTCCGCCTCAACGATCCGGCCATCGCCTTCGGCCCCGATTCCGCCGCCGGCCTCCTGCACTCCTACGGCCGCTTGCGCAAGGCGCTGACCGCGGTGTGCGGCGCCACCGCCGCGCAGCTGTACATGTCCCTGAACTGGCAGCCAGTGGGCGACGCCGTTGGCGAACCACTCGCAGAAACGTCCACGCCCACCCTCCACCTCTTTTTCCACTGGCCGGGAAGCACGACGGCGGCCACCGCCTTGCGCTTGCCGGCCCACCAGAGGACTGCGGCGGCGGGAACCGAGGCGCTCGATGCGGAACTTCGCAGCTGGCTGGCCGGGACCGAACGGGCCGGCCAGGAATGGCCCGTGGAGGCCGAAACTCCTTTCCCTGATCCCCTGCCCGGCCGCCGGCCCGGGGACCCGGCGCCGGGCCAGGACCGGTCGTGGGAACCCCCGGGCTGGGAGGACCGCCCCTTTCACATTGAGCCGGTGCGGCCCATTTCCGGCGAACCCTTCCGCGTCGGGCACTGGACGGCCATTTCACGTTTCCCGACCCCAAGCCTTGACCGGCTGGCCCCGGCGTCAGTGGTGGAGCTGGCCGGCACGCTCCAAGGCCTTGCCTCCCATTCACGCCCGGCCGCCCACGGATGCACCGTGTGGGCCACGGATATTTGGGACGCCCCGGATCCCGCCACACTGCATCTCTTCACCCGCCGGCGTGGCGAAGCTGACGGCCTGCCGCGCGATTTCGTGGCAGCCGGCCTGGACCTGCCGCGCGGGGCGGCCCTGGATGGGAATCCGGGCGGCCCATCGCCTACTGTGGACACATGACTTCCACTTCTTCGCTTAGTGACGAACAGGCCGCCAAGGTCATTGCCCTCGCCATGGACCTGGCCCGCGAAGGCAAGACCGCCGAGCTCGCGGAGTTCCTGGACCACGGCCTGGACGCAGACGTCCAGGATGCAGGCGGGAACACCCTGCTCATGCTGGCGGCCTACAGCGGCCGTCCCGAGACGGTGAAGATGCTGCTGGACCGCGGCGCTGACGCCAACATCCGCAATGGCCGCGACCAGTCCCCCGTTGCCGGCGCCCTGTTCAAGGGCGAGGAAGCCGTGGTGGCCCTGCTGGTGGCAGCCGGCGCCGACCTCGACTCCGGTACCCCAACAGCCCGTGCTGCCGCCGCAATGTTCGGCCGCGAACACCTCCTCCCCTAACCTCCCCAAGTGACGCTCCCTCACTTTTCGCGCTTTTTATCCCGGCCCTCCCTCACATTTCGAGGCGTTTTGGCCGACGCTCCCTCATCGGGCGGGTCAGCGCGTCCAGACATAGGAAGGGACCCCGCTTGCTGAGGGAGCGATCGCGAGAATGCCCCATTTGGTGAGGGAGCGTCGAGGCGTTGCGAAACGACAGCGGCACCCGCCTTCCGCTTGATGCGAAAGTCGGGTGCCGCCGTCGTGCTTGGGGCAGGGGCTACTTGGACGCCTGCAGGGCCTCGATGGCCTTGCGCACTCCTTCACCGTAGGCGGGGTCTGCCTGGGTGCAGTTGTAGATGTGGCGCTCAATGGTTGCCTGGGAGGCGCCGTCGATGGCACGGGCAGTGTTCTCGAACAGGACCTGGCGCTGCTCTTCGCTCATCTTCTCGCGGAACAGGATTCCGGGCTGCTCGAAGTAGTTGGCGTCGTCCTCGCGGTAGTTGAAGCGGTCCGCGGTGGCGCCGACTGCAAGCGCGGGGTCTGCGTAGGCTGACTGCTGGCTCCAGCGGCTGTAGGAGTTCGGCTCGATGCTGGGCGTGCGGCCCTGGTTGCCGTCAACTCGCATGGCGCCGTCACGGTGGTAGGAGTTGACGGGCGCCTTCGGGGCGTTCACCGGGATCTGGTGGTGGTTCACGCCGAGGCGGTAGCGCTGCGCGTCCCCGTAGGAGAAGAGCCGGCCCTGGAGCATGCGGTCAGGGGAGAAGCTGATGCCCGGGACCACGTTGGCCGGGGAGAACGCTGCCTGCTCGACGTCGGCAAAGTAGTTCTCTGCGTTGCGGTTCAGTTCCCACTCGCCCACCTCGATGAGGGGGTAGTCCTTCTTGGACCAGACCTTGGTCAGGTCAAAGGGGTGGTACTTGTACGTCTCGGCGTCGGCCTCGGGCATGACCTGGACCATGAGCTTCCACTTCGGGAAGTCGCCGTTCTCGATCGAGTCGAAAAGGTCGCGCTGGTGGGACTCGCGATCCGAGCCGACCAGGGCGCCGGCCTCCTCATCCGTGAGGTTCTTGATGCCCTGCTGCGTAACGTGGTGGAACTTGACCCAGAAGCGCTCGCCCTCGGCATTGATCAGCGAGTAGGTGTGCGAGCCGAAGCCGTGCATGTGGCGGTAGGACGCCGGGATGCCGCGGTCCGACATGACAATGGTGACCTGGTGCAGGGACTCGGGCAGGTTGGTCCAGAAGTCCCAGTTGTTCTCGGCACTGCGCAGGTTGGTGCGCGGGTCACGCTTCACTGCGTGGTTGAGGTCGGGGAACTTTAGGGGGTCGCGGAAGAAGAAGACGGGGGTGTTGTTGCCCACCAGGTCCCAGTTGCCTTCCTCGGTGTAAAACTTAACGGCAAAGCCACGGATGTCGCGCTCGGCGTCGGCAGCGCCGCGTTCGCCGGCCACGGTGGAGAAGCGGGCAAACATCTCCGTCTTCTTGCCCACCTCGGAGAACACCTTCGCGCTGGTGTACTGGGAGATGTCATTGGTGATGGTCAGCGTGCCGAAGGCGCCGGAGCCCTTGGCGTGCATGCGGCGCTCCGGGATGACTTCGCGGTCAAAGTGCGCCATCTTTTCCAGGAACCAGACATCCTGGAGCAGCATGGGCCCGCGGGGTCCGGCCGTGAGGCTGTCCTGGTTGTTGGCAACCGGTGCTCCGGCCACAGTGGTCAGCGGCAAGGTGTTGTCGTTAGCCATCTTTATGTTCGCTCCTTGTGGATTGGATTGATAGTCAAGTCTCTACGGGCAGCTTTACGGGCTGGGCAGGGCGTTCTTGGCCGCGCAGTCCGGACAGGTGCCCCAGTAGATGACCTCGGCCTCATCGATCATGAAGCCGTGGTCGTCGGAGGCATGCAGGCACGGGGCCTCCCCCACTGCACAGTCGACGTCGGCGATCTCGCCACAGCTGCGGCACACCACGTGGTGGTGGTTGTCCCCAACGCGGGCCTCGAAGCGCGCCGGCGAGCCGGAAGGCTCAATCCGGTGCACCAGCCGCGCCGCCGTGAGTGCCGCCAAAACGTCATACACGGCCTGCTTGGAAACCGTGCCAAGCCCTTCCCGGACCACACCGATGATGGTGTCGGCATCCGCATGCGGATGGGCGCGGACGGCCTCCAGCACGGCAAGGCGCGGACGTGTCACGCGCAGCCGGGCTGCCCGCAACATGTCTCCTGGATCCCCTGCATCGACCATGTCTTCATCCTTTCATGCTTTTTGGACTGAGTCCAATAAAGCCTTCTTGTGCAATCAACCCTCCACAGGCATGGCCGCCATTGCGGCTGTCCACACCTTCCATGGTCCCCCTGTTGCACACACTTGGATGTCCGTAGGCTCATTTCATGGAAACTTTTACGGGCATCCCCACCGCTGCGAGCGGGTTTTACGCCGAACTCGAGGACAACAACAACCGCGACTGGTGGCTGGCACACAAGGACACCTACGACGACGCCGTGAGGCGCCCGCTCGAAGCGCTCCTTGACGGGCTGGCCCCGGTCTTTGGCCCGGCGAAGTTGTTCCGCCCGTACCGGGACGTGCGCTTTTCGCCGGACAAGTCCCCCTACAAGACGGCGCAGGGCGCGTTCGTTTCCAACCATGAGGGCGTGGGTTTCTACCTCCAAGTCAGTGCCGACGGCCTCCTGGTGGGCGGCGGCTTCCATTCCAGCTCACCGGCGCAGCTGGCCCGCTTCCGCACGGCCGTGGACGCCCCCGCCAGCGGCGGTGCACTGGCCCGCATTGTTGAAACTCTTTCGGGGTCCGGTTTTTCTGTTGACGGTCAGGAGCTCAAGAACGTTCCCCGCGGATTCCCCAGGGACCACCCGCGCGGGGAGCTGCTCAAGCACAAGACGCTCAGCGCCTCGATGCACCTGGGACAGCCGGAGTGGATGGACACCGCCCATGCCAAGGATGAAGTTGCCAGGCACTGGGAACAACTGCGCCCCCTTGTCGATTGGACCATCCGCTACGCGGCTCCATAGCCCAGGCCAGCGGGGGCCGATGGCGGATTTACGGTGGCGGCGGTGCCTTGGGAGCTGCATGGCAAGACCGCGCATTCCGGCCTTGATTTTGAGGGCTGAAGCTTGGGAGCTACCCCCGCAATAGCCGTCGAAGGGCTTGACGGTGTTTTTCGAATGCCCGGCGCCCCTCGGCGGTCAATGCCACCCAGGTGCGCACGCGGCCTCGTTCGGTGGGTTTTCGAATACGCACGTAGCCAGCGCCCGCGAGTGCTGACAGGTGTTTACTCAGGGATGAATCGGTGATGCCTGCAGCATCCCGCAAGGTGCCGAATTCAGCCTCGTCGAGGGTGGCCAAGAATGAGCAAATAAACAACCGTCTCGGCGGATGGATCGTGTCGTTGAAGCCATCCATTGCTGTGGTCATGAGAGAGCCGGACGCAGTTGTCGCCGAAGCGCGTGGTCAAAGAGGAATCCGTAAAGGAGTGTTTCAAGCCAGACTAGAACAGCCATGATCCACGCTGGCCAGGCCTTTCCAATATGGTCGCTGACCAAACAGCCAGCACAGATTGTGCCAAGGGATACCGACAGAAACCCAATCGACCACCACGTAGCAACCCCGCTTCGCAAACCCCCAACCCACACGCCAGTCGCACGCCGGAAGCCTCTCTGCAACAGCTTCGAGGCGGCCAGGAACGCAATCAGGGCAAGGGTTCGGATGATCGAACCGCTCAATGCGGAAGCAAGGCCCAATAGCGCATAACCCGCGCCGAGGATCGGGTAGTACCACCACGGAGCACGGGTATGCATGGTGGCCCGTTCATGCCCCTGGCGAATTGCGGATAGTGAGTCCATTGCGTTCGCAGAGTCATTTTCCATAGTGGAAAGTCAACACTGGGGTCCAGGCAAAGTAAACCCCCAAAGTCGCGACCGACGGTCAGGTCCTGTTGCCGCGGAATCAACACCGCCGGCGATCCTGTCATCCTGTACATCCCACCCCTCCTGGCTCCCCAAACGCCGGCCGCGGAGACTCGATTCAGCCGTGCCGTTTGAGGTAATAATGCATCGGTGCCTGGCGGATCCGGGCGGGGGTGACCCGGACCAGGACGGCCGCGGACTTGAAGAACACCCCCAGCAATACTTCATTGCGCCGGGACCACCGGAATCCGTAGAGCTCCCGGACGGAGGGAGGGAGCAGGCCCACCGTCAGGAACCGCGCCAGCGGCATGAGCGCCTTGACCCACACGGGCGCGTTTGTTGCGGCCAGGAGTTCTGCAGCGACTGCCCGCACAGAGTCGTCGACGCTCAATTCAGCAAGGCGCGCATTCCAGTAGGCGGCAAAATCGGAGCGGGTTGCGGGCCACAGCGCCGCAGGCATGCCCAGGGCCGTTCCCAGCACCCCGTACTGGCGGTACAGGGACTCGGCCGCGCCAGGAGGCAGCGGCCCGAACACGGCGTCGTGCACCTGCATGCCGGAGTCGTACAGCGTGGCGGCCACCCAGAGCTGGAGCTGGGGGTCTGCGGCATCGTAGGCAGGCTGGGCCCCTGACCCGTCCCCCTTGACGGGCAGGTGGGCCCGCTGGACCCTCGCCTTGACCGTCCTTTGTTGGGCCGGACTGCCATTGGTCAGCGCATAAACATAACTGAGGGTCCCGTGCAGGCGCCGGAGGGGGTCTGCAACAAAGTTCGAGTGCAATGCCACTCCGCGGCCCACTGCCGGGTTGGCGAGCTGGAGCAGGATGGCCCGCCCGGCGCCGGCGAGCAGCACGGATTCAGGGGCCACCCCCGAAATGTCAGCTGCCCGCCGGCTCATGCCAGTTCCTTAACCGCGCAGGGCTGCCGGCACGGCAGGGGCAAGCCCCTCGGCTTCTTCACCGCGCAGGCGCGAGTTCCAGTGCCCGTAGGAAAAGTAGATGACCAGGCCCACGGCAACCCAGACGGCGAAGAACACCCACGTCACAGTGGCGAGGTTGAACATCAGGTAGATGCACAGGACCGCTGACAAGACCGGAATGACCGGCCCAAGGGGCACCCGGAAGGAAGGCTTGAGGTCCGGCCGCTTGTGCCGGAGCACCAGGATGCCGATGCTCACCATGACAAAGGCGCTCAGCGTGCCAATGTTGATCATTTCGCTGAGCAGCTCGACGGGGGTGAACCCGGCAAGGATGGCGACAACGCCGCCACAAAGGATCTGCGTCCTGGCCGGCGTGCCATGTTTGTCGGAGGTGCGGCTCAGGGCGCGCGGCAGCATGCCGTCGCGGCTCATGGCCATGCTCACCCGGGCCAGGCCCATGAGCAGCACCATGATCACCGTGGTCAGGCCAATGAGCGAGCCGAGCGAAATGATGACCACCGCCCAGTCTGCATGGACCAGCTGGAAGGCACTGGCCAGGGACGGTTCAGCCTGCTTGGCCAGGTCCTTGTAGGACACCATGCCCGTCACCACCAAGGTGACCAGGATGTAAAGGATGGTGACGACGCCCAGGCCGGCGAAGATGCCGCGCGGCAGCGTCTTGGCCGGGTTCTTGACTTCCTCAGCGCTGGTGGCCACCACGTCAAAGCCGATGAACGCGAAGAACACCAGGGCGGCCCCGGAAATGATTCCCGTGAAGCCGTACATGGCCGGGTTCGCGCCGGTCAAAAAGGACAGGAACGGCTGCGTGGCCCAGGACGTGTCCGTGGACGGTGCAGGTTCCGAGCCGGGGACGAAGGGGGCGAAGTTGGCTGCCTTGACGTAGAAGAATCCAACCACAATGACAAAGAGCACAATGGCGATCTTGATCATGGTGAACACATTGTTGATCCGGGCGGACAGCTTGGTGCCCAGAACCAGCACCACCGTAAACGCCGCCACGACCACCAGCGGTCCCCAATAAACCGTCAGCCCCAGCACGGAGAAGTTGGAGGGGATGTCAACGTTCACAACTTCCAGGAAGTTACTCAGGTACACGCCCCAGTACTTCGCAATGACGGAGGCCGCCATGAGGAGCTCCAGGATCAGGTTCCAGCCGATGATCCAGGCCATGAGCTCGCCCATGGTGGCATAGGTGAACACATAGGCGCTGCCCGTGACGGGGATGGCGGTGGCAAATTCGGCGTAGCACATGACCGCCAGCGCGCAGGTGACGGCGGCCAGCACAAACGAAATTGTCACGGCCGGGCCGGCGTAGTTTGCCGCGGCCTTGGCACCAACGGAGAAGATGCCCGCGCCCACGGCCACGGCGATGCCCATGATCATCAGGTCCCACGTGCTCAGCGACCGTTTAAGGGTGCGGCCCGGTTCATCGGCGTCAGCCAGGGAGTGTTCAATGGATTTGGTGCGGAACAGGTTCATGGAAATCGCTCAATCTTAGGGATTTTTCAACCTCTCGACTTTAGCGAAGCAATAGCAGAACAATCACATCCACGGGAGGGCATCTCACATTGCGAGACAAGTTGTTCATGAAATCTGCCTCGCAGCCGCCTTATTTCGTGGAAATATCCACCATTTCCTCACGCGAGACCACCTTGACCCGCTCCCGGGACACCTCGATGCCGGGTTCGGGAACGTAGGCGGCACCGAGGGACTGCTCGTGGGCATCCAGCTTGTTCCAGCCCTCCCAAGTGGTGTAATTGACGCCCCGCGATTCCAGCAGCTCAACAATTTCGTGTTCCCCGGGGTGCTCGGCAACAGGCAGGTTGAGCCGGTCCTCCAGCAGGCAGCCGATGGTCTCGAGCGCATCGCCCTTGGTGCTGCCAATCAGCCCCACGGGGCCGCGCTTGATCCAGCCCGTGGCGTACAGCCCCGGCACCTGGGCCCCGTCGGCACCGAGCACGCGGCCGGCGTCGTTCGGGATGACGCCCCGTCTGGCATCAAAGGACACCTCGGGGAGCGCTGACCCGAAGTACCCAACGGTCCGGTAGACGGCCTGGACGGGGTAGTCGATGAACTCCCCCGTGCCGCGGGCGTTGCCGGTGCCGTCCAGCTCGTTGCGCTCAAACCTGATGCCCGACACCTTTCCGTCGGTGCCCATGACCTCCACGGGCGTGTGCAGGAAGTGCAGGTGCAGGCGGCGCGACGCCGGTACCCGGGTTTCGTCGTGCTCTTCCGCCAGCCAGTTGGCCAGGGTGTTGACCATGATCTTGACCTGGTTGTTCGTCTTCATGGCAGCGTCGGACGCCTCATCAAAGTCAAAGTCCTCGTCATAGAGCACGATGTCGACGTCGCGGGAGTGGGAGAGCTCGCGCAACTCCAGGGGCGTGAACTTGACCTGGGCGGGGCCGCGTCGGCCGAAGATGTGCACGTCCGTCACGGGGGAGGATTTCAGGCACTGGTAGACGTTGTCGGGAATCTCGGTGACGAGAAGGTCCTGGGCATGCTTGGAAAGGATTCGGGCCACGTCCAGGGCAACATTGCCGTTGCCAATGACGGCAATTTCCTTTGCGTGCAGGGGCCATTCGCGGGGAACGTCGGGGTTGCCGTCGTACCAGGAGACAAAGTCCGCGCCGCCGTAGGAGCCGTCCAGTTCGATCCCGGGAATGTTCAGGTCCGCATCCTTGAGGGCGCCGGTGGCAAAAATGACGGCGTCGTAAAAGGAGCGAATGTCCGCCAGGGTGAGGTCGCGCCCGTAGGTGACATTGCCGAAGAAGCGGATGTCGCCGCGGTCCATGACCTTGTGGAGGGCATTCATGATGCCCTTGATGCGCGGGTGGTCCGGGGCCACGCCGTAACGGATGAGCCCGTAGGGTGCCGGGTGGGATTCAAAGATGTCAATGCTGACCTCGACGTCGCCGCCGGAGACCTCCTGCGACTTTGTCAGGATGTCCGCAGCGTACACACCAGCCGGGCCGGAACCTATGATGGCGACGCGAAACGGTCGCGCGGCACTCGATTTGGGCAAGAAGAAGTCCTTCCGAACTATGGACCGCGGCCCCACGGATAATTGGGTCGCGGCGGAAGCGCTGACTGGGCGCTACTTTCACAGTCTAAAGGCCCGGGCACGGCAGCCGTAAGGGGCCCGGGCCGAACGTGAGCAACGGCTCAGGCACCCCGAAACGTCCACTCTTTGCCCGGTGGACATGGAATATTGCCCCCTGGCGTGTTGTTATTGGCCTTGTGCCTCTAAGCCAAGCCCCCGAACCCACCGCGCCCGCCCGTCCGCAGAACCGTGCTTCCGGCACTCCAAAAAAGGGACGGGGAAGGTCTGAGACGGCCACCGGCATGCTCTACGGTTTTGGCGCGTACGGCCTGTGGGGCATGCTCCCCATCTACTTCATCTGGCTGATGCCGGCGAACAGCCTGGAGATCGTGGCCAACCGCGTCGTGTGGTCCGTGATCTTCTGCGCCCTGGTCATCACCGTGACGCGAGGCTGGGGCAAGATCGGCGCAGCCGTGCGGAATCCCCGCATCTTTGTCCCCCTGGCCATTGCCGGCTTCCTCATTGTCATCAACTGGCTCACCTACGTATTTGCCGTGACAAACGGCAACGCCATCGAGGCCTCCCTGGGCTACTTCATCAACCCCCTGGTCTCCGTCCTGCTGGGCGTGGTGGTGCTGAAGGAAAAGCTGCGCCCCCTCCAGTGGATAGCCGTTGGGGTCGGATTCGCCGCCGTCGCCGTACTGACGGTCAGCTACGGCAAGCTGCCGTGGATTGCCCTGGTCCTCGCCTTCAGCTTCGGCGTTTACGGCTTTGTGAAGAACCGGGTGGGCGGCAGGGTGGACGCCCTCACCAGCCTGAGCGTGGAGACAGCCGTCCTGGCCCCCTTTGCCGTTGTCACCATGGCTGTGCTGGCCGGGGCAGGCCAGGCCACGCTGACCGGGCTGGGGGCCGGCCACTTCTGGCTCATGGCCTCCACCGGCGTTGTCACTGCGGTGCCGCTGCTGTTTTTTGGCGCGTCCGCCCGGCGCCTGCCCATGACCACCATTGGCCTGCTGCAGTATGTGGCCCCCCTGCTCCAATTTGTCGTTGCCATCATTTTCCTCGGCGAACACATGGGGCTCGACCGCTGGATTGGTTTTGGCATAGTCTGGCTCGCATTGGTGATCCTCACTGCGGATTCGCTGGGCCACTACCGGCACACCTCGCGCCTTCGCAAGGCCGCCACCGCCTGACATCCGCGTTCCAACGACGAAAGGCCCCGCACATGGAGATCGAAGAGCTGGACCTGCTGGTGGTTGGCGGGGGCAAGGCCGGCAAGTCGCTCGCCATGGACCTGGCAGCCGCCGGCCAGCGCGTGGCCATGGTGGAGCGCGGCATGATCGGCGGCACGTGCATCAACGTGGCCTGCATCCCCACCAAGACGCTGGTCAACAGTGCCCGGCTGCTGTCCGTTGCCCGGCGAGCCGCGGAATTTGGCATCACGCTGCCCGGCTCCCCCGCCGTCGACATCGACTTGCTCCGCGCCCGCAAGGAGGACGTGGTGGGCACCATGGTGGCCGGGCAGCGAAAGTCCTTCCTGGGCTCCGGCATGGACCTGGTCATCGGCCAGGCGCGCTTCACTGCGCCCCGCACGGTTGAGGTGACGGACGACGCCGGCACCCGCCGCCTGCTCCGGGGAACCAAGGTGGTGGTCAACACCGGCATGGTCCCCTTTGTGCCCGACATCCCGGGACTTCGCGCGGCGGAACCCCTGACCAGCACGTCCATCCTGGCCCTGGAATCGCTGCCGCGCAGCATCATCATTCTGGGCGGCGGCTACATCGGCTGCGAGTTCGCCTCCATGCTTTCCATCATGGGCGTTGCCGTCACCGTGGTGCAGCGCAGGGACACATTGCTGCCCCGGGAGGATGCGGACGTCAGCGCCGCCGTCGCGAAAGCCCTGGAGGCCGACGGCGTGACCTTGCGTATGGGTGTGACGGCCACTTCGGCCTCCCGCCGGAACGGCGCCGGCGGCAGTGACGGCACCGGCCGCGCCGTGGCCCTGGCCCTCTCCGACGGAACCACTGTGGAGGCTGAGGAGATTCTCGTGGCAGTGGGGCGCACACCGGTGACGGGCGCGCTGGGACTTGACGCGGCCGGCGTCGAGCTTAATGATTCCGGGCTGGTGCGGGTGGATGAATTCCTGCACACCACGGCGGAAGGCGTCTGGGCGGCAGGGGATGTGGCCGGGACGCCGCAATTCACCCACGCCTCCTGGAACGACTACCGGATTTTGAAGTCCAACTTGGCTGCCTCCCCGGCCGGGACGCTGCTCAGCACCCGGGACCGGCTGATCCCGTACTGCGTTTTCACCACGCCCGAACTGGGCCGCGTGGGGCTGAACGAGGCAGAAGCCAGGTCGGCAGGCCATGACGTGCGCATCGCGAAAATGCCGGTCGCAGCCATTCCCCGCGCCCGCACGGTGGGACAGCTTGAGGGCATGTGGAAGGCCGTGGTGGAGCGGGAAACGGACCAGATACTGGGCGTTTCCCTGCTCGGCCACGAGTCAAGTGAGGTGATCGCAGTGGTCCAGCTGGCCATGCTCGGCAGGCTGCCCTACCAGCGGCTCCGCGACGCTGTCATAGCCCACCCCACCATGGCCGAGGGCCTGCAGCTCCTCTTCAGCGACGCGTTCCTGGAGCCGTAACGCAGCGCCGGGCCGCCTAGATCCCCTGCTCCCCGAAGTCCCGGGGTACCACCACCATGGGCACGGGAAGCGAGCGCAGGATCTTGTTCGCCGTGGAGCCGAGGAAGATCTTGTGGTTTTCGGCCAGGCGGCTGGAACCGACCACCACCAGCTCGCCGGACTTCCAGCCAATCCCGTCCACGGCTTCCTCAATGTTTCGGCCGTGGGCCAAGGTGACTGTGACCGAGTCCTGCGGCAGTTTCGCGGCAGCCTCGGCCAGCACGGTGTTCACGTGCTGGCGCGCGGGGCTCAGGGCGTGGTCCAGGTCAAAATTCTCCTGTTCAAGCTGGTCGATCTCCACAAGCGATACCAGCCGCAGCGGCACATTGCGGCGCCCGGCCGCGGTGGTTCCGACGTCAAGCACGGCCTGCCAGCCCTCGCGCACCCCGGTCATGACGGTGAGGCGGGTGAGGGGGTCGCGGCGGTTGTAGCCGCGGGGCGCGAGGGCCACGGGCACAGATGAGGCATGCAGCAGGCCGTTGGCCACGGAGCCCACCGTGAACCGCTTGAACAAGCCGTTGCTGGCCGCGCCCACCACGATGAGGGCGGCGTCGTCCTCCCTGGCAGCGTCGATGAGGCCGTGGACGTAGGACTCCGCTGTACGTCTGGAAAAGGTGGCAGAAACGTCATCCGGCACCAGGGCGCGCGCTGTCTTTTCCAGCCCCTCGCCATCCTGCCTGCCGCCGTGGACCACGTGGACCAGGTGCAGTTCGGCGCCCTGAGTCTTTGCGATGACCCCTGCCAGTGCGATGGCATCGGCGCCACGTTCGTCCGGACGGTATCCAACTACATATTTCATGCGCTCAACCCTTCGGTGGGCCCCGCACTACGCTGTGCTTCCGGGGCGTTCGTAGCACTGACTGTACAGCGGCCAGGCCCAAGCGAAAAGGATGCCCGACGGCGTTCCCCCGGGCACAATTCGTCATTGTGTCCCCGGCATGCCGGGTCTAGGGTCAAACCACCAACTCATTCTGGATAAAAAGCAGGTCCGCCATGAAATTCAGGCAATTGCTGAGCGCTGGGGCAGTGGTGCTCGCCATGCTGGCCTCCTCATTGGGCGGGGTGGAGGCAGCATCAGCAGCAACCCCGGACAATGGTGCCATTGCAGCGAAATACAGTGCAGCCGGGGGCGCGTCCGGACCATTGGGGCCGGCCCTGAATGTGCTGCGCTGCGGGCTGGTGAAAGGCGGCTGCTACCAGGCGTTCCGCGGCGGCAGCATTTACTGGTCCTCCGGGAGCGGGGCCCACATCACCCGTGGCGCCATTGCGGGGCGTTGGGCCGCCTACAACCGGGAGTGGGGATCCCTGGGGTATCCGATAACGGATGAAAACTGCGCCCTCATCTCCCACGGCTGCGTGCAAAGTTACCAGGGCGGCTTCATTTACTGGCAGTCCAGCGTGGGCGCGCACGCGGCCTACGGCGCCATCGGCAGCAAATGGGTCCAGATGGGGTATGAGCTCAGCCCCCTGGGCTACCCGACCAGCGACGAGGCCTGCGCGGGTGTCCCCCGCAGCTATGTACAGCAATTCCTCGGCGGCAACATCCGCTGGACTTCCGGGGTTGGCGTCAGCGTGACGCCCAGCCAAAATAGCGTGGGCGTGGTGGTCAACAAACAGCGCCCCAACTCGCCCATCAATAACACGCCGGCAGACCTCGTGTACGTGGGTTCGCAGCTGCTGCGCCGTGAAGCCGCGAACCAGATGGCCCTGCTGATCCGTGGTGCAGCTGCCGCGGGCGTGCCGGTCACCACCGTCAGCGGATTCCGCTCCTACGCCTCACAGGCCAGCCTCTACAACTACTATGTCTCGATCTACGGGAGGACCGTGGCAGACACCATTTCAGCCCGTCCCGGTTACAGCGAACACCAGACTGGCCTGGCCCTGGACATCGGGAACCCGAATGGCGCCTGCGCCTTGCAGGCCTGCTTTGCCGGCACGCCGGCCGGGCAGTTTGCCGCGGCCAACGCCTGGCGGTACGGCTTCATCGTCCGCTACCCCAACGGCTACAACTCCATTACCGGGTACACCTACGAGCCCTGGCACCTGCGCTACATCGGCCTCCGCGCGGCGAGGGACATGCACTATCGCGGCTACCGAACCCTGGAGCAGTACTTTGGCCTGCCCGCCGCTGCGGGTTATTGACCCGGCACGTTATTGACCCGGCGCGGGCGGCCTTAAATGCAGACGGGGCGGCCAAAGGGAGACTCCGGATTCGCCATCGAACCATTGCCCTGCCCCAGCCGGGGAGCCACGAACAAGCCGGCAGCCCAGAGGAGCCCAACCAATTGCGCCCCAAACGCTGATGGGCTGCACGGCCTGGGTCCACGGCAGGTCCGGACGCATGGCACCCCGCTGAGAGGCCACGGAACCATAGGCCCCAAGCACGACTTCGGGAAACAGGTCGTTGGCAAAACCGGCGAATGTGCCGGCGGCGATCGCCCCTACTCTACCGGCGAGGCCCAACGGTCATCCGAACTCGTCGGCGTCCTCCGCCGGCGCGGGGCCGTGGTCCACGGACGGCGTGGTCAGGCGGAGAAACAAGGCCAGCAGCAAGGCCGCCAGCCCGACCAACAGGAAGTAAGGGCCCACCTGGACCAGCGTGATGGGCCAGGGTGTCAACTGCATGCTGGAGGAGCCACTCGTGAAGGTGCGTTCCACGAGCGCCCCGGTGAAGATCTGTGGGGTGTAATAGGTCACCGCTGCGGCTGCCAGGAAGGCAGCGCCCGTGCCCGCCGCCCGCCCCGCGGACGGCACGTTCCTCGCGCTGCCGTTGGGGCGGAAAATGGCCAGGAATGCCACGGTGAACAAACCAAAAAGTTCCAGGGGCACGGTGGCAAGGTAGGTCAGCTGAATCCAGGGATAGCTGGCGGGTGTGCCGTCGGGACCGCCGAAAATTTGCAACAGCAGTTCGGGACGCATGGTGACGGCGAAGAGGGACAGCCCCGCGGCCACCAGCGCCGCCACCGCCACCAGGGCGGCCCCGCTTCGAAGCCACGGAGACGCCCGCGGATGGCGCGGCGCCCCCGCAAGCAGCATGAGCACCAGCATGCCCAGCCCGGCGATGACAAGAAACGGGCCAAGGGCCAGCACCTTGTCGGTCAGGGGAAAGAACAGCGTCACCAAAATGTAGTTGGAGGCAGCTATGTCCAGTGCGGGCGCAGTCCTGGGGAGCAGGCACAGCAGGCCGAGCAAGGTCACAGCGATGCCGGCCCCCAGGCCAA
This sequence comes from Arthrobacter silviterrae, assembly GCF_011045165.1. GTDB lineage: Bacteria > Actinomycetota > Actinomycetes > Actinomycetales > Micrococcaceae > Specibacter > Specibacter silviterrae. The sequence goes on from NZ_JAAKZI010000034.1 coordinate 22,204, forward strand.
AAAGCCACGTCTTCACAGTCCACGGCACCAGCTGGGAAGCAACCGGCACAGTCCCGCTTGCCTCCGCCGGTCCACCCTCGTCCCAGGATTCCGGTGCCTCCGGCTCCAGTTCATGCCCGACGCCGGCCGGTTCGGACACCGATTCGCCCACCTCTGCCGGGGGTGCTGCAGGGGGCTCTGCCAGACGTGCCGCAGGTGGCGGTTGCAGCACCCGGGGCAGCGAGTCCCCGCCACGTTGGTATTCCGCTGGATACCGCGGATCTATGTCGTTCGCTTCCATACCTGCCCCCATCGCTGCGTCCAGGAAAACTGGCCCCAGCATAGCCCGGCATTCATCCGGGCCAAAAAAAACGCAAGCGGCACCCCGGTCTGGCCAAAAGCCGGACCGGGGTGCCGCCGTCGTGCTTGGCCTTGCAGCCAAGGCATTGACTCTAGGCTGCCTTGCGGACGGCAGTGCAGAGCACGTCGAGGCCGTCGTTGAGGAGCTCGTCGGTGATGACCAGCGGCGGGAGGAGGCGGATGACGTTGCCGTAGGTGCCGCAGGTGAGGATGATGACGCCGGACTGCAGGCAGGCGGCGGCGATGGCCTTGGCGGCCTCCGCGTTCACTTCCTTGGTGGTGTGCGCGGTGCCCGGCTTGACCAGCTCGATCGCCATCATGGCGCCGCGGCCGCGGATTTCGCCGATGATGCCGGCCTCGCCCAGTTCCTCGACAAGGGCCGCAAAGCGGTCAGTGACGATCTTCTCGATGTTCTGGGCGCGGCCGTTGAGGTCGTAGTCCTTCATGGCCTTGATGGCGGCGAGCGACGCAGCGCAGGCAACGGGGTTGCCGCCGTAGGTGCCGCCGAGGCCGCCGGGGTGCACGGCATCCATGAGGTCGGCGCGGCCGGTGATGGCGGAGAGCGGGAGCCCGCCGCCAATGCCCTTGGCCATGGTGATGATGTCGGGGACAACCCCCTCATGCTGGGAAGCGAACCATTCGCCGGTGCGGCAGAAGCCGGACTGGACTTCGTCGGCAATGAAGACCACGCCGTTTTCCTTGGCCCAGGCGGCCAGGGTGGGCAGGAAGCCGTCAGCCGGGACAATGAAGCCGCCCTCGCCCTGGATCGGCTCGATCAGGATGCCGGCCACGGAGGAGGCCCCGATCTGCTTCTCGATCATGGTGATGGCGCGGCGTGCGGCCTCCTCGCCCTTGATGTCGGATTCCTCGCGGTACGGGTAGCTCATGGGCACGCGGTAGATCTCCGGGGCGAACGGGCCGAAGTTCGTCTTGTACGGCATGGCCTTGGCGGTGAGCGCCATGGTGAGGTTGGTGCGGCCGTGGTAGGCGTGGTCGAAGGCGACGATGGCGTCGCGGCCGGTGGCCAGGCGGGCCACCTTGACGGCGTTCTCCACGGCTTCCGCGCCGGAGTTGAACAGCACGGTGCGCTTCTCGTGGGTGCCGGGGGTCAATGCGTTCAGTTCCTCGGCGACGGCCACGTAGCTTTCGTACGGGGTGACCATGAAGCAGGTGTGCGTAAAGTGGCCCACCTGCTCGCGGACGGCGTCAACCACGTTTTCGTCAGAGGCGCCGACGGTGGTGACGGCAATGCCCGAACCAAGGTCGATGAAGGAGTTGCCGTCAACATCGGTGATGATGCCGCCGTCGGCGTCGGCCACGTACACCGGCACGCTGGAGGCGACTCCCCCGGCAACCACGGCCTTGCGGCGGGCGTCGAGGGCGGCTGACTTGGGGCCGGGGAACGAGCCGCTCAGGTGCCGCTTTTGCTCGAGCCGGTAGTGGATTTCAGACATGGGTTGACCTTTCAAAATGTAGTTGCAAAATAGCTGGGGGCGCTTACGCGTCCAGGTTGCTCATGACGTGCTTGATGCGGGTGTAGTCCTCGACGCCGTAGATCGAGAGGTCCTTGCCGTAGCCGGACTGCTTGAAGCCGCCGTGGGGCATCTCGGCGGTGAGCATGATGTGGGTGTTGATCCACACCGCGCCAAAATCAAGGTCGCGGGAGACGCGCATGGCCACCCCGTGGTTGGAGGTCCAGACGCTGGAGGCCAGGGCGTACTCGACGTCGTTCGCCATCCCGACGGCTTCTTCCTCGGTCTTGAACGTCTGGACGGTGATGACGGGGCCGAAGGTTTCCTTCTGCACGATGTCATCCGTCTGCTTGACGCCGTCCACCACGGTGGGCTCAAAGAAGAAGCCCTTTTCCCCCACACGCTTGCCGCCGGTGACCACCGTGGCGTACTCGGGAATGCTTTCAACAACCTTGACGACGGCGTTGAAGTGGTTGACGTTGTTCAGCGGGCCAAAGTAGTTCTTGGACTCATCCGCGTTGCCCGTTTCCAGGCCCTTGGAGGCCGTGGCCAGGGCGGCAACGAATTCGTCGTGGGCTGACTCCTCCACCAGCACCCGGGTGATGGCGGTGCAGTCCTGGCCGGCATTGAAGAAGGAGAATTCCGCAATTTCCTGGGCCGTCCTGCCCAGGTTGGCGTCGGCAAAGACAATGGCGGGAGCCTTGCCGCCGAGTTCCAGGTGGGCGCGCTTGAGACCCTTGGCTGCCCCGCTGGCAACTGCGATGCCGGCGCGCACGGAGCCGGTGATTGACACCATGGCCGGGGTCTTGTGGTCCACCATGGAGGCCCCCGTAGCGCCGTTGCCCAGCACGATGTTGAGCACGCCGGCGGGCAGGATGTCCTTGGCGATGTCCGCGAACACGAGCGTGCTCTCCGGAGTGGTGTCGCTGGGCTTGAGCACAATGGTGTTGCCGGCGGCCAGGGCCGGGCCGATCTTCCAAACAAGCATCAGGAACGGGTAGTTCCACGGCGTCACCTGGGCCACCACGCCCACGGGCTCGCGGCGCACGTAGGAGGTGAAGTTTTCCATGTACTCGCCGGCCGACCGGCCCTCGAGCAGGCGCGCGGCACCGGCAAAGAAACGGAACTGGTCCGCACCGGCACCAACTTCCTCATCGGCGATCATCTGCTTGACCTGGCCCGTGTTCCGGTGCTGCGCCTCCACCAGTTCGTCGCTGCGGGCCTCGATGGCATCCGCCAGCTTGAGCAGGACCGCCTGGCGCTGGCTCGGCGTGGAGTGCTTCCATGTCTTGAAGGCGGCAGCGGCAGCGTCCATTGCTGCGTCAACATCAGCTTGGCTGGAGATCGGTGCCTTCGCAACAACTTCCCCGTTGGTGGGGTTGATGATGTCCAGGGACTCGGTGCCCGTGACAGGCACAAAAACGCCGTTGATGAAGTTCTGCAAGGTTTGGACCACAGTGTTCAACCTCTTTAGCTAGCTGTGAGTGTGACGCGGCTTTCATTTCCGCTTAAGGAGAGCCTAAGCCCCGCAGCCTCGGAACGAGAATGGCCGTTTGCACCACTGCCCCCTGAACTTGTAGTGCGTTTGTATAGTTGTCACATGGCACTTTCCCTGGCTGACCTGCTGACTGTCCCCGCCCTGTCGCTGAAGAACATGGGTTCTGTGCGGACGCCGCTGACCACGCCCATTGACTGGGTGGCCGTGACTGAGCTGGAAAATCCGCAGGCGTTCTTGAGTGGCGGCGAACTGGTGCTCACCACAGGGGCCAGGCAAGGCACCGCGGATGCCCAGCGTTCCTTTGTCCGGCAGATCCGGCGGGCTGGCGCCGTCGGAATCGGCTTTGGCATTGGCTTTGAACACGAAACTGTGCCGCCGGCCTTGATTGCGGAGGCGAACCGCTGGGCCGTCCCTGTGGTGGAGGTCCCTTACAGCACGCCGTTCATTGCCATCGGCAAGCTTGTGGCGGATGCCCGTTCCTCTGACCACTACAGCAAGTTGGAGAGGCTGCTGCGTGAACACCAGGTGCTGGCCCGCTCGCTGCTGACCGGGGGCGGGCTGCCCGCACTGCTGCGCAAGCTTGCCGCCATGGTCGCCGCGGACCTTATGATCACCCAATACGGAGGTGAGGTGTTTTCCACTGCCCCCGGCACCGGCCCCGGCGAGGAGTGGCACGCCGTGGCCCTGTCCACCGGCAAGCGCGATGCCAGCACCTTGTGGCTGCGCAAGCCTTTCCAGGACGACGGCATTGTGGATTATGCCCGGGGGTTGATCAGCATTGAGCTGAACAACCTGGTCCAGCGCCGCCACACGGCACGCCAAATAGCAGGACAGGTTCTTGCCGACATCGTGCGCGGCACCCTGGAGGCAGCTGACGCCACTGCCCGGCTGGAGAATCTGCACGTGAACCCGGCTGCAAAGAACTTTGTGCTGCTGGTCCACGCAGAAGAGGAAAAATTCACCACACTGTCCGCCATGACGCTGCCGCCGGAGCTGGAATCCACTGTCGCCGCAGTGGTCAAGACGGGAGAGCACAACGAACTGCTGTTGATTGTCCCGTCCCAGCTGGGAGATCCTGCCGTACTTGGGCGGGCACTGAGCCGACAGATGCACGACGTCGGCATAGTGGCCCCGGTGGGCATCGGCGGCGCATATTCCCAGGCCAACGGGCTGCGCTGGAGCTACTTTGAGGCTCGTGAAGCCGCCACGAGGGGCCTTGATGTCAACGTGCCGGAACGGCTGAGCCTTACGTCGCTCCTGTTGGCCAGCGAGGACGTGCCGATGGCGGACATGGCCGCGGAGGCGCTGGGTCCCTTGGTGGCCTTTGATTCCGCCCATGGTGCGGAGCTGATGGAAACGTTGGAATCGTACTTGCGGTTGAACGGTTCTGTGGCGGCCGTGGCCGATGCCCTGACGCTGCACCGGAACACGGTCCGTTACCGGTTAACGCAGATTGCCGAGCTCACCGGCTACGATCCAGCCGTAACACCAGACAGGGTCCAGCTGTGGCTTGCCCTGTCCGTGCGGCGGCTGTCTCCCCCGGCCTGACGGGACGGACCCGAGACTGCGAAGCTCCTTCCAGTCCGATTCGGCTCTGGCCAGAACGCTTGATGGATCCTGTTGGCGTGTTATTTTGCGGCACACAAAGGTGCCCGGCATGCAAGGGAACCGATGGTTCGCTGGCATGCCGGGCACCTTCCATGACTAATGCATCACTTGGCAGCAGGTTCCAGGTAGATGAACCGTCGCAGCATGATCAGGGCAAGACCTCCAATAAACACGAAGAATGATCCGACATACACGGGCCAGATTCCCAGTCCCGTGCTGGCCAGCGCTGTGGGCGCGGTTGCGTCAACAACGGTTGGGGAAGCACCCAGTGCCATGAGGTGACCGGCTGCGCCAAGCTGGCTGGACGTACCCGGGTTCACCAGGGTTCCTGGCGTCAGCGGCGTGCCAGGAGTGCCAGGCGTGACAGGGGTGCCAGGAGTCACCGGCGTGACAGGTGCTGCAGGCGTGCCCGGTGTCGTTGTGGTGTTCGTGGCTGGCGCATTATTGCCCGCCACGCTCCCCAAAACAGCCACCGGGATTCCCGAAGCACTCACGGGAACAACCACCGGAACAGCAACCGAACCAACATTCACAACACCACCGTTACCGGCAGAAACACCCGGCACAGCAGGAACAACCGGCGTTCCCGGGGTCACCGGGGTCGTCGGCATGGCGGGTGCGGCAGGCGTGCCCGGCGTCGTCGTGGTGTTCGTGGCCGGCGCATTATTGCCCGCCACGCTCCCCAAAACAGCCACCGAAGTTCCGGAAGCATTCACCGGAACAGCAAGCGAACCAACATTCACCAATCCACCATTACCTGCAGAAACACCCGGCACAGCAGCGTCACCAGGCGTACCCGGGGCCACCGGGGTCGTCGGAGTGGCTGGTGCGGCAGGTGTCGTCGTGGTGTTCGTGGCCGGCGCATTGCTGCCGGTCACGCTCCCCAAAACAGCCACCGAAGTTCCGGAAGCATTCACCGGAACAGCAAGCGAACCAACATTCACCAATCCACCATTACCAGCAGAAACACCCGGCACAGCAGGTAGGCCTGGCAGCGTCGGAACACCAGGAACCGACGGAACACCCGGCAGGCCCGGCAGGTTCGGAACACCCGGCAGGCCCGGCAGCTTCGCCAAGGACGGCAGGGCAGCCGTCACCGACTTCACCACATCCCCAACCGTGTCGCCAAGACCGGAAACAACCGGCCCAACAACACCGGCAGGATCAACCGGAAGGGTCGGAACACCAGGCAGACCCGGCAAATTCGGCAGCGTCGCCAAGGACGGCAGGACAGCCGTGACCGTCTTCACCAAATCCCCAGCCGTGTCGCCAAGACCCGAAACAACCGGCCCAACAACACCGGCCAGATCAACCGGCAGGGTCGGAACACCAGGAACCGACGGAACACCAGGCAGACCCGGCAAAGCCGGAACACCCGTCAGGCCCGGCAGACTCGGCAGCGTCACCAAGGACGGCAGCGCAGACGTTGCCGTCTTCACCACATCCCCAGCCGTGTCACCAAGAACCGAAACAACCGGCCCAACAACCCCCGCAGGAACACCGGGCAAGGACGGGACACCCGGCAGCGTCACCAAGGACGGCAGTGCGGCCGTAACCGTCTTCACCGCATCCCCGGCCGTGTCACCAAGACCCGAAACAACCGGCCCAACAACCCCCGCAGGATCAACCGGCAGGGTTGGAACACCAGGAACCGACGGAACACCAGGCAGACCCGGCAAAGTCGGAACACCCGGCAGACCCGGCAAAGCCGGAACACCCGGCAGGCCAGGCAGATTCGGCAGCGTCGCCAGGGAAGGCAGCGCAGACGTTGCCGTCTTCACCACGTCCCCGGCCGTGTCGCCAAGACCCGAAACAACCGGCCCAACAACACCGGCAGGATCAACCGGCAGCGTCGGAACACCCGGCAGGCCCGGCAGCGTCGGAACACCCGGCAGGCCCGGCAGCGTCGGAACACCCGGCAGGCCCGGCAGATTCGGCAGCGTCGCCAAGGACGGCAAGGCGGCAGTGACCGTCTTCACCACATCCCCAGCCGTGTCGCCAAGACCCGAAACAACCGGCCCAACAACGCCGGCCGTGTTGCCAAGTCCCGAGACAACCGGCCCAACAACACCCGCCGGATCAACCGGCAGGGTCGGAACACCAGGAACCGACGGAACACCCGGCAGGCTCGGCAAAGTCGGAATACCCGGCAGGCCCGGCAAAGTCGGAACACCCGGCAGGCCAGGCAAAGACGGAACACCCGGCAGGCCAGGCAGATTCGGCAGCGTCGCCAGGGAAGGCAAGGCGGCAGTGACCGACTTCACCACGTCCCCGGCCGTGTCGCCAAGACCGGAAACAACCGGCCCAACAAGCCCCGCAGGATCAACCGGCAGCGTCGGAACACCCGGAACACCCGGAACCGACGGAACACCCGGCAGACCCGGCAAAGCCGGAACACCCGGCAGGCCCGGCAGACTCGGCAGCGTCACCAAGGACGGCAGTGCGGCCGTAACCGTCTTTACTACATCCCCGGCCGTGTCACCAAGACCCGAAACAACCGACCCAACAACCCCCGCAGGATCAACCGGCAAGGTCGGAACACCAGGAACCGACGGAACACCGGGCAGACCCGGCAGCGTCGGAACACCCGGCAGGCCAGGCAGATTCGGCAGGGAAGGCAGCGTCACCAAAGACGGCAGTGCAGCCGTTGCCGACTTCACCACGTCCCCAGCCGTGTTGCCAAGTCCGGAGACAAACGGCCCAACAACACCGGCAGGATCAACCGGCAAAGTCGGAACACCCGGAACCGAAGGGGCACCGGGAACACCCGGCAGACCCGGCAGCGTCGCCAAAGACGGCAAGGCGGTCGTTGCCGACTTCACCACACCCCCGGCCGTGTTGCCAAGACCGGAAACAACCGGCCCAACAACCCCCGCAGGATCAACCGGAAGCGTCGGGACGCAAGGAATCGTCGGAACGCCCGGCAGACCAGGCAGTCCCGAAGCATCTGGAACACCCGTGAGCGTCGTCGAAACGGGCAATGTAGTCAGTGACGGCAGGGTTGCTGATGCTGTCCGGGCCGTAGCACCGACAACATGACCCAGGCTGGATACAGCCTTGCCAACAGTCCCTGCATGACCTGCAGCAGAACCTGAACCAATTCCCTGGCCATCGCCAAGGAGAGCGTTCAGCGTCCCATTGCCAAGGTCCCCAACAGCAGGCAGCTTAGGGGGCGCCGGTGTCCCGGGAACCCGCGGCGAAACCTGACCTGCCAGCAACGGCGAGCCCACTGCCTGGAGCGTATTTTCAACGGCGTGACCTGCCGTTGACGCCTTTTGTCCAATGTTTCCAACCGGCGCCTGCAATGCACCCGGCCCTGAACCATTGCCTAGGGCACCGCTTAGGACCTCACCAACATTGGAAGCAACGCCCGGTGCAAGCGATTTGGCCGGCACCGCTGTGGCTGCTGACTGCACTGCCCTGCCCACAACATTTACGACGCCGGATATGGACTCCCCAGCATTGTGGACCGAACCCGTCGCTGAACCCGTCCCCAGCTCCGAGCCGTGGCCCAGAATTCCGCTGAGGATGCCGCCGCCATTTGAGGCAGTGGACGCCGGGATGAGGACGCCAGTTTTGGCGGCTTCCGGTCCCGGATCATGATTGTCTGCAGCACTTGCTGCTCCTACGCCGAAGGCAAGGAGCCCTCCGGCGACGACCGCTCCGTAGAGCGATCGGCGAAAAACCACGTGCATGATGCTCAACTCCTGACTTGAATTTTTGACCTTGATCGCAAATGCAACCGAAGGAAATACCGTGGCCGATTCGGATACGCGAAGCGGCACAGGGTCAACTAGTCAGGACTTGATCCGGGGTTGGAGGGCATGGAAGCAGGCAGCGCCCAGTCGACGATTACATCCGCCGATCCGGCACCTGCCGCGTGGAAGGAAAGCGCCGAGCATTCATTTGCTGCGGACCCCGCGGCTCCGCCCGAGGCACCGGCGGATGAACTGGCACCGGCTGAACTTGCCAGGGCTGCCTCAGGCAGGCACGGACCGGGAGCCCCGTCCGGCAAGGGCGCCGAGCATGCCGGGCTGGAAGGATTCGGAACCGACAGGGCACGGGCAACGCCGGGTGTCCCGGGCAGGCCGTGAGCTGTAGACGCGAAGGCCGGGCTGGCTGAGAATGGCGAGACCGCAACAGCGTCCGAAACAACTGGAACCGGAGCGCGGGTGCCCTCAGCGGGAATCGAAGAAGTGTCCGTCGAGTGAGCCGTGGGAGCAGCCGACGCAGCAGGCACGGCTGTCCGCGGATTGTTTGGACTTGGAGCGACAAGATCCGGAAGGACAGCCTGCCCCACCGGCACGACGGCGGCCGCTACTGGTGTGATGACTGGCGCCAGGGCAGTTGTCACGGGCGTAACCACTGGCGAAACAACCGGGGCCACAATGGCCACCACCGGCGCCAAGGCCTTCTTTACTGGCGCAACCACCGGTGTAACCACGGGAGCCAAAACTGGTTCAACGGCCACCGTGACCGGGGCAAGGACACTCTCCGCTACGGATGCCACCGGCGCCGTAATTGAGGTGAGGGCCCCGCCTTTCACAACGTCCTTGGCAACAGAAACGTTTGAGATCGTCTGGCCGGCGCCATTGGCAATTGGCTGGAGGAGTTTCGAAATCGGGCCTGAATCTGAGGAAACGGCATGCAGCGGATGTTCTTGGCCCAACAAAGTACTCGGTGCCTTGTCATTCCTATTGGAGTCCGCGAAGGCCCCGGTGGAGTTCAGCACAATGATGATGGCGGCAAAAAGTGCGGCGCCGATGGCGATGCGCATAATGCGCGCCAAAGGGTTGCCCGTCAGCAATAGCCGAATGCCATCGCCCACCGCGCTCACCCCCACCATGAATCGACTGAGACCGACTTGCTAGAGACCGCTATGGAGACCACCCAAAACCCGAAGCAAACCCCGGGCCGCTGACTTCACCCCAAAGTCACCGTGCTCCCACTGTACGACTCCCCATCCAGTTCTGCCAGAAAAAAGATCAATCCTCTCCAACCGTGGATATGGCCGAGGAAAGCTGTTAAGGTGCCAGCCTTTCGAAACCCGCCATGATCAGGTCCAGGCCAAAAAGGAAGGCTTCATCGGCCCGTTCAGCACGTCCAAGGCCGGCGTCCAGGGCCGCCCGGAGGGACGGCCCTGCCGTTTCCCCGGGGTCCCACACGTCCTCCGGGGCCGCAACGTCCAGGGCCGAACCAAGCACGTAATTGTCCAATACGGTGATGGCTTCCAAGGTCCGTGCCGGGGTGAATCCGGCACGTGCAAATTGTTCCGCCAGCACGTTGTACATGCCAATGGTGGTTGCATCCCGGACGGAATACGCCGTCAGCAGGGGGATCAGCCGGGGGTGCACGGCATAGGAATTCCTGTATTGCACGGCAATGCCACGGATGGCTGCGCTCCAGTGGGGATCGCCGGCCGTGACGCCGGCCAAGTCGATCTGGGCCACGGCGGCCCCGCGCATGAGCTCAATGATGTCGCCCTTGCCCGTGACGTGGTTGTAAAGCGAGGACGGACTGACCTTAAGTCTTTTGGCGAGTTCGGGAACCGTGAATTCGCCCTTCGCGTCCACCATGGCCAGGGCGGCCCGAGCAATAAGTTCGGGGGAGAGCTTGGGGGTCAGCGGGCGGGCCATGGGGATCCTTCCGGAAGGTTTCTCCAAGGATAACGAACTAAATTCGTTTAACCCCTTGCGCGCCCCGGGAACTTGGATTCATAATAAAACGAACAACATTCGTTTTATGTGATTCCAATCTCCCCGAGGATGCAAAATGCTTGAACTGACAGCCTTCAATCCGCCCGTCTCCTGGGCCCGGACAGCGCAGGGCGACAACTCCGTGCCGCTCCGCGTGGCCCTGGTGCAGCACCGCTGGAACGCGGACCCGGCAATTGTCCGCGAAGAGCTCCGTGATGGCACCTCCCGGGCCGCCGCCCACGGTGCCGCCGTGGTCTTCCTGCCGGAACTCACACTTTCCCGCTACCCGGCCGACACCCTCCCTGAAGGAACCCCGAGCGCAGCGGCGGAAGACCTCCTGACCGGCCCGACCTTCACTTTTGCCGCCCAGGCCGCCCGCGATTTCGGCATTTGCGTTCACGCATCCCTCTACCAAAGGGCCGACGCCGGCGACGGCCTGGGCCTGAACACCTCCATCCTCGTCTCCCCGAAAGGCGAGCTGCTGGCGCGGACCCACAAGCTGCACATTCCGCGCACCGACGGCTACTACGAGGACAAGTTCTTTCGTCCTGGTCCGGCCGCCGAGGACGCCTACGCGGTGCATGCGCCCGCGGAACTGGGCGGCGCCCGGCTGGGCATGCCCACCTGCTGGGACGAGTGGTTCCCCGAGGTGGCCCGGATGTATTCGCTGGGGGGCGCCGAATTGCTCGTCTACCCCACGGCGATCGGTTCGGAACCGTCCTTCCCGGAATTTGACACGCAGCCGCTGTGGCAGCAGGTGATTGTCGGCAACGGCATCGCCAACGGACTGTTCATGGTGGTCCCGAACCGCTGGGGCAACGAAGGGTCTGTCACGTTTTACGGCTCCTCCTTCATCTCCGACCCCTACGGCCGCATCCTGGTGCAGGCCCCGCGCGACGAGTCCGCCGTGCTGGTGGCCGACCTCGACCTGGCCCAGCGCGCCGACTGGCTGGAGCTTTTCCCGTTCCTGGCCACCCGCCGCCCCGAGACCTACGGCCGCCTGCTTGAACCGGTCGATGCCGGCCACCCCTACGGAAAGGCCCTCTGATGCGCTGGGTGATGCCCGCGGAAACAGCCCCGCAGGAGCGGATCTGGATGGCCTTCCCTCCCGGCGGCTATGCCCTCGGGGACACCTCGGAAGAGGCGCACGCCGCGCGGAGCTGCTGGGCGGCCGTGGCCAACGCCGCCGTCGAGTTTGAACCCGTGACCATGATCGTGGCGCCCGGCGACGAGGAAGTTGCCGCGCAGTACCTTTCCCCCGAGGTCGAGGTCCGCACGGCTCCTCTTGACGACGCCTGGATGCGCGACATCGGCCCCACCTTTGTGGTGGGGAAGGCGGACGACGGCGGCACCCGGCTCGGTGCCGTGGACTGGGTGTTCAACGGCTGGGGCGCCCAGGACTGGGCCTCCTGGGGCAAGGACTCACTGATCGGCACGGCAGTGGCCGGGCTGGCCGGAGCCGAACGCGTTGGCTCGAAGCTGGTCAACGAAGGCGGGGCCATCCACGTGGACGGCGAAGGCACGGTGCTCGTGACGGAAACAGTGCAGCTGGACCCGCACCGCAACCCCGGGCTGTCCAAAGCGGACGTGGAGGCAGAGCTGGCCCGCACCATCGGCGCCACGCACGTCATCTGGCTGCCACGCGGGCTGGCCCGGGACGCCGAACGGTTCGGCACCCGCGGACACGTGGACATTGTGGCCACCATCCCCCGCCCCGGCACCCTCCTGGTGCACCGGCAAAACAACCCGGAGCACCCGGACTTCGCCATCACGGCCGAAATCATCGAATTCCTGCACACCACACGGGACGCCGCGGGCCGGGCCTGGAACATCATCGAGGTCACTGCCCCGGAAACCACCACCGACGCCGAGGGGTGGGTGGACTACAGCTACATCAACCACCTTGTCCTCAATGGCGGCGTAATCGCTTGCAGCTTTGACGACCCCATGGACGCCACGGCCCAACAAATCCTCGCCGACGCCTACCCGGGCCGCAGGGTGGTCAGCGTTGACGCCCGCGAACTGTACGCCCGCGGCGGAGGCATCCACTGCATCACGCAGCAACAACCGCTGCTTCCCTAGAAAGGCTCCCCCATGAGTCAGACACAATTGCGTGGCAAAACTGTTGCCGCGCGGGGGACAGTGCCGTCCCCCTCCCCTGGCGGCAAGGGACTGGCCGCCGGCCAGCTCGGCCTGCTGGCCGTCGTCGTGATTGGTATTTCCACCATTGCCCCCGCCTACGTGCTCACCAGCACGCTGGGACCCACGGTCCAGGCCATCGGCGCCCACCTGCCAGCCATTTTCGTGGTGGGGTTCATCCCCATGTTCATGGTGGCGTTGGGCTACCGGGAACTCAACGCCGATTCCCCCGACAGCGGCACCACCTTCACCTGGGTCACCAAGGCGTTTGGCCCCGTGGTGGGCTGGATGGGCGGGTGGGGGCTGCTGGCGGCCAACATCATTGTGCTCTCCAACCTGGCGGGCGTGGCAGTGGATTTCTTCTACCTGTTTGTTTCCCAGCTGACAGGCCAGGGATGGATTGCCGGCCTGGCCGCCAACAAGCCCGTCAATGTGCTGACCTGCCTGGTGTTCGTGGCAGCTGCCGTCTGGGTTTCCAGCCGCGGCGTCAAGACCACCAAGAGCGTGCAGTACCTGCTGGTGGCCTTCCAGCTCGGCGTCCTGGCCTGGTTTGTCATCGGGGCGTTTTCCAAGGTTGCCGCTGGGCAGGCCGCCACCTCCATGGCCTTCAGCTGGAGCTGGTTCAACCCGCTGGACATCGGCAGCTTCTCCGCTTTTGCCGCCGGGCTGTCCCTTTCCATCTTTTCCTTCTGGGGCTGGGACCTGTGCCTGACCATGAGCGAGGAAACCACCAACTCGAAGAAGACGTCCGGGCTGGCCGCCGCCATCGTCGCCATCGCCGTCCTGGTCATCTACGTGGTGGGCTCGATCGCCGTGGTCATGTTTGCCGGCGTTGGCAACACCGGGGTGGGACTGACCAACCCGGACATTGCCGAAAACGTGTTCACGGCCATCGCAAGCCCCGTCATGGGCCCGTTCGCCATCCTGCTGTCCCTGGCCGTGCTCTCCAGTTGCGGCGCATCACTGCAGTCCACGTTTGTATCGCCGGCGCGCAGCCTGCTCGCCATGGGCTACTACAAGGCGTTGCCCTCGCGGTTTGCATCCGTCAACCCGCGCTTTCAGTCGCCGGTGTTTGCCACGGTGGCGGCCGGCGTGGTCTCCGCGGGCTTCTACGCCCTGATGCGCTACCTCAGCGACAACGTGCTCAATGACACCATCCAGGCCCTGGGCCTGATGATCTGCTTCTACTACGGGATCACCGCTCTGGCCTGCGTCTGGTACTTCCGGCACTCCTTGTTCAAGAGCGTGCGGAACTTCTTCTTCAGGCTCGTGTTCCCGCTGCTCGGCGGGGTGGGGCTGGTGGTGGTGTTCCTGCAAACCGCGGCGGACAGCTGGGATCCGTCATTTGGCAGCGGCTCGCAACTGTTCGGCGTGGGCCTGGTCTTTGTCATCGGCGTGGGGATCCTGGTTTTGGGTGCCGTGGTCATGGCCGTGGTGCACTGGCGGATGCCCGGATTCTTCCGCGGCGAGACGCTAAAGCAGGACACCCCGGCCCTGGTTGTGCCGGAGTAGCGCCACCAGCTTCCAGCCACAAAAATGCCGCCCGGAAACCAACGTTTCCGGGCGGCATTTTTGCGGCTGCTACCCGAGGACGGCGGCGCCGCGGGAAACGTGCACCATTTCCTCGCGGGAGACCACCTTGACGCGTTCGCGCTGCACAGGTCCGTTCTCCGAGGCGGCCGCCCCGAGGCCCTTCTCATGGGCGTCCAGCTCATGCCAGCCCTCCCACGTGGTGAAGTCCACCTCGCGGGACTCCAGCAGATCCAGGATGGCATCGTGTTCTCGGACCGCGGCTGTCGGCAGCCCTTCACGGTCGCTGAGCAGGTGGGTGATTGTTTCCAGGGCATCGCCCTTGGTGCTGCCGATCAGGCCCACCGGCCCGCGCTTGATCCAGCCCGTCGCATAGATGCCCGGCACCTGGGATCCGTCGGCACCCAGCACGCGGCCGCCGTCGTTCGTGACAACGCCGCGGCGGTGGTCAAACTCCACGTCCGGCAGGGCGGAGCCGAAGTAGCCCACCGAACGGTAGACGGCCTGCACCGGGTAGTCGATGAACTCGCCGGTGCCGCGCGTGTTCCCCGTGCCGTCCAGCTCCGTGCGCTCAAACTTGATGCCGGTGACCTTGCCGTCCTCACCCGTGATCTCGACCGGGTTGTGGAGGAAGTGCAGGTGGAGCCGGCGGGAGGCGCCCGTGGCGGGGTCGGCGGCGTCGTCCTCCTGCTCCACGAGCCAGTTGGTGAGGGTGTTGACCATGGTCTTGATCTGGTTGTTGCTCTTGATCGCCTCATCGGAGGCCTCGTCGAAGTCGAAGTCCTCCTCGTAGAGGACAATGTCCACGTCGCGGGAATGCGACAGCTCGCGCAGCTCCATGGGCGTGAACTTCACCTGGGCGGGGCCGCGGCGGCCGAAAATGTGCACGTCCGTGACCGGCGATTCCAACAGGCCCTGGTAGACGTTGTCCGGAATTTCGGTGACCAGGAGGTCGTCGGCATGCTTGGAGAGCACACGCGCCACGTCCAGGGCCACGTTGCCGTTGCCAATGACGGCAATTTCCTTGGCGGTCAGGGGCCATTCGCGGGACACATCCGGGTGGCCGTCATACCAGGAGACAAAGTCGGCACCGCCGAAGGAGCCCTCCAGCTCGATGCCGGGGATGTTCAGGTCCGCGTCCTTGATGGCGCCCGTGGCGAAGATCACGGCGTCGTAGTGCGTTTGGAGGTCCTCCAGGGAGAGATCCGTGCCGTAATCGACGTTGCCGAAGAAGCGGATGTCCCCGCGGTCCAGGACCTTGTGCAGGGCGTTGACGATGCCCTTGATGCGGGGATGGTCCGGCGCCACGCCGTAGCGGATCAAGCCGTACGGGGCCGGGTAGCGGTCAAAGAGGTCGATCGCCAGGACCAGGCCGTCCTGCACTTCCTGGCTCTTGGTCAGCATGTCCGCGGCGTAGACGCCTGCCGGGCCGGAGCCGATGACTGCGATGCGCAGCGGGCTATCCGCCGTTCCGCGGTTTTCGGTTCCAGGGATGCTGGCTGCAGGAGAGACGGGAGTGCTTGATGACACGGCTGTGCTCATTTCTGTAGTGTCGTGGGGCTTAAGGACAAGTCTAGGAGAGAATGCTTGCGGTTTCCCGCGTGCCGTAGTGGGCCGTTGCGAGTTCCGGCGGCGCCAGCGGACTGACGCGCACCACGTCGCCGACGACGACGACGGCCGGGTTGCGCACCCTGCCCGCCTGCGCCTGGGCCACGATGGTGCCCAGCGTGCCGATGGTGACTCGCTGGTTTTGGGCAAAACCGTTTTCGATGATGGCCACGGGGCAGTCCGCGCCGCGGCCCGCCGCCTGCAGGATGGGAATGGAGCGGTTGAGCGTGCCCACCCCCATCAGCAGCACCACGGTGTGGTCGCTGCCGTGCGGGACGTTTTCAAGTTCCTCGTGGCCGCTGATCATGGTGAATGCCTTGGCCAGGCCGCGGTGGGTGACGGGAATGCCGGCCGCGGCGGGAACGCTGACGGCGCTGGTGACACCGGGGACCACTTCGACATCCACGCCGGCGTCGCGGCAGGCAATGGCTTCCTCGCCGCCGCGGCCCAGCACGTAGGGGTCCCCGCCCTTGAGCCGCGCCACCCGGTGGCCCTTTTTGGCCTCGCGGACCAGGATCGCATTGATTTCACTTTGCGTGACGGGGTGGTGCCCGGGTGTCTTGCCCACTTCAATGACCTTGACGTTTTCGCCCAGTCCTTCAAGGAGGCCGCGGGGGCCCAGCCTGTCCGCCACGACGACGTCGGCCTCGGCCAGGAGCCTGCGCCCCCGGACGGTGATGAGGTCCTCGGCGCCGGGCCCTCCGCCAATCAGGGCCACGGAGCCCTGGCGCCCGCGAGTGTCGGGATTCCGGCGGTGCCGCCCCAGTGGCAGTTCGCCGGTTTCCAGGCCGGCCGCGATGGCATTGCGGATGGCGACGGCGCGCAGCGGGTCTCCCCCGGCGTTGACGGCAACCTTCACGTCCTCCACCGTCGCGACGGCGGGCGTCCAGGCGGCCGAATCCGCTGCGTGGGAGTGGTTGACGGACCAGACGCGCTGTGACTCGGCGTCGGCGGCCACAAGGGTGTCGATGTCAGCGTCACCGCTGGCGGCCACGGCAAACCAGGCCGAGTCCATGTCGGAGCTCTCGTAGGGGCGCGCCCGCCACGTCACCAGCTCCACCAAGTCCCGGGCCGGGGCGCTGAGCACCGGGGCCACCAGCGTGACCTGGGCGCCGGCGTCGAGCAGGGCCTTCGCGCGGCGGGCAGCCACCGTGCCGCCGCCCACCACCAGTACGGGGCGGCCCAGCAGCCGGAGCGAGGTTGGGTAAAGATCCACAATTGCCATGGGTTGACCTTAGGGAAAGGGAATATTCGGGTTCAAGACGTTCGTTACACCCGTTCACGCAGCGTCACGGGGGGACATATTTGCAGACCGATGCTGCCTATCTATCGCGTGCTGCCAACCAGCAGGCCACGGCCGCGCAGCAGCCGCTTTTCCACCGGGGCGAACACCAGCAGCTCCACGGCGATGCCCACAAACAGGATGGCCAGGATCGCGGACATCACCATGCCCATGTCCGCCAGCTGGCGGCCCTGCTCCAGCAGGGAGCCGAGCCCGAAGCCCAGCGTTCCGCCCACGGCAATGATCTCGGCGGCCATGAGCGAGCGCCAGGCAAAGGCCCACCCCTGCTTCAGCCCGCCCACATACCCGGGCAGCGCGGCGGGCAGCACCACGTTCACGGCCATTTCCCACCGCGACGCACCCAGGATTTGGCCCACGCGCCGGTATTGCGGGGGAATCTGGTCCACGCCGGAAATGAGCCCGTTAATGATGGAGGGGATGGCGCCCATGAACATGACGAAGTAGACGGTGGCGTCGGTGAGCCCAAACCAAATGATGGCCGCAGGCACCCACGCCACGGAAGGCAGCACCTGCAGCCCTGAAATCAGCGGCCCAAACGCCCGCCGCAGCACCCGGACCTGGGACAGCAGCAGGCCAATCGGGGTGGCCACCACAATGCTGATGGCAAAACCGACGAAGCCGCGCTGCAGCGACGTCCAAATGGCCTCCTGGGCGGTGCCTTCGTGCCACAGCGTGCCCAGCGAGCCAAGCACGTCCAGCGGGCCCGGCACCTGGTCGCGGCGGCGCAGGCCCAGCGAGACGTAGAACTGCCACGCCAGCAACAGCACCACCAGCGCAACAAGCGGCAGCAGCAGGCGGGACCAATCGATCCCGGTCTTTTCAACGGACTCCGACTGCAACGAATCCAGCCCGGCTTCCAGCGAACGCATTTCTTCGGCGTTCCCGCTCTTAAGCAGCGGTGATGTCACGGTTTCAGGCATGACGGCGGATCTCCTCGCGCAGGCGGGCAGTAATGTCCGCGGTCAGTTCCCCCGCGGCGCCGGCGTTGGTGCGGTGTTCCTCGGAAACCTGCCATTCGGCCACCACGCGCCCGGGCCGCGAGGACAGCAGCAGCACCCGCTGCCCCAGCCGCACCGCCTCGCGCACATTGTGGGTGACAAAGATGATGGTGCGGCCCGTTTCCTGCCACACGCGTTCCAGCTCATTGTGAAGCAGGTCGCGCGTGATCGCGTCGAGAGCCGCAAAGGGCTCGTCCATCAGCAGCAGCGGCCTGTCCTGCGCCAACGACCTGGCCAGGGCCACCCGCTGGCGCATGCCGCCGGAAAGCTCGTGCGGGCGCTTGTCCGCCGAATGCCCCAGGTTCACCAAGTCCAGCAGTTCGGCAGCCCGGGCCCGGCGCTCCACCCGGCCCACGCCGCGCAGTTTCAGCGCCAGTTCCACATTGCCGCGGGCGCTCAGCCACGGAAACAGGGACGAATCCTGGAACATGAACGCGGCACCGTCCACCGGCACTTCCAGCGCGCCGGACGTGGGAACGTCCAGCCCGGAAATGATGTTCAGCAGCGTTGACTTTCCACAGCCTGAAGCGCCCAGCAGCGCCACAAACTCGCCCTGGTGGACGGTGGCATTCACGTCCTCCAAGACCGGCGCGCCGCCGCCAAAGCGCTTGCCCAGCCCTTCCAGTACGACGGCGCGTGCCCGGCTTCCGCCGTCGGCCTGCCGTGCGCCGTCGGCCTGCTTTGCGCCGGCACCCTGCGGGTGCACCCCTGCCGCGGCAGGGCGCTGTTCGGCCAGTAATTCAGTCATTTCGCAACCAATCCCGCTGCCGTCCCATGGGATGGGTCGGCAGCAATTTGCACCTGGTGTTGCTGCGGGCCTGCACCCTGCATGGCTCCCGCGTTGGAGGAGGCAGCCGCTGCCCCACCGCCAATCAAGGCGATCAGGGCGGCCACGGCAATGATCTCCACGCCGCGCCGCGGACGTGCCTGCTGGGCTCCGGTGGTGGTTCGCCAAGTGTTCATGGATAAACGGTAGGGAATGCCCGTGGCCCTCTTCAACGATGCGGACACCCGGGGTCACCGTTGTTCACGCGGCGTCACAAACGGCACTTCACAAACGGGGCCGCGCCGGAGCTACTGTCCGCCGAGCCCGCCGGCGGAGACAGCCGG
Source organism: Arthrobacter silviterrae (assembly GCF_011045165.1). Classification (GTDB taxonomy): domain Bacteria; phylum Actinomycetota; class Actinomycetes; order Actinomycetales; family Micrococcaceae; genus Specibacter; species Specibacter silviterrae. The sequence goes on from NZ_JAAKZI010000034.1 coordinate 41,505, forward strand.
TTGTCCGGTCCTGGCCAGCACCTGGTTCAGCGGCTGAAGCTCGAAGATGCCCGCAAGGTTCGCTTGCTTGCCCACGCCGGCCGTGACGCCGTGTTCCAGCAGAGTTGGGAAAGTGGCGGCCAGGGGGTCGGGCGAAAAGCTCAGCTCAGCCAGCGAACGGTCGATGACATTGGCGGGCAGCGCCTTGCCCGCCGCAGCTTTCAGCGCCGCGTTGACGGCGTCCGGCGCCTGGGACTTGTGCGAGTTCAGCCAGCTGATGGCATCCGTGTGCCCGGCCAGCAGGGCTGCCACGGTTTGCGGGTGGGCGTCCAAATATGACTTGTTGACCACCAGGATGGTGGTGCTGAACTCCCCTTTGGGCCACAGGCTGGCCTCGTTGACCAGCACCTTGGCACCGGCTTGGAGCACCAGGCGTGACGCCCAGGGCTCAGGCAGCCAGGCGCCGTCGAGCTTGCCATCCTGGAAGAGCTTGAGGGTTGAGGCGTTGTCCGTGGGGTTGATGGTGACGTCGCCGCCGCCGCTGGGCGTTGTCTTCAGGCCCTGGGCGGCCAGCCACGAGCGCAGCGCCACGTCCTGCGTGCCGCCCAGCTGCGGGGTGGCCAGGACCTTGCCCTTCAGTTGCGCGGCCGAGGTGATGGAGGGCTTGACCACCAGCTGGGCGCCGCCGCTGGTGGCGCCGGCGATGATGCGGATGGAGGCGCCGCCGCTTTGGACGAAGGAATTGATGGCGGGATTCGGGCCCAGGTAGGCCGCGTCGATGGCACCGGCGTTGAGGGCCTCGATGGCGGAGGGTCCGGCATTGAACACCTGGGTGGTGAGCTTGGTGGCACCCAGGTCCTTGGCGATGATGCCGTTGTTGACGCCGATCAAGGCAGGGGCGTGGGTGACGTTGGCAAAGTAGCCCAGCTTGAGGGTGGCAGCAGCGCTGGGCGGGGGAACGGCGTCGTTCTTGGCATTGCCGGCCGTCACGGAGGCGACGGCGGCACCCGCCCCAATGAGGGCGATGACGCCGGCAACGGCCAGTATTTCCACTTTGCGCAGCTTACGGCGCGGTGACTTTTGGCCGGCGACAATTCTGGCAGTCCGCAGGGATGGCGCGGCCGGGTTGGCTGTGAGTTTGTTTTCAGGCGTGTTTTCCGGGGTTCCGGGGGGCTCTGCAACATTTGTCATGCGTCAACGCTAGGGATTGTCCGGGGCTGCCTCAACGGCGCTGACACAAGGGTTCATGCTGATTCACGGCGCGTCACAAACCGGGCGGCGCGTCTCCGGCCGGACCCTGGTCCGTGTCCTCGCTGACGGATCGCCGGTAGTTGCTGGGAGTGAAACCCAGGACGCGCTGGAAGTCCTTGGCCAGGTGGGCCTGGTCGGCGTAGCCAAATTCGGCGGCAATGGCGGCCAGCTCCAGTCCCGGGTTCGTGCGGGAGCGGTCGGCCGCCTCCTGCAGCCGGCGACGGCGGATCAGCGCGGAGGGGCTCAGCCCCACGTGCTTCTTGGCCAGGCGCTGCAAGGTCCGGGCGGACACCGCCAGCCGTTCCGCGGCGTCCTCAATACGGACCACGTCAGCGGAACTGCCGATCAGTTCAGCCACGGCGTTCGCCAGCAGGCCGTCGTCGGGCACTTTCGGTATTTGGGCGGACAGCCAGTCGGCGAACTCCTGCACTGCGAGCTCCCGCCTTTTATCCGGGGTGCCGCAGCGCATTCCATTCATGGCGGCGCTGACCGAGTCCCGGAGGGCCGGGACGTCAAGGGGCACCCTGGCATCCAGCAGGCTGGCGGGATCGCCGGTGAATGAGGGAATGGCGGCCGGCTTGAGGAGTGCGCCAACGGCCCATCCCCGGCCGCGGAGATCCTGGTGGGAGGTGCGGGTGGTGGGGCCGGCCAGTTCCACCTTGCTGGCTTGGACCACCAAGTTGAATGCCGGGAAGGAGATGAGCTGCTGGCGGGATGCGCGGCCGGGCTCGATGTCCCATTCCGGAATCCAGAACCACTCCACCAACTGCTCCACCTCGTTGGGTGCCGGCAGGCGGTGGAAGGTTGGAAGTCTGGCGGGGTAGAGGATCCCCTTGAATGAGCTGACCACCCCGCCATCCTACGGTCCAGCGTGTCGCGAATCTACAAGCCTGCGCGGCGGGCGGTCCGTAGCGTGGATGGCATGACAAATTCAGCAGACCCGCAAGCAACCACGGCAGCCACCGGCAACTTCACCAGCCACGGCCGCCCCAAAGGATTTTCCAGCCTGACACCGTTCCTGGCCATTGCCCGGGCCGGCGAGGCGCTGGCGTTTTACCGCGACGTCTTCGGTGCCCGGGTTTTGGGCGTGACGGAGTTTGGGGGCGTGGTGGCCCATGCCGAACTCGATTTCGGCCAAGGCCGGCTCCAGCTCGGCGAGCCGGCCCCTGCCTACCACCTGGTTCCGGCGCCGGAGGGTGAAGACGACTGCTATTCGATGGGGCTCTACTGCCCCGACGTTGACGCGCTGCTGGACCGGGCGGTCGACGCCGGGGCCACCATCCGCGAACCGGCCACCAATTTTGTCTCCGGCGACCGCTTCTCCAGCATCCGGGACCCGTTTGGCGTGCGCTGGTCCATCATGACGCGGGTGGAGGACATCTCGGATGAGGAAAGCGCGGCGCGCGTTGCCGAGTGGGCTGCCCAGCAGGGGTGAGCCACGCGGACCTTGGGCCAGGCGGGAGGTGAGGCACGCGGGAGGCCAGCCAACCGCCTGGCGGGAGGGCCGGCGTCGTGCTTGGCCTTGGTGGTGAGCCGGCTCAGGGCTGGAGCGTACGCAGCCGGCGCAGGCGGTAGCGGAGCTTGCCTTCGCGGTTGAAGTCGTTCCCGACGTTTTTGGTGGCCTCAATGTAGGGCTCGCCGAAGGTCATGAGCAGGAGATCGTCAACCACGCGGACCTGGCCGGGCATGAACCGGTAGCCCATGGTGGCCGCCACGGTGCGCTGGTTGATGTTGGCCAGCCAGTCCTCCACCGCCTGCACCGTGGTGAAGCCGTTGGCCGTCAGAATCTCCACCAACCAGGCATACTGCCCGGCCTTGCTGTGCGGGTAGGCGGGGAAAACTCGGTCCAGAAGCAGTTGGATGGAATTGGCATCCAGTTTCTGGGAGCCGACCGCCTCGCTCTGGGACTGCAGGCGCTTGAGGATGTCGGAGATGTTGACGAACTGCTGGTCCGCGAGCTCGATCAGGGTGGAGGCCATGGTGAAGGCGCGGCTGATCTCGGCATTGTCCACATGGGTGCCCTTGAAGCGGATGTCGTGTTCAAATTCTGCCCAGGCATGCTGGAGGACTGTGCGCAACTGCACCTCGAAGCGCTGGCCGCCGAAATTTTCGCAGCCCGCCGGCGGGTTCTCCAACGGAACCTCCAGCGTCAAGTGCCGGCCCGCGTAGCCAATGCCGCCATTCTTGCGGATCATGGCTGTCTTGTCTTCGTCGTCGCGGCAGATGAACTGGCTGCTGAGGGCAATGGCGACTGCGTCGATGTCTGTTTCCACAAACAGGATTACGCGCACGCCAATGAGATCGTCCAGGTGCGCCGTTCCGCCGGGGTACTTTAGTTCGCCGTCGCTGTCCCGCCGGGTGATTTTTTCAAGCGTGGATTTTCTGCTCTTGACGCGGCACCGGACGTCGTGGTGGTTGAGTCCGTCGTCTTGCAGCCTGGCAACAATGGCGGTTCGGATCGATTCGGCAGCCTGCTGAAGGTAGTCCTCGCGGTAGTCCATGACCACTGCTGCGGGGCCATCCACTGCCGACTTTGCGCCCTCGGCCACTTGACTCACGGTTGCACTCCCCTTGTCACAGCGGGCAGCCCCAATTGCTGCAACGCCCTTTAGGGAAATTCTCCCACCTTCGCAGGGCTTGTCCACTTTCCCCGCGGCGGGGCGGGTTCTTTGCGGCTGGTTTGCTGCCGCTGCCGGCCAGGCTCGCTGCTGGTGATGCTCGACGCCGGTGGGCTTGCTTCCGGTGCCGGGCCTGGTTTGTGCGCGGTGGCGGTGGCGGGGCTCGGTGGCGGTGGAAAATATAGAATATTTGTCCTAGTAACTATTGCGTTTCGGTTACGGTGCGGGTAGTGTGGGTTCATGGACGGGTTGGTGCCTGGCCCCGGGAACGGGGAGTCGTCCGCCGCACAGGATGTGGCGGCGGTGCTGGCCGCCGTGTCCCTGCCCGTCGTTGAACCGTTTGGCCCCGGCAGCGCCTCCCTGGCCGGGTTGCCGGCGTTCATCCCGCACCCGGTCCCCGACCCGGAACCGGCCTCCCGGGCCTCCACTGCCCGGGCCGTACAGGCGGACACGGCCGCGGCCCTGGACCAGCTGCGGGTCCTGGAATCGGGGCTCGCGGCGGTGAAGGCGGCCCTGGTGGCCCGGCACCTGGGCGCGGCCGCCGTGGAGGCCGCCGCCCTGGCCCTGGACCGGTGGCAGGGCGGGATTGCCGAATCCGCGGCCGTGGCCGAGATCGGGGCGAGCCTGCACATTCCCGAGTCCAGTGCGCGGCTGCTTGCGAACCAGGCCACGGAGCTGGCCGCCCACCGCCGGGACACCCTGGATGCCCTGACCGCCGGGGAGCTGTCCTGGCGCCACGCCTGCACCATCGTGGCCGAAACCGGCACCCTGGCCGAAACCCCCGGCACCACACCGGCGGACACCGCCGCGTTTGAGGCGCGGCTGCTGGCCGCCGTGCCCGGGACGACCCCGGGCCGCTTCGCCTCCGCCGCCCGGCGGATGCGCGAGGGCACCCATCCGGAAACCCTGCCCACCCGCACCCGGGAGGCCATCGGCAAACGCACCATGGCCGTGGAACCCGGCACGGACGGCATGGCCTGGCTGTCCCTGCACCTGCCCGCCCCCGCCGCGAACGGCGCCCTGG
>NZ_JAAKZI010000035.1 GCF_011045165.1 Arthrobacter silviterrae
GGCCTAGACGGCGCCCGTGCCTCCGGCCAGGGCGCCGAGCAGCGGGGCCAGGGCCTGCCAGCGCGCAATCTCGCAGCCGTCGGTCCGCGTGAAAGTGGAGTGGACAGCGCGGCCTCCGAACCAGCCCGTGACAACGGCCACCTGCGGTCCGCCGTATTGCTGCGTGCAGGCGCGCGGAGGTCCCGGGACGGGGAAGAAAATGTCGGTGCCGTGGAGCCTGACGGCGGCGAGCGCGGCTGCAGGATCCGGCAGCGTGGACCCGCCGGACACCGTGGTTCCCTCCGCGAGCAGGCGAAAATGGTGCACCGGGGCGCCCGGGGCTTCCGTGAGGGAAATGGACAGGTCTACGGCGTCGGGAGAATGCGAGGCGCCCGAGCTGCTCGACGCATCAGGGGCGCCCGAGCTGTCAGGGGCGCCCGCCGGGCCCGGCGGAGTGAGCTGGCCGCACGCCGTGACGGCGGTCAACACGGTCATGAGCAGGACGGCCGAGGCAATGCGAACGTGGCCTTTCACGGCTGGCCCGTGGCGGAAATGTGGACGGCCTGGCCGCTTGATCATCACCAACTCCTCGCGTTCCTGCCATGCTATCCCACGGCCCTGCCGCCCCGCCTGGACCGCGGTTCCGGCAACTGTTGGTATCCTCACCAGTAGGTGCGGGCGGCGGCTCGCCGGGCCGTCGGCGCCCGTGCTGCCGTGCAGCTGCCCGCCCGGCCCAGTGGCCTTGTGCCAGTGATGAGAGGATCCACGCATCATGACAACCCCCAGCCTGCCCAGCCCGGACGCCCAGTGGTGGCGCCAGGCCGCCGTCTACCAGATCTACCCGAGGTCCTTCTCCGATGCCAACGGCGACGGCATGGGCGACCTTCCCGGCGTCACGGCCCGCATGGGATACCTCTCGGCCCTGGGCATCGACGCCATCTGGCTGAGCCCCTTCTACCCCTCGGCACTGGCCGACGGCGGCTACGACGTCGACGACTACCGCAACGTCGACCCCCGCCTGGGCACGCTGGCCGACTTCGATGCCATGGTCGCGGCCGCCCACGACGCCGGAATCCGGGTCATCGTGGACGTGGTCCCGAACCACAGTTCCAACCGGCACGAATGGTTCAAGGCCGCCCTTGCCGCCGCCCCCGGTTCCCCCGAGCGCGCCAGGTACCACTTCCTCGACGGGCTCGGGGACCGCGGCGAGCTGCCGCCGTCGGACTGGCCGTCCCACTTTGGCGGCGCCGCCTGGACTCGCGTGGTGGAGCAGGCAGGGCCCAACGCGGGCCAGCCCGGCCAGTGGTACCTGCACCTGTTCGCCACGGAACAGCCGGACTTCAACTGGGACCACCCGGAGGTCCGCGAGGACTTCCACACCACGCTGCGGTTCTGGGCGGACCGCGGGGTGGACGGCTTCCGCGTGGACGTGGCGCACGGCCTGGCCAAGGACATGTCCCTGCCGCTGCGTTCCAAGCCGGAGCTGGAAATCCTGGTCGACGACGGCTCCGATCCCCTCTTTGACCGCGACGCCGTCCACGAAATCTTCGCCGGCTGGCGTGGCGTCCTCAACGAATATGATCCGCCGAAGGCCGCCGTCGCCGAGGCCTGGGTGCCGTTCACCGACCGGCGGCTGAAGTACGCCCGCCCCTCGGAGTTGGGCCAAGCCTTCAATTTCGACCTGCTCCAGGCGCCCTTCAATGCCGTCGAATTCCGCTCCATTGCCGAGAAGTGCCTGTCCGAGGCCGCGTCCTCCGGCGCCTCCTCGACCTGGGTGTTCTCCAACCACGACGTCGTCCGCCATCCCTCCCGCTATGCCTTGCCCGACGGCAGCACCCTTGCGGACCTGGAGGCCTGGCTGATGGCCGACGGCGCCGCTCCCGTCCCCGAGCTGGCGCAGGGTTTGCGCAGGGCCCGGGCCGCAACGCTCTTCATGTTGGGGCTGCCCGGTTCCGCCTACCTGTACCAGGGCGAGGAACTGGGGCTTTTTGAGGTCGCAGACCTGCCCAAGGAGTCCCTGCAGGATCCGACCTGGTTCCGCACGGGACACAAAGTCAAGGGGCGCGACGGCTGCCGGGTTCCGCTGCCGTGGGATGCCGCACAGGCAAACCTGGGCTTCGGCGGCACCCCGTGGCTGCCCCAGCCGGCCTGGTTTGCTTCCCTTGCGGCTGCCGGGCAGGACGGCGTGGCCGGGTCCACCCTGGAAATGTACCGCTCCGCGCTGGCCTGGCGGCGGAAGCTGCAGGCGGAAGAATCCTTGGAATGGCTCAGCGAGCCCGGCGCCGAGGTGGTGCATTACCGGCGCCCGAACGGCTGGGAGGTGCTGAGCAACTTTGCCGCCACGCCCGCCCCGCTGCCTTCCGGCGTCGACCTCGCCAAGGTGGTCCTCACCTCCGGTGACCCAGCAGGGACGGGAGCAACGATCGCAGCAGAAACAACCCTCTGGCTCGCCCCCTAAAACCCGACGCTCGGTTGCAATCGGGGCACTTTTCCCCGACGCTCGGTTGCAACCGGGGCACATTTTCCCAACGCTCCCGCACTGTCCGCCGTCGCTCCGTGCCGGAACAACTGTGAAGCGCCCCGGCCTGTGGATAACTTCCGGTGCGGTATTTGATTGGCGGACATAATGTAGGAATGGACACGCCAGCTGACCACCCGATTCCTAACTCGCCCTTCACTCTCAGCGAGGCCGAATCAATGGGTTTCACCAGGGACAAGCTCCGGGGAGCAAATTTCGCGGGTGCCGGGTATGGACTGTACCGGCCCACTTCGTGGGAGTTCACACTGCCCGAAGCGGCCCGGGCGCTCTGCGCGGCCACGCCCGGTGCGTGGATCTCCCATACGACGGCGGCACAACTGCACGGGCTGATCCTCCCACCCTGGTTGGAGGATTCAACGGAACTGCACCTGAGCAAGCCCCGAAAACTGCCCGAAACCCGTCGAAAGGGCATTACAGGGCACACGCTGCTCGCGTTCGAGGACGAAATCGAAACGGTTGACGGCTTGGCGGTAAGCACCCCCGCCCGGACATGGCTGGATTTGGCCCGCGTCCTGCCCCTGCCCAACCTCGTCTGCATGGGCGACCAGCTCATCCGCATCCCCCGCATCGTCTTTGAAGGGCGCAGCGAACCGTACGCCACAATTGCGTCGCTGCGGAACATGATGGCCAGGCACGGAAATTTGCAGGGGATCGTGCGCGCCAGGGCGGCACTTGAATTGATGCGCGTGGGCTCCGATTCCGGGCCCGAAACCATGCTTCGCCTGGCCATGCTCGACGCCGGACTGCCAGAACCGGAATTGCAACTTGCCTTGTGGTCCACCCCGAATGCGCCGTCCGCCGACCTCGGCTACCGGAAACGGCGGATCGCCATCCAGTACGACGGCGGAACCCACAACGATGAGTTGCAGGCCAAAAGCGACGCGCGTCGAAACGCGGCGTTCCGCAATGCGGGCTGGGACGTGCTCATTTTTGACAGGGACCACCTCGCCGACGGTTTCGACAGCGCAGTCCGGCAGATTAAGGCGGCCATGCGACGTGCATGGACCGACCCTGCCGTCGTAGCCGGATTCGCGGCCTCCGGCTGACCGAGACACACTAAAGGGCGGACGCTCCCGCACAAAAGTGCAGGAGCGTCCGCCCTTTTACGCCCATTTGCAACCGAGGGTCGGGGAAAAGTGCCCCGATTGCAACCGAGGGTCGGTTTTAGCGCTCGATGTCGCCGCGGATGAACGCCTCCACGAGCTGGTGGGCGTCGTCGTCGTTGTGCTGGACCGGCGGGGACTTCATGAAGTAGCTGGCGGCGGAGAGGATGGGTCCGCCAATGCCGCGGTCCAGCGCGATCTTCGCGGCACGGATCGCGTCGATGATCACCCCGGCCGAGTTCGGCGAGTCCCACACCTCCAGCTTGTACTCCAGCGACACCGGCGCGTCGCCAAAGTTGCGGCCCTCGAGGCGGACAAACGCCCACTTCCTGTCATCCAGCCAGGCGACGTAGTCGGACGGGCCAATGTGGACGTCGTCGGCTGCCAGCACCGCTGAGGTGTTGGACGTGACGGCCTGGGTCTTGGAAATCTTCTTGGACTCGAGGCGGTCGCGCTCCAGCATGTTCTTGAAGTCCATGTTCCCGCCAACGTTGAGCTGGTAGGTGCGGTCCAGGACCACGCCGCGGTCCTCAAACAGCTTGGCCATGACGCGGTGCGTGATGGTGGCGCCCAGCTGGCTCTTGATGTCGTCGCCGATGATCGGCACCCCGGCCTCGGTGAACTTGTCCGCCCATTCCTTGGTGCCGGCGATGAAGACCGGCAATGCGTTGACAAATGCGACGCCGGCGTCGATGGCGCACTGCGCGTAGAACTTGGCGGCGGCATCGGAACCCACCGGCAGGTAGCACACCAGGACGTCAACCTTGAGGTCCTGGAGCGTGGCCACCACGTCCACCGGTTCGGCGTCGGATTCGACGATGGTTTCGCGGTAGTACTTGCCGAGGCCGTCCAAGGTGTGGCCGCGCAGCACGGGCACGTCCAGCGGCGGCACATCGGCTAGCTTGATGGTGTTGTTTTCACTGGCACCGATGGCGTCGGACAAATCCAGCCCCACCTTCTTGCTGTCCACGTCGAAAGCGGCAACGAAGGTGACGTCATTGACATGGTACGGGCCGAACTCGACATGCATCAGGCCCGGAACCTTGACGGTGGGATCGGCATCGCGGTAGTACTGGACGCCCTGGACCAACGATGAGGCGCAGTTTCCCACGCCGACTATGGCAACCCGAATTGGATGATTGGACACAGAACTCCTTCTAAAATTCACAAGGGCATGGCGCCCCAATGGCGCCTACGGACCATTCTAGTCAACGCCTCCTGCGCCTAAATTGTTCCTTTTGGGCAGGATTGTCTCGTCAAAATGTCACATTCGAGGCGCCATTGGGGGATTCTTCGCTACTTTTGGGCCCATCTGTTGATGTCAGACTCCACAGCAAACTGATCGATTGCCTTCAGCTCTTCCCCAGCGAAGGCCAGGTTGTTGATGGCGGCCACGTTGTTTTCCAGCTGCTTGACACTTGAGGCTCCCACAAGGGCGGAGGTGACGGGGCTGCCCTTGACCTGCTCGCGCAGGATCCACGCAATGGCCATCTGTGCCAGCGACTGCCCGCGCGAGGCCGCAATATCGTTGAGCGCCCTCACGCGGGCCATCTTGTCCTCGGTGAGGTCGTTCTCGTGCAGGAAGCGCTCCTTGGCGGCGCGGGAATCGGCCGGAACTCCGTTGAGGTACCTGTCTGTCAACATGCCCTGTGCGAGAGGTGAGAAGGCAATGGAGCCCGCGCCGACGGCGTCGAGGGCTTCATATAGGTTCGGCTCGCCGTTTTCCGTCCAGCGGTTGAGCATGGAGTAGGACGGCTGGTGGATGAGCAGGGGCGTGCCCATCTCCTTCAGGATGCGCGCGGCCTCCAGCGTCTGGGCGGGCGTGTAGGAGGAAATGCCTGCGTACAGTGCCTTTCCGGAGCGCACCGCCGTGTCGAGGGCGCCCATGGTCTCCTCCATCGGCGTCTCCGGGTCCGGGCGGTGGCTGTAAAAGATGTCCACGTAGTCCACGCCCATGCGGTCCAGGGAGGCATCCAGGCTGGAGAGCATGTACTTGCGGGAGCCCCACTCCCCGTACGGGCCGGGCCACATGTAGTAGCCGGCCTTAGTGGAAATGACCAGCTCATCCCGGTGTGCGGCAAAGTCGTCCTTGAAGTGGCGGCCAAAGTTGGTTTCGGCACTGCCATCCGGCGGACCGTAGTTGTTGGCCAGGTCAAAGTGGGTGACGCCCAGGTCAAAGGCGCGGCGCAAAATGGCGCGCTGGACCTCGAACGGCTTGTCGTCCCCAAAGTTGTGCCACAGTCCCAGCGAGACGGCGGGCAGTTTCAGTCCACTGCGGCCGACTCGGCGGTAGGGCATGGTTTCATAGCGGTTTTCCGCGGCGTGAAAAGTCATGCCTCCATCCTGCCATCTGGATGCGGCCCGCCACGGCCATGTGGGTGGCCCTCCCAGACACCCCCACACCCCCCAGAAGCTAGCTTCGCCCGGGCGCCCTCAGCACCAGCGTGGACCGGGCGGCGAGCACCACCACGTTACCGGCCGTGAAAGTGTCGGCGCTGACTCCGTCGGTGTGGATCTCCACCACCCACGTCTCGGCGTAGCCGCTGTCCGGCAGGGTAAAGTCCACGGGGTCGTCCCCCGCGTTGAAAAGCATCAGGAAGGAGTCGTCCACCACTGGCCGGCCCCGGTCATCGCATTCGGGCAGGCCGTCGCCGTTGAGGAACACGCCGATGCTGCGCCCAAATCCGCTGTCCCAGTCCGCGCCGGTCATGGCCGCCGCGTCGGGGCGCAGCCAGGCAATGTCCGGCAGGGCGCCGTCGTCCCCGCGCTCCACGGGTCGCCCGTCAAAGAAACGACGACGGCGGAACACGGGGTGGCCTGCCCGCAGCCTGGCCAGTTGCGCCACAAATTCCACCAGCCCCGTGTCGGCTGCGTCCCAGTTGATCCACGTGAGGGCCGAATCCTGGGCATATGCGTTGTTGTTGCCGTGCTGCGTCCGGCCCAGCTCATCCCCGTGCAGGATCATTGGCACGCCCTGGGACAGCAGCAGCGTGGTGAGGAAGTTTCGCTGCTGCCTGGCGCGCAGGGCGTTCACGGCAGGATCCTCCGTGGGCCCCTCCACGCCAAGGTTCCAGGAGCGGTTGTTGGATTCGCCGTCCCGGTTTTCCTCCCCGTTCGCCTCGTTGTGCTTATCGTTGTAGCTGACCAGGTCCGCCAGGGTGAAGCCGTCATGGGCGGTGACGAAGTTGATGGACGCCACAGGGCGACGGCCGGAATGTTCGTAGAGGTCGGAGGAGCCGGTCAGCCGGGAGGCAAACTCGCCCAGGGTGGCCGATTCGCCGCGCCAAAAGTCGCGCACGGTGTCCCGGAACTTGCCGTTCCATTCCGTCCACTGCGGCGGGAAATTGCCCACCTGGTAGCCGCCCGGACCCAGGTCCCATGGCTCCGCAATGAGCTTCACGCGCGAAACCACCGGGTCCTGCTGCACCATTTCGAAGAAGCTGGAGAGCTTGTCGACGTCGTAAAATTCGCGGGCCAGGGTGGCGGCCAGGTCAAAGCGGAAGCCGTCCACGTGCATCTCGGTCACCCAGTACCGAAGGGAATCCATGATCAGTTGCAGCGAGTGCGGCTGGCGGACGTTGAGGGAGTTCCCGGTGCCCGTGTAGTCCAGGTAGTGCTCCTTGTCCCCGTCCATCAGCCGGTAGTACGCGTCATTGTCGATGCCGCGGAAGGAAAGCGTGGGGCCAAGGTGGTTGCCTTCGGCCGTGTGGTTGTAGACCACGTCAAGGATCACTTCCAGCCCGTTGCGGTGCAGTTCCCTGACCATCCCCTTGAACTCGCGCACCTGATCGCAGGGGTCCGCGGTCGAAGCGTATTCATTGTGCGGGGCAAAGAAGCCGATGGTGTTGTAGCCCCAATAGTTCCGCAGGCCCTTGGCGGCAAGCGAGTCATCTTGCACAAATTGGTGCACCGGCATGAGTTCGACGGCGGTCACGCCCAGGTTTTTGAGGTGGGCCACCACGGCGGGGTGGGCCACGGCGGCATAGCTGCCGCGCTGGTGTTCCGGGACGTCCGGGTGGAGCTTGCTGAGCCCCTTGACGTGGGCCTCATAGATGACGCTCTGGTGGTACGGGGTGTCGGGGCCGGCATCGCCCTGCCAGTCAAAGCCGGCATCCACCACCACGGACCGGTAGGTGTGCGACGCGGAATCGTCGTCATTGCGGGTGAGTGGTTCGCCAAACTGGTAGGCGTACACCGGCTGGCCCCACGTGACCGCGCCCGCAATGGCCCGTGCATACGGATCCAGCAGCAATTTGTTGGCGTTGAAACGCAGTCCGTTGGCCGGGTCCCAGGGCCCGTCCACGCTGTAGCCGTAGTGCTGCCCAGGCCCCACGCCGGGAAGGTAGCCGTGCCAGACGTAGCCGTCCACCTCAGTCAGCTGCAGGCGGGTTTCCGTGCCGTCGGCGTCAAACAGGCACAGGTGGACCGCCTCCGCCCCGTCGCTGAACAAGGCAAAGTTGGTGCCGTTTGCGTCCGCGTGGGCGCCCAGCGGGTGGGGGCTGCCTGGCCAAAGTTCCACGTGCTCTCCTCATGTTGCCGTTGCTTGCCAAAAACTGATCTGTGGCCCGGATTCACCCGAGCAGTGCGGCCCAGACCACCGGAATCCGGGCCGCCAGGACCCCTGCGCTCAGGGGCTGCCCGGGGGCCTCACGGGCCAGCCTGCCATGCAGGGCGGCGCCGAGAACGGCGGTCCGTGCCAGGTCCGGCTCCCCCGGGCCGCCGCCGGCTGCGCCCATGGCAAGCAGCGCCACCAGGATGCCTCCCAGCGTGTCCCCGCTGCCGGCTGTGGCCAACGACGCCGTTCCGTCGGCTTGGGTGAATGCGGTTCCGTTGGGTGCCGCCACCGCCGTGGTGGGACCCTTGAGCAGTACCGTGGCGCCCGTGATCCTGGCCGCCTCGCGGGCGGCTGCCAGCGGCGCGGCCTCGATGGCTTCCCGCCCCATGGGCGTCCCCAGCCTGGCGAGCAGGGCGGACAGCTCGCCGGCATGCGGGGTCAGGAGCAGATTGGACTGGCCGCCTGCATGGGAGGGGTCCCCCAAGCGTCCGGATGCCGCGGGCCCGGGCTGGTTCAAGGCCGCATGGGCTGCCCGGCCCACGAGGCGCAGCGCGCCGGCGTCCACCACGGTGGGCAGCCCTGACGCGATCGCCGCACGGGCACGGTCCAGTTGCTCTCCGGGGCCGTCAATGCCCGGGCCGGCAAGCCAGGCCTGCACGTGCAGTTCGCCCGGCTGTTGCGCCGAGCACACCACCTCGGGGTTGCGCAGGTGCACAGCCGCGGAGACGGCGCCGTCGCCAAGGTAGGTGACCATGCCGGGCCCGCAGGCGGACGCTGCGGCAACCGCCAGCAGCGCCGCACCGGGGTAGCGGGCGGAGCCGGCAATGATCCCTGCCACCCCCCGAGTGTATTTGTGGGCCGCAGCCTCCGGATGCGGGAGCAGCGCAGTTAGGTCGGCGGTTTCCAGCCGGCACACGTCCGGGGGGCCGGGCATCTTGCCCAGGCCGATGTCCACCACTTCCACCTCGCCGCACAGCTGCTCCCCCGGCGAACACAGCAGGCCCGTCTTGGCGGCCCCGAATGTCACAGTGAGACGTGCTGCCAGCACCGGCCCGTGCACTTCGCCCGTGCTGACGTCAACGCCGCTGGGCACATCGCACGCCACCACTGATGGCCCCGCGCCGCCCATCGTTATTTCGCACAATCGTGCCACCACACTGGCTGCAGGTTCCCGCAGGCCGCCACGGCCGCCCGTGCCCAGCAATCCGTCCACGACGATGTCGGCCGCGCCCGCCTCGGCAAGAAAGGCCAGCCGGCCATCCGCCTCCGGCGCAGGAGCAGCGCCCCCGGGACCCGTATCCTTGGACGCCGTCCCAACCGAGGCAGCCGCTGGCACCGGAGCCGCGGACAGTCTCATAACCCTGCCCCCGGCTTTGAGGAACGCGGCCAGCGCGTCGGGGTGGGTGCGCGCGGTGGTGAGCAGCGCCGTCGTCCGGGCCCCGCCTGCAGCCAGGTGCGCGCCGGCGAAGAGTGCATCCCCTCCGTTGTTGCCGGAGCCGATCAGCAGCACCACCCGGGCGCCGTACACCCCCTGCCCCCGCTCCCGCAGGACTCGCCGCACCCCCATTGCCAGGCCGTGGGCGGCGCGGATCATCAGCTCGGGCCCTAGTCCGGCGTCAAGCAGCGGTTGTTCCGCGGCCCGGACGGCGGCGGCGGTGTAGGCGCGCAGCACGTCAGCTCTCGGCGATCACCATGGCTGTGGAGATGCCGCCGTCGTGGCTCATGGACAGGTGCCAGTGCCGGATTCCCTTGGCCTTGGCGACGGCGGCCACGGTGCCCTTGACGTTGATGGTGGGACCGTGTTCGTCCAGGCCGATCCAGCAGTCCTGCCAGTTCATGCCGGCCGGGGCACCGAGCGCCTTGGCCACGGACTCCTTGGCGGCGAAGCGGGCGGCCAGCGACTGCGTGTTCAGCCCGCGCTCGGCCGGCACAAACAGCCTGTCGCGCAGCCCCGGGGTGCGTTCGAGCTGGCGGCCAAAGCGTTCAATGTCAACAACGTCCACACCAATGCCAATAATCATGTCCCCAGCCTAACCAAAAATGCCGCCGCTCCCGCCTTTTGTCGCCGCAATAGCGGTGGCAAAAAGCGGGAGCGGCGGCAAAAACCTTCGGCGGCCCGGCGGGCGGCCGGGCGCCACGGACTACTCGACGGTGACGGACTTGGCCAGGTTGCGCGGCTGGTCCACGTCGTAGCCCTTCGCGGTGGCCAGCTCGCAGGCGAAGATCTGCAGGGGGACGGTGGCCAGCAGGGGCGCGAGCAGCGTGGTTGTTTCCGGGATGTAGAAGACGTGCTCGGCGTGGGCGCGCACCGATTCGTCGCCCTCTTCGGCAATGACGATGGTCTTCGCGCCGCGGGCCCGGACTTCCTGGATGTTGGAGACCACCTTGGCGTGGAGCGAGTCGCGGCCGCGGGGCGAGGGGACCACCACAAACACCGGCTGCCCTTCCTCAATCAGGGCAATGGGCCCGTGCTTGAGCTCACCGGCGGCAAAGCCCTCAGCGTGGATGTAGGCCAGCTCCTTCAGCTTCAGGGCGCCTTCCATGGCCACCGGGAAGCCCACGTGGCGGCCCAAAAACAGCACGGAGCGGGCGTCCGACATGCTGCGGGCCAGGTCCTTGATCTGCTGGTCGTTGTCCAGAACCTGGGCGATCTTCGCCGGCACCTTGGCCAGGTCGGCCAGGATGTCCTTGATCTGGCCCTGGAACAGGTTGCCGCGCAACTGTGCCAAATACAAGCCGAGCAGGTAGGCGGCCGTGATCTGGGCCAGGAACGCCTTGGTGGAGGCGACGGCGATCTCCGGTCCGGCGTGGGTGTACAGCACGGCATCGGATTCGCGCGGGATGGTGGAGCCGTTGGTGTTGCAGATGGCCACCGTCTTGGCCCCCTGCTCCCGGGCGTAGCGGACGGCCATGAGCGTGTCCATGGTCTCGCCGGACTGGGACAGGGAAACGATGAGCGTCTTTTCATCGACAATCGGATCCCGGTAGCGGAACTCGTGGGAGAGTTCCACTTCGGTGGGGATGCGGCACCAGTGTTCAATGGCGTACTTGGCCACCTGGCCGGCATAGGCGGAGGTGCCGCAGGCCAGCACGATGATCTTGTTCACGGTCTTCAGGACATCGGCGTCAATGCGCATTTCGTCCAGCGTCAGCTTGCCGTCAATGTCGGAGCGGCCCAGCAGGGTTGCGGCAACGGCTTCGGGCTGGTCGTGGATCTCTTTTTCCATGAAGGACGGGTAGCCGTCCTTTTCCGCCGCGGCGGCGTCCCAGTCGACCAGGTATTCCTTGCCCTCGGCAGGCTGGCCGTGGAAGTCGGTGATGTCCACGGTGCCGGCCGTAATGGTGACCACCTGGTCCTGGCCCAGCTCCACGGCGCGGCGCGTGTAGTCAATGAACCCGGACACGTCCGAGCCCAGGAAGTTCTCGCCGTCGCCCAGTCCCACCACGAGGGGCGAGTTGCGGCGCGCGGCCACCACCACGCCCGGCTGCTCGGCGTGCGTGGCGAGGATGGTGAAGGCGCCCTCCAGGCGCTGGGCCGCCAGCTGCATGGCCCGGGTCAATGCGGACTGGGCATCCTTGGCACCCAGCGCGGCCCCCGCCGTCGTGGTCAATTTCCGGTAAATGCTGCCGAGCAGCACGGCGGCCACCTCGGTGTCGGTGTCGGAGATGAAGCTGTAGCCCTGCTTGAGCAGCTCGGCCTTCAGGGGTGCGTAGTTCTCAATGATGCCGTTGTGGATCACGGCCAGCTGGCCTCCGTCCACCACGTGCGGGTGTGCGTTCTTGTCGGTGGGCCCGCCATGGGTTGCCCAGCGGGTGTGGCCAATCCCGGTCATGGAGCTGGGCAGCGGGTTGGCCTCCAGCTCGGCGGTCAGGTTGGCCAGCTTGCCGGCCTTCTTGCGCATGGCAATGCCGCCGTCGGCCACCACGGCCACGCCTGCGGAGTCATAGCCGCGGTATTCGAGCCGCCGCAGCCCCTCCATCAGCACATCCAGTGCCTGGTGCGAGCCTGTTCCCGACGTTCCAATGGCCGGGGCAGTTCCGGCATAGCCAACAATTCCACACATGAAAACCAATCATAATCGCTTGCCAATGGGCAGGACGTTCTACCTCCTACCCCAAAGGCGGCCCCAAAAATTGCGCCGCGGCGCCCCGCCATGGCGGCCGGGCCATTTCGTGCTGAACCGCAAACAAGGCAGAATCAGGGTTGTGACATCGCAAAGATCCGAGTCCAGCACTGGCGAAGGCGCCTCCCCGTTCGTGGAACTGGATCGCCAGACCTGGTCAAGGCTTGCCAACCAGATAGAGCAGCCCCTCAACGAAGAGGACATCCTGCGGCTCCGCGGTCTGGGTGACCAACTTAACATGAGGGAGGTCCGCGATGTCTACCTCCCCCTGTCCCGGCTGCTGAACCTGTACGTGGGCGCCGCCGGCCACCTGCACAACGCCACCACCACATTCCTGGGCGAGCACGGCAAGCGCACCCCGTTCGTCATTGGCGTGGCGGGGTCCGTGGCTGTGGGGAAATCCACCACTGCCCGCGTGCTGCGTGAGATGCTGCGCCGGTGGCCCGACACCCCCAATGTGGAACTGGTGACCACAGACGGTTTCCTGTACCCCAACGCCGAGCTGGAGCGCCGGGGGCTCATGGCGCGCAAGGGCTTCCCCGAGTCCTACGACCGCCGTTCCCTGCTGCGCTTTGTCAGTGCCGTCAAGAGCGGCGCCGAGGAGGTCAGGGCGCCCATGTATTCGCACCTGACGTACGACATCCTCCCGCACAAGCAGGTGGTGGTCCGGCGCCCCGACGTGCTCATCGTGGAGGGGCTCAACGTCCTGGCCGCCGCCCGCCCCCGCCAGGACGGCCGCTCTGGGCTGGCCGTGAGCGACTTCTTCGACTTCTCCATCTACGTTGACGCCAAGACCCGCTACATCGAACAGTGGTACATCGACCGCTTCCGCTCACTGCGCACGGGCGCGTTCGCCAACCCGGAGTCCTACTTCCGCCGCTACGCCGACCTCTCCGACACCCAGGCCGTGGAAACGGCAACCCGGATCTGGAAATCGATCAATGAGCCCAACCTGCTCCAAAACGTGCTCCCCACCCGGGGCCGGGCACAGCTGGTGCTCACCAAGGAATCCGACCACTCGATCCGCCGGATGCTCCTAAGGAAGGTGTAGATGCCGCTGCTTGGCTTCCACCAGGCCCGCAGGGCTCCCCTATCCCGGTGGCAGCGGACGGTGCAGGCCCTGTCCTGGCCGCGCCCGGGCGGCATGCTGCTCTCCGCGGCCGGCGCCGCAGTGGTGTTGGCCGCCGCGGTGGGCGTGCAGTCCGCCTACCCTTTCCAAAGCACGACGGCGGCGCCCGCCCAGCGCTCCCCCGAACCTGCCGCTGTGGCCGGAAACGGGCCGGCGTCAGGCGCACCGCCTGTCCTGCCCACGGCGGCAGCCGGGCTGGCCGCCCACGCCGGGACACCGCCGTCGTCCATCCCCGGCGGCGCACCCGCCACTGCCGCACCCGTGCCCCCGGTCGCGTCGGGGCCCCAGGCCGCCGCCGTGCACAACAGGTCCAATCCCGCCAGCGTGCTGGTGCTGGTCAACAAGCACCACCCGCTGAACCCGCTGGACTACCAGCCGCCGGACCTGGTGACACCCAACGTCCCGGCGGGCCCAGGTGAGCTGGTCCTGTTGCGCCGGGAGGCGGCCGCCGCCGTGGAACGCATGTTTGCCGCGGCCGGCAGCAATGGAGTGTCCATCACTGTTCAAAGCAGCTACAGGTCCTATGCCACGCAAGTGTCCCTCTACGGCAGCTATGTGGCCCAAAAAGGGCAGGAGTCCGCAGACACCTCCTCCGCCCGGCCCGGTTATTCCGAGCACCAGACGGGCCTGGCCCTGGACATAGGCGACGCCAACGTTGGGGCCGACTGTGAATTCACGATTTGCGTGGAGGAAACAGCTGCCGGGCGCTGGGTGGCCGCCCATGCGGCGGACTACGGCTTCGTGGTCCGCTACCCGCCAGGCCTGCAGGCCGTCACCGGGTACCTGTACGAGCCCTGGCACCTGCGCTATGTGGGCACGGCAGCCGCCCTGGACATGCGCGCCCGCGGCATCCCCACCTATGAGCAATACCTCGGCCTGCAGGGAGCGCCCGGCTACAAATAACGACGGGGACACGAAATAATATTAATTTAACGTCTGCAGCCCCATTCGGAATATCTGAGGTATTTTGGTGGCATGTTAAAGGGATTCAGAGATTTCATCATGAAGGGCAACGTCGTAGACCTTGCCGTCGCCGTCGTCATGGGTACCGCATTCGGTGCAGTCGTCAACTCACTCGTAGCCAACATACTCATGCCGCTTATTGCAGCACTTTTTGGTTCCCCCAATTTCGACAGCTTTGCCCTCGTTACCCTCAACGGTAACGCGATCAAGTTCGGTGTGTTCCTCACCGTGCTTGTGAACTTCATCCTGGTTGCCGCCGCCATTTACTTTGCAGTGGTCGTCCCGATGAACCACATCATTGCCCGCCGCAATGCCAAGCTCGGCATTACGGAAGAAGAAGCCGCCGAGGATCCGCAGATCGTCCTCCTGACCGAAATCCGCGATTCGCTCCGATCGCGCCAATAGGCTCCACATTCCCTAACATCCACTGAGGGCGGCAACTCCACCGGAGTTGCCGCCCTCACGTCCTTAAAGTTGTGCCGCGATCAGCCGATCTTTGGGATCCGCCGATCCCCGCGTAGCGGTCCTAAAGCGCCAATTCGGTGCGCACCACGGTGACCAGCTCGTCACAAATGCGCTTGGCCGTGTCAACGTCCGCGGCTTCCACCATGACCCGTACCAGCGGCTCCGTGCCCGAGGGGCGCAGCAGCACACGGCCGCTCTCGCCCAGCTCGGCCTCGGCCTTGGCCACGGCCGCCTTGACGGCAGGCACAATGTTCGCCCGGCTCTTGTCCACGCCCTTGACGTTGACCATCACCTGGGGCAGCTTGGTCATGGCACGGACCAGCTCCTGAAGGGGCCTGCCGGTCTTGGCAACCTGCGCGGCGAGCTGCAGGCCGGTCAGCAGCCCGTCTCCCGTGGTGGCGTACTCGGAGAAAATAACGTGGCCGGACTGCTCGCCGCCGAGCGTGTAGTTGCCGCGGCGCATTTCCTCCAGCACGTACCTGTCACCCACGGCGGTTTCCCGGACCGTGATGCCGGCGTCGCGGAGGGCGATCTTCAGGCCCAGGTTGCTCATCACGGTGGCCACCAGGACATTGTCCTTCAGCTCCCCGGCTTCCTTTTGGGCCAGGGCCAGCACAGCCATGATCTGGTCGCCGTCGATGATGTTGCCGTCGTGGTCCACGGCCAGGCAGCGGTCGGCGTCGCCGTCGTGCGCTATGCCGAGGTCTGCCCCGGTGGACAGCACGGTTGCCTGCAGCAGTTCCAGGTGGGTGGACCCCACCCCGGCGTTGATGTTCAGCCCGTCCGGCTCCGCACCGATGACCGTGACATGGGCGCCGGCGTCGGTAAAGACCTGGGGTGAACAGCCGCTGGCAGCTCCATTGGCGCAGTCCAGCACAATCTTCAGCCCGTCCAGCCTGTGCGGCAGCGTGCCGAGCAGGTGCACGATGTAGCGGTCCTCGGCATCGGAGAAACGCTGGATCCGTCCCACGTCCACGCCCACCGGACGGAAGGCGTCCTGTTGGAGCTGTGACTCAATGGCGTCCTCAACGTCATCCGGCAGCTTGGTGCCGCCGCGGGCGAAGAACTTGATTCCATTGTCCGGGGCGGGGTTGTGCGAGGCGGAAATCATCACGCCAAAGTCTGCGCCAAGATCGGCGATCAGGAAGGCCGTGGCCGGTGTGGGCAGCACGCCTGCGTCATAGACGTCCACGCCGGCGCTGGCGAGGCCCGCCGCGACTGCCGCACCGATGAATTCGCCGCTGGCGCGAGGGTCCCGCGCCAGCACTGCCCGTGGCCGTTTGCCCTCGCTCATCTGATCGTGGCCGAGCACCACCGCGGCGGCCTGGGCCAGCGATAATGCGAGTTCTGCCGTCAGGAGGCCATTGGCCAATCCGCGGACACCGTCTGTTCCAAATAATCTAGACATCCCGCCCAGTCTAAATCATGCAACTGGGAAAGCCGCCCAGGGGCGTCCAGGGCGCGGGGGGGTGGTTACGCAAAAGTCCCCGGTTCGCGTTGCGAACCGGGGACTTTTGGTGGGCGTCCAACGCCAGCGCGGATGGAGCCAAGCGCTGGAAACCGCGCAGGGGACCCAAAAGGCCGGTCGCGGGGCGACCGGCCTTTTGGGAGCGCGAGTTTCTAGCGCTTGGAGTACTGCGATGCCTTGCGGGCCTTCTTGAGGCCTGCCTTCTTGCGCTCGATGACGCGGGCGTCACGGGTCAGGAAGCCGGCCTTCTTGAGGGTGGCGCGGTTGTTGTCAATGTCGATCTCGTTCAGTGAACGGGCCACGCCCAGGCGCAGTGCACCGGCCTGGCCGGACGGGCCACCGCCGTGGATGCGGGCGATGACGTCGTAGGCACCGTCGAGGTCGAGGATGCGGAACGGGTCGTTGACTTCCTGCTGGTGCAGCTTGTTCGGGAAGTAATCGGCCAGCTCGCGGCCGTTCACGACCCACTTGCCGGTGCCGGGGATCACGCGCACGCGGGCAATGGCCTGCTTGCGGCGTCCAACGGCTGCGCCGGAGACCGTCAGGGCCGGGCGTTCCTTCTTGGGGGCTGCGTCGGCGGCGGGTGCGCTTTCGCTGGTGTAGCTGGTCAAAACTTCTTCCTCGGCCACAACGGCCTCGGTGTTCAGCTCTTCAGTGTTCTGAGCCACGATTCTCCTTGATAAATATTTGGGTTGGTGGCCAGGACTACTGGGCGACCTGGGTAATTTCGAACGTCTGGGGCTGCTGGGCGGCGTGCGGGTGCTCGGCACCGCGGTAGACCTTCAGCTTGGAAATCTGGGCGTTGCCCAGCTTGGTCTTCGGGAGCATGCCGGCGACGGCCTTCTCCACGGCGCGGACCGGGTTGGATTCCAGCAGTTCTGCATAGTTCACGCTTGAGAGGCCGCCCGGGAAGCCGGAGTGGCGGTAGGCGCGCTTCTGCTCGAGCTTGGCGCCGGTCAGGGCCACCTTCTCGGCGTTGATGATGATGACGAAATCGCCCATGTCCATGTGGGGAGCGAAGGTCGGCTTGTGCTTTCCACGCAGCAGTGTTGCGGTCTGGCTGGCAAGACGGCCCAAGACAACGTCGTTGGCATCAATGATGTGCCACTGACGGTTGATATCGCCGGGCTTCGGGGTATACGTACGCACGGTTTTTGCCTTCGTTTCTTGTTCTTAGGTGGTGTCACAGATGGTTGACACCTGCTATCTATGCGTTTACCGGAACAGAGGTGAGGGCTCTAACACCAGTTATCCATCCACCACTCGATGACGCCCATTGAGTTGGCAGTCCTGCAACCGGACCTTCAAGGGCGTGTGGTATCGAGATGGGACACGCACAACGACTACCAACAATAGCGTTAAAGTGCCCCGCTGGTCAAAGCGGACGAACGCCGGTCGCGGCCAAGGCTCAGCAGCCCTTGTCCGCGGCTTCCGGAACCGACCTGCGTGCCCGCGTCAGCTCGGCCCGTTCCAACATGAGGGAGTCGTCCGGGTAGTGGACTTCCTCCAGAATCAGGGGATGCGGGGCCGCCAAAACAGACTTTGCATCCCTGATTCCGGCCACCAGCCGCTGGTGCATCCATCCCGGGTGCTCGCGGCCGTCGCCCACCCTCATGGCGGCCCCGGCCAGGGCGCGGACCATGTTGTGGCAAAAGGCGTCCGCCTGGACGTTGACATTAATCACACCGTCCGGTCCGCGTTCAAAGTCAAGCCGCTGCAGGGTGCGGACCGTGGTGGATCCTTCGCGCGGCTTGGCGAATGCCCGGAAGTCCGCCAGGCCCAGCAGCGGCCGGGCAGCCTGGTTCATCAAGGCCTCGTCCAGCTCATGGTTGTGCCACAGTGTGACAGCGCGCTGGAGGGGGTCCCGGCGCACGGAGGCGTCAGCAATCCTGTAGCTGTACCGGCGCCAGAGGGCGGAGAACCTCGCGTCAAAGCCGTCCGGGGCCTTGCTCGCGGCCGCAACCTCCACGGTCCCGTGCAGCGCCCCCAGCACCCGGCCCAGCGCCCCGTTGAGGCGACGGCGCAACGAAACAGCAGGGTCGACGTCGTGCCCCCGCCGCAACCCTTCCCACTCCCCGGGCGTGACGTCCAAGTGGGCGACCTGCCCGCGGGCATGCACGCCGGCATCCGTCCGTCCGGCCACGGTGAGGCGGACGGGCCGGCGGAGTAGCAGGGCCAGCGACTCCTCGAGCACGCCCTGGACGGTGAGGCGTCCCGGCTGGACAGCCCACCCGCTGAACGGGCCGCCGTCGTAGGCGATGTCCAGGCGGACGCGCAAAAACCCGCCGCCCCCAGGAGTGGGGACAGCGGGTTCTTGTTCGTTCATGGCCACAAGTCTACCGTGGCGTTGGAGCGTGATTACTCAGCTTCAACAGCCTGGGCAGCTTCGCCGCCGGCCGGGGCGAAGCCGGCAGCTTCAGCGGACTCGGCCGTGTCAAACCAAACTTCGGCAACCGTGGCGTCGTACCAGCGCGAGCCGGGAACGTGGAACTTCATGGAGTCCTCGTTGCCCTTGACCTCGAAGCCCTCGGGGGCTTCGTTGTCGGCGGTGGCGGGGCGTGAGCCGGCGTACTTGGCCTCGGCGGCCTCCTCGACGGCGGTTTCCTCGGCAGCAGCTTCCTCAACCGGAGCTTCTTCAACCGGGGCAGCCTTAGCAGCAGCTGCGGTGGCTTCCTTCACAACGGCCTGCTTGGGGCTGACGGGCTCCAGCACCAGTTCGATGACGGCCATGGGGGCGTTGTCGCCCTTGCGGTTGCCGATCTTGGTGATGCGGGTGTAGCCGCCGTCGCGGTTCTCGACAGCCTTGGCGATGTCGGTGAACAGCTCATGGACAATGCCCTTGTCGCTGATCAGGCCGAGCACGCGGCGGCGTGAGGCGAGGTCCCCGCGCTTGGCGAAGGTGACCAGTCGCTCTGCGTAGGGGCTCAGGCGCTTGGCCTTGGTCAGGGTGGTGGTGATCCGCTTGTGCTCGAACAGTGAAGCGGACAGGTTCGCGAGCATCAGGCGCTGGTGAGCCGCTCCGCCGCCGAGGCGGGGACCCTTTGTGGGGGTAGGCATGGTGTTTCTCCTCAAGTGTCGGTCGCAGGGCGGCTACGCCGGCAATGGCGCGGCCGCCCTGGCAACCAAAGTTGGTTGTTCGTCTTTAGACTTCGTCGTCGCCGTAGGCGTCGTCGTTTTCGTCGATGGCAGCGGCACGGGCGGCCAGGTCAAATCCTGGAGGGGAATCCTTCAGGGAGAGGCCCAGTTCAACCAGCTTTGCCTTGACCTCGTCAATGGACTTCGCACCAAAGTTGCGGATGTCCATCAGGTCAGCCTCGGAGCGAGCAACGAGTTCACCCACGGAGTGGATGCCCTCACGCTTGAGGCAGTTGTAGGAGCGGACGGTCAGGTCCAGGTCCTCGATCGGCAGGGCCATGTCGGCGGCGAGGGCGGCGTCCGTCGGGGACGGGCCGATCTCGATGCCTTCGGCGGCCGTGTTCAGCTCGCGGGCCAGGCCGAAGAGCTCAACCAGCGTGGTTCCTGCAGAGGCGATGGCATCGCGCGGGGAGATGGCCTGCTTCGTCTCCACATCAACAATGAGCTTGTCGAAGTCGGTGCGCTGCTCAACACGGGTGGCCTCCACGCGGAAGGTCACCTTCAGGACGGGAGAGTAGATGGAGTCAACCGGGATGCGGCCGATCTCTGAATCCGCGCTCTTGTTCTGGGCTGCCGAAACGTAGCCGCGGCCGCGCTCAATGGTCAGTTCGAGCTCGAACTTGCCCTTCGAGTTCAGCGTGGCAATGTGCATGTCGGGGTTGTGGAATTCCACCCCGGCCGGCGGGGCAATGTCTGCAGCCGTGACGGTGCCGGGGCCCTGCTTGCGCAGGTAGGCAACGACGGGCTCGTCATGCTCCGAGGACACGGAAAGGCCCTTGATGTTCAGGATGATCTCGGTGACATCTTCCTTGACACCGGGAACCGTGGTGAACTCATGCAGGACGCCATCGAGGCGGATGCTGGTGACAGCAGCGCCGGGAATGGAGGACAGCAGGGTCCGGCGGAGGGAGTTTCCCAGGGTGTAACCGAAGCCGGGTTCCAACGGTTCGATGACGAACCGGGACCGGTTTTCGGAAACTACTTCTTCAGATAGGGTGGGGCGCTGTGCAATGAGCACTGGGGTTTCCTTTCAGCGAGCATCCGCTATATGACGCAACACAGGTAGTGGAAATGGCGGCTGACGACTTAACGGCGGCGAAGTTGGCCCTCCCCCGCACCCTCCGGTTTGAGCGGAAGGGGGGAAAGGCCAACTTGGCGCCGCCAATATGCCGTTAGACGCGACGGCGCTTGGGCGGACGGCAGCCGTTGTGGGCGCTGGGGGTGACATCCTGAATGGAGCCAACCTCGAGACCAGCAGCCTGCAGCGAACGGATTGCCGTTTCGCGGCCCGAGCCCGGACCCTTTACAAACACGTCAACCTTGCGCAGGCCGTGCTCCTGGGCGCGCTTGGCAGCTGCCTCGGCAGCCATCTGTGCAGCGTACGGAGTTGACTTGCGCGAGCCCTTGAAGCCAACCTCGCCGGCCGAGGCCCACGAGATGACTGCACCGTTGGGATCCGTGATGGAAACGATGGTGTTGTTAAAAGTGCTCTTGATGTGGGCTTGGCCCAGCGCAATATTCTTTTTATCCTTGCGACGCGGCTTACGAACCGCTCCACGAGTCTTTGGGGGCATTTTATTCTCCTACGAAAGTTTTATTTGGGCGGCGGGCGCTTGGGCCCACGCTTGCCAGGTTCCTGAAAAAATTGCGAAGCAATTTTCCAGGCCGGCAAGTGGGGACTAGCGGCCGGCCTTCTTCTTGCCTGCGACGGTGCGCTTCGGGCCCTTGCGGGTGCGAGCGTTGGTCTTCGTGCGCTGGCCGTGCACAGGCATTCCGCGACGGTGGCGGATACCCTGGTAGCTGCCGATTTCAACCTTGCGGCGAATGTCGGCGGCCACCTCGCGGCGAAGGTCACCCTCAACCTTGTAGTTGCCTTCGATGTTGTCACGCAGCTGAACGAGTTCAGCGTCGGTCAAGTCCTTGACGCGGACGTCCGGGGAGATTCCCGTGTCAGCAAGAACTTTTTTTGCACGGGTCTTGCCCACGCCGTAGATGTATGTAAGCGCTACTTCCAACCGCTTTTCGCGGGGAAGGTCTACGCCAGCGAGACGTGCCATATCTGGCTGCTCCTTTGGTAAACCGGAGGTCGTAGACAGTACACCCGCATTTTCTTCCAATGCGGCCCCGGCCTCCGACCGGGGGTCCGTTGGCCGGTTGCGGATTGCTCCGCCTTCGTCCAACTTGTGCTGCCTTATTTATTTACTTACGTGAGCGGCTGCCCGGGTCCTGCCTCAAGAAATTGAGGAGGATTAGCCCTGGCGCTGCTTGTGGCGCGGGTTCTCGCAGATCACCATGACGCGCCCGTTACGGCGAATCACCTTGCACTTGTCGCAGATCTGCTTGACGCTCGGCTTGACCTTCATGGCATTCCTTTGCGTGATTGCAGTTGTGGTTATTTGTAGCGGTAGACGATACGACCACGGGTGAGGTCGTAAGGGCTCAGCTCCACCACAACCCGGTCCTCAGGGAGGATACGAATGTAGTGCTGGCGCATTTTTCCTGAGATATGGGCAAGAACGATGTGCTTGTTCGTCAGCTCAACACGAAACATCGCATTGGGCAGCGCTTCAGTCACAACGCCCTCGATCTCAATGACCCCGTCTTTCTTGGCCATATCCTCCGCTAACTTTGTTGCGCCGGCGCCGCCTGGCCCAGACCGGGCCCAACACCGCCAGCATTGGATTTACTACTCATGGTTTGTTTGCCTGCTGCCGCTGAGCCGGGATTTGGCGCACAGCCATTCCCTGCTGCGGACCCCGCGCGAGGGCGGGCACAGACAACCAACAACCCACTCTACGGCAAAGCGCCAAATAAGTTAAATTGGGCAATGGTGGAACAGCTGTGACTTTAAGCGCCCTGAAGTGGGAACGGCAGCCATTCACCGGCCGGTGTTTTCACAGCTTCCGCACTCGCCACGCCGTCGAGGATGGCCAGGCGCACGGCCTCGGCTGCGGCACTTTGCAGCTCAACCATGGCGGCAACGGGCAGCTGCGGGTCGCGGACCAGCTCGAGCTCGCACGTGGCAAGGGCAAATACCGTGTCGCCGTCGACCAGGGTGTGGACGGGGTTCAGCGCCCTAGCCATTCCCGCGTGGGCGGCTGTCGCTGTCCTGTGGGCTTCCGCCACGGTCAGGACGGCGTTGCTCGCCACCACCACCAGCGTGGTGTTCAGGCCCGGCCCGGCGGGCGGAGCCTGCATCCCGGGCTGCCACGGCAGCCCCGCCGCGTTCACCACTGCCAGGGCGCCCACCACGACACCGCTGTTGTCCCCCGCGAGCCGCACCGATGCGGTCCCCAGCCCGCCCTTGAACGTCCCGCCGCCAATGGCCGCACCCGTGCCGGCACCCACGTTGCCACGCACGACGGCGGCACCCACGTTGCCACGCACGACGGCGGCAGCCCGGGCCGGGCGGGCTGCGTCCAGTGCCGCTTCGTACCCCATGGCGTCGCCCGGCCGGGCGGCAAAGTCGCCGCCGCGGCCCAGGTCAAAGATTGCAGCGGCGGGGACGATGGGCACCACCCCGCCCGGCACGGCAAAGCCGAGCCCGTTTTGTTCGCACCAACGCTGGACGCCGCCGGCGGCAGCGAGCCCGTAGGCGCTGCCGCCCGTCAGCACCACCGCATCCACGGTGGGGACCAGGGTGGTGGGGTCAAGCGCGTCGGTTTCGTGGGTTCCCGGACCGCCGCCGCGCACATCGACCGAGCCGATGGTGCCCGGCGGCGGCAGGACCACGGTTACGCCCGACAGCCAGCCGCCGTCGAGCCTTTGCGCGTTCCCGACCCGGATGCCGGGGACATCGGTGATGGCCCCCGTCCCAGCCGTTGCGTTCCCGTTCGCCATGCCGTACCCCCTGGTGTCCTGCCGCCGCCCTCTTTTCCCCGATTATCCTCCCCGTCCGCGTCAGGCCTTGAGCTTGGGCTTGACCGTCTTTGTGTAGATGCCATCCAGCTTGTCCTGGAGCGCCGTCAGGGTGGCCTTGACATCCGCCTTCTGGTTCATGATCTTCGCCGCGGCGTCCGCCATTTCCTGGTCCGCTCCGGGCAGGAACACGCGGCCATAATCCTGGCTGCGCGTCACCTTCAGCTGGTCCAGGGCCACCTGGATCTGCGGGGTGGTGGCCAGCACGGCAGCCATGTCGGCGTCGGTGCGGACAGGCATGTAGCCCGTTGCTGCCGAGAACTTCGCTGTGCTTTGGGCATTGGTCATGAAGGAGACGAACTTTGCGGAGGCCAGCTGGCGCTCCGGGGAGGTCTTCGAGGCAATGACCAGCCCGGCCCCGCCGGTGGGGCACACCGGCGATGCGGAGACGGGGCCGCCGGGCAGGAAGCCCACGCCAATGTTCATGTTGGCCGCCTTGGCCGCCTTGAGCGTGCCCACCAGGTCGCCCGTGGAGCTGACGGTGGCGCTTACAGCCCCGGCAGTCATGTCGGAAACGGCGTCCTTGGAAGAGACGCCCGCCCAGCCGTCCTTCACAATGGTGTCCTGGACCCACTGCATGGCCTTGACGGATTCCGCCGAGTTTGCCGTCAGGGTCCACTCCTTGGACCAGCCGCCGCCCTGGCCCCACAGCACGTTTTGCAGCGTCCAGCCGGCATATCCGGCCAGCGCCGGGTACTGGTAGGCGTGCTGGTAGCCCGGCTTCTTGGCGTTCGCAGCCTGGATCTTGGGCGCCCATTGTGAAAATTCGTCCCATGTCTTGGGTGCCCGGTCCGGCAGGCCGGCGGCCTTGAAGTGGTCCTTGTTGTAGTAGAACAGCGGGGTGGAGCGGGCGTACGGCACAGCCCAGTGCTTGGAGGCATAGCTGTAGTCGCCAAACAGGGTGGCGTTGAAGCCGCCGGTGGCATCCCCCACAGCCTTCAACAACGCGTCATTGGCCACCACGGTGTCCGCGATGGCGTACCGGAACCACCAGACGTCGGAGGCAACAACCACGTCCGGGACGTTGTTGCCGGCCTGGGCGGTCTGGAACTTCTGGGCGACTTCCTCGTAGTTGGCGCCGCCTGTGACCAGGTCAACGGTGATGCCGGGGTTGGCGGCCTGAAACTCCTTGATGAGCTGGGCCTCAATGTCAGCGGACTTGCCGGGGTGGCTGGACATGAACGTGATCTTGGCGGCCGGCTTGACCTTGGACCAGTCGGTGGTGGCCGCCGTGGCGCCGGCACCGGAGGTGCTGGGGCCGCCACAGGCCGCCAGGGTGGCTGCACCGAGGCCGAGTGCGGCCACGGAGAGGAAATGTCTGCGGTTCAGTGATGATGACATGATGGGTTTCTCTTTCTTCAGGGAGCTTCAGTGGAGAGGAAATCGGATGGGGCTAGCCGGTGACGGAGCCCTGGGTCAGGCCGGCAACGATGAAGCGCTGCAGGGCGGCAAAAACAACAAGGATGGGGATGATGACGATGACGGCGCCCGCCATGAGCACGCCCCAGGCCTGCGAGGTCGAGTCGCTGTTGGCCAGCAGTGTCAGGCCCACGGGCAGGGTCATCATCTCCGGCCTGTCGGTGACGATGAGGGGCCAAATGTAGTCATTCCACTCCCCCACGATGGTTACCAGCGCCACGGTGGCGATGCTGGGGCCGGAGATGGGCACCACCACCTGCCACAGCCGCCGGAAGTGCCCGGCGCCGTCAATTTCCGCCGCCTCCAGGATGGACGCCGGCAGGGTTAGGAAGTGCTGGCGCAGCAGGAACGTGCCAAATGCCGTCCCCAGGCCCGGCAGGATGATGCCCCAGTAGGTGTTCAGCCCGTCCAGCCCGGCAATGAAAATGTAGTTGGGCAGCACGGAAACCTGCGGGGGGACCATCAGTGCCACCAGGATGGCCAGGAAGATCGCCTTCTTGAAGGGAAAATTCACAAACACCAGGGCGTAGGCCGTCAGCACGGCCAGCACGCACTTGATGGTGGAGCCAATGACGGTGACCACCACGCTGTTGAGGAAGAACCGGGCAAAGGGCACCGTGGTGGCCGCCTGCGCATAGTTGTCCAGGGTGGGGCTGTGCGGCAGCACGCTCAGGCTGGTCGTAATGATTTCGCCCGGGGCCTTCAGGGAGGAAAGCACCATCCAGCCCAGCGGGGCCACCACCACCAGCGTGGCCAGCAGCAAGGGCAGGTAGCCCGTGGCGGCGGTGCGGGCCAGGTTTCGCCAGGAGAGGGGCCGGTCCCGGGAATCGCCCTGGCTGCCCGACGGCGGAGCTCCGCCCGCAGGGTCGAACCGTGTGGCGCGTTCATCAAAGGATTCAGCTGTTTGGGTACTCACGCGTAGTGGACCTTTCGTTCAACAAAGCGCAGCTGCAATCCGGTCATGACCAGCAGCAGGACAAACAGCACCACCGAGATGGCCGCCGAATACCCGGCCCGGTTGTAGGCGCCGAAGGCCTGCAGGTAGGACTCGAAGATCAGCGTGCCCGTCCCGTTGCCGGTGGGCGCCATGATCTTGATGATGTCGAAGGCCTGCAGCGAGCTGAGCAGGGTGGTGATCAGCAGAAAGAACGTGGTCGGGGACAGCAGCGGGAAGGAAATGAACCAAAAGCGGCGCAGGGCCCCCGCCCCGTCCAGGGCGGCAGCCTCCAGGACATCCCGGGGCATCGACTGGAGCCCCGCCAGGTACACGACAGCGCAGTACCCCAGGTTTTTCCACACATACACGATGATGACCATGGCGAGCGCCAGGTTGGGGTTGTTGATCCACTGCGGACTGGCCAGCCCCACGCCGCGCAGCATCCACGCGAGTGCCCCATAGACCGGGTCGAAGATAAACAGCCACACCATGCCGACGCCCACCCCGGACAGCACGTAGGGGGCAAAGACGGCCGACCGTGCAATGGTCCGCCCCGGCACCTTCTGGTTCAGCGCCACGGCCACCAGCAGGCCCAACACCATGGACCCGCCCACTGTCGCCGCCGTGAAGATGGCGGTGGCGCCGAGCACGGCCGGGGCGTCGCCCGAGGTGAAGAATTCAATGTAGTTCCCCAGGCCCACCACGGTGGCGTCCATGGAACCCAGGGTCCAATCCAGCGTGGAGTAGTACATGTTCACAAACAGCGGCCGGTAGGTGAAGAAGGCAATCAACACCAGGTTGGGCAGCGCCAGGGCCAGGAACACCCAGGCATCACGGCGTGCGCGTGGCGTCCAGCGCTTGTTTGCCGCCTTTGGGCGCGGGCTGCCCTTCACCACGGCAGCCGCCGCAGCCCGGCTACTTGTTAGCTGCACCGGCCAGCCCTGCCCTCGACACGGCGTTGCGGATCAGCTCGGGATCGTCAACACAGAGCGAGTCCACGCCGAGCAGCACCAACTCCCGGGCCCGGTCCTCGTCGTTCACCGTCCAGGCCCAGACCTCCAGCCCGCGGGAATGAATCATGTCCACCATGTCCTGGTCCAGGGCGGCCTCCCAGACGGACACGCCTGAGCTGCCGTGCAGGACCGCGAAATCCAGTGCCTCCGCCACGGCGCCGGGCGCCTCAGGGCCGGCAAAGCGGCCGAGGGTGAGCGGGTAGCAGTCGCTGCCCGGGGCCTGCTGCTTCATCGCGGCCAGTGCCTGCCAGTTGCTGGAGGAGGCAAACCAGTCAAGTTCGGGGTGGCGGCCCACGGCCTCCAGGACTGGCCCGGCCGCGGCCGCGTCCTTGATCTCAATATTCACCCGCACCTTGCCGGCCGCCAGCTCAAGCACCTGGGCCAGCGTGGGCACATGCTGGCGGTGGCCGGCGTCGAGCAGGTTCAGCTGCCGTGCCGTAAAGTCTGCAATCACGCCGATGCCGTTGGTGGTGCGGTCAACTGTTTCGTCATGAATGACGACGGCGACCCCGTCGGCCGAGAGGTGGACGTCCAGTTCAATGCCGTCAAGCCCGAGCTCCACGGCGCGGGCGAAGGCCGCCAGCGTGTTTTCTGGATAGTGTGCTGAGACCCCGCGGTGGGCATAAATGCGCATGTGGCTGCACTCCTTTTGCTGGTGGGGCAGGCCGGTCCGCACGCCCTGTGGGCGGGTCCGCTGCCGTGTCAACCACCAAGTTATGCAGTCATTCCGCATCCCGGGTGGCGCAAAGGTGGACGCCGGGGAAACGCGGCTTAAACACTTGTGCCCCACCCGGCCACGAAGTGGCGGGAGGGGGCACAAAGGCAAAAAGTGCCGTGGCGTAGGGGCCGGATCAGCCCACCGGCACCGGGGTGACGCCGTAGCGTGCAAGCCGCTCCGCACCGCCGTCGGCCGCGGTGAGCACCCAGATGCCCTTGGCGTGCAGGGCCACGGAATGCTCCCAATGGGCAGCCCGCGCCTTGTCCAGGGTCACCACAGTCCAGTCGTCGGCCAGGGTCTTGGTCTCCAGCTTCCCGCGGACCAGCATGGGTTCCAGGGCCAGGCACATGCCCGGCTTCAGCTTGGGTCCGCGGTGCCGGGCCCGGTAATTGAGCACGTCCGGGGCCATGTGCATGGCCGATCCGATGCCGTGCCCCACATAGTCCTCCAGGATGCCCAGCGCCTGGCCTGGCTGCGAGGTGACATAGTCGTCGATGGCGTTGCCGATGTCGCCCACGTACTTGCCGGAGGCCATGGCGGCAATTCCGCACCACATGCCTTCCTCCGTGATGTCGCTGAGGCGGCGGTCCTGGGGGTCCTCGGCATCCGGTCCGCCCACAATGGTGGTGCGGGCGGAGTCGGAATGCCAGCCCTCCACGATGGCCCCGCCGTCAATGGACAGCACGTCCCCGGCCTGCAGTGCGCGCGCCCCGGGGATCCCGTGGACCACTTCTTCGTTGACCGAGGTGCAGATCGACGCCGGGTAGTCGTAGTAGCCCAGGAAATTGGAGGTGGCGCCAGCCCGCTTGATCAGTGAGGCAAACAGGGCGTCCAACTCCCCGGTGGTCACACCGGGGGCCGCGGCGGCCACTGTCTGGTTGAGCGCGTCGTCAAGGATGAGCCCGCTGCGATGCATGGTGCGCATCTGGTCGATGGTCTTGTACTCAATCCTTTGCTGGCCCATGGCCATGGCGGATCCCTTCGCTGGAAACGTTCCAGGGCTCCTCCCCACACTGCGGGAAGGAGCCCTGGCAATTAAGATGGCACCAACAGTGCGTGCCGGGTGGTGCTAAACGTTCTTGATTGCATCCATGATGCGGGCGGTGACATCGTCCATGTCGCCCAGCCCGTCCACCTTGGCGAGGATGCCGCGCTCCGCATAGCGGGCAACCACAACTTCGGTCTGTTCACGGTACAGGTCCAGGCGGTGGCGGATGACAGATTCGTTGTCATCGCTGCGTCCCGTGTCACGGGCCCGTCCCAGAAGGCGCTTGACGAGTTCCTCGTCGTCCGCCGTCAGCTGCACGACCACATTGAGCTGGACTCCGGCCGTGGCCAGAATGTTGTCCAGTTCGTCCACCTGGGCGGTGGTGCGGGGGTAGCCGTCAAGCAGGAATCCCTCCGCCACATCGTCCTGGGCAAGCCGGTCACGGACCATCCGGTTGGTGACGCTGTCAGGGACGAAGTCACCGTTGTCGATGAACTTCTTGGCTTCCACGCCCAGGGGTGTTTCACCCTTGACGTTGGCCCGGAAGATGTCACCGGTGGAGATGGCCACAATGCCCAGCTCCAAACAGATCCGCTCCGCCTGCGTACCTTTTCCAGACCCGGGAGGCCCAATGATCAGCATTCTTGTCATCGCAATAACCCTTCGTAGTGCCGTTGTTGTAGCTGCGCGTCGATCTGCTTGACCGTCTCCAACCCGACGCCGACCACAATCAGCAAGGACGTCCCGCCGAACGGGAAGTTCTGGTTTGCCCCGACCATGACCAGTGCGATGAGGGGAATCAGGGCGACGATGCCCAGGTAGAGGGCTCCCGGCAGCGTGACGCGCGAAATGATGTACTGCAGGTAATCCTGGGTGGGCTTGCCGGCACGGATGCCGGGGATGAACCCACCGTACTTCTTCATGTTGTCAGAGACTTCTTCAGGATCGAAAGTGATTGCGACATAGAAGTACGTAAAGCCAACAGTCAGCAGGAAGTACATGAGCATGTAGATGGGGTGGTCGCCACGCGTGAGGTAGTTGTTGATCCACTCAATCCACGCAGGAATGTTCGTACTGTTCTTGGGTGTAGCGAACTGCGCCAGCAGGGCCGGCAGGTACAGCATCGAGGAGGCGAAAATGACGGGGATGACGCCGGCCATGTTCACCTTGATGGGAATGTAGGTGCTGGTCCCTCCCATGGTGCGCCGTCCGATCATGCGCTTGGCGTACTGGACCGGCACCCTGCGTTGGGACTGCTCCACGAATACGACAAGTCCCATGACCACCAGGCCGAGGACCATCACGATCAAGAACGTGCCCACACCCTGGGTCTTCAAGATGGCGCCGAGGGAAGTCGGGAACTGGGCGGCGATGGCCACGAAGATCAGCAGGGACATGCCGTTGCCCACGCCCTGCTCGGTGACGAGTTCGCCCATCCACATGATCAGGCCGGAGCCGGCCGTCAGGGTGACTATCAGCAGGCTGATGGTGATCAGGTTGTCATGCGGAATCAATGCTCCGGACGTTCCTGCTGCACCACAGCCGGCAAACAGCTGTCCGGACCGGGCCAGCGTCACCAGGGTGGTGGCGTTCAGCAGGCCCAGGGCAATGGTGAGGTAACGCGTGTACTGCGTCAGCTGGCCCTGTCCCTGTGCGCCTTCAAGGTGCAGTTCCTGGAAGCGGGGAATGACCACGCGCAGGAGCTGGACGATGATGCTGGCAGTGATGTAGGGCATGATTCCCAGTGCGAAGATGGAAACCTGCAGCAGGGCGCCGCCACTAAACAAGTTGACAAGCTGGTAGATCCCCTGGCTTGTGTTAGCCGAGTTCACGCACTGCTGGACATTGCGGTAGTCGATTCCGGGCGAGGGGATGAATGCACCCAAGCGGAAGATGGCGAGGATTCCCAGCGTGAACAACAACTTGCGTCGCAGATCAGGCGTGCGAAAGGCGCGGCCAAATGCGGTAAGCAAGCGTCCTCCTGATATGTAGTAAGTAGGTGGGTTTTCAAGTGAAACCCAAGGATTGATTCTAGTGGGTGATCTGGCTCGCACTGAAACCGCGGCCGGCAACACGGAAACCGGGCGCCGCGGGGCCAGTTACGCAAAAGACTCCTGGCGGGCGGAACAAGTGCTCCGCCCACCAAGAGTCTAATCGCTAGATGTGCGCATCCACGAACTTATTAGAGTTCGGTGGTCGATCCGCCGGCAGCAGCAATCTTCTCTGCTGCGCTGGTGGAGAATGCGTGGGCGGTGACGTCAACCTTGACGGTGATGTCGCCGGTGCCCAGCACCTTCACGGGCTGGTTCTTGCGAACGGCGCCCTTCTCAACCAGGGTGTCGACCGTGACAACGCCGCCTTCGGGGAAGAGCTCGTTCAGCTTGTCCAGGTTGACAACCTGGAACTCGACGCGGAACGGGTTCTTGAAGCCGCGAAGCTTCGGGAGGCGCATGTGCAGCGGCAGCTGGCCGCCGGCAAAGCCGGCCTTGACCTGGTAGCGGGCCTTGGTGCCCTTGGTGCCGCGGCCAGCGGTCTTGCCCTTGGATCCTTCACCACGGCCAACACGGGTTTTGGCCGTCTTGGCACCCGGTGCCGGGCGAAGGTGGTGAACCTTCAGTGCGTTCTGCTTTTCAGCAGTATTCTTCTCAGCCACTTTACTTAGTCTCCTCAACCTTGATCAGGTGCGGAACCGTGTTGACCATGCCTGCAGTCACTGCGTCGGCAGAGCGCTCAACGGTGTGACCGATGCGCTTGAGACCCAGGGACCGAAGGGTGTCCTTCTGATTCTGCTTGGCGCCAACGACGCCCTTGATTTGGGTGATTTTCAGCTTCGCGTCGGAAGGCTGAATGTTCTTCGGTGTAGTCATTACAGACCTGCCTTTTGCATATTGCGCAACAGCACGGCCGGAGCAACCTCATCCAAGGGCAGTCCGCGGCGGGCCGCAACAGCCTTGGGGTCTTCCAGGCGCTTCAGTGCATCAACGGTTGCGTGAACAATGTTGATGGCGTTGGAAGAACCGAGTGACTTGGACAGCACATCGTGGATACCAACGCATTCCAGTACGGCGCGGACCGGGCCACCGGCGATAACACCGGTACCGGCAGCAGCCGGACGCAGCAGGACGACGCCGGCAGCGGCTTCACCCTGGACGCGGTGCGGAACGGTCTTGCCAATGAGGGGAACGCGGAAGAAGGACTTCTTCGCTTCCTCAACACCCTTGGCGATGGCCGCGGGCACTTCCTTGGCCTTGCCGTAGCCGACGCCAACCATGCCGTTGCCGTCGCCGACGATCACAAGGGCGGTGAAGCTGAAGCGACGGCCACCCTTGACCACCTTGGCGACGCGGTTGATGTTGACAACACGCTCGATGAACTGGTTCTTCTCGGCCTCGCGGCCACCGTCACGACCGCGGCCACGGCCGCCGTCACGACCGCCACGGCCGCCATCGCGACCCCCGCGTGCACCGTCTCGGCCACCACGGCCGGTGGTTGCTGCTGCGGCGTCAGCCGTCGCGGCGGAACCGTCAGCTGCAGTTGCTTCTGACACAGTGTTCT
Organism: Arthrobacter silviterrae; assembly: GCF_011045165.1. Lineage (GTDB taxonomy): Bacteria > Actinomycetota > Actinomycetes > Actinomycetales > Micrococcaceae > Specibacter > Specibacter silviterrae. The sequence continues at coordinate 32,009 of NZ_JAAKZI010000035.1, forward strand.
CCTTGTTAATGTTTTCGGTCACAGTGCCAGACCGCCTTCACGTGCGCCGTCGGCAATGGCTGCGACACGGCCGTGGTAGCGGTTGCCACCGCGGTCGAACACAACAGCGTCGATGCCGGCAGCCTTGGCGCGCTCGGCTACGAGCTCGCCGACGCGCTTTGCCTTGGCAGTCTTGTCGCCCTCGAAGGAGCGCAGGTCTGCTTCCAGGGTCGACGCCGACGCCAGGGTTACACCCTGGGTGTCGTCAATGACCTGCACGAATACGTGGCGGGCTGAGCGGTTGACCACCAGGCGCGGACGCACGGTGGTGCCGCTGACGCGCTTGCGAACGCGCAGGTGACGACGGCCGCGTGCTGCGGCCTTGGACTTTCCTCTTACGGACAGTGCCATGGTTACTTACCAGCCTTTCCGACCTTGCGGCGGATGATCTCGCCAGCGTAGCGAACGCCCTTGCCCTTGTACGGGTCGGGCTTGCGCAGCTTGCGGATGTTGGCAGCAACTTCGCCCACCTGCTGCTTGTCAATGCCTGACACGGAGAGCTTTGTGGGGCTCTCAACGGTCAGTGTGATGCCCTCGGGTGCCTCAACGGCAACCGGGTGGCTGAAGCCCAAGGCGAATTCCAGGTTGGCGCCCTTGGCGACGACGCGGTAACCGGTACCAACAATTTCCAGCTTCTTCTCGTAGCCCTTGGTGACACCGATGATCAGGTTGTCGATGAGGGTGCGGGTCAGGCCGTGGAGTGAACGCGAGGCGCGCTCATCGTTGGGGCGGGTAACCGTGATGGTGTTCTCTTCGAGAGCGACCAGGATGGGGCTGGGCACAGTGTGCTCAAGCGATCCCTTCGGGCCCTTGACGGAGACCAGGTTGTCTTCAACCTTGACCTCGACGCCGGCAGGCACGGAGATGGGGAGACGTCCAATACGTGACATTATTCTTTCCCTTCTCTCTACTACCAGACGTAGGCGAGGACTTCCCCACCCACGCCCTTCTTGGCAGCCTGACGGTCGGTCAAAAGACCGGAGGACGTCGACAGGATGGCGACACCCAAACCACCCAACACGTTGGGGAGGTTCGTGGACTTTGCGTAAACGCGCAGCCCGGGCTTGGAGATGCGGCGCAGGCCGGCGATTGAACGCTCGCGGCTGGGGCCGTACTTCAAGTCGATGGTCAACTTCTTGCCAACCTCGGCGTCTTCAACCTTCCAGCCAGCGATGTAACCCTGGGCCTTGAGGATGTCGGCGATGTGGCCTTTAAGCTTGCTAAACGGCATGGTCACGGAATCGTGGTGTGCCGAGTTTGCGTTGCGCAGACGCGTAAGCATGTCTGCGACAGGATCTGTCATTGTCATTTGGGCGCTTGCCCTTCCTCGTAACGGTTTCCTTCACGTGGGCGGAACTTGTCGAAATCAGGCTTCGACAGGCTGAACCAACGGAACGGACCTTTTACGTAGATTATTTATCTTCGGATTTGAACGGGAAGCCAAGCGCCTTGAGCAGCGCGCGGCCTTCGTCATCGGTCTTGGCGGTGGTCACGACAGTGATGTCCATGCCGCGTACGCGGTCAATGGAATCCTGGTCGATCTCGTGGAACATAACCTGCTCGGTCAAGCCGAAGGTGTAGTTGCCATTGCCGTCAAACTGCTTGTCGCTCAGGCCGCGGAAGTCGCGGATGCGGGGCAGTGCCAGCGTGACCAGGCGGTCCAGGAATTCCCACATGCGGTCACCGCGAATGGTTGCGTGGCAACCAATCGGCATGCCTTCGCGCAGCTTGAACTGTGCGATGGACTTGCGGGCCTTGGAAACCTGGGGCTTCTGGCCGGTGATGGCGGTGAGGTCGCGGACGGCGCCGTCAATGATCTTGGAGTCCTTGGCGGCATCTCCAACACCCATGTTGACAACGACCTTGACCAGGCGCGGAACCTGGTTGACGTTCGCGTACTTGAATTCCTCAACCAGCGCCGCCTTGATTTCCGCTGCGTAGCGGGTCTTCAGGCGGGGCGTGATCTTGGGCGTGTTCTCTGCAACTGCGGCGCTCATGCCAGATCCTTCCCCGAGGCCTTGGCAACGCGGATGCGTACTTGACGCTCGCGGCCATCGCGCTCAACGGTCTCGATGCGGTAGCCAACGCGGGTCGGCTTCTTGGTGGACGGGTCCACCACGGCAACGTTTGAGATGTGAATGGGTGCCTCAACGATTTCGATGCCACCGGTGTTGGTGCCACGTTCCGTCTGGCCGGCCTTGGTGTGCTTGGTGACGCGGTTAATGCCTTCAACCAACACGCGGTTGGTCTCGGGGAAAACCTTCAGGACCTTGCCCTGCTTGCCACGGTCGCCGCCACGTTCGGGCTTGCCGCCTGTGATGACCTGAACCAGGTCACCCTTCTTGATTTTTGCCATCAGTTACAGCACCTCCGGAGCCAACGAGATGATCTTCATGAACTTCTTGTCACGAAGTTCACGGCCAACCGGGCCGAAGATACGGGTTCCACGGGGGTCCCCGTCGTTCTTGAGAAGCACTGCTGCATTCTCGTCGAACTTGATGTAGGAACCATCCGCACGGCGGCGTTCCTTCTTGGTACGAACGATGACAGCCTTGACGACGTCACCCTTCTTTACGTTTCCGCCGGGAATTGCGTCCTTGACGGTAGCGACAATTGTGTCGCCAATGCCTGCGTAGCGGCGCCCAGACCCACCGAGAACGCGGATGGTCAAGATTTCCTTGGCCCCCGTGTTGTCGGCGACCTTAAGCCGCGACTCCTGCTGAATCACTAGTGTCTCCTGTTCGTCGCGCCGGTTCTTGGCCACAATCCAGCTGTGGACAAGCCTTGCGGAACGTATTGATCGGGATGTCTCTCGACGTGCCTGGATTTTGCCAGCACACGCCTAAATGCCTCATGCCAACTGCACTTTCCGCACCGGTTGATGGACTGATCCATGATTCGAACGGCAGTTTGTAGTGGCACGAGCATTTACGAGGTAATTGCGCACCCACTGCCACTGCCGAAAACGGCGGCACAGAAAAGGCGCAGCAATAGACAATCCTAGCACGACGGCGATACCACACCTTGCGCTTGCCGCCCACCCCGGCCCAACGGGCACTTAACGGGGGTGTTGCAGCGGCACATCCACGTTAAGTGCCCGCTCGGCCAGGTGCTGCGGGACCGGCCGCTGGGGCCGGCTCCACGGCCGGCCGCCGTCGGGCATTAACGCAGCGTGGGCCCGCCACCGCGAACGGTGACGGGCCCACCACAGGGGTAATCAATCAGCACGAAGCTGAAGGTTTACTTGGCCTTCTCGAGGATCTCGACCAGGCGCCACCGCTTGGTAGCGGAGAGCGGCCGGGTTTCGCTGATGAGGACCAGGTCGCCGATGCCGGCGCTGTTCTCTTCATCGTGGGCCTTCACCTTGGAGGTGCGGCGCAGAACCTTGCCATAGAGTGCGTGCTTCACGCGGTCCTCGACCTCGACGACGATGGTCTTTTCCATCTTGTCGGAGACGACGTAGCCGCGCAGTTTCTTGCGCTCGTTGCGGACAGGCGCCGTGACGCCTTCTTCAATGTTGTTCACAGAATCGCTCACTTGGCGTCCTCCTCAGATTTTTCAGCCTTCTTGGAGGCCTTTTTGGCTTCCTTGTCAGCCTTCTTGGAGGCCTTCTCCACCGGTGCGGCAGCGGCGACGTCCGGGCGAATGCCCAGCTCGCGTTCGCGCAGCACTGTGTAGATGCGGGCGATGTCGCGCTTTACAACGCGCAAGCGACCGTGGCTTTCCAGCTGACCGGTGGCGGACTGGAAACGCAGGTTGAACAGTTCCTCCTTGGCCTTCCGGAGTTCTTCAACAAGACGCTCGTTGTCGAACCCGTCAAGCTGTGCAGGGGCAAGTTCCTTGGAACCAACTGACATCTCTACTCACCACCTTCGCGACGCACGATGCGTGCTTTCAACGGCAGCTTGTGGATTGCCAGGCGCAGTGCCTCGCGAGCTACCTCTTCTGATACACCGGAGAGTTCGAAGAGAACACGGCCGGGCTTGACATTCGCGATCCACCACTCGGGGGAACCCTTACCGGAACCCATGCGGGTTTCAGCAGGCTTCTTCGTCAGCGGGCGGTCGGGGTAGATGTTGATCCACACCTTTCCACCGCGCTTGATGTGGCGGGTCATGGCGATACGAGCGGACTCGATCTGGCGGTTGGTGACGTAGGCGGGCGTCAGGGCCTGAATGCCCCACTCACCAAACGTGACCGTGGTTCCGCCAGTAGCCTGCCCGGAACGACCCGGGTGGTGCTGCTTGCGGAACTTTACTCGACGTGGGATAAGCATTTAAGCCTGCCCTCCTTCTACTGCCGGAGCTGAAGCTGCGGGAGCCTCCACCGGGGCAGCAGCCTCGGTGCGCTCGGGACGGTCGTTGCGACGACGGTCGCCACCGGCGCGGGGGCCGCGGGGACCGCGGTCATCGCCGTCACGACGCGGGCCACGGCCACGGGCGGGAGCTGCGGCTGCCTGGGCAGCCAGTTCCTTGCTCGTGACATCGCCCTTGTAGATCCAGACCTTGACACCGATGCGGCCGAACACGGTTTTGGCTTCAAAGAAGCCGTAGTCGATGTTGGCGCGCAGGGTGTGCAGGGGCACACGACCTTCGCGGTAGAACTCGGTGCGGGACATTTCAGCGCCGCCCAGTCGACCGGCACAAGCGACACGGATGCCCTTGACGCTGCCGGTGCGCTGTGCGGACTGCATGGCCTTCTTCATGGCGCGGCGGAAGGCCACACGTGAAGTCAGCTGCTCGGCGATGCCCTGGGCAACAAGCTGAGCGTCTGCTTCCGGGTTCTTCACTTCCAGGATGTTCAGCTGAACCTGCTTGCCGGTGAGCTTTTCGAGCTCGCCGCGGATGCGGTCTGCTTCAGCTCCGCGGCGGCCGATGACGATGCCCGGACGTGCGGTGTGGATGTCCACACGTACACGGTCGCGGGTCCGCTCGATCTCAACCTTGGAAATGCCGGCCCGGTCCATGCCCGTGGACATGAGTGCGCGGATCTGGATGTCTTCCTTTACGAAGTCCTTATACCGCTGCCCGGGCTTGTTGCTGTCCGCGAACCAGTGTGAACGGTGGTCCGTGGTGATCCCGAGACGGAACCCGTGCGGGTTTACTTTCTGTCCCACTTAGCGAGCCTCCTCTTTCTCGGGGGTAGCGACAACCACGGTGACGTGGCTGGTGCGCTTCTTGATCTGGAAGGCGCGACCCTGTGCACGCGGTTGGAACCGCTTCATGGTCGGGCCCTCGTCAACGAAGATTTCGCTGATGTACAGATCGTTTTCGTTGAACGCGATGCTGTCGCGATCTGCCAGAACGCGGGCGTTAGCCACTGCGGACTGGACTACCTTGAATACCGGCTCTGAAGCTGCCTGGGGGGCAAACTTCAGAATCGCCAATGCCTCATTCGCCTGCTTGCCACGAATCAGGTTGACGACGCGCCGGGCCTTCATAGGCGTGACGCGCAGATGACGCGCACTTGCCTTGGCTTCCATTGCTATCCTTCTCTCGTCTTAGCCGTAAAAGCTAAGCGCCTAGCGGCGCTTGCCCTTGCGGTCGTCCTTGACATGGCCGCGGAATGTCCGCGTGGGGGCGAATTCGCCGAGCTTGTGCCCGACCATCGACTCGGTGACAAACACGGGGATGTGCTTGCGACCATCGTGCACGGCGATCGTGTGACCCAGCATGTCCGGGATGATCATCGAGCGGCGGGACCAGGTCTTAATGACGTTCTTGGTGCCCTTTTCGTTTTCCCTAGCTACCTTCACAAAGAGGTGCTGGTCTACGAAGGGACCCTTTTTCAGGCTACGTGGCATGTCTCCAGGCTCCTATCGCTTGTTCTTGCCAGTACGACGGCGACGAACAATCAGTTTGTCGCTCTCTTTGTTGGGACGGCGGGTACGGCCTTCCGGCTTACCGTTCGGGTTGACCGGGTGACGTCCACCGGAGGTCTTGCCCTCACCACCACCGTGCGGGTGGTCGACAGGGTTCATCACGACACCACGCACGGTCGGGCGGACGCCCTTCCAGCGCATGCGCCCTGCCTTGCCCCAGTTGATGTTGGACTGCTCAGCGTTGCCCACTTCACCGATGGTGGCGCGGCAGCGCGCATCAACGTTGCGGATTTCACCGGAGGGCAGACGCAGCTGGGCGAACTTGCCTTCCTTGGCGACGAGTTGAACAGACGCACCTGCTGAACGGGCCATCTTGGCACCGCCGCCGGGACGCAGCTCCACAGCGTGGATAACAGTACCCACGGGGATGTTGCGCAACGGCAGGTTGTTGCCAGGCTTGATGTCAGCTGCGGGGCCGGCTTCGACGAAGTCGCCCTGCTTGAGCTTGTTCGGGGCGATGATGTAACGCTTGGTGCCATCAACGTAGTGCAGGAGGGCAATGCGTGCGGTGCGGTTGGGATCGTATTCGATCTCAGCAACGCGTGCGTTGACGCCGTCCTTGTCGTGGCGACGGAAGTCAATCAGGCGGTACTGGCGCTTGTGGCCACCACCCTTGTGACGAGTCGTGATACGACCGGTGTTATTGCGGCCACCCTTTTTGGGCAGGGGACGGACCAGAGACTTCTCCGGCGTCGACCGCGTGATTTCAGTGAAGTCGGCAACGCTCGAGCCGCGACGGCCCGGGGTTGTCGGCTTGTATTTACGGATTCCCATAGTTTATTTCCTCGTTAAAGTGGTCTCCGCTTAGGAAAGCGGACCGCCGAAGATGTCGATTGTGCCTTCGCGAAGGGAAACAATTGCGCGCTTGGTGTTCTTGCGCTGTCCCCATCCGAACTTGGTGCGCTTGCGCTTGCCGGCACGGTTGATGGTGTTGATCGAGTCGACCTTGACGGAGAAGATTTTCTCCACGGCCAGCTTGATCTCGGTCTTGTTCGAGCGGGGGTCGACCAGGAAGGTGTACTTGCCTTCGTCGATCAAGCCGTAGCTCTTTTCCGAGACGACGGGTGCAAGCACTACGTCGCGCGGATCCTTGATGGTGACGGCGCTCACTTGGCGTCCTCCTCAATTGTCTGGGCCGACTCGCCACCGGCGGGAACAAAGCCTGCGGCCTTGGCTTCCTCAACCGTTGCGAACCAAACCTCGGCCACCGTGGCGTCGTACCAGCGTGAACCAGGCACGTGGTACTTCATCGAGTCCTTGTTGCCCTTGATGGTGCCTTCGGCAGCATCGGCAGCGTCCACGGAATCTTCAACCAACAGCATGCTGGAGGCAAAAGCCTCGGCAGCGGCGCGGCCGGAAACGAAGACATCGTAGGCAGCCTGCGTGAACACAATGTCATCGGAAACAAGCACGTCATAGGTGTTGAGCTGGTCAACGTAGAGGACGTGGATGTTGGTGATGTTGCGAACGCTCAGTGCGGCAACGTCGTTGGCGCGCTCAATGACAACCAGCAGGTTCTTGCGGTCGGACACGCCGGCCAGAACTGCCTTGGCAGCCTTCGTGGACGGCGTGGTGCCAGCAACGAGTTCAGCAACAACGTGGATGCGGCCGTTGCGCGCCCGGTCGGAGAGGGCGCCGCGCAGGGCTGCAGCCTTCATCTTCTTGGGTGTGCGCTGGCTGTAGTCACGAGGGGTCGGGCCGTGGACAACGCCACCGCCGGTCATGTGCGGGGCGCGGATGGAACCCTGGCGGGCGCGGCCGGTGCCCTTCTGGGCAAACGGCTTGCGGCCGGCACCGGAAACTTCGGCGCGGGTCTTGGTCTTGTGCGTACCCTGGCGTGCAGCAGCGAGCTGGGCAACGACGACCTGGTGCAGCAACGGCACGTTGGTCTGTACGTCAAAGATCTCTGCGGGCAGGTCAACTCTTACAGTAGCCATTTACTTATGCTCCCTTCACGGCGGTGCGTACCAGGACGACCGAGCCGCGGGCACCGGGGACGGCACCCTTGATCAGCAGCAGCGACTTCTCGGCGTTGACGCCGTGAACCGTCAGGTTCATGGTCGTTACGCGCTCGGCACCCATGCGGCCTGCCATGCGCATGCCCTTGAAGACGCGGCCTGGGGTGGAGGCGCCACCGATGGAACCGGGCTTGCGGTGGTTCTTGTGTGCACCGTGCGAGGCCGGGGCGCCCTTGAAGCCGTGACGCTTCATGACACCGGCGAAGCCCTTGCCCTTGGAAGTGCCGACGACGTCGACCTTCTGGCCGGCTTCGAAGATCTCAACGGAGAGTTCCTGGCCGAGGGTGTAGCTGTCAGCGTCTGCGGTGCGCAGTTCCACCACGTGGCGGCGAGGCGTGACGCCTGCCTTTTCAAAGTGGCCGGCCAGCGGCTTGGTCACCTTGCGCGGGTCGATCTGGCCGTAGCCGATCTGAACTGCGGTGTAGCCATCAACTTCTGCGTTGCGCAGCTGGGTGATGACATTGGAGTCGGCCTGGACGACGGTTACGGGAACAAGCTTGTTGTTCTCGTCCCAGACCTGGGTCATGCCGAGCTTCGTGCCCAGGATGCCCTTAGTGTTTCGGGTCGCGGTCATAGTTTCTCAGCACCTCCCTACAGTTTGATTTCGATGTTCACGTCAGCCGGCAGGTCGAGACGCATAAGCGAATCCACCGCCTTGGGCGTGGGGTCGATGATGTCGATCAGACGCTTGTGCGTGCGCATTTCAAAGTGCTCGCGGCTGTCCTTGTACTTGTGAGGGGAACGAATTACACAGTAAACGTTCTTCTCGGTGGGCAGCGGCACCGGGCCGACTACCGTTGCGCCTGCGCGCGTGACCGTCTCAACGATCTTCCGAGCCGAAACATCAATGACCTCGTGGTCATATGACTTCAGCCGGATGCGGATTTTTTGTCCCGCCATGGCGTCGTGACTCTCTTTCCTGTAACGAAGCAACCTGTAGTAGCGATGCTGTTGACGTAAACACTGTTTACTTTTCCTGTTCAAAGCGGCATCTCTCGTGCCGCGCTCCCAACGAACTGAATCCGGACAGTTCCGGGTTCCTCAATCCGCCGAAGCTCCGACCCCCGCGGTCGGGCGTGTCGCGGACAAGCCACGCACGTACCCGCAAAACTTGCGAGGGTGGGTTATGTTTGGTCCTCAGCTTGGACCCTGCATCGAGCATTATCTCGACCGGGACGCGAAAAGGCACTTGAACAACTCAATAAGTATGCCGGAATATGCCCACAATTGCCAACCGGGGAGTCGGGGTCGGCCCCGGCCGACGCGTCCGGATCCTGCAGCCGGCGGCGCTGCGCGGCCGCAGCGGGCGCCCGCCGGCTGTTGCTGTGGGGAATGTCACGGCAGTTCCTGTGCCTGTCGGGGCTGGGCTGCACCTTCCGACGGCTTCTTCCGGTTCAGGCGCCACACTGCAAGGGCTATGAGTCCCAGGGCCAAAAGGGCCAGTAATACGTAGGTGTACCCCCGGAGGTACCACAGGACTGCTGTTGCCACCCCGATGGCACCCCAGACCGTGAAGATGCGCTCCCCCAGCGCCAGGCCGCCCACCAGCAGTGCCACGAACAGCAGTAGCGACAGCAGTTGTTGCAGGGTGTTACCGCTGAAGACTGTCAGGAGCCCGGCCAGGCTGGCAAAGGACGCCGAGGCAATCAGCAGATAGCGTCCATGCTCCGCGCGTTTCCCCGCAAAGCGAAGCACCGCGAGGGCACCCACGGCGAGTGCCACCCACTCCACAAACCAGAACAGCCCCAGGTCGACATGCACCGAGCTTGCCCTGAACCAGGCCAGCGCGGACGCCAGCACGGCTGCGTCAACAACGTGGGGCCGCCAGCGGGGAGGCGACTCGACGCAGGCCAACGCTGCGACGCCGGTGAAGGCGGCGGCGCCAACCAGTACGACATCCGAATCGACCATGGACTCGAGCGAGAACAGCACACCCCCACCAAGCGCCACGCCAACAATGCTCCAAAGTTGTTTGGGCGACGCCGGCACCAGGTCCCACAACACCAGGCGGACCAGGTAGAGGGCCCCCACGACCAGCACAAACCCGGCCAGGGCGGAAAGCCCTGCCCGTCCTGTCAGGTCAAAGACCTGGGCCTGGACCAGCACCCCTGCCCAAAGGACCGCAAGAGCACCCGGAAGAGCCATCCACGGCAGTCGCTCCAGCTGGGCACCGGATATAAGTGCCAGACCTGCCACCAGCCAGACGATGGCAAAGATCCCCACCCCTGCGCCACTGTCCACTGCGCCTGCCGTCAGGAGGAAGGCAGCCACGGCGGCCGCCCAGTACCAGCGGAATTCCGCTGTCCGCGGGGTGTGGACGCACCGCCAAGCGACGGCAGCTGCGCTCAGCCCCGTCAGCATCAGGGCAGTGGCACCCGGCCAAAGCACCGGAGCAACGGTGGCGGAGGCGCCCACGACGACGGCGATGGCCAGGTAGGATGCACCGCGGGCGCGGAACACCTGCCGGGCCACGACGGACGTTCCCGCCAGCAGTCCCAGTTCCAGGACCACCACCCAACGGTGTCCGGCGGGGGCGCCCAGTCCCCCGGCCTCCAGGAGGTATGTCAGGGGCAAGGCCGCCTGTGCAGCCAGCAGCAGCCACACGCTGGAGCGCAGAATGTGCGGTTCTCCCCCGGCAGCGAAGGTGCTGCGCATCGCCACCCACTGCGCAATCCACTGCAGCAGCAGGATGGCCGCCATGGCCAGGCTCAGCACGGCGGGACTCTTGGTGAATTCAGTGACGAGCACACCGGCCAGGATGGTGGCGGCAATTCTGGCCAGCAGGAAATGTGCTCCGCGCAGGGTGGCCTGGACCGCCCGGGCTGCGCAGCTTGCGGCAGCCACCACAATCAGGGCCAGGGCGGCTTCGAGCGTGCGCCTGTCCCCCACGTGGAACAGTGCGACAAGGGACATGGCGCCCGACGAAGCCCACGCCACAGCCAGTGCGCCGTCGGGCCGCACGGCCACGACGTGCCCCAGCACAGCCACAGCGGCCACCACCAGTGCAACGGCCGTGATCTCCGGCCATGAACCGTCCTGGCCATCCATCGCCCCCAGCCCGGCTGCCAGCACTGTCAGGCACAGCGTGGCCAGCATGTCCACGGACAGTCCCCGGGGGCCGTATCCGTGCCAGTGGGCCCAAGCCAGAATAAGAAGTTGCGGCACCAGTGCCACGAGGACGACCTGCCCGATCGTTACCGGACCGCCCCCGAACGCCGGCCCGGACACGTGTGCTGCCCATGTCCGGTACAAGGCTGCGGCAGCCATCAAGGAGGCCGCCCGGGCACCCCACCAATAGATCCACCGGTGCATGCGGTCCTGACGCAATCGAAGGCGCAGGCCCATGGCCGCCAGGAAAAGCACCAAAAGGCCCCAGCCGGCAGCAGCGCCAGGGGCCCCGAAAACAGACTCTGCGCTGAGGGCCCCAACCAACAGGACGCTGGGAGCGACCAGTTCCGCGGCAACATAGGGCCCCATGCGCGGCAGCATGGCAAATGAATGGATGCATGCCGCTGCGGTCAGGGCCGCCGCGGCCAGGGCAAAGGCAGGATCCACGGCAGAATCCGTGGGGTGGCCTCCACCGAATTCCTGGATCATGTGGAGGTTGGCGAGGGCCAGGGCCATCGCCAGGCCCACGGCAGCCCAGGCGCGGCCCGACCAGTCGGTCACCGGGTTGGGGACGCCGATCCGCCCCATCAAGGTGTCCACCAATAGCTGGCCGGCGGAAATGACGGCCGTCACGGCAAGAATTGCGGCCAGTTTCACCGGTTGCGCCGGAATCCAGGCGGCCAGGGCTGAAGCTGCCAGCGCTGTGGCGGCAAACCTTGCCGCTGCCGCCATGAACCGGCGCAGCAGGGGTGTGCTGCTGGTTAGCAGCCGAAACACCAGGTAGGCCAGGACCACGGCCAGCACCACCGTCCAGGCTTCGGCGCTGAGGAAGGAGGCCGCCACGATGGCCGCACCCACAGCCGGGAGCGGCAGCCACTCCCCTTTCGGCAGGAACGCCGGAACGACTGCCATTCCGGTGGCCAGCCCCACGACGATGGGAACGGCGGGGCTCCATGCCCATCCCCCCGAACCGTCAGCACCGGGAACCAGTCCATATGACCATGGCACTGCTGCCACAGCCACCGCGGAAACGGCAATGAAGACGTCCCTGTCCACCCACAGCGGACTGCGCAGCCAGCTGCCCATCGCGGTGCGGGTGAAAGCCAGCGCCACTGCCTGGACGGACAGCACCACCGTCATGGAGCCGGCTGACCAAGCCATGGATTCGCCCACCATCCAGCCCGCGAAGGGCGCCGCCAATGCGAGCGAAAGTTGCAGGCCGAGGAAATTCCACCGACGGGGCCCTGGAACATCCAGCCATGCCATCACCGCGTAGAAGATCACACCGGATGCAAGCACCATGGCATGGTCGGCTGCGTTGAGCTGCAGCGCGAACAATAGCGAAGCAACGAGCCCAACTGGGGCAAACCAGGGTCCCAGCTCCGCCAACGGCCGGGCGAACAGGCTGGGCCGTCCGTCCGGGCGGACCTCGCGCCGGTGAAGAAGGTGTCCGGCCAGCAACAGTACGGCGGAAAAGATGACCAGGGCCGTGAAATACCAGGCCAGCGCAGCTCCCAGAACCGCCACGGACGACCAGGCGGTGGACAGCAGGAAGGCCATCGAGAGGTACACAACCAGGCGGCTCGAAAGCCTGACGGCAGCCACAACGTAGGCAATGGTGCCGATCAGCGACGTTGCCAGCCAGACGGCGGGTGCATCCGGGAAGCCAAGGCTGAAGGTGGCGAGCCCGGCGAACGGCACAATCGCCAGTCCGGTTCCGGCAAATGCCAGGGCCGCGGGCCTCAGCCGGTCAACGGCACCATGGAGCAGCAGCCCGGCCCCATACAGCAGGCCGGTGACAAGCCAGACGCCGATGAGGCGCACAGGCACCGGCGCTGCGCTGGCCACGAACAGGGCGGAGGCGGCAACCAGCAGCATGCTCGCAATGTAAAGGGTGATGTTGATGTTCTGGGCTTCGCGCCGCGCCTTCCTCCGGGCAAGCTCCGCAGGATCCAGCGGCTGAGGGGGCGCCGGCGGGGCACTCAGGGTGGCGCCGGGACCCGCGGCTGGCGCCCGCTGAACAACCGCGGGCCCAAAGTGGGCGAATGGAGCCGCCGGCACAGCCGGCCCGCCGAGCCACTGCGAAGGGCCGGGGTGCTGCACAGGAGATGAAACGGGTTCTGCCGGCACAGCTGCAGGCGGCGATGCGGAAGCGCCCACGGCTCCCGAATTCCCCGCCGCCGCGCCTGCAGCACCCCCTGCCACGGCGTCGTGCCAGCCGGCAAGGTGTCCGTCGCGAAACCCCTGCTGGTAGGCACCATCAAGCTGCTGAGCCCAGGGCACTGCGGGAGGAAACGGCGGAGGCTGGGAGTTTCCCATCTTCATCCTTAGCTGGCGGGCGAACTGGCGGCGAATTCCAGCCTAGGCCAAGTTGAGACGACAGGGGATAGTAAATCCATCAATTGTGGATAACGTTCCAGCTGCCACCCGTGGGGGACAGCGAAGACAATCGAGTAGGAGGGGCGGGTTTCCCGCCCCTCCTCTCACACCACCGTACGTGCGGGCCTCGCATACGGCGGTTCGCTAGGTCGTTGAAAACGATCCCATGCATCGCGG
>NZ_JAAKZI010000036.1 GCF_011045165.1 Arthrobacter silviterrae
CTGGTCACCTGCGGCCGGCCTTTGAGGCGCGATGCCACAGCTGTTTGGCTGAATTACGCCATCATGTTTCCTAATAGAAAACAAAAAGGTCCGATTTGAGCACTTTAAGTGCGCTTGCCCAAAATTCGCTGATGGATTCTGGGGAAATGGCCAACCGACACCCTGTACGCACCGCCATAGGCTGAAGCGTCCCCGTGAGCCAGCTCACGGAAGCCCCGCGGCAGGGTTGCCGCGGCGGGGCAGTCCAACAGGAAGTAACGCCATTGCACACAGATCAACTTTCCAAGACGCTTAAACCGCGGCACCTGTCCATGATTGCCATTGCCGGCGTGATCGGCGCCGGCCTGTTTGTGGGTTCCGGTGCCGCCATCCAGCAGGCGGGCCCCGGAATCCTGGTGGCCTACGCAGCCGCCGGAATTGTGGTCATCCTGGTCATGCGGATGCTGGGGGAAATGGCTGCGGCCAACCCCGAGACGGGCTCCTTCTCCACCTACGCCGACAAGGCGCTGGGCCGCTGGGCCGGATTCAGCATCGGCTGGCTGTACGCCTGGTTCTGGATCATTGTGCTGGGGGTGGAGGCCACCGCTGGCGCGGCCATCATGCACCGCTGGGTGCCCGGGGTGGACCAGTGGGTCTGGGCGCTGATCCTCATGGTCCTGCTGACCCTGACCAATGTGGCGTCCGTGAAGTCCTATGGCGAGTTTGAATTCTGGTTTGCCTCCATCAAGGTGGCCGCCATCATCTTGTTCCTGCTCCTGGGCGTGGTGGCCATCCTTGGATTCATGCCCGGCGTCGCAGCTCCGGGCCTGCACAACCTGACGGGCAACGGCGGCTTCTTCCCGAACGGGCCCGGCGCCGTCCTGGCGGGCATCCTGGTGGTGGTGTTTTCCTTCTTCGGCGCGGAAATTGCCACCATTGCTGCCGGCGAGTCTGAGGATCCAGTGGACGCCGTCAAGAAGGCCGTGAAGTCCACTGTGTGGCGGATCCTCATCTTCTACATCGGCTCCATCGGCATCGTGGTGACCCTGCTGCCCTGGAATGACGCCTCGGTGGCCAAGAGCCCCTACGTTGCTGTCATTGAACTGTTCGGCATCCCCGGCGCCGGCACCATCATGGACATCGTGGTCCTGACCTCCGTGCTGTCCTGCCTCAACTCCGGCCTGTACACCGCCAGCCGCATGCTGTTCTCCCTGTCCACTCGGGGCGATGCGCCCAAGTCATGGCGCAAGATTTCCAAGCGCGGCGTCCCCGCCTCAGCCGTGCTGGCCTCCACCGTTGTTGGCTTTATCACCGTGGGCCTGAACTACCTGGCACCGGATTCGGTGTTCCTGTTCCTGGTGAACACCTCGGGCGCCATCGCCTTGTTTGTGTGGCTGGTGATTGCCATCTCGCAACTGATCCTGCGCCGCCGGATGGGAGCCGCGGCCAAGGACCTGGCCCTGAAGATGTGGCTGTTCCCGTACCTGACGTGGCTGTCCATCATCACCATTTCGGTGCTGCTGGTGGGCATGGTGATTGTGGCGGACACCCGCGAGGCGCTGCTGCTCTCCACCGGGCTGGCCGCCGTCGTGGTTGCCATCGGCGTGTACCGCTACCGCAAGGGCGGCAGCGCGCATGACGGTGCCGCGCCTGCGGCCGCAGGGGAGCCGACGGCGGAACTCGTGGAGGATGCCCAGTCCCGCGCCTGAGCCGCCACGCACGGATTCCTGTCCCGGCGGCACGGGCGATACGCTGGGACCAGCGCCGGCGCCAAAGATGCCGGCCGAGCCAATAGGAGTGTGAGTCGTGGTCAGTGCAATGGCGCCTGGGCATGTGGTTGTTGTCGGTGCGGGGATCATCGGATTGTCCACCGCCTGGTACCTGCAGGAGCAGGGCATTGAAGTGACCGTGGTGGACCGCGGCGGCGTTGCCAGCGGCTCCTCCTGGGGCAACGCCGGCTGGCTGACCCCCGCACTGACGCTGCCCCTCAGCGAGCCGTCCGTGCTCACCTACGGGCTCAAGGCCATGCTGGACCCGGCCTCCCCGCTGTACATTCCCTTCTCCGCGGACCCGTCGCTGCTGAAGTTCCTGGCCGGCTTTGCCCGCAACTGCACGCCCGGCAAGTGGCGTGCCGCCATGGGGGTCTTTGCCGAAGTGGGCCACACGGGCCTGGACGCCTTTGATGAAATTGCGCAGGCTTCGGGGCCGGGGGCCGAGCCAACGCACCCGGCCAACCCCTTCCTGACGGGCTTCGCAAGCCTCGCCGACCGCGACGCGCTCGTCAAGGAATTCAACGTGATCCGTGAAACCGGCGGCAGCGTGGACTACACGCTCATCTCCGGTGAGCAGCTGCGCGAACTGGAGCCCACCCTGGGCCCCGGCGTGGCGGCCGGCATTGAAATCAGCGGCCAGCGCTACATCAACCCGCCGGCGTTCATGGATTCGCTGGCCGAATCCGTCACGTCGCGCGGTGCCACCATCACGGGCGCCTTCAACGTGGTGGACATCCGCGACACGGGCACCGGCGTTGAGGTGATTGGCTCCGAGGGCCGCTCCCTGAAGGCCGACGCCGTTGTCCTCGCCACGGGTGCGTGGCTGGGTACGCTCGCCCGCAAGTTTGGAGTCAAGCGCGTGGTCCAGGCCGGCCGCGGGTACAGCTTCACGGTGGTGCCGGAGGCCATGCCCAGCCACCCGATTTACTTCCCCACGCAGCGAGTGGCCTGCACCCCGCTGGGGGACAGGTTCCGGGTGGCCGGCATGATGGAATTCCGCGACGCCGACGCGCCCCTGGACCCGCGCCGCATCAAGGCCATCGTGGAGGCCGCCTCACCCATGTTCACGGGCATCAACTGGGAGGACCGTGCCGAGGAATGGGTGGGCGCCCGCCCCTGCACCACGGACGGCTTCCCGTTGATTGGCGCCTCCCGGTCGCCGCGGGTGCATGTGGCCGGCGGCCACGGCATGTGGGGCATCGCCCTGGGCCCGCTGACCGGCAAAATGGTCGCCGCGGGATTGACGGGCACCGAGGCGACGGCCATCATGCGCCACTTCAACCCGCTTCGTTGACCCGTTGCGTTGACCCGGGCGGCGGCGCCGCGTTCCGGCTAGCTTAGCCCTTGCCGGGCGGCGGCGCCGTGCTGCCGCGCACCGTCAGCGTGGGCGTAAAGGTGGTGCTGGCCGGCTCCCCTGCCTCCGCAGCGGCATTGGGCGCGCGGTTGAGCAGTTCCTTCATCTGCGCCCAGGCCTGCTCGCCAACATCCTGGATGGGCACGGTTGCCGTGGTAAGCGGCGGGGTGGTGTAGCGGGCAAAGGGGATGTCATCGAAGCCGGTGACGGACAGGTCCTCCGGCACCCTGATGCCGCGTTCATTCAGGGCGCTGAGCAGGCCCATGGCCGTGAGGTCGTTGAACGCCATGATGCCCGTGGCCCCGGAGGCCAGCACGTCGCCGGCAGAACTGTGCCCGTCTTCAAACGTTGAGCCGTTGGAGAAAACCTGCACTTCAATGCCGCTGTGTGAGGCCTTGAATGCATCCAGCCCGGCCAGGCGGAGGCGGTGGGAGGAACTGCTGGCTGGTCCCGCAACGTAGGCGAGCCGAGTGTGCCCCAGCCCCACCAGGTGGGCGGCCAGGTCCTGGATGCCCCGGCCGTAGTCCACAATCACGCTGGGGCTGCCCGTGGCGTTGGTGGCCCGGTTGACCAGCACCAGCGGGTGCAGCGACGGTGCCAGCTCCTCCAATTCGGCAGCGCCCATGCGAGGCGCGCACAGCACCACGCCGTCACACCGCCGTCGTGCCTCCCCAGCGAGGATGGCTTCCTCGCTGGAGACTTCGGAGGAGTCCGCGATCAGCACGCGATAGCCGTCCTGTGCCGCAGCCCGGCTGACACCGCGCAGCACGCCCTGGAAGGTGGGGTTGCCCAGGTCCGGCACCACCACGCCAATGGTGTCCGTCTTGCCGCGCGCCAAGTTGCGCCCCGTGGGGTTCGGCTGGTACTTCAGCTCGCTGGCTGCGATCCTCACGCGCTCGGCAATCTGGGCGTCCACGGTCTGGTTGCCATTCATGACCCGGGAAACCGTGGCGAGGGAAACCCCCGCCCTGGCCGCAACATCGGAGATGCCTGTGCGGGTGGTCCGTACTCGCTTGGCCAATGGGTCTCCTTGGGATTGAGGGCGCCGGGACAGGGAGCCCCGTTGAAAAGAGGCGCTCCTTGACTCCGTGCCCAGAGTGTTGATACAAAGCATATAACGGATTGAGAAAACGCTTTCTCAATCATTCCCCAAAATGTCCGTCGCGGCAAAGCAGAAGTTCCACGGCGCCGGGGGCAGGCCCATTCCCAATGCAGCAACAGTGAAAGGCAGTGCAAGATCATGAGCAACCTTGCGACGTCCACGCCAGCCCCGTCAGGGGATGTGCCCACGGCCCCGGCCGCGAGGGCCCGCCTGGTCCTTGTCGGCACCGGGTCCCGTGCCGAAATGTACGTCCGGGCCATCCTGGGTGCACACGCAGACGTGGCCGAACTGGTGGCCGTCAGCGACGCCAACCCCGGCCGCGCCGGGCACTACCTGGCGCTCGCTGCAGAGCTTGCCGCGGCACGGCCGGCGGCAAGCGGCGATGTTGCCGGGGCGCCCCTGGACAGCTTTGACCCGTCCCGGCTGGCTGCCTACATCCAGGACAACGCCATTGACCGCGTCATCATCACCACCCCCGACTACACGCACGCGGACTACATCGTCGAGGCACTCACAGCAGGCGCCGACGTCGTGGTAGAAAAGCCGCTCACCATCGACGTGGACGGCTGCCGACGCATCAACGCTGCCATCGCGGAGACCGGCCGAAACGTAGTGGTCACGTTCAACTACCGCTATTCGCCGCGCAACAGCGCCCTGAAGGAAATCATCCAAAGCGGGGCGATCGGCAAAGTCACCAGCATCGACTTCAGCTGGATGCTGGACACCGTCCACGGCGCCGACTATTTCCGCCGCTGGCACCGCGAAAAGAAGAACTCCGGGGGCCTGCTCATCCACAAGGCCTCGCACCACTTTGACCTGGTCAACTGGTGGATCGGAGACTCCCCTTCCCGCGTCTACGCCTCCGGCGGCCTGCGCTTCTACGGTGCGGAAAACGCCGCCGCCCGCGGACTGGGCGAACGCCCGGCGCGCGGAACGGTGGACCGGGATGTCCGCGACCCGTTCGCCCTGGACCTGCGCGAGGACGACAAATTACGCGCCCTGTACCTCGACAACGAAAAGTTTGACGGCTACCTCCGCGACCAGGACGTGTTCTCCGCCGGCATCACCATCGAGGACAACCTGGCCCTGACAGTGGATTACGACGGCGGCCCCACCCTCAGCTATTCCCTCAACGCCCACAGCCCCTGGGAAGGCTACCGGGTGGCCGTCAACGGCACCGAGGGCCGGGCCGAGCTTGAGGTGGTGGAGCGCGCGGCAGTGCACAACAGCACCGACACCAAGAACGTGGTGGACCCCAGCGCCACCCCCGTCGAGGAAGAAGATTCCGTGCGCCGCAATGGCGAACGGCTGGTGGTCCAGCGCCACTGGGAGGCAGCCCGCGAGGTGCCAATCGTCAACGGCGAGGGCGGCCACGGCGGCGGCGACGTGCTGCTGCTTTCGGACCTGTTCAACGGCCCCGGCGAGGACCCGCTGGGCCGCCCCTCCGGCTTCCTCGACGGCCTGCGCGCCGTGGCCGTGGGCATCGCCGGCAACGAATCCCTCGCCACCGGCCAGGCCATGCGCATCCCGGAGCTGGGACTGGGCGCCAAGCTGTCCAGGCTTTCGGGGAAGGGCGCCTGAATCATGGTGAAAGTGCTCATCACAGGGGGCTCCGGGCGCCTGGGACGCAGCGTGGTGACGGGCTTCGCCGCGGCCGGACACAGCGTAGTCTCCGTGGACCGCGAGCCCCTGCCCGCCGATCCTGCATTTGGGCGCGTGGCCCAGGAATCCGTTGACCTGCTCGACGCCGGCGCCGTGGGCGAGGCCATGCGCCGGCACGCCCCGGATGCCGTCATCCACCTGGCGGCCATTGCGGTCCCGTTCAGCGCACCGGAGGCGGTGATCCTCAAGACCAACACCATGCTGGCGTTCAACGTTATCCAGGCCGCCACCGACCACGGCGTGGGCAGGATCATCACCGCTTCCAGCCCCACCGTGCTGGGCTACGGCAACCCCGCCGGCTGGCTGCCGGCAAGCTTCCCGTTGGACGAGCGCACCGCACCGCAGCCGTGGAACGCCTATGCGCTCTCCAAGCTGGTGGCCGAACAGGTCCTGCAAATGTTTGCTGCCGCCCACGGGGACGCCATCCGCTACGCCGCCTTCCGCCCCTGCTATGTCATCTCCCCCGAGGAGTGGCAGGGCGCCCCCACCCAGCAGGGCCACACACTGGCCCAGCGCCTGGCCGATCCGGCCCTGTCGGCGCCTGCCCTGTTCAACTACGTTGACGCCCGCGACGTGGCCGACTTCCTGGCCGTGCTGCTGGAGAAGATGGATTCCATCGAGAACGCCCAAACGTTCTTCGTGGGCGCCGCGGATGCCCTCGCCGTCGAGCCCCTGGCCACCCTGATGCCCGGATTCCTGCCGGGCAGCAGGGAACTGGCCGCCGGCCTGACGGGCAGCAGCCCCGCCTTTTCCATTGCCAAGGCGGAAGAACTCTTGGGCTGGACGCCGCAACGCAGCTGGCGCACCGAGCTCACCGACACCACCACCGCGGACTTTGTCGCCGCCGACTCACACTAGGAGACCCACCATGAATTTCGAAGGCGTTCTTTTCTTCCCCGTCACCCCGTTCACGCAGGACGGCCGCGTCGATGTCGGGCTGCTCAAGGAGCACATCGCCTCCCGCCTGCCGTTCAGCCCCGGCGCCGTCTTCCCCGCCTGCGGCACGGGTGAGTTCCATGCGCTCAGCCTGGCCGAGGTGGGCACCGTGGTGCGGGCCGCCGTCGAGGTTGTGGCTGGCGCGGTTCCCGTGATTGCCGGAGCCGGCGGCCCGCTGGGGCACGCCTTGGACGTGGCCCGCGCCGCTGAGGACGCCGGCGCGGACGCTCTCCTGGTGCTGCCGCCGTACCTGGTGGGTGCCCCTGTTGCCGGCCTGGCGGCCTACATTGAGGCCGTCGCCGCTGCCAGCACGCTGCCGGTGATCGTCTACCACCGCGCCAACGCCAAGTTCACCGCCGCGGCCATGGTGCAGCTCGCCGCGAACCCCAAGGTGATCGGCTTCAAGGACGGGATCGGCGACGTCGGCCTGGCGCAGGAAATCGTCTCCGCCGTCGGCGCCACGGGCCGCGACGATTTCCAGTTCTTCAACGGGCTGCTCACCGCTGAACTGTCCCAGGGCGCCTACCGCGGGCTGGGCATGCCGCTGTACTCCTCGGCCGCCTTTGCCATGGCCCCGGAAATCGCCACCGCCTACTACCGCGCCTACATGGACGGCGACGACGCCCGCCGCGCCGAACTGATCGAGGGCTTCTACGCGCCCCTGGTCCGCCTGCGCGACGAAACGCCCGGCTTCGGCGTCTCCCTCATCAAGACAGGGCTGCGGCAGGCCGGGCTGGCCGTGGGGTCCGTCCGCCCGCCGCTGGTCGATCCCACCGCCGAGCAGGAGGCCCGCCTGGCCGCCATCCTGGCCAAGGGACACGAGCTCGCCGCCAGCCACGCGCTGGCCAGCGCTTGATGCCGGCCGCCTGATGGGCGCCAAGATCACAGCCCTGCACACGCGCCTGCTGACAGTCCCGCTGCGCCGCAGTTGGGGGGCGGAGGCTCCGCAGAACCACGTCATTGCCACCACGGTGGAAACGGACGACGGCGGCACCGGTCACGGGTTTTCCTGGACACCGACCATTGGCCCCCAGGCCGTGCGCGCGCTGCTGGAGAATGACATCGCCAGCTTTGCCGTGGGGCTGCCGGCCAATCCGGAACCGCTGTGGGACGCCCTGTGGCTGCGCCTGCACGAGGCTGGCGGCGGCGGACTGACCACCATCGCCATGGCCGGGCTGGACCTGGCGCTCTGGGACCTGGCCGCCCGCAATGCCGGTGTTTCGGTGCCGGCATTGCTGGGCCAACGGCACGAATCCGTGGAGGTCTACGGCTCCGGCGTCAACCTGCACTACAGCCTCGAGGAGCTGGTGGCGCAGGCCCAGCGCTGGGTCGCCGCCGGGCATTCCGCCGTCAAGATCAAGGTGGGCAAGCCGGACATCGCCGAGGACGTGGAGCGCGTGGCCGCGGTCCGCAGCGTCATCGGCCCGGACCGCGCACTGATGATCGACGCGAACCAGCGCTGGGACCTGCCCACCACCATCAGGGCGCTGTCCCGGCTGGAACAGTTCAACCTGCACTGGCTGGAGGAGCCCATCCGGGCCGACGACCTCTGGGCCTACCGGCGGCTGCGCAAGCATTCGCCCGTGCCCATCGCCCTGGGCGAGAACGTTCACACCATCCAGCGCTTCCGCGACTTCATCGACGCGGAGGCGGTGGACATCATCCAGCCCAACATTGTCCGGGTGGGCGGCATCACCCCGTTTCGCCGCATTGTGGAGCTGGCCCGCACGCACAGCATCGCCGTGGCGCCGCACCTGCTGCCGGAGCTTTCCGGGCAGCTGGCGCTGACCTTGGCCAATCCGGTGGCAGTGGAGGACGTGGAAGACGCCTCCTTTGAACGGCTTGGCATCCTGGCCGGGCAGTCCCCGGTCAGCATCAGCAACAGCCGGCTCACCGGCACCGGCCGGCCAGGTCTGGGCCTGGAATTCGTAGACAGTGTCATCCCCAACTAAAGGACCCCTTTTCGTGCAGACCGCAACGCAAGACCTTCAAGAGCTGACCGCCGCCGCCCATGGCGCGGCCGGGGCTGCTGCAGCCGCCAGCGACGCCGTGCGCGCCTCCTGGCTGCTGGCCATCGCCGACGCCCTCGACGCCAACGTGGCGGAGCTGGTGGAGATTGCCGATTCTGAAACCCGCCTCGGCTCCGTCCGGCTCACCGGCGAGGTGGCCCGCACCACCGGGCAGCTGCGGCTGTTTGCCCGCGTCATCACGGAGGGCTCCTACCTCGAAGCCGTGATCGACCACGCCAACCCCGCCGCCACGCCGCCGTCGCCCGACTTGCGCCGCATCCTGCGCCCCGTTGGCCCGGTGGCCGTGTTCTCGGCGTCGAACTTCCCCTTCGCCTTCTCCGTGGCCGGCGGGGACACCGCCTCGGCCCTGGCCGTGGGCTGCCCCGTGATCGTCAAGGCGCACTCAGGCCACCTGGAGCTGTCCAGGCGCACCGCGGAGATTGTCTCGCAGGCATTGGCCGACGCCGGTGCTCCCGCCGGCCTGTTCGCCCTGGTCGCCGGCCGCGAGGCGGGAACCGCGCTGGTGCAGGACCCGCTCATCAAGGCCGTGGGCTTCACCGGCTCCATCCCGGGCGGGCGCGCCCTGTTCGACCTGGCCGTGTCCCGCCCCGAACCGATCCCGTTCTACGGCGAACTGGGCAGCCTGAACCCCGTGGTCATCACGCCCGGCGCGCTGGCTGCCCGCGGCAGTGCCCTGGCATCCGGGCTGGCGGCGTCCTTCACGATGGGGGCCGGGCAGTTCTGCACCAAGCCCGGCCTGGTGTTCATCCCGGCCGGAAGCGCATTTGGTGCCGAACTGGCCGCAGCCTGCGCGGGCAAGGCTGCCGCGCCGATGCTGACCGACCGCATTGCCGCGGCGTTCCCGGGCGGGCTTGCCGGCCTGGCCGCACAGCCCGGCGTCGAGGTGCTCAGCGGGACAGTGGAACAGGACGCGGAAACGGACGGGGCCTCCGCCGTCGTTCTTTCCACCACGGTGGCAAATGTCATTGCGCATCCGGCGCAGCTGCTGGAGGAGTGCTTTGGGCCGGCCACGCTGCTCATTGAATACGGCTCGGAGGCGGAGCTGTTCGCTGCGTTGGCCCTGGTTCCCGGGAGCCTCACGGCCACCGTCCACGCCGAGGACGGCGAGGACATTGCGGCGTTGGTGGAGCAGCTGAGCGGGCTGGCGGGGCGCGTATTGTTCGGCGGCTGGCCCACCGGCGTTGCCGTGAACTGGGCGCAGCAGCACGGCGGCCCGTACCCGGCCACCACCTCGCTGTTCACGTCGGTCGGTGCCACGGCCGTGCGCCGCTTCCAGCGCCCCGTGGCGTACCAGGACGCACCGGAGGCCCTGCTGCCGGAGGCGCTGCGCGAGGACAACCCGCTGGCCATTCCGCGCCGCGTGGACGGCACCCTCCGCCTAGCCTAAGCCCCGCCGCCCACCCATTCCGACCCTCGGTTGCAATCGGGGCGTTTCGAGCGGACCCTCGGTTGCAACCGGGGCACTTACTTCCGATGCTCGGTTGCAAAAGTGCGGGAGCGATCACCAAAACAGCCCCGATTGGAACCGAGCGTCTGGGTGCGCGGAGGGCTGCAGCGCCCGGCAATCCTAAAGCTGCAGGGTTGCCGGGCGGTGGATGCCGTTGACCGGCACCGACGGCCAGCGAGGGTCCATGCTCAGCGGGCGGATGCCACCGGCACCGAGCAGCACGGTGTCCTCGATCTTCACTCCGGGCGCCGACGGGTTCCACGTGAACGGCTGGTTGAGCGCCACGGTGTCGGTGACAGCGTCCGTGGCGCGGGGGTCGCGCCCCGCATATCCGGCGGGACCGCCCTGGTGGTGCAGGGTCCACTGATTCGGCCCGAAGCCGTGCCGGCCGTAGGCCACACGAATCTCCGCCAGGATGTCCCGGATGGCCGCGCCGGGAACGGTAGCGGCGAAAATGTCGGCTTCGACCTTGGCAATCCTGGCCTCGGCGTCCAGCTCGGTCGGGGTGCCGGCGTCGAACCTCACCCATCGGGTCACGTTGGCAACCATCCCATCGCGGCGTGCGCACACTACAGCCATGGCCCGGCGTCCCAGTGCGCCGCCGGTCGGCAGCGGATGGCGGAAATCCACCCGGGAATCACCGTTGGCCAGCAGCACCAGGGGGTCCGCGCCGGCCGCAACGATGCGCTCCGCCAGCGCAGCCGCAAGCTGCCGTTCGGTGGTTTGCGGCGTGGACATGGACAGGACATCGGTCAGGAGCTCGGCTGACTCCCGGCACAGCTGCTCGAATCGTCCCAGTTCGCCGGGCAGCAGCGAACGGCGCGCCAGGCGCAGCGGCACTGCCAGTTCCGCCTCGGAAGCAGGGGAAACGCCGGGCCCGAACCAGGCGGCCACATCGGCAAGGGAGCCGTACCAAGGCACCTCGTGCAGGGTGACGCCGTCGGGAATTTCCTCAGCGGCCAGCCGCCCGGCTTCGTTGTTGAACGTGACGAGGTGGTCGCCGTCGTGCGTGACCAGCACGGCCGCGATCGGGTCCCCGGCCAGGCTGATGCCCACGCGGCTGCCGTCCAGGTACCAGGTGAGGGCGGTGTGGCTGGTCAGCAGCACCGAGTCCCGCCCGGCCGCGGCCAGGATGTCAAGGACCCTGGCGCGCTTGGCGGCCCGGTCGGCGGCCTTCCGGCCCGTGTGGTTTCCGGCGACGGCCAGCGATGTCATTTGGCTCCTGTCCATTGCGTGATCTGTTCATCCGTGGCGATGCCGTCTGCAATGGTGACGGCCACCGTGCGGGTCAGGGATTCCCCTGGTTGAAGAACGACGGCGGTGTCCCAGGCAAGTGCCGACCCCACCCCGGGATAGCCCGCAGAGCGGACAAACCAGGGGTCGTCCGCTTCCGGCGGGGCTGTGAAGACGAGGGTGGCGGGCCCGCCGGCAAACTCTCCGGACCACGCCAGCCACGGGGCCCGGCTGCCGTGGACTGCATCCTCGCCTGCGGCGGACACGGTGCGGATGACAGCATTTTCCACGGGTGGCAGGCGCCAGAAGAAGCCGCCATAGCCACCTGCCTCACGGCCATTGGATCCGGGACTGCCCAGGCTGACCGGCGCGGAACCGGCCGGGGTGAGGCTGAATGACACGCTCAGTTCCCATGCGGCGCCGTCGAGAGCCTGCCAGGACCAGGTACGGATCTCTCGCAGGATTTCGGAGCCGTCCGGGCCCGTCCACAGCAGCTCCTCCGCTCGTGTTGCCCCCGTGTCGCGGGAAGAGATCCGCACAATCCGTCCGTGGTCCGGGCGCCACACGTAGCCGGCACTCTCCCGCCGGTACGTGCGTCCGCCCCAAAAATTCACGCCGTTGACATCCTGCAGGGCCACGCCAGCGCCGAGGTGCCACACGTGGTCAAGGGGCATGGCGTCCGTGACGATGACGCCGGCCAGTGTGGTGACGGGATGAAGGTAGGGGCGCGGTGAAAGCGTGCGCACCACGCTGCAGCCGCTGATTTCCCGGGCAACCTCGATGCCGGAAACCACCATGGTGTCCGTCGCCTCGGCGGGCCACGCCCAAGGCGCGCCAATTTCACTGAAGGTGGCTTGCGCCGCCGTCGCCCGCTGGATCCAGGCGCCGATGCCAGCCACGACAGGGTGCGCGGCCGCGCCCGCGCCCACCCACTCAACATGTTCGCTGGGGATGGGTGAGGGGTCCGGGGCGGTGCGCACGGCTTCCAGCACGCGCATGAACGCACCGCTGTTTTCCAGCGAGCTCAGAAGGGGCGTGCCGCTGGCGCGGTGGGCCAGCAGGTTCTCTAGCAGGTCGGCGCGAGGGTGCGTCTCCCGCGTGATGCCTGCGTCCGTGGTGATTTCCAGGACGTCCGTGGTGTAGTGAAAAACGGCCGTGCCGGCGGTCCCGTGGACGGTAACGAACGGTTCCAGCTGCTCCGGCGCGCACACCGTCAGGGCGCTGACGACGGCGGGACCCTCCTTGGGCGTGATGCGCACCGCGGAGGTGTCGTCGCCTTCGATGTCGTGGGCGCGGTAGAGGTCGGTTTCCACGGTAGCGATGGCGTCCGCAGAGTGAATTCCGGCGATGTGCAGGGCGGTGGCGACGGCGTGGGCCAGCGGGTTGGTGGTGACCCCATCCACCACGTCGACGCCGTTGATGGTGCGTTTTCCGGCCCAGCGCGAGCGCTGGTAGTAGGCCTTGTCGCGCAGCCACAGGCCGGTGGCGGAATAGCCCCGGATGGTGCCAAGCGTGCCGTTTTCGATGGCCTGCGCCAGGACCGGCAGGGCCAGGGAGCCCAGCGACTGGAAGCCGACCTGCACCGCCCGCCCGGCCGCGCCCGCAGCCTGGCGGAGCTCCTCGAACTGCTCGAGGGATGCGGCAGTGGGCTTCTCGAGGTAGACGTCAGCGCCGGCGGTCAGGGCGGCCAGCGCTAGGGCGGCGTGCGTCTGGATCGGCGTGGCGATGATGACCACATCCGGGTTGATGCCGGCGCCCAGCAGTTCGTCGAGGTTGTGGAACACCTCCACGCTGACGGCCAGGCGGCCGGGCTCCGGCGGGTTCGGGTCCGCCACGGCCACCAGTTCCAGCGCGCCTGCCTTTTCAAGCCGGTCCAGGTTGGCCAGATGGTGGACGCCAAAGCCATGCACGCCCACCAGCGCAATGCGGGGGATCCCGGCGCCTGTGCCGTCGGACGCCGCGGCCGCGGCCTGTTCCGTGGTGACCATGCGCAAAGTCCTTCTGGTTGCTGATGTGCCAAACGCTTTCCCTGGCTTCACTGTAGCTGAGAAAGCGTTTTCTTGCATCAACGACGCGGGGTTGCTGGTGCCCGGACGCGGCGGAGGATGCCGCTACGGACAAATGATCCCGATATATCGGGCTCATTTATCCGTTTCGACATCGTGGGCGCTCGCCGGCCCGCGGCAGCTACCCGGCAGTGCTCGCCCGCACCACCAGCTCGGGCCTGAATACCACCGATCTCGGCTTGGCTTCCGGATCCTCAAGCTGCTCAGCCAGCAGTTCCACGGCGGTGCGGCCTATGAGGGCCGTGGGCTGCCGGATGGAGGTCAGGGCCACCACGGCTGATGCTGCGAAGTCGATGTCGTCGTAGCCCACCAACGCCATGTCCTTGGGGATTCGCAGGGTGTGCAGCATCGTTACGGACTGCATGACGCCCAGGGCCAGGAGGTCGTTGGCGCAGAACAGCCCGTCGGGAAGGGCGGCGCGGTCGCGGGACACCAGTTCGTCCCCGACACTCCGGCCAGCCAGCACCGTCAGGTCGCCCGCCTGCAGCACTTCCAGCGTGGCGCCGGCTACCTCGGCCACGGCCTGGGCGGCGCCGGCCAGGCGGTCCCGGACCTGGTGGAAGTGCTGCGGTCCGGCCACAAACGCAATGTGGCGCCGGCCCAGGTCCAGCAGGTGCTTCGTGGCCAGGTACCCGCCGGAGGTGTCGTCAACGGAAACGGAGCTGAATTCGCCGGTGCCGGCCGGGCTGTCCACGAGGACCACCTTGGTGCCCCGCCCGGCCAGGGCTGCCAGCCGCTTGCCAATGTCGCCAGTGGGGGAAATGAGGACACCCTGCACCCTTTGCTCCTCAAAAAGGTCAATGTAGTGCAGCTCGCGTTGTGGGTCGTGCCCACTGTTGCCCAGCACGACGGCGTTGCCCCCTTCTGCTGCAGCATCCTCGGCCGCCCTGGCCAGGGAGGAGAAGAAGGGGTTGCCGATGTCCAGCACAATGAGCCCGATGCTTCGGCTTTGTCCGGCCCGCAATTGCCTCGCCACGTCGTTGCGCACAAATCCGAGTTCCGCGATTGAGTTCAGGACGCGGCCGCGCGTCTTCGCTGCCACCCTGTCCGGATAGTTCAGGACGTTGGACACCGTTCCCACAGCCACCCCGGCATGGCTGGCGACGTCCTTGATGCTTGTTGCGCGCATGGTCGTTCTCCGCTTCCGCGCTTGGTGGGAAAACGTATCCCGCCAAGCGGTGGTTGACATTGCTTCTGACTCGAGTGTACTTTGAACCGTATCAATGAATCGATTCAAAGGAATTGTGACCCAATGCGTGTTTGTTTCCGCTCCGCAGTTGAACCGCGGCACTTGCACGAGTACCGGCGCAAGCATGCGCAGGTGTGGCCGGAAATGCTGCGGGAGCTGAAAAAGGCCAGCTGGAACAACTACACGCTGCACTTGGGCGATGACGGGCTCCTCATCGGCATCGTCGAGTGCGACAGCCTGGACGCCGCCCGGGCCCGCATGGCCCTGACCGAGGTCAACGGCAGGTGGCAGGCGGAAATGGCAACACTGTTTCCGCCGTCGGACAGCAAGCCCGATGACGGATTCATGGTGATGGATGAAGTGTTCAACCTTGAAAACCAGCTGGCCGCCGCCGGCAACTACAGCGAAGGAACAAAGCAATGACGGATATGGCAGCGGCCCTTGACCGCCTCGATGAGCTGGCCCTCGAAGTCCCTTCCTGGGCCTACGGAAATTCAGGCACCCGCTTCAAGGTATTTGGCACCCCGGGCACGCCGCGGACCATCGAGGAAAAGATTGCCGATGCTGCCAAGGTCAACGAACTGACCGGCCTGGCGCCGCTGGTTGCACTTCACATCCCGTGGGACAAGGTGGATGACTATGTGGCCCTGAACGCCTACGCAAAGGATCTTGGCGTGGGCCTAGGCACCGTCAATTCCAACACCTTCCAGGACGACATCTACAAGTTCGGCTCCCTGACCCATGTTGATGCAAAAGTCCGCCGCCAGGCCATCAACCACCACCTTGAGTGCATCGACGTCATGGACGCCACAGGATCCCGCGACCTGAAGATCTGGCTGGCCGATGGCACCAACTACCCCGGACAGGGCGACATCCGCGGCCGCCAGGACCGCCTGGCTGAGTCCCTGGCGGAGATCTACGCCCGCCTGGGCGAAAACCAGCGCATGGTCCTGGAGTACAAGTTCTTCGAGCCCGCTTTTTACCACACGGACGTCCCGGACTGGGGCACCTCCTATGCCCACACCCTGGCATTGGGCGAGAAGGCCAAAGTCTGCCTGGACACGGGCCACCACGCTCCCGGCACCAACATTGAGTTCATCGTGGCCCAGCTGCTGCGCCTGGGCAAGCTGGGCTCCTTCGACTTCAACTCCCGCTTTTACGCAGACGATGACCTCATTGTGGGTGCCGCCGATCCCTTCCAGCTGTTCCGCATCATGTGCGAGGTGATCCGCGGCGGCGCCCTGGAACCGGCCAGCCAGGTGGCATTGATGCTGGACCAGTGCCACAACCTCGAGGAAAAGATTCCGGGGCAGATCCGTTCGGTGCTCAATGTGCAGGAAATGACTGCCCGCGCCCTCCTGGTGGACCGGGCCGCCCTGGCTGAAGCCCAGAACGAAGGCGACGTCCTCGGCGCCAACGCCATCCTCATGGACGCCTTCTACACCGACGTCCGCCCCGCGCTGGCCGACTGGCGCGAGTCCCGCGGGCTGACCGCGGACCCGCTGGCCGCCTACGCCGCCAGCGGCTACCAGAAAAAGATCAACGACGAGCGCGTGGGCGGCACCCAGGCAGGATGGGGCGCCTAGCCATGAAACAAGCACCAAGCACGACGCCGGCACCCGCCACCGCGCCGTCCGGCACCGACATTGTGGGCCAGCTGATTGACCGCTCCAACCGCCTGGGCGCGGACAAGCGCAACACCAACTTTGCGGGCGGCAACACCTCCGCCAAGGGCACCGCCACCGATCCCGTGACAGGGGAGGATGTGGAACTGCTGTGGGTCAAGGGCTCCGGCGGGGACCTCGGAACCTTGCAGGAATCGGGCCTGGCCGTGCTGCGGCTGGAACGCCTCCGGGCACTCGTCAATACATACCCGGGCGTGGAGCGCGAGGACGAGATGGTGGCGGCCTTCGACTACTGCCTGTTCGGGTTGGGAGGTGCCGCGCCGTCGATTGACACCGCCATGCACGGCCTGGTCGACGCCTCCCACGTGGACCACCTGCACCCGGACTCCGGCATCGCGATCGCCACGGCCGCCGACGGCGAGGCATTGACGGCGAAGATCTTCGGATCCAAGGTTGCCTGGGTGCCGTGGCGGCGCCCCGGCTTCCAGCTGGGCCTGGACATTGCTGCCATCAAGGACAACAATCCCGAGGCCGTCGGCACCATCCTGGGAGGCCACGGCATCACCGCCTGGGGCGATACGAGCGAAGAAGCCGAGGCCAACTCGCTGTGGATCATTGAAACCGCTGAAGCGTACATTCAGGCCAACGGCCGCAAGGACCCGTTCGGTGCAGGACTGCCCGGCTACGGTGCACCGCCCCAGGCCGAACGCCGCGCCAAGGCGGCAGCCCTGGCACCCGTCATCCGCGGACTCGCGTCCACGGACAAGGCCGCCGTCGGCCACTTCAGCGACGACCCCGCCGTGCTGGACTTCCTCGCCTCGGCCGAACACCCGCGCCTGGGCGCCCTGGGAACCAGCTGCCCCGACCACTTCCTGCGGACCAAGGTCAAGCCACTCATCCTGGACCTCCCCGCGGACGCCTCCGTGGAGGACTCCATCGCGCGGCTGAAGGAACTCCACACCGCATACCGCAAGGACTACGCCGCCTACTATGACCGCAACGCGGTTTCGACGAGCTCAACCAGCGAGTGGCCCGCCATGCGCGGCGCGGACCCGGCCATCGTGCTGGTGCCGGGCGTGGGCATGTTCTCCTACGGCGCCAACAAACAGACCGCACGGGTCGCCGGGGAGTTTTACCTCAACGCCATCAACGTCATGCGCGGCGCCGAGGCGCTGTCCAGCTACGCGCCCATTGATGAGGCGGAGAAGTTCAGGATTGAGTACTGGGCGCTGGAGGAGGCCAAGCTGGCCCGCCTGCCCAAGCCCAAGTCGCACGCCACCCGCATCGCCCTGGTGACCGGCGCGGCGTCGGGCATTGGAAAGGCCATTGCCACGCGACTGGCCGCGGAAGGCGCCTGCGTCGTCATCGCGGACCTGAACCTGGAAGCGGCCCAGGCCGTCGCGGACGGACTGGGCGGGCCGGACACGGCCATCGGCGTGCAGGTCGACGTCACTGATGCTGCTGCGGTTGCCGCCGCCGTAGACGCGACCGTGCTGGCCTTTGGCGGGCTGGACCTGGTGGTCAACAACGCCGGTCTGTCGATATCCAAGCCGCTGCTGGAAACGACAGAAAAGGACTGGGACCTGCAGCACGACGTCATGTCCAAGGGCTCCTTCCTGGTCTCCAAGGCAGCCGCAAAGGTGCTCATCGAACAAGACATGGGCGGGGACATCATCTACATCTCCTCCAAGAACTCCGTGTTAGCCGGGCCCAACAACATCGCGTACTCCGCCACGAAGGCGGACCAGGCCCACCAGGTGCGCCTGCTCGCCGCCGAACTGGGCGAGTACGGCGTCCGCGTCAACGGCATCAACCCCGACGGCGTGGTCCGCGGCTCCGGCATCTTCGCCGGCGGCTGGGGCGCCAAGCGTGCCGCCGTGTACGGGGTGGACGAGGAAAAGCTGGGCGAATACTACGCGCAGCGGACCCTGCTCAAGCGCGAGGTGCTGCCGGAAAACGTGGCCAACGCCGCCGCCGTGCTCACCTCCGCCGAGCTGTCCCACACCACGGGCCTGCACATCCCCGTCGACGCCGGCGTGGCAGCAGCCTTCCTGCGATGACCGGGCATCCGGTGGTCGAGCCTGTCGGGACCAAAGCGGCCCGGCTGTTTGCGGCGGTCGACATCGGGGCGTCCTCCGGCCGGGTCATTGTTGGCAGGGTATCGGACACGGTGCAGCTGGACGTGGTCCACCGCTTCCCCAACGGCGTCACGGCGCGCAACGGCAACCTGTTCTGGGACTTTGACGGACTGTTGGCCGAGGTCTTCACGGGCCTGGGCAAGGCGGCGGCCCACGCGGCTGCCCTGGGCGGACCCATTGAAAGCATTGGCATTGACACCTGGGCGGTGGACTACGGCCTGGTCGACGAAGAAGGCACCATGGCCGGCCCGCCGTACAGCTACCGGGACGGCCGGGGCGCTGTGCAGGTGGCCCGCGTCCACGGCCTGCTCGGCCCGGACCGGCTGTACGAAACCACAGGCCTGCAGCACCTGCCGTTCAACACGATCTTCCAGTTGGCCTCCGAGCCGGATCTCACCGGCCGGCAGGCCCTCCTGATCCCGGACCTGATCGCGTTCGCCCTCACCGGCGTCCGCCGCACCGAGTCCACCAACGCCTCCACCACGGGGCTGTTCGACGCCGTGGCAGGGGAGTGGGCCACGGAATTCATGCAGGCGCTTCACCTGCCCGCACGCCTGTTCCCGCCGCTGATTGAGCCCGGTGAAACCATCGGCACGCTCCTCCCGGCCGTCGCGGCCCTCACGGACCTCCCGCCCGGCACCAAAGTGGTGGCTGTCGGCTCGCACGACACCGCCTCCGCTGTGGCCGCCGTTCCCGCAACGGGCCCCAACTTTGCGTACATCTCCTCCGGCACGTGGTCGCTGGTGGGTGTTGAGCTCCGCGCGCCCGTCCTGACCGAGGCCAGCCGCCGGGCCAATTTCACCAACGAACGCGGCGTGGACGGCACCATCCGGTACCTCCGAAACGTGGGTGGTCTCTGGCTGCTCAGCGAGTGCATGCGTACGTGGGCGCAGGAAGCGCACGACGCCGGGTCCCCGGCCAGTGCGGCCGGCCTCCCTGCGCTGTCCCTGGAGGAACTGCTGGCCGCGGCCGCAGCCGAACCCGCCGGCGGGCCGCTCATTGACGTGGACGCCGAGAACTTCATCGCCCCGGGTGACATGCCCAACCGCATCCGTGCCGCCGTCAAGGCAACGGGAGGGACCCTGGAGACCCGACCCGCCGCCGTCGTGCGGTGCATTCTGGACAGCCTCGCGGCAGCCTATGCTCGCACAGTGCGGGAGGCATCGGCCTTGTCCGGGCAGTCCGTGGACGTCATCCACATTGTGGGCGGCGGCTCGCAAAACAAGCTGCTGTGCCAGCTGACGGCCAATGCCACGGGACTGCCTGTCATCGCCGGCCCGGTGGAGGCGACGGCACTGGGCAACATCCTGATCCAGGCCCGGGCCGCCGGCGCCGCGCCCGCCACGCTGACGGAGCTGCGGGCCATGGTGGCCGCCAGCCATCCGGGCGTGCAGTACTTGCCCCGCTGAGCCAAACGGCAATAGGGCGGGCGCCGGAATCCCGGCGCCCGCCCTATTTGTGGGACGGAGCCAGAACTCGAACGCTGCGCTACTTCGCCGCGGAGCTGATCAATCCCTCGGCTTCGGCCTTGAATTCCTTCGCAGCGACGGCGGGCGTCTTGCGGTTGAACAAGACGTCATCCACGTAGCGCAGCGAGACGTTTGCGAGCGTGCCCGTGCCCACCGGCGGGACGGCCGGCGTCCAGGAGACCTCCGGCTCGATCGCCTTCAGGAAGTCCCCGGCCGACTTGTCCGCCGGCTTGAGCAGCGGCGTGATGGCTTCCTGGAGCTTGGGGTTGGACGGGAAGCCGCGGTCGGTCAGCTGCACTTTGGCCGCGTCGACGTCGTTCATGAGGTAGTTGATGAACTTGGCGACCTCGCCGGCATGCTTGGTCCGGGCGGACGCGGACCAGAACATGGACGGCTTGAAGTACATGGACGCTTTCGCGGCCGAGCCGGCAACACTGGGCACGCGCAGGATCTTGATGTCGTCTCCCGTGGCCTTGGCCAGCGCACCTACCTGGTTCGTCCACCACCACGACATGGCCAGCTGGCCGGTGCCAAAAAGGGTCTGCTCGACGGCTGCGGTGGCATCCTCGGAGTTCTGCGAGGCTGAAGGCCCCGCCTTGGCATCACGCTGCTTGATGAGGCGCTCGTAATACGCCTGGAGGGTGCCCTCCGTAAAGCCGAGCTTGCCGTCCGCTGTGTAGAGGTTTTCACCATTCTGGCCAAACCACACTGTCAAGGCAGCTTCCGTGCCGCCGTAGGCCGCGCCGAAACTCTTGGGCACCTTGGCGGCAACTGCGGCGGCCGTGCTGATGTAGTCGTCCCAGGTCCAGGTCGTGTCGTCCGGAATGGCCACCCGGGCTTCCTTGAAGAGGCGGGTGTTGGCCATGATGACGTACGCGTTCTGGCCGGTGCTGATCCCGAATTGCTTGCCGCCCACCTGGCCGGACTTCAGCGCTTCCGGAGTGAGGCCGCTGGTGTCGATTGCCTTTTGTCCGGCCAAGTCCAAAAGCGCACCGCGGCCGCCATATTCGGCAATGTACTGCTGGTCCATCTGAATGATGTCCGGCATGTCGTTCCCCGCAGTCTGGGTTGCCAACTTGTCCCAGTAACTGCTCCACACCCCGGGCTCGGCACCGACCTTGATCTTGGGATTGGCCGCGGTGAAGGCAGTGATCAGCTTGTCCGTGCTGGCATTGCGCACGTCATTGCCCCACCACGTGAAACGGAGGGTGGTGGTGCCGTCTGCACTGGTGCCCGAGTTTCCCTTGCCGCAGGCACTCAGAAGGCCCAGGGCGGCAACGCCCAATGCTGCGTGCCCCAGTTGGCGGCGGCTCATGTGAATAGTCATTGACCCTGCTTCCTTGCATGTTGAACTTCCGGAGGTTGGCATCAAAACTGAGAAAACGCTTTCTCTGAAACGTTATTATTCTTCATTCCCCGGGCCGCGTCAAGGGTTCGCGTGATGCAGGCCACAGGAAGTCTCACGGCCAGTGGTGGCCGTCCAGCCAGCGGGCACACAGCTCCGGCCAGGCGCTGGCCCCGGGCTGCTCGCCCGCCAGGCCCAGGCCGTGGCGCCCCGTGGGGAAAACGTGGAGTTCGCGCGGGATCCCGGCCCGGGCCAGGGCGCGGGCGTAGGACAGGGAATTTTCCGCCGGGACAGCGCCGTCGTCGGCCGTGTGCCACAGGAACGCAGGGGGAGTGGCACCGTCCACGGCCAGGTCAGCGGACAGGGCCTCCCTGGTGGACAGCGCCGCGTCCGGCCCCAGAAGTGCCTCGACCGAGCCGGCGTGGACGCCCCGCACCATGGAGATGACAGGATAGGCCAGCACGGAAAGGTCCGGCCGGTCCATTGCCGCGCCGGGAGGGCCTTCGCTGCCAGCTCCCGTGGAAAGCATCGCAGCCAGGTGTCCGCCGGCGGAGAACCCGGCCACGCCTATCCGTGCCGGGTCAACACCCAGGCCGGACCCGCCTGAGCGCAGCCAGGCCAGCACAGCCCGGGCTTCCCGGAGCGGACGGGGGTGCAGCGGGCCGCCAGGATGGTCCGGGGCAACGCTGTAGTGAAGCACGACGGCGTTGATCGCCAGGGTGTTAAGCCACCGGGCCACCGGGGCCCCCTCGTGGTCGGCGTGGCGGAGGTATCCGCCGCCTGGAAGCACCATGAAGACGGGCCTGCCGGCCAGCACCGGCGGGCAAAAGGCCTCCAGCCGGGGCCGGCTTGGTTGGGCAGCGCCGGAAGGTCCCCGCTCACGCAATTCCACCCGGTTGTCCAGGATCGTGTAGTGCCGGTTCATGCCAATGCCCCAGCCAGGAAGGCCAAGGCTTCCCGCTGCATGCCGGCGCTGAATTCGTGTCCCGCGGGCCAAAAACTGCCTGTGTAGGCGCCGCCATGGAGGCCCGCCAGGATCCGGTCAGCCTCCCGCATGCCCGTCTCGGGGAAGAGAGGGTCGTCGATGCCGTACTGCACCAGGAACTTCTCCGCGCCGGCCAGTGCCGTGAGGGATGGCCAGTCGCCCAACAGGGACAGCCCAGGGGTCTGCAGCAGCCACGAATGGGCGTCCAGGTAGGCGGGGACGAGCGATTCGAAGGTGGTCATCATGGCGGTCACCACGTAGCTGCGGATGGCGGGGGAGAGTGCGGACAGGACAAGCGCCCGCCCTCCGCCGCCCGAGAATCCCAGGCAGCCCAGCCTTTCCGGGTCCACGCCGGGCAATGCGGACAAAACGGAGAGTGCGGCCAGGTCGTCGTGGGCCGCGGTGCCGGCCAGGCTGGTGCCAAGCAATCCCGCGGCCTTGGCCACCGTTTCCTCGTGGAAGGCTGCGGCGGCGTTGTATTCCTCGGCTGGGGAGGGCTGCCTGCCTTCTTCCCGCCACTGCGCGCGGCGGCCCTCCATGGCTGCGGCCGTCCGCCAGGGCGGATCGCCAAGGTTGAAGCGGCGGCTGCCCCACCCGAAGGTGTCATGGGCCAGCACGGCAAAGCCGTCGCGGGCCAGCTCCGTGGCGAGGGCCAGGCCGCCGTACAGATCGTGCCGGCCGGGATCAGGGGCGGACACACGCGGTTCGCATCGCCCTGGCGGGAAGTCCACCAGCCGGCTGGCGCCCGTGTACTTGTTGCCGGCATGGCAGTGCAGGGCCAGCACCCCGGGCAGCGGGCCGGTGTCGCCGGACGGTTTCACCAGCCACGCCCGTGTGGCCGGGCCGAAGCCCAACTGCCAGCCAAGCTGGGAGGTGGTGACGCCGCGGTGCGTGTCCTCCCAGTCCACCGTCACCGGCAGCTTCGGCGGGGGAGCGGGCACGCCCAGTGCGGCCGCGAGAGGGCCGGAGGCCTCGGGAACGGCTGCCGTCTGCTGGCTCCGGACATAGCCGGGCCAGTCCTCGTAACCGGGGATGGCACTGGGCCGCTGGGTTGCTTTCATGGCGTCTTTCAACGATGTAATTTTTGAGCCAAGTGACCGGGCACCCGATTTGGGTGCCCGGTCACTTGGTGCGGATGGCTACGTAGTGTACTTGCTTGCCGCGCCTACTTGTCGAGGTTGAGGTTGACTTCCCCGACGAACTTTTTTGCTGCCGCTTCCGGGGTGGCCTTTTCGAACAAGACGTCAGTCATGTTGCGGTTCAGCACCTCCATCGTGGCCGAGGAGCCAGCCGGGAACGGGGTGGGCGGGGTCAGCTTCATCTCGGCAACTCGGTCCAGGTAGGCCGCTTCCTTGGTCTGGTTTGCATTGAGGAGCGGCTTGACGGCGGCGCGGACGTCGAGGTTGGCAGGCATCCCGCGGTCGCTCTTGATCAGCTTGCCGGCGTCGGGGCTGTTGACCAGGAAGCTGAGGAACTTGGCCGTGGCCTTGGGGTATTTGGTCTTCGCGGAGATGCCGTACTCCATTGAGGAACGCAGCCAGGCCCCTCCCTTGACGGACTCGCTGGGCAGCTTGGCGATGACCAGGTCCTTGGAGGAGTAGGAATTGAGCTGGTTGCTCCAGGAGATCTTCATGGCCTGCTTGCCCTGGCCCATAAGGGTTTGTTCGGGCTGCGCGGAGACGTCCTCGACCACCTGCGAGGCGGCCGGCGAGCCGCCGGACTTTTGCAGTTCCAGGTCCATCTTCATCCAGTCGGCAACGCGTGATTCGCTGATGCCCAGCTTCTTGCCGTCCTCGGCGTAGAGCGGTTCGCCGCCCTGCCGGGCCCAGACGGCCAGGAAGGAGTCGTTCGCCATGGGGGTGGTGCCGAAGGTGCCCTTGGGGGAGCCCTTCGTGATCTTGGCCGCGATGTCCTGGTATTCGGCCCAGGTCCAGGTGTCATCGTTCGGAAGCTCCACTCCGGCCGCCTTGAAGACCGCCGGATCCAGGACCATGGACATCGAGTTGACGCCGGCTGTGATGGTGTACTGCTTGCCCTTGATCTGGCCCAGGTCCACCGTGCCCGGGGCGAACTTGGAAGTGTCAATTTCGCCCTTGACCTTTTCCAGGTCCATCAGCACGCCGCGGCTGGAGTACTCGCTCGGGTAGGAGCCGCTCATCGCCAGGATGTCCGGGGTGTCCCCGCCTGCCACCTGGGTGGCCATCTTGTCCCAGTAGGAGCTGAACTCGGTGCTTTCACCCTTGACCTTGATGCCGGGGTTGGCTGCCTCAAAGGCCTTGATGACAGCCATGGTGGTCTTGGCGCGTGCATCGTTGCCCCACCAGGCAAAGCGGATGGTGACGGGGTTGTCTGCGGTGCCTTCCTGCTCGGGGGTGTTGGCCTTGCCGCACCCTGTCAGCAGCAGCGATGCTGCCATGAGTGCCGATGTTGCCGCGATCCAGGGCTTCTTGAGTTGAAACACCATTGTTCAACCTCTCGGTAGATGTTCTTGGGGGTGCCCGGCAGCCGTGTGCGCCGAGTCACAGAAAACGCTTTCCCACAAACTAGCAAAGGAAGTGTGTCGGGTCAAGAAAACGTTTACCGACATTTTTCGAAACCCGCCGCGCCACGGTTGCACCGAGGGTTGGACGAGAAGACGGGAAAGCGTTTTCTCAATTCTGGCCGCAATGACTGTACAGATTCCGAGAAAACGTTTACTTTGGAGTAAGCACTCTGGAATTTGTGGCGTGGCTCTCCTCCCGGGCAGCCCGCGAAACAACCCGCCGCCCCAGTTTCCAGCCCCATTACTTGAGCCACCAACCAAGAATTATCCACTATTGAACAAGCGAGGAGGTTAGCATGACGGCCCATCACACAGGCGGCACATCCGCCGCCAGCCCCATGCAGGACGCCAGGACCGCAGTGAAAGGGGTGAGCCCGTGAGCGCCCTGGGTGAACTCTCCAAAATGAAGCGCCGCACCGGGCCGAAGTCAGCCGCTGAAAAACGCGACGATCGCCGGGACAACAAGGCCGCCTACATCTTCCTGCTGCCATGGCTGGTGGGGCTGCTGTTCATCACGGTGGGCCCCATGCTTGCCTCCCTGTACCTGTCCTTCACCGACTACAACCTGCTTCAGTCACCCAACTGGATCGGCCTGGACAACTTCGCCCGCATGCTCCGGGACACCCGGCTGCACAACTCCCTGGGCGTCACGTTCACCTACGTCCTAGTGGGCGTGCCCATCCAGCTGGCCATCGCCCTGCTGATTGCCATGGTCCTGGACCGGGGTATCAGGGGCCTGCCGTTCTACCGTTCCGTGTTTTACCTGCCGTCCCTGCTGGGCGGTTCTGTGGCCATCGCCATCCTGTGGAAGCAGATGTTCGGCACCACCGGACTGGTCAACCAGCTCCTCGCCATGGTCGGCATTCACGGGCCGGGGTGGATTTCCGATCCCAAGACGGCCCTGGGCTCCATCATCTTGCTGCACGTGTGGACCTTCGGTGCCCCCATGATCATCTTTCTGGCCGGCCTGCGCCAGATCCCGGTCATGTACTACGAGGCGGCCGACGTCGACGGGGCCTCACGGTGGCAGAAATTCAGGAACATCACCATTCCGCTCCTGAGTCCCATCATCTTCTTCAACCTGGTGCTGCAGATCATCGGTTCGTTCCAGTCGTTCACGCAGGCGTTCATCGTTTCCGGCGGCAGCGGGGGTCCCTCCGACTCCACCATGTTCTTCACGCTGTACCTCTACCAAAAGGGTTTCGGCCAGTTCGACATGGGCTATGCCTCGGCCATGGCGTGGGTGCTGCTCATCATCATCGGCGCGTTCACCGCCGTCAACTTCATCGCCTCAAAGTTCTGGGTGTTCTATGACGACTAACCTGCAGACGCTGCCCGGCTCCTCCGAAAACGTGGAGGCGCCCGGTACGCCCAAGAAGCACCGCACGCCGCGGGAATCGCGCGGCACGCTTTCATTTAGCCGCAGGGCCCGCACCAAGGCCCTGGGCAAACATGCGGTCCTGATCATCACGGGTGCCGTCATGATCTACCCCCTGCTGTGGATGCTGGTCTCCGCCATGAGGCCCAATGACCTGATCTTCAAGGATCCGGGACTGTGGCTGAGCCACCTGGACATGAGCAATTACAAGAACGGCTGGTCTGCGCTGACGCATCCCTTCGGCCACTACCTGCTCAACTCCGCCATCGTTGTCCTGGGCTCCATCGTGGGCAACCTGGTGTCCTGCTCCATGGCTGCCTATGCCTTCGCACGGCTGAAGTTCACGGCCAGCAAGCTGTTCTTTGGCATCATGCTGCTGACCATCATGCTTCCGTTCCACGTGGTCATTGTGCCCCAGTACGTCATGTTCTCCCAGATTGGCTGGGTCAACACCTTCTGGCCTCTGATCGTGCCCAAGCTGCTCGCCACGGACGCATTCTTTGTGTTCCTGATGGTCCAGTTCATCCGCGGCATTCCCAAGGACCTGGACGAGGCAGCCCGCATTGACGGTGCCGGCCACCCCCGCATCTTCCTGCGCGTGATCCTGCCGCTGATGGTCCCGGCACTGGCCACCACCACCATCTTCACGTTCATCTGGACCTGGAACGACTTCTTCGGCGCCCTGATCTACCTGACGGACCCGGACATGTTCACGGTCCCCGTTGCCTTGCGCGCCTTCGTGGACTCGCAGGCCGGCACCAGCTGGGGGTCCCTGTTTGCCATGTCGATCGTGTCCCTGGCACCGGTGTTCCTCGTGTTCCTGTTTGGCCAGCGCTACCTGATCAAGGGCATCGCGACCACCGGAATCAAGTAACCGCTGGGGTGCC
Organism: Arthrobacter silviterrae; assembly: GCF_011045165.1. Taxonomy (GTDB): domain Bacteria; phylum Actinomycetota; class Actinomycetes; order Actinomycetales; family Micrococcaceae; genus Specibacter; species Specibacter silviterrae. The sequence continues at coordinate 27,140 of NZ_JAAKZI010000036.1, forward strand.
TGGCGCACCCCTCCCAAGATTCAGTGGCGAAGCGCGGCAGGACCGCGCTTCGCCACTGATTTTAAAGGCACGGCCCTGCCAGGCCCGCCTTGACACCCACCATTGAAAACCCTGAACGAGGAGCAATAGTGAGACTTAGAACAATAGCGGGTTTTTCCGCCGCCGTGGCGGTGCTTGCTGCCACCCTGGCCACCCCGCCGGCCCTGGCCGCATCGCACAACGAAGCCCCCACGGTTATGCACGGCAGCGTTGCCGCGCGGCCCGCGGCACCGGAATCATTGAGGATTCCGGCACTGGCCTTCGACGAATCCACCGTTTCCCTGGTCTGGAACAAGCCGGAGGCATACCAGGACATCGTTGACTACCACGTGTACCAGGACGGCCGCCTGATCGGATCGGCCAGCAAGACCACGGGTTCGGCGTCGCTGCCGTACATCGACGCGTTTTATGCCGACCGCTCAAACGCGGCCCAAGTGAAGGTGGTCATGAACAACTTCACCGTCACGGGCCTCTCACCGGACACCAAGTACCGCTTCACCGTGCGCGCAGTGGACTCACGCGGCGTGGAATCTGTGGACAGCAAGGCCGCAGCCCAACTAACGGCAAAGCTGCCGGTGGTCTTCAACGTCAGCGACTACGGCGCCGTCGGCGACGGGAAGACCCTCAACACCGAGGCCATCCAGCGCACCATCGACGCTGCCACACCCGGCGCCACGGTGCTCATCCCCGAAGGGACGTTCAAGTCCGGCGCCCTGTGGCTCAAGAGCAACATGACGTTCAAGGTCGCAGCCAACGGCACCCTGCTGGGCTCCGAAAACGCCGCCGATTATCCCTGGAACTACCGCCTCTACGACTACTCCACCGATGAGCGGTTCTATTCGCTCATCAACGCCCAGACCTTTGACGGCACGGCCCTGGAGAACATTCGAATCGTGGGCCCGGGCACCATCGACGGCAACGGCTGGAAGCAGGCGGGCCTCGATGCCGAAGGCTTCCCCGTCTCAACCAAGAGCAGCTCCACCACGGTGAACGAAAACGGCATCCTGGCAGCGGCACAGGTGAAGCTGGCGGCGGAACTCGGCAGCCCCGCCCCGTACCCCACGCGCTCCAACCTGATCACGCTGCGCGGGGTGACCAACGCCTACTACGGCGGCTTCACGGCACTGAACCCCTCCAACCACACCCTGGTCAACCTGGACAGCAACAATGTCACGGTCAACGACGTAAAGCTGCTGACCTTTGACGACAACAACGCCGACGGGATCGAATTCGCCCATGGCGACGGCCTCACCGTCTACAACACGCTCTTTGACACGGGGGACGACTGCATGAACTTTGCGGCCGGCCTGGGCCAGCAGAGCGTCAACGAAAAGTCCACGAAGAACGCCTGGATATTCAACAACTACTTCCGCGAGGGCCACGGGGCAGTGGTGGCGGGCAGCCACACCGGCGCCGTCATTGAAAATGTCACGGCGGAGGACAACGTGCTGAACAAGACGGAGGTGGGCCTGCGCATGAAGACGAACCCCACCAACGGCGGCGGCGCGCAGAATTTCCTGTTCCGCGACAACGCCATGAAAAACATCGCCAAGGAAGCGTTCATCTTCACCTCCGAATACTCCGACGCCAACGCAGCCATTTCGGTGGAACCGGCCACCCAGATGGCATACTTCCGCAACATCCGGGTGGAAAACGTCACGGTGGACGGGGTCAAGAAGGAGTCCATCAAGGTGGTGGGAACCGCCGCGCAGTCCCACCAGGGCATCCACTTCAGCAACGTCCGTTTCATCAAGGGCACCAAGACCAACATTTCCTTCCTTGAGGACAGCAGCTTCACCAACGTGGTCTTCGACAATGTGGCCGAGCCCTGGGTGGTCACAAGCTCCAAGGGCCTGTCCTTCCCCGGCGCCACCACCGCCACGGCGGTATCGGACGACGCCGGCCAGGCACCGACATGGCCGGCCCACGCCGGGCTGCAGGCAGTTCCGGGCCAGTCCGGCGTCGAGCTTGCCTGGGAGGCCGCCACGGACAACCGCGCCGTGAGCGCCTACCGTGTGTTCGCCAATGGGCGGCTGGCCCTGACGGTCCCGGCAACGGCCACTTCGGCGGCGCTCACCGGATTGGCGCCCAAGCTCGGCTACGACCTTGAAGTGAGGGCCTACGACGCCACCGGCAACGCCAGCACCCCGCTCACGGCCAAGGTCAAGACCACCGGCGCCAAGGACAAGGACGCGCCTGTGGTCCCCGCCGGTGCGGACGCCATCACCGTCCGCAATGTCAGCGGTGCCACGGGCAGCACGTGGGCAGCCGTCCAGTGGCAGCCGGCCACGGACAACTACGGGGTGGACAGCTACCTCATCACCGTCAATGGCAAGAAGGCCCTGACCGTCCCCGCGGACCAGACCTCCGCCACCATTGGCGGGCTGGCCCCGGATGCGGTGTCCGTCATCGGCATCACCGCCATCGACGCCACCGGGAACTCCACCAACTACCCGGGCACGCTTACCGTGGCCACGCCGGCCAATCCGCAGCACCCCACGGACCCGCGGCTGAAGTAGCACGGTTCGCCGTGGCGGTGCCTGCGTCCGCAATGTGACGCAGGCGCCGCCACGGCGATTTGTCGCCGGGGCTGGGGGCGGTTTACAGTATTGCCATGACAAAGCGTTGGTATGCGTATTTTTCGTTGGCTCTGGAGGGGCCCGCGTCTAACTGACACGCATCCAACTTTCCTTCAGAGCCAACAGGACAGAGAAATTTTTCTCTGTCCTTCGCCATTTCCAGGCGGGTTTCTGAAAAGGGGCCCGCTGCCGCCAGCACAAAGGACCCGCCCCGTGAGCATCACAGCAACAGCAGCCAAATCCACCACCGCAAACCTGCGCGTCAGCCACTTCACCGCGCTCCCGTCACCCGCCGAACTGGAAGCGGCGCTGCCGCTGGACGCAGTGGCCGGGACCGCCGTCGAACGCGGCCGCGACCAGGTCAGGGCCGTCATGGACGGTGTCGATGACAGGCTCCTGGTGATCGTGGGCCCCTGCTCCATCCACGACCCCGCGGCCGGGCTGGACTACGCCCGCCGCCTGGCCGCGACCGCGAAGGAGCACGAAGAGGACCTGCTGATTGTTATGCGGGCCTACTTCGAAAAGCCGCGGACCACCGTTGGCTGGAAGGGCCTGATCAACGATCCGCTGCTGGACGGCAGCCACGACGTGGCAACCGGGCTGGGCCTGGCGCGCAAGTTCCTGCTCGACGTTGCCGCCCTGGGGCTGCCCACCGGCACTGAATTCCTCGAGCCCATCAGCCCCCAGTACACGGCGGACCTGATCTCCTGGGGCGCCATCGGTGCCCGCACCACCGAGAGCCAGATCCACCGCCAGCTCACGTCTGGGCTGTCCATGCCCGTCGGCTTCAAGAACGGGACCGACGGCGGCCTCCAGGTGGCGCTCGACGCGTGCCAGGCGGCCAGCGCACCGCAGTCGTTCCTCGGCATTGACGGCGGCGGCCGGGCGTCACTGGTCAGCACGGCCGGCAACCAGGACACCCACATCATCCTCCGCGGCGGGCGGAAGGGCCCCAACTACTCCGCCGTCGACGTCGAAACCGCCTCCAGCGCTGCCGCGGACGCAGGAATCAACCCGCGCCTGATTGTCGATGCCAGCCACGCCAACTCCGGCAAGAGCCACCACCGCCAGGCCGAGGTGGCGCTGGCCATCGGCGCCCAGCTGGAGGCCGGCGGCGCCTCCTCCAACGCCATCGCCGGCATCATGCTGGAGAGCTTCCTGGTGGGCGGGGCGCAAAATCTGGACGTGGACCAGGTGGCGGCCGGCACCGCCTCCCTGACGTACGGGCAGAGCGTGACGGACGCTTGCATGGAGTGGGATGTCACGGCCGATGTCCTGGCAAACTTGGCCCGCAGCTCCCGTGCCCGCCGCCTCCGCGGCACGCAGGACGCGGCCTGAGCCGGCCGGGGAAAATATCCCAACCACAACTACCACTTTGGCCCCATCTGCCCTTAGAGTTAGCGCATGGGGTGGCGGGTGCCGCCGGCGGCACCGGACAGTGAAATGGAAACCAAGAGGCTATGGCGCAGGGGCAAAATTTCTCCAACGTGAACTTCCTGACGGTTCAGGAAGTGGCGGAGCTGATGCGTGTCTCCAAGATGACCGTCTACCGCATGGTCCATGCCGGTGAACTTCCCGCCGTCCGCTTTGGCAGGAGCTACCGCGTGCCGCAGAATGCCGTGGAGGCAATCCTGAAGTCGACCGTGGCGGACAGGGCGGAGTCCGAGGGGAACCCCGGTTCGGCGCATACCGGCTAGAGGCGGTACCCTAGGAAAGATCCATTTTCGGCTTTGACCGATTCCTGCGATCGGTCAACCTAATCGTTTCTGGCCCCAATCGGGGCCAACTATGTAGTTTGTGAGGACTTCCATGGGTTCAGTTATTAAGAAGCGCCGCAAGCGGATGGCGAAGAAGAAGCACCGCAAGCTGCTTCGCAAGACTCGTCACCAGCGCCGCAACAAGAAGTAAATCTTCTTTGCAGCAAGCGCCCGTTCACCCAAGGTGGACGGGCGTTTTTGTTGGTGCTACTTGCGCCGCATGGACGCAATGCCCTTCCACAGGCCATACACAATGCCGGCGCCCGTGGCGGCCTGCAGCCCCATGGTGGCCGCGCGGCGCCCGGAGCGGTAGTCGTAAATGGGCCAGTTGTGGTCACGCGCATGACGGCGGAGCCGGGCGTCGGGGTTGATCGCCACCGGGTTCCCCACGGCCGTCAGCAACGGGATGTCGTTGTAGGAATCGCTGTACGCCCAGCAGCGCGAAAGGTCCAGGCCCTGCGCCAGCGCCAAATCCCGCACGGCGCGGCCCTTGGCGGCCCCGTGCAGGATCTCCCCCACCAGCCTGCCGGTGTACACGCCGTCCTGGATTTCAGCCACAGTGCCGAGCGCCCCGGTCAGCTTGAGCCGTGCGGCAATGACGCCGGCCACCTCCACGGGCGTTGCCGTCACCAGCCAGACCTGCCGGCCCTTTTTGAGGTGCTCCTGGGCCAGCGCCTTGGTGCCCGGCCAGATCTTCGAGACGATCATCTCGTCATAGACTTCCTCGCCCAGCTGCTGGACAAACTCGGCGCTGATGCCGGCTGCCAGCTTTTGGGCCGAGTCCTGCACGGAGTGGACGTCGTTCATGTTTTCGCCGCGCAGGATGAACTTGGCCTGCTTCCACGCGAAGCCCGCGGCGTCCCGGAGCGTGAATGCCTTTTTCTGGTACATCTTCCGGGCCACATGGAACAGGCTGGCGCCCTTCATCATGGTGTTGTCCACGTCGAAGAATGCGGCCTCGCCCTGGCGTTGCACAGTTGTCGAGGCGGCCTCGGCACTGTCGGTAGTCACGTCGGGCATGGAACGAGTCTAGTCAATCCTGCCAGCACCTGCCCGCCCCGCCGCACGGCCCGCGGTTAACAGTGGGGGAATTCTCGTTCCGGACTCCGCAAGTGGAGCCCCGCCGCCACCCTGCGTACGGTTGGACTATGAATCCCGTACCCGAAGGCGCACCGGCCCCGGCACCCCGGCTTGAACTGCTGACCCGCGAAGGTTGCCACCTGTGCACCGCGGCCCGGGAGGTGGTCGCCGCCGTGGCGGACGACGTCGGCCTCCCGTGGCAGGAAACCACCATCGACGGCGACCCCGCCCTCACCGCCCGCTACGGGGAGGAAGTGCCGGTGGTGCTGGTCGACGGCGTGCCGCGGGACTTTTGGCAGATCGACCCAGTGCGCCTGCGCTCTGTCCTGGGCCGGGCCATGGGCGGCGCCGGGGCATAGCACCTGCCGGGGCGTAGCACCTGGCCCCGGGGATGGGCGGCTTTGGCGAAGCACCGGCCACGTCATACAGTGGATGGAGGCTGTTCCGTGGATCAAGGCGACACGAGTCCTCCCGTCCAGGGGCGGCCATTGCAACAGAACTTGGAGCATGACCGTGACACCAGTGCAGATTCCGGACCAGCCGGCGGCCGAACCGGCCCGCCAGCTGCCGCCCGCCACGGTGTCACGGCTGACGCTGTACCTGCGCACCCTCAACGGCCTGCTTGCCGAAGGCGTGGACCAGGTCTCCTCCGAATCCCTGGCCGAGTCCGCCGGCGTCGGCTCCGCCAATGTCCGCAAGGACCTCTCCTACCTGGGCTCCTACGGCACCCGCGGCGTGGGGTACGAGGTGGCCAACCTCAGCCGGAAGATCGCCCAGGCCCTCGGCCTGACGCATGAATGGCGTGTGGCCATCGTCGGCGCCGGAAACCTGGGCCGGGCACTGGCCCGGTACGCGGGCTTTGAAACGCGCGGTTTTGACGTGGTGGCACTGTTGGATGCCGACCAAATGGTGATTGGCAATGAGATCGGCTGGCTGCGCGTCAGTGACGTCGCGGAGCTGGAGCCGGTGCTGGAAAAAACCCGCGCCAACATGGTGGTGCTGGCGCTGCCGGCCGGCGTGGCGCAGTCAGTGTGCGACCGCGTGGTGACAGCAGGCGTCCACAGCATACTCAGCTTTGCCCCCGTGGCGCTGTCCGTGCCTGATTTTGTCAACCTGCGCAAGGTGGATATGGCCACCGAACTGCAGATCCTGGCCTACCACGCCCAGCGCCTGCAGGTGCCCGGGCTGGAAGAGGACCGGCCCAGCGCCTGAGGCCCTTTCGCCTGGACCGGCCGGCTCAGGCCCCGCTGCCGCGCTGGGGCCCCTTGGCAAAATAGTCCCTGGCCGGCGGGCGCAACAAAATGACGACGGCGACTATCCCCAGCAGGATGCGCGCGATGGAATAGTACGAATACGCCACACCCTCGGGCACCATCACGATGGAGACCACGGCCAGGACCAGGGACAGGGTGCGTGCCCAACGCCTGCCCTTGCGAACGGCCCAGGCCATCCAAAAGTAGAACCCCACCGCAACGGCCTGGAACACGGCCAGCATGGCGGCAACGACATTGATCAGGGTTTGTGCGGGGATGCCGGCGGCGGCCTGCGGGTTGCTGGCCAGCGACTGCTCCACCACGCTGCGGATCATGTCCTGTCCCGACGGCATGCCCATGGCCACCAACCACAACACAAGGGCCAGCGCCTGGAGTGCACCGGCAGCCATGATCAGCCGGCTGGCCAGGACCACGCGGCGGGGCGGTGCATAGTGGGATCCCGTGGGCAGGGGGCCGGAGCCGCGGTGCGTGAAATTGGTGTTCTGGTAGCCGGGGCCCTGCGGGGAACCCTGGTAGCCGGGGTACGCGGAGGCGGGCGGCAGCGCGGAGGCGGTGCCGGCGTCGTGCGGGGGAGTGGCCGGATCTGTAGGCTGCGGCGGCTGCCACCCGGCGGGGGCGTACTGGCCGTACCGGGGGACGCCCGGGGCAATCTCGCCGTAGTGGCCGGGACCGGGGGTGGGCCGCTCTTGAGGCTGTTCGTCAGGAGTGGTCATGGGAGGGGTCCTTTTCAGTGGCTGCCGGCGGCAGGCGAAGAGGCCGCGCCGGGTATGTTTTAACCCTACGCGACCTCTTGCTTGGGAACTACCTCCAAGGCAATTCAGGCGATGCCGCGCGCCCTGGCGTTGAGCCACGCGGAGGATTCCGGCAGCCACATCAACACCGTGGCGACGATGCCGAGCAGGCCGGATCCGCCGCCCAGGAATGCCAGGACGATGCTCAGCACGGCAATCACGGACAGGGCCATGCGGGCCCACTGCATTCCTTCCTTGAGCTTCATGATGCAGACCAGCACCGCGGCGATGAGGACCAGCGCAATGATGGAGACGATGATTCCCTTGACCCCGCCGGCGCGCATGGCCGCCCCGGAGCCGGGAATCGTGATGCCAAAGAGGCTGTTGTCCTGTGCGCCGAGGGCAATGAGGGAGAAAATGAGCCCGAGGACAGTGAACAGCAGCCAGATCCCGGCCGTGACCAGCCAGATGATGTACGAGACCTTCAGCAACTGAGGCAGCTGCCCGGTGCTGAACAGTCCGGCGAAGCCATTGGCCGGCATGACACCCTTCATGTCCTTGGGCCAGTCGGCGGGCATTTGGAAGGACGTGTCGCCAGCCGGCTTTTGCGGCTGCTGCTGGTACGGCGCCTGCTGTTGGTAGGGCTGCTGCTGGTAACCGGGCGGAGGGGCCTGGTAACCCGGCTGCTGGTAGCCGGGAGGCGGCGCCTGGTAGCCGGGATTGGGGTTTTGTGGAGCATTTTCAGGCTGTGAACCGGAACCGCCAACGGGCGGTTGCGAGCCGGATTGCTCGGGACCTGGATACTCATTAGGGGTGCTCATAGCAGACACACTAGCCC
>NZ_JAAKZI010000037.1 GCF_011045165.1 Arthrobacter silviterrae
GGGCTAGATGCCGTTGAGCGCTTCCGAGGTGGCCCGCGCGGTGTAGCGGGCGGCGTCGGCCAGGGCGGCCTCCGGGGAGCCGGCCACGTCGGTGGCGCTGACAGCCGCCACCACGCCGTGGCCGGCCAGTTCTGCCTGCGTGACGCTGACGCGCCCGGCCACCACGACGACGGGCAGTCCCCTTGCGTGGGCGGCGTCCGCCACGCCGATGGGCGCCTTCCCGGACAGCGACTGCTCATCCATGGACCCCTCACCCGTGATGACCAGGTCGGCGTCGTCAAGGGCGGCGTCCAGGCCCACCATTTCGGCAACCAGGTCAAAGCCGCGCTCAATCGAGGCATTGGCGTAGGCCACAAACAGGGACGGGAAGCCGCCGGCGGCGCCCGCGCCCTCAATGTTGATGTCCACCCCGGTGCTCTCCCGCACCAGCGACGCCAGGTGGCTCAGGCCGGCGTCGAGCTTCTCCACGGCGTCCGCGTCCGCACCCTTTTGCGGGCCGAAAATGTGGGCGGCGCCGTTGTAGCCGTACAGCGGGTTGTCAACGTCCACGGCCATGCGGATCTTCGCCCCGGCCAGGCGGGGGTCCAGGCCGGAGGCATCGATCGCGGCCACGTCCAGGAGGGAGCCGCCGCCCAGCGGGACCAGGTTGCCATGAGCGTCCAGGAGCTTCAGGCCCAGCGCGCGCAGGGCCCCGGAGCCGGCGTCGGTCATGGCGGAGCCGCCCAGGCCGATGATGACCTCGGTGGCGCCGGCCTCCAGCGCGGCGGCGATGAGCTGGCCGGAACCGTAGGAGTGCGCCCGCAGCGCGTTTTCGACGGTGGGCTCGGAAAGCAGGTAGCCGCTGGCCTGGGCTGTCTCAATGACGGCCACGTGGGTTTCCGGGTGCACCGCCCAGGCGGCTCCGACGGGCTTGATGATTGGCCCCACCACGGCGTTGAGGCGCTCCTGGAAGCCCGCCGCGACGGCAGCCTCCAGGGTTCCCTCGCCGCCGTCGGCCACGGGCAGGGTGGTCACCACGGCGTCGGGGTAAACACGGAGAGCGCCTTCGCTCATGGCGGCGGCCGCTTCGACGCCGGTCAGGGTGCCCTTGAACTTGTCAGGTGCAATCAAAATTCGCATGGTCCCATCCTGCCAGCCCGGGGCGGATGTTACGCAGTCGCCGCCGGCGCCCCGGGGCCCGCCGGCCAGTAGCCGCGCCGTCGCATGACGGCGGCCAGCAGGTCCGCGCGGTCCGTCATGATCCCGTCCACGCCCAGGCCCAGGAGCTGGTCCATGTCCGCCGGCTCGTTGATGGTCCAGACGTGCATCTTCAGCCCCGCCCGGTGCGCGCGTCCCACCGAACGCCGCGTCACCAGGTCCACGCCCATGGCCCGGCGCGGGATTTGCAGCACATCCACGCCGGCCATCATGGCGCGCAGCAGGGGGATGGGCAGCCACGGGCTGAGCAGCGCGTAGGCCAGCAGCAGCTTTTGGCCCGGCGAGCTAGCCACCGGCCGGCTCAGCCGCGACAGCACGTCCTTGCGCCTCCGGCCGGAAAAAGACGCCACGCACACCCGCTCATGCAGGCCGAACTCCTCGATGAGGGCCGCCAGCGTTGCCGCGGACCCAGCGTCCTTGACGTCAATGTTGAAGCGCGCCGCGGGCAGCGCCTCAAAAAATTCACGCAGGGTGGGAATGGGCTGCTCCCCGCCGATGCGTGCTTCGCGGACGACGGCGTACGGCAGCTCCGCGATCCGCCCGGCCCCGTCGGTGATCCGGTCAAGCGAGGTGTCGTGGAAGACCACCGTGACGCCGTCGGCCGTGGTGTTGATGTCGGTCTCGAGGTACTGGTAGCCCAGCTCGAGGGCCGCCCGGAACGCGGGGAGCGAGTTCTCCCACCCCTGCAGGCAGAAGCCGCGGTGGGCGATGGCGAGCGGGATGGGCGAATCCAGGTAGGGCTTCGGGACCCTGGCCGTCTTCACCGCCTAGGCCAGCCGCAGCGCGGCCAGGCGGGCCTCGATGACCTGGGCAACGCCGTCGTCCTCGAAGCGGGGGGCGGTCAGCGCGGCGGCGGCGAGCGCGTCAGGGTGCCCGCTGGCCATTGCGTAGCCGGCACCGGCCCAGCCCAGCATCTCGATGTCGTTGGGCATGTCCCCGAACGCCACCACGTCCGCCGCCGCGATCCCCTTCGAGGCGGCATATTCGGCGAGCGTGACGGCCTTGTTGACCCCGAGGGGGCCCATTTCCAGCAGGGCCAGCGTGGGGGCGGAATGCGTGACGGAGATGAGGCCGCCCACCTTGGGCCGGACCAGGTCCAGGAAGTCGTCGGCGTTGCCCGTGTGGAGGACGGCCAGCATTTTGATGATGCCGCCGCCGGCCATGGCGGGGGTCAGCTGCTCCGGTTCCAGGCCGGCCAGGGACGGCGGCTGCTCCGCGCCGAGGAAGCCGGGCTCCACATGGAATCCGTCCAGGCTTTCCAGGGCAAAGCGGGGCTCGGGCGCCAGGCCGGAGATGATGTCGCGGACGTGGCTGACTGTCTCCCAGGGCAGCAGGTGCGAGGCCACCACGGACTCGCTTTCCAGGCTGTAGGTGACGGCGCCGTTGGAGCAGATCACCGTTCCGGTGTGGCCCACCTGCTCCCGGATGGGGTCCAGCCAGCGCGGGGGCCGTCCGGTGACGAAAACGATGCCGATCCCTGCCTCCGCGGCGGCCTGGAAGGCCTCCAGGGTGCGGCTGCTGATCTTTCCGTCGTGTCCGAGGATGGTTCCGTCAATGTCACTGGCAATTAAGCGCATACCCTAGGCTATCCAACTTCGCCGGGCCTGTTTCCGCGCAGCCGCGTCATGCCACCTCGAAAATGCCGGTGATCCGGGCCCGGGCCAGTGTGTGGAAGTGCAGGTTGAAGCCGAGCACGGCCGGGGTGGCGTCGGCGCCGAGGTCCAGGGCCGGAACGTCCACGGCATGCACCACCACCATGTAGCGGTGCGGCCCGTCCCCGGCGGGAGGTGCCGAGCCCATGTAACCGGGGAACCCGCCGTCGTTCTTCAGGGTCAGCGAGCCGGCGGGCATGCTGCCGGAGCCGGCGCCTTCGGGCAGGGAGGTCACGGACGCCGGGATGTTTGCCACGGCCCAGTGCCAGAAGCCGCTGGCGGTGGGCGCGTCGGGGTCGTACATGGTCACGGCGAAGCTTTGGGTGGCGGCGGGGAAGCCGGACCAGGCCAGCTGCGGCGAGAGGTCCCTGCCGTCCGGGTGCCCTCCGGGGTTGACCTGGTTGACGGGCATGGCGCCGCCGTCGGCCAGGGACGTGCTGGCCAGCGTGAAGCCGGGGACGGGGGCGAGAAATGCATAGGGATCATAGTCAAACATGGTTCAGCCTTCCTGCAGTTCGGTGCGGTTGGGTGGGTTGGCGCCTGCGCGGGAGACCGTAATGGCGGCGGCCCGGGCGGCGTAGCGGATCAGTTCCTCGAGCTGTTCGGCGGTGATGGCGCGCAGGGTGGTGCGGCGCTGGGCACCGTCCAGTTCGCGGTCCACCAGGGCGGCCAGCAGGGCCGCCATGAAGGAGTCGCCGGCCCCCACGGTGTCCACCACCTTCACGGCCGGCACGGCGCACTCCGCCTCCCCGGCCGCGCACACCGCCCACGGGCCTTCCCCGCCCCGGGTGACAACCACGACGGCGGGGCCTTCCGCGCCGCCGTCGGCCAGCCACCTGCGGGCCGCCACCAACGGGTCGGTGCCCGGATAGAGCCATTCGAGGTCTTCATCGGAGGCCTTGACAATGTCTGCCAGGCGGACGAACTTTTCCGCCTGGGCGCGGGCAAAGGCCACGTCCTTGATGATGGTGGGGCGGCAATTGGGGTCATAGCTGATGGTGGCTGAGGGGTGGGCTGCCACCACGGCGTCGAACACCTGGTCCGCGCCGGGGGCCAGCATCGCGGCGATGGATCCGGTGTGCAGCAGGGTGGTGGCGGCCAGCATGAAATTGGGCATGCCGTCCGGCCCGGACAGGGCGGCGGGCAGTTCCCAGTCCAGGGTGAACTCGTAGCTGGCGGCGCCGTTGCCGTCCAGCACGGCCCGGGCAATGGAGGTGGGCCGGCTGTCCGGGGTGACCGGAACCAGCACGTCGTTTTCCTTGAGGTGCGCCGTCACCAGGGCACCGTACGCGTCCTTGCCGAAGCGGCCCAGGAACTGGACGGGGTGGCCCAGCCGGGCCAGGCCAACGGCCACGTTCATGGGGCTGCCGCCCACATGCGGCACGGCTTCGCGCCCCGGGCGGACCACTTCATCAATCAACGTCTCACCAATTACCGTCAGCATGGCAACAGCCTACGGCCATCCGGCCCGACGCCACCCCCTGTTACCCGCGTTACTCGCGCCGAAGGGGTCCGGCGCTTAAGCTCGAGGATATGAGCAGCCATTGGGAACGCCTTGACGAATCACTGCGGCCGTCCGTCACGGCGTCCGTTGCGGCCTATGAGCGCGCCCTGCCGGAGCTGAAGCGGGTCACCTCGGAGATGGAATCCCTGGTCCGGGACGTCATGGAGGACGCCCAGGACAAGCCCCTGTTTGTCACCAGCCGGACCAAAACGGTGGAATCGTTCCGCGAAAAGGCGTCCCGCATGGTGGTGCCGGAGCCGGGCGCCGCCCCCGCCCTGCAGTTCCCGGACCCGCTGCGCAACCTCACGGACATGGTGGGCGTGCGCGTCATCACCACGCTCCCGGGCGAAAACGCGAACGTGGCGAACCTGATCAAGCGCCGCCGGAACATCTTTGACTGCCGCGGGGACAGGGAGAAGGACATCGGCTCCATCGAGTCCGGCACGTACGGCTACTCCAGCCGGCACCTAATCCTGCGCAGCATCCAAAACGCCGTGGTGCGCTCCTACCAGGAGGCGCTGGACCCTGAGGCCAAGGCCAGCGGCAGCTACTTCTTTGAGTGCCAGATCCGCACCATATTCGCCCATGCCTGGAGCGAGATTGAGCATGACATCCGCTTCAAGGCACAGGATCCGCGTGCCTGGAGCCCCTACTTTGACCGCCAGTTCACGGCCACGGCGGCCATGCTGGAGACCGTGGAGTCCGCGTTCTCCGAACTGCACGAGCGGTACGAGACCGTCACCAGCTATTGGGATGCCGAGGGCGAGGGAGGGGAGTCACTGACCCCGAACCGGATCAAGGCCGTGTGGCAGACCCTGCTGCCCCATGTGGACAGGAAGGCCGACGACGACTGGGGCTGGGCGGCCGAGCTGGTCCATGCGCACGGGCTCACGCAGACCATCGACCTGGCGGCGCTGCTGCAGCCTGACATCATCTCCCACGTCCGCAAGGCGCTGGACCACCGCTACTCCCCCGGCCCCGACCGGCTCCTGGACGACCTGCTGCTGTGGCAGTTTGGGCAGCGACACATTGACCTGACGGCCGAGGAAGCCTCCGCCGAGCAGACCCCGCGCCGGGACAGCCTGCAGCGCCGCCACCAGCAGATGCAGCGCTACCGCACGTCGATGGGGTTCTAGCCCACACCGATTGGGCTTGTCGGTTTTTGGAAGCGGACGTACGCAAAAATGCCGCCGTTTACGCAATTTGCACACCCAGCAGCTCCAGGATTCGGGCCACCTGCCGGGCGGCGTAGTCGAGCGGGTCATTCATTCCGAGGGCAAAGCCATAGAGGAGCGACGCACCTATCGATTGCATAAGCAGCTCCAGGTCCTCGTTCCCCAGGGTTTGGCCGGCCATCCGTTCCAGCCCGATGTTCAAGGCCTCGCCCAACAACGGCTGGTGGTTGCGGATGATCTCCTGCAGCTCGGGGTCGCGCCCGGCCTCGAGAATGGGATTGAGCCTGGTGGTGACCACGTCCGGGCCCAGCCTGGGGGCAAAATAGATGGCCATGAGCTGCGCTGCAACCCAGGCCAAGGTGGATCCACGGCCCGTGTTCGTCAGGGCAACGCATTTCCGGGCAATCCCCAGCGCGCTCTGGGCGCGCAGGTCCTCGGCTCCTGCCACGGCGGCCCGGTACAGCTCCTTCTTGGAGGGATAGTAGTAGTTCCCGGAGCCTGCGGCCAGCCCGGCAGCCTCGGCAACGCGACGGTGGGTCACGGCGGAGGGGCCCTCGTCAATGAGCAGACGCGCGGCGGCCGCCGCCATCAGCTCCTGCTTCGCCTGACTGCGATGCTGCTTGATTTTCTCCACCCCCCTGCCCGCGGTCCAGCCGGAATAATTTCGCCCGCCCCGGCGCTACATCAAAAGCCATACACCAGTATGGCTTTATGAATGGACCGTGCGGCCCACACCTAAGGGAAAGCGATTGCACCATGAGCATGGCAACCGAAGCTCTCAAGATCGACTGGGCGACCATGCCCACCTACAACACCATCATGTCACTGGCGGCCGGAGCGGGATTGCTGGCCGTGGTCATTTTTGCCCGCGACCTCTTCGGGCTGCGCCGCAACAAGGATGCGACACTCAGCACAGACGGCTGGTCCCTGGCATTTGGCGTGCTCGGCGTGATCCTCACTGCCACGGGCCTGCACATGACGCTGACCTGGCCGCTCGCCGCAGGGGGCTTCCCGTTCGACAACATCATTTTCGGTGAAACCAGCCTGGGCTTCGGCGTGCTCCTGCTCGGGGCGGCTTTGTACCTGTGGAAGCGCGGTGCGGCTCTGGCGTCCGCCGTGGACCCGGTGGCTTTTGCCGCCACTACGGCCCGCCCATTGTCCCTCTTCGTTGGCGGGCTGGGACTGAGCCTGTTCGCCATCGCGGCCGCCGGCATCACCTACCAATTGTTCGCCGCCCCCGCCCAGGAGCCGATTTCCGGGGCATTCGCCGCCTATCCCATGATTGAGGCGACCTTCATGTCCGGGCTCTTTGCCGTCGTCGGGGTCGGCGCGGTGCTCTTCCCCGTTGCAATTGCAAAACTCCGCACGGCGGGCACGGCAGCGGCCGGGCTGGTCAAGACCATCGGGGTGGCCTGGTTTCTGACCGGGCTGGCATTCCTGCTCTTTGGCGCCATGAACTATTTCACCCACATCGGCCTGATCGTCCACACCATGTAGTCCACAGCATGTGGCAGGCCCGGCCGGCGCCCTACCGTGCGCCGGCCATCGCGGCACCAATTTTAGGCTCGCGCGGTCCCTGGTGGACTTCGCCGAGGCGGCCGCGGACCTCACATCCAAATAGTGAGATGATTTGTTCAAGGGGCGGACAAGGCGGAAAATAAACAGGTGCCTCAGTCAACTAATACCGCCCCAAAGACCACCTCAACAGCCCGGCCGGACCGCACCGCGCTCATCGCCGTCACCATCTTTCCCCTGCTGGTCATTGCGGCCGGAATCCTCGGGTTCCTGCTCCCCGGCTCGTTCAAACCGTTGGCCCCGTCGGTGCCGTACCTGCTCGGCATCATCATGTTCTGCATGGGCCTGACGCTGACCCTGCCCGATTTTGCCGCCGTCGCCAAGCGGCCGTGGGCCGTGGCCCTGGGCCTCGCAGCGCACTACGTCATCATGCCGGGGGCCGGCTGGCTCATTGCCACGGGCCTTCACCTGAGCCCCGAACTGGCGGCCGGTGTGATCCTGGTGGGCTGTGCACCCAGCGGGACGTCCTCCAATGTGATGGCTTACCTGGCCAAGGGTGATGTGGCCCTCTCAGTGGCCGTTGCCACGATCTCCACCCTCGTGGCCCCCATCGTCATGCCTGCCCTGACGCTCTTCCTGGCGGGCTCATTCCTCCATGTGGACGCAGGCGCCATGATGCTCGACATTCTCAAGACAGTGCTGCTGCCCGTCGTGGCCGGGCTGCTGGCCCGGCTGTTCCTCAACCGGATGGTGGACTTTGTGCTGCCCGTACTGCCGTGGATTTCCGCCGTCGTCATTTCCCTGATCGTGGCCATTGTGGTGGCCGGCTCTGCCTCGAAGATCGTGGCAGCGGGCGGGATCGTCTTCCTGGCCGTTGTCCTGCACAACGGCTTCGGCCTGGGCCTTGGCTACCTGGCCGGCAAGGCGGGGCGGCTGGACGCCCGGGCGCGCCGCGCCCTGGCATTTGAGGTGGGCATGCAGAATTCCGGGCTGGCTGCGACGCTGGCAACGGCCCATTTCTCCCCGCTGGCCGCCCTGCCCTCGGCAGTGTTCTCCGTCTGGCACAACATCTCCGGCGCCGTGGTGGCTGCCTGGCTGGCGCGCAAGCCGCTGCCGGACAAGGTGGCTGCGTAGCAGTTTCGGGTGGTGGGGTGCCGTGTCCCTCCGGGGCATGGGGAGTCCTGCATGGGGAGGACACCCCATCGACGGGTGCGCGGGGCGGTTGTTAGATTCTTAGTAGTCAACCGGCCGGAGCAACCAGCCGGACCACTCATTGAGCGAAGGATGTGCATCACCATGGCAGGAATGCTTGGCAGCGACCCGAATGACATGGCCGACCTGGTCAACAAGATCGGCCACGCCGTGGACCAGATCCACACCGTGACCTCCACCCTGGACAGCAAGGCCCAGTCCGTGCGCTGGGAAGGCCCCGACGCCAACCGCTTCAAGTCCAGCGAATGGCCCTCCTACAAGGCCTCCCTGCAGCGCGTGGCCCAGGACCTGGAACAGGTCAAGAACCTGGTCAACAAGCAGAAGGAACAGCAGATCAACGCCTCTGCCTAAACACCATGGCAGGCCCGGTGCGGGGAACACCCCGCACCGGGCCTGCTGTGTTTTAACGACCACCCGGTTTCGACAAGCTCAACCACCGGGGCCTTGGTCTCGACAGGCTCAGCCAGCGGCCCGGCTCAGCCAGCGGCCAGCTGGCCGTCCACCCGCTGCGGGACGCCGAGCGGATTGTCGTCCTGCAGTGCCCCGGGGAGCAGGTGCGCCGGCAGGCCCTGGTAGGCCACGGGGCGCAGGAACCGGGTGATCCCGGCGGTCCCCACCGAGGTGGTGGTGGGCGCGGTGGTGGCGGGGTACGGCCCGCCGTGCTGCTGGGCGTAGGTCACTGAGACACCCGTGGGCCACTGGTTCCAGAGCACCCGGCCGGCCTTTTGCGCCAGCGCCCGCACCAGCTCGGGGGCCACCGCGTCGGTGTCCTCCCCCTGGATCGTGGCGGTCAGCTGTCCGTCCAGCACGCGCGCCACGGCCAGCAGCTCATCCTCGGACTCGTAGGTGGCCACGAGTGCGGACGGGCCGAAGCACTCGGTGATCAGCCCTTCCGGGTCTGCCAGCATGGCGGCGGCCGTGGTGGCGTTCAGCGCAGGGGCCGGCGGGAAGGCCAGGGTGTCACCCGTGGCACCCAAGGGGGCAACGGCGTCGTGCTTCAAAAGCCCTTCGAGGGCCTCCGTGTAGCCGGACTGGATCCTGTCGTTGAGCAGTTTGGCGGGGGCGGGCCGGGCGGCGGCAGCGAGTTCGGCAACCATGCCCGAGCCGGCGGGAACCAGCAGAATGCCCGGCTTGGTGCAGAACTGGCCGGCGCCCAAGGTGTACGACGCCACGAATTCCGTGACAATCTCCGCTCCGCGCGCGGCCGCGGCGGCCTCGGTGACGAACACGGGGTTCACGCTGCCCAGCTCGCCGTAAAAGGGGATGGGTTCGGGGCGGGAGTTGGCCAGGTCAAACAGTGCGCGGCCGCCGGGGATGGAGCCCGTGAACGCACCGGCCTTGATGCGCGGATCCAGCAGTGCGTCGCGGCCGGCGTCAGTGCCGTAGACCAGGGCGAGCAGGCCGTCCGGGGCCCCGGCTGCCCGGAGCGCCTCGTTGGCGACGCGCCCGACAGCGGCCGAGAGCCTGGGGTGCCCCGAGTGGACCTTCAGGACCACGGGGCAGCCGGCAGCCAGCGCCGAACAAGTGTCCCCGCCCAGGACGCTGAAGGCGAAGGGGAAGTTGCTGGCGGCGAAGACCACAACGGGGCCGAGGGGTTCCAGGACGCGGCGGATGTCGGGGCGGGCGCCCATGGGCCAGGCGGCGTCGGCGTGGTCGATGCGGGCGTCGAGGTAGCCGCCGTCGGTGAGGAGTTCGGCAAAGAGGCGGAGCTGGAACGTGGTGCGCTTCAGTTCCCCGGACAGGCGCCCCTCGGGGAGGAACGTTTCCTCCTGCGCCACCGGGATCAGCTGCGGCGCGGCTGCATCCAGGGCGTCGGCCACGGACACGAGGGCTGCGGCCCGCTGTGCTGCCGGGGCCTGTGCCCAGTCCGGCGCAGCGGCAGCTGCTGCGGCCAGGATGGATTCGAGCTCCTCGGCGGTGGTGGCAGCGGGGTCGGTGGTGGTCATGGTCGGCGTCCTTCGTCGGTGGGTGTTGGTTCGGGGGCGGGCGATTCGGCGGGCGGTTCAGGGGCGGGCGATTCAGGGGCGGGCGATTCGGCGGGCGGCTCAGCGGCCAGGGCGGCCAGCTGCCCGAGCCTGACCGGTGCTGCGAGTGTTCGCTTGGACATGGAACGCAAATCGGCGGCCGCCGTCGGGCCGTCAAAGGCGCGGCCGGCCAAGTCGGCGGCGATGGAGGCCGTGGCATATCCGCACACGCGCCCCTGGCACCAGCCCATGCCGGGCCGGGCAAAGGATTTCAGGCTCCGGGCGTCTTCGGCCCCGAGGTCAGCATGTGCCGTGCACAGCGCCCGGTACGTGACTTCCTCGCAGCGGCAGACCACGGTTTCCGGCGTCAGCCAGCCGTGCCAGCGCAGGGGCACGGGGTTGGCACGGTGCATGGCCTCGGCGAAGGCGCGCAGGCGGGCGCGGTCACGCTGCAGGGCGCCAATCCGGCGGCCCAGGGCCGTGCTACCGGCTGTGGCGGAGCCGGATTCCGCCGCCACGCAGAGGGCGGCCAGCTCGCCTTCGGCCACGGCCATCGCGGCGCCGCCCACGCCCGTGGCCTCCCCCGCCACGTAGATCCCGGGCACAGAGCTGCGCAGCCGCGCATCAACTACGGCCGTCAGCGAGTCGTCCACGTCCACGGCGGTTTCCGCACCCGCTGCCAACACCAGTTCCAGCTGGGCCGTGAAGCCCCAGCCCAGGGCGACGACGTCGCATGCGATGCGCCGTCCGGTCCCGGGCAGCACGGAGCCGTCGGCGGCCAGCTTGGAGACCGTCACAGCCTCCACCCTGTCCGTGCCGTGGATTTCCGTCACGGCAGTGCGGATTTTGTAGGGAATCCGGTGCCTGGCCAGCACCGCCGCGTACTCGGCGCCCTCCATCGCCTTTTCCGGCGCCCGGACGGCGCCGCGCAGGTTCCGCAGCCAGCCGGCCGGGCTGTTGGCCTCGCAGATTGCGGCCACTTTGACCCCTGCCGCTGCCAGGCCCGTGGCCACGGGCAGCAGGAAGGGCCCGGTTCCACCCACGACGGCGACCCTCCCGGGAGCTGTCCCGCTCGCCTTCAGCAACGCCTGCGCCCCGCCGGCGGCCATGACCCCGGGCAGGTCCCAGCCGGGGACCGGAAGCTGGCGGTCGTAGCCGCCGGGGCAGAGGATCGCCTGCCGGGCGCGGACGTCTGCGGGCAGCTGCTCCGGCCCGCCGCCGGGGATGTCCAGCGCCGGAGCCAGGCGCAACAGGGTTGACCCCTCCCCCGGCTCGAGCAGCCACACCTGGGTGGTGCGCCAGTACTCCACGGTGCCGGCGGCTTCGTGGGCGTACAGCCGCGCGCGGAGGTCCGCGAAACGCTTCCAGTCGTGGTGTCCGGCGGGAGTCCGGGCATCCGCAGCGTCAGGCTTCGAAGGCCCCGGCGGCGCAGCCCCGGGCTCCGCATCCACCCGCGCCTCGACCGCGTGCCGCCAGAACTGCCCGCCCGGCTGCGCACCGGCATCGACCAGGACCACGGACAGGCCCGCGTCGGCGGCGTGGACGGCGGCAGCCAAACCGGCCGGCCCGGCGCCGACAATGGCAACGTCAAACATCGGGGCCCGCCCCTGTCTCCAATGCCATGCCGTCCCTCGCAGGGGTGAGGCAGGCGCGCTGGTTGGGGACGCCGTCGGCCGTTATCAGGCAGTCGAAGCACACGCCGATGCCGCAAAACAGGCCCCGCGGCCGCCCTTCCTTGCGGGTGGTGCGCCACGCGGTGATGCCGGCCTCGGTGAGCGCGGCGCCCACGGTTTGGCCGGGGCGGGCGGACAGCGGCGCGCCGTCCAGGGTCAGGTGCAGCTCAGGCATGTGCGCCCTCCAAGTCGGTGTCAAAGCGTTCCGGCGCAAACGGCGCCAGGTCCAGGGCGGGGGCTGCGCCCGTGAGCGACGCCGCCACCAGCGCGCCGGTGCCCACCGAAAGGCCGATCCCGGCGCCTTCGTGCCCGCAGGCATGCCACAGCCCGGGAGCGCGCGGATCCGGGCCGATGACGGGCAGGTGGTCGGGGCAGTAGGGGCGGAAGCCAAAGTAGCTGCGGAGCACCTTGGCCTCCTGCAGGAACGGGAAAAGCGCCATGGCCTTGCCGGCCATTTCCGCCAGCACGTGCGGGTTGAAGGACTTGTCAAAGCCCACCCGTTCGCGGCTGGAACCGATCAGGATGGTGCCCGAAGCCGTCCCCTCCACCACGGGCGAGGTCTGCAGCCCGGCATCGGAGCTGGCCACATTGTCCACGTATTCGGCCGCGTACACCTTGTGGCGGACCATCACGGGAAGCGGTTCGGTGACCATCACGTAGCCCTTGCGAGGGAGCACAGGAACACGGACGCCGGCCAGCGACGCCACGGCGCCGCCCCAGGTCCCGGCGGCGTTGACCACGGAGTTGGCGCTGACGTTCCCGCGCGCGGTGGCCACGCCCGTGACGGCGTCGCCGCGGCGCAGAAAGCCGGTGACTTCAGTGCCCGGATGGACGGTGGCGCCCAGGCCGCGGGCCAGCCGGAGCAGGTGCGCGGCGGCCAGCATCGGCTGCACCTGCGCGTCCTGCGGGTAGAAGGCGCCGCCGGCCATGCCGGGTGCCAGGTGCGGTTCGTGGCTGTGCAGCTCCGCCCCCGCCACCAGTTCGACGTCGATCCCCGCCTCCCGCTGCCGTCGCGCCAGGCGTGCCAGGTTGGCCTGCGTGGTTTCCCGCGCCGACACCACCAGCCCGCCCTTGGATTCAAATTCCCACAGCGGCCCGTGTTCGGCCAGCTCGCCGCGCCACAAGGACTGCGAGTAGAGGGACAGTTCCAGTTCGGGGCCGGCCTCCTTGTCGGAGACCAGGATGTTTCCCTCGCAGGCGCTGGAGGTGCCGCCGGCAACGGGGCCGCTGTCCAGCACGGCCACCTTCAGTCCCGCGAGTGCGGCAAAATAAGCACAGGCGGCGCCCACGGCGCCGGCACCGATGACCACAACGTCAGCCGAGAGGGGCAACTTCATAACAGTAGTATGTCACATGCTACTGTCCGCGAACACCCCCGCGCCCGTTGAGGTTCGAGATAACCACCTCCCCGGGGCTCCTTCGGAGGTGGTTATCTCGAATCTCAACGAGGGGGGGTTAGTGCCTGGCCCATTCGCCGCGGACGTGGCCAATGTGGCGGGTCATGAGGTCCTGCGCCTCCCGTGCCTTGCCGGCAGCCATGAGGTCAACAAGTTCCACGTGTTCCAGGGACATGTCCCGCAGCTTGCCAGTGGCGGCCAGCGGGGCCAGGCCCAGCAGCCGGGTGTGGGCGCGGAGCTCGGAAATCAACGCCACCAGGCGGCGGTTGCCGCTGTATTCCAGCACGGCAATGTGGAAGGCGCGGTCCGCTTCCGTGTAGGCAATGAGGTCGCCCTCGCCGGCGAATGTGACAATGTCCTCGGCCATCTTGCGCAGCCGGGCCAGCCCGGCGGCGTCAATGAGCGGGGTGACGGCGCTGACGGTGGGCGGCTCGATCAGCAGCCGCAGGGCGGTGATCTCATCCAGGTCGCCGTCGGACACCTCGGTGACCCGGAAGCCCTTGTTCGGCAGGGAGACCACCAGGCCTTCCTTGGCCAGGTCGAGCATGGCCTCGCGCACCGGCGTGGGGGACACGCCAAATCGTTTGCCCAGGGTGGGGGCGGAATAGACCTCCCCGGGCTTCATCTCCCCCGAGATCACAGCCGCACGGAGGGCCTTTGTCACCGTTTCCCGCAGGCTGACGTTCTTCTTGACAACCGTCAGGTGCGAGCGTTCCATGGAGCCCACGGCCCCTCCTATTCCCAGCTAAAGCAGTGAAAGCGGAACGAAAATCCCACTACAATATGACATTTTAGTGCATGGCTGCGGCCGGCGGGATAAAAAGTTCATAGGCCCGTCCGGCCACCACAATGTCCTCCCACGACATCCCCACCCCCGTGTACAGCAGCGGCTTCCCGGACGTCGGCGCAAACTGCCCGTTCACCAGCTCCGACAGCGTCGCCAGTCCGCCGGCGGCCCACTCCTCCGGGGACCGGGCGGGGATCAGGTCCCCGGCCTCGCGCAGCGCGGAAGCCCGGCCCTCCACCACCACGGCGGCCCGCCGCGCCAACGAAGGGTCAACTTCCCGGGCGTCCAGCCCGTGCGAGCCGATCGCTGCCACCACGGCGCCGTCCCGGACCAGCGCACCGTCAAAAATGGGGGTCGCGGAAGACGTTGCACAGACCACCACATCCGCCCCTGCCACGTCCGCGGCGGAACCGCTGCGGGCGGGCACCCCGCGGCCGGCCCACTTTTCCGCCAGCGCGGCGGCGGCTTCGGCCCGGCGGCCCACCACCACGAGGGAATCAATGCCGCACACCGCGTGCAGCGCCTCAATGTGCCGGTCCGCCTGCAGGGACGTCCCAAACACCACCACCGCACCGGCCCGGGCGGCGCCCCGCAACCCCAGGAGGTGCTTGAGCGCCAGGGTGGTCACGGCCGGGGTGCGGATCAGCGTCAGCTCGGCGCCGTCAAGGGCGGCCAGCGGAGTGAGGAACTCCCCGTCCAGCAGCAGGTACGTGCCCTGGATTTTCGGGTGCCCCTTGGCGGGGTTGCCCGGCGCCACGGTGGCCACTTTCACCCCGGCATACTTCGCGGACTGGGCGGGCATCAGCAGGAACTCCCCGGCCGAAAGCGGGGCAAACAGCCGCGGCGAGTCCAGCTCGGGGTCCTGTCCGCCGCGCAGGGCGTCCTCAAGGGCGGCCACGGCGGCGGCCGGGGACATCAGCGCGGCCAGCTCGGTGGCGTCGATGTACGGCAGGGTCATGAAGGGTCCTTTGTTTGGCGGGGGATGCTGGGAGGCTGAAGAACGACGGCGGCAGTCCCGTCCGCGCGAGCCGTCACCGACACGATGGGCATGGGCCCGGCAACGGTGCGCAGCGTGGCCGCGGCGCCGGCGTCGAGCATGGCAAGGGGCATGGCGGTGCCGTACAGCTCGGCGGCGGCCAGGGCGCCGAGTGCCACGATGGCGTCGCGGGCAGTCAGCAGGATGGCGGCCGGGCCCACGCCCGCGCGCAGCTGTTCGGCCAGGACGGAGGAGGATGAGCTTGACCCGCGCGAGGCGTCCATGAGCAGCACCCGGCCGGCGATCGAGGTGCCGTGCTGGGGGTGGTGGGCGTCAATGATCATGCCTGTCCTGCGGTCGGTGCCGCCCCAGAAGGACAGCGGCTCATCCAGCAGCAACAGCTGCCCGCTGCCAACGCCCGGGCACAGGGCTGCCGCGGCCAGCTCACATTCAGTTCCACTGGCTGTCATCGCGCACCACCCGTCCGGCCCTGGCGGACGCGAGGCACTCGGCCAGCGTGCCAAACACCACGTCCACGCCGATGTTCATGGGGGCGTACCAGGCCCACTTGCCCGACGGCGTCATGACGGTCCGCTCCTCCGGCGCCAGGATGGGCGTGATGTAGGTGCAGGTGTCCGCCACAATCCGCGCACCGCGTTCCTCGGCAGCCTGGACCAGCCCGGCCTCGCGCGCCTGTGCCAGCACCTCGCGGGAGGTGTTGATCCACACGGTGCATCCCGGGTGGAAGGGACGGGTGCCGGCGAGGGCAGCGGCCAGCTTTTCAAACTCGCGCACCGAAAAGTGCGGCGTGCCCAGGGCCACGGCATCCAGCGGCGCCGACGGGTCCGCGACGGTGGAAAGTTCATCCCGGGCGGCCCGCAGCATGGCGGAGGTGACGGGGGTGGACGGCAGCGCGGCCCACCCGGGTCCCGGCGTGAGGGCCTCGGGAGTCACGCCCGCCACATGGAACAGCGCCACGCCTCCGGAGGACGCCGCCGTGGCGCCCAGCGCCTTGAGCCTGTCCTCATCCACCGAGGCGGGGTCGATGCCCGTCAGCAGCGGCACGCCGGAACCGGACAGGCGGCCCACCACATCGCCCAGGGCGGCCCAGACGGCCTCTTCGCCCAGCATGGCCGTGGACAGCGCGGAACAGTCAAGTTCCAGCGTGGGCAGCCGGTGTTCATCGAGGTGCAGGCCGGCGTGGGGCACGCGGCCCGTGATGGCGGCGCAAATGTCAATGAAGTCGCCGTAGCGTTCGGTGCGGGCGCCCAGCACGGAGTTGGCGAAGACGATGGCGTTGGATTCTGCCCAGGCAACGTTCTCACCAAACGCGGGCCGTTCCGCGGACTGGTAGGGCGCGCAGGTCCAGGTGGGGCGGGCGCCGAGGGCACGGTAGGCGTCCATGAGTGCGCGGGCCGGCACGGCATCTTCGGGCGGCAGCCGCACCAGGCCCGGGTGCATGAGGTCCAGCGAACTGGAGTTGAGCGTGGTGGGGACGGCCACCCGGGCACCGAGGGAAGCAAGCTTTTCGGCAAAGTCCAGCCCGGCCTGCCCGTGGTAGAGGCAGCTGTCGATGTGGGCGCCGGTGACGGGCATGAGCCGTTCGGCCCCAAGCACGCCGGCCAGCGCCACCACCATGCGCATGGCCATGGCCACCCCGGGCCCGCTGTCGCCGCGGAGCATGGCGGCCTCCTCGGCGGTGAGCACGGGCCCGGGGGTGGTCACAGCAAAAACCCGGCCGGGAAGGGGTCCTCGGGGTCCAGGTGGTACTGGGCCGTGCCGGTGATCCAGGCCCGGCCCGTGATGGTGGGGACCACGGCGGGCAGCCCGCCCACAGTGGTTTCCTCGACCAGTCGTCCGGTGAACTGGGTGCCGATGAAGGATTCGTTCACGAAGTCCGTGTTCAGCTCCAATTCGCCGCGGGCGTGCAGCTGGGCCATGCGGGCGCTGGTGCCGGTGCCGCACGGCGAGCGGTCAAACCAGCCCGGGTAGATGGCCATGGCGTGGCGTGAATGCTCGGCGGTGGAGCCGGGCGCCTTGAGATACACGTGGTGGCAGCCGGTGATGTCGGGCCGTTCCGGGTGGACCGGCGGGTTGTGGGCGTTGATGGCGTCCATGATCTTCAGCCCAGCGTCCAGGAGCTCGTTTTTCGCCGCCCGGTCAAAGGGCAGGCCAAGCTCCTCCAGCTCGACGACGGCGTAAAAGTTTCCCCCAAACGCCATGTCGTAGTGCACCTCGCCCAGGCCCTCCACCGCCACGGACTGGTCCAGCGCCAGCGAGAAGGAGGGCACATTGCGGATCGTGACGGACTTTGCGGCACCGTCCTCCACGGCCACCTCGGCGATGACCAGCCCGGCCGGGGTGTCCAGCCGGATCGTGGTCACGGGCTCCACCACGGGCACCATGCCGGTTTCCACCAGCACGGTGGCCACCCCGATGGTGCCGTGCCCGCACATGGGCAGCAGCCCGGAGACCTCGATGAACAGCACCCCGTAGTCGGCGTCGGGCCGGGTGGGCGGCTGCAGGATGGCCCCGCTCATGGACGCATGGCCGCGGGGTTCGTACATCAGCAGGGTGCGGACGTCGTCGCTGTTGTCCATGAACCACTGGCGCCTCTCGGCCATGGTGGCACCGGGGATGGTGCCCACACCGCCGGTGATGACCCGGGTGGGCATCCCCTCGGTGTGGGACTCCACGGCGTGAAAGACCCGCTTGGAGCGCATCGGCGTATCCCTTACTTGTAGCCCTTGGCCAGCACGGCCTCGGTGTCGGCCGTGATGCGCGCGGCCAGCTCGGCGGGCAGCGGACCGCGCGGCTGGCGGCAGGCCCCGCCCTTGCGCCCGGCGATGTCCATGGACAGCTTGATGGACTGGACAAACTCCGTCTTGGAGTCCCAGCGCAGCAGCGGGTGCAGGTCGCGGTAGATGGGCAGTGCCGTGGCAATGTCGTCGGTGCTGCCGCTGGTGACCAGGTTGTACAGGTTCACGGTGCTTTGCGGGATGGCGTTGGGGTAGCCGGCAATCCAGCCGACGGCGCCGGCCAGGCCAAGTTCCAGCAGTACGTCGTCGGAGCCCACCAGCAGGTCCAGCTCGGGGGCCAGTTCGGCGATCTCGTAGGCGCGGCGCACGTCGCCGGTGAATTCCTTCACGGCCACGATCAGGCCCTCCGCGTGGAGGCGGGCCAGCAGAGCCGGCGTCAGGTCCACCTTGGTGTCGTAGGGGTTGTTGTAGGCCACGACCGGCAGGCCGGCCTTGGCCACCTCGCGGTAGTGCGCCACCACGGTGTCGTCGTCGGCCTTGAAGGTGTTCGGCGGCAGGGCCAGCACGGAGGCGGCCCCGGCGTCGCGGGCCTGCTCCGCCCAGCGGCGGGATTCGTCCGCGCCGTACGCGGCAACGCCCGGCATGACGGTGAAGCCCTCGGGCGAGGCGGCCACGGCGGTTTCCACCACCTTGGCCCGCTCTTCCGGCGTCAGGGTCTGGTATTCGCCCAGGGAGCCGTTGGGGCAGACGCCGTCGCAGCCGTTGGCGGCCAGCCAGGCAACATGCTCGCCAAAGGAGGCGTGGTCAACGCTGCCGTCGTCGTTGAAGGGAAGTGCCGTGGCGACGTGGATGCCCTGCCAGGGCTGGGTGCGGGTGGTCATGCTGGTCTCCTTTGTCCAAAAACTGTTTCATGCGGGTCAACTTGTTGCCCCCACACTATCAGTACAATGTCACATGATACTAGGGGTGCGGGTCCTACCGCAGCACAAACCCCAGCCCGAGCTCGTCGTCGGCCTCCAGCGTGAACTTGCACTCCCCCACGGGAAACGCCCGGCCGGTGACCTCAACCACCACGCCGGCGTCGGAGTGGCCCGCCACCTCGGAGGTGAAGTGCGAGTCGATGATGGAGAAGTGGTCCAGCACGTCCCCGTACGCCAGCTCACCCGAATCGGTCAGCGCCGCCACCCGGGCCGCGGTCCCCGAGCCGCACGGGGAGCGGTCCACCTGCCCGTCGGCAAAAATGGTCACGTTGCGCTGCGCCAGCGCCCCGTGCATGGCCAGGCCGCTGTCCGGCCCCACCGCCTCGTGGAAGATGGTGCCGTAAATCCCGTCCAGGCGGGTGTCGGTGGGGTGGTGGGCGGCGGGATGGTCCGCGAGCGCGGCCTTGACCTGCCGGCCGGCTGAGATGAGCCTGAACAGGTTCGACGGCGTGACGTCCAGTCCCGCTGCCCGTGCCGGCAGCGAGGCGTACAGCGCCCCGCCCCAGAGCACATCCACCCGGAGCCGGCCAAAGTCCGCGGTCTTGACCTCAATGTCCCGGGCCACCACGTAGGAGGGGACGTTGCGGAAGGTGACACTCTCCACGACACCGTCCACCATCGACACCCTGGCCGTGACACGCCCGGACGGGACGTCGATGACCACGTCCGTGTCGCCGTCGTCCGGGGCCCGGACCAGGCCGCTGCGCACGGCCCAGGCGCCCAGGGCGATGGTGCCGTGGCCGCACGCGGTGGAAAAGCCGTCCTTGTGCCAGAACAGCACGCCAAAATGGGCGCCGTCGTCATTGGGCGGGACGATGAAGCCGCCGTACATGTCCGCATGACCGCGGGGTTCATTGACCAGCAGGCGCCGCAGCTTGTCGGCATCGCCGGCCATGGCATTTTCGCGCCGTTCAAGCACCGTGGCACCCGGAATCAAGAACGGCAGGGCAGGCACAATCCGGAACGGCTCGCCCGCCGTGTGGTAGTCCACCGTTTCAATTTCCCAGGATTCAACCTTCATTGCTCCCTTTCACTCCCTGCCAACATTTCCCGCCTGCTACGCACCAAGGTAGGCCTCAACAATGCGCGAATCCGCCATCAGCTCCGCCCCCGTGCCGGTCATGGTGGTGACCCCGTTTTCAATGACATAGCCGCGGCTGGTGATCTTCAGGGCGGCCCGCGCATTTTGTTCCACCAGCAGCACCGTGGTGCCGTTGGCATTCACTTCACGGATCACGTCCATGACCTGGGCCACGATCAACGGCGCCAGCCCCATGGACGGTTCGTCCAGCATCAGCATCCGCGGACCAGCAATAAGCGCCCGGCCAATGGCCAGCATCTGCTGCTCGCCGCCGGACAGCGTGCCGCCCTGCTGCGAGCGCCGCTCCGCCAGCAGCGGCAGCAGCTCAAAGACGTCCTTGAGCCGCTTTTGCACGGTCGCCGAGTCCTTCACCAGGTAGCCGCCCAGCTGCAGGTTTTCCAGCACGGACAGGGTGGAAAAAATCCGCCGCCCCTCCGGCACGTGGATCAACCCGGCGGCCACCACCTCCCACGGCTTGGCGCGCGTAATGTCCTTGCCGTCAAAGCTGATCTTTCCCGCGTGCGCCTTCACAATGGCCGACGCCGCCGACAGCGTGGTGGTCTTCCCCGCGCCGTTGTTTCCCAGCAGGGCAACGATCTCGCCCTCCTCGACCCGGACGTCGATGCCGCGCAGCGCCTGGATCTTGCCGTAAAACACTTCCACGTTCTCAAACTCGAGCATCGCCATCAGGAATCGCCCTCCGTTATATCCGGCCCTTCGGCCTTGGCCGGCTCATCGGCCTTGACTGGCTCATCGGCTTTGCCGAGGTAAGCCTCAATGACAGCCGGGTTCTTCTTCACCGCATCCGGCGTGCCATCGGCAATCTCCTTGCCGAAGTTCATCACCACCACGCGTTCGCTGACCTCCATCACCACGCCCATGTCATGTTCAATGAGCACCACAGCGGCGCCAAGGTCGCGGATCTTGCGGCACAGTTCCAGCAAATCCTGTTTTTCCGAGTGGTTGAGCCCCGCCCCAGGTTCGTCCAGGAGCACCAGCTTGGCCTTGCGGGCCATGGCGCGCGCCATTTCCACCTGGCGCTGCTGGCCGTAGGCCAGGTTGCGCACGGGGATGCCGCGCCCGCCCTGGTAGCCCACGAAGTCCAGCCAGCGGTGGGCCTCCTCCGTGTAAAAGCGTTCGCTCTTGCGGTACCGGGGCGTGTGGAACAGGGCGTCCACAAAATTCTGGCCGCCGTACAGGTGCATGCCGCCACGGACATTGTCCAGCACAGTCAGGTCCGGGAACAGCCGCAGGTTCTGGAAGGTGCGGGTCACCCCGGTGGCCGCTATGACGGCGGGCCGCTTGCCGGTGATGTCCTTCCCATCCAGCGTGATGGATCCGCTGACCGGCTTGTAAAACCCGGTGATGCAGTTGAAGGCGCTGGTTTTCCCGGCACCGTTGGGGCCGATCACCGAGACGATCTCCCCGGCGTCGGCGGAGAAGGTGAGGCCGTTGACAGCCTTGACTCCGCCAAAGGCGATCTGCAGTTCATTGACTTCAAGCAGCGGGCTCACGGGGTCCCTCCCTTCGCGGTGGTGACGGGCGCACCCGGGCGGGGGCCGCCGTCGCGCTTCCCCTTGCGGGCCTCATCAAGTTTCTCCGGTTCATAGGCGCGGCTGGGCCAGAAGCCCTGGGGCCGGAGCACCATGACTGCCACCAGCACGACGCCGAAGATCACGTAGCGCAGGTTGCCCATGTCGCGCAGGAATTCCGGCAGCAGCGAGATGACCACCGCTCCCACCACCACGCCGCGGGTGTTCCCCATGCCGCCCAGCACCACGGCCATCAGTACCAGGGCGGACTGCAGGAACACGAAGCTTTGCGGGGAGATGGCCGAAAGGTGCGCGGCGAAAAGCACGCCGCCGATCCCGCCCCAGATGGCGCCAAAGATGTACGCGGCCAGCTTGACCTTGTAGGTGTGGATGCCCATGGCCTCGGCGGCGTCCTCATCCTCGCGGACAAAGCGCCACGCCCGGCCCAGCCGGGACTTGCCCAGCCGCGCCGAACCGAGCACCATCAGTGCCACCACGGCCACGCAGAAGTAGTAGAACGGCACGGGCCCGGAGAGGTCCAGGCCGAAAAGGTCCACGCCGGGGATGCCGTAGATGCCGGAGGGGCCGCCCGTGATGGCGAGGTTGTTGGCCGTGAGGCGGATGATTTCGCCGAAACCCAGGGTGACGATGGCCAGGTAGTCGCTACGCAGCCGGAGCGTGGGGCCGCCGATGATCAGCCCGGCCAGGATGCACATGATGACCACGGCAGGGATGGTGAAGAGGATGGGCAGTTCCCAGGCCTTGGCAATGATGCCGGAGGTGTAGGCCCCCACAGCCATGAACGCGATGTAGCCCAGGTCCAGCAGGCCGCAGTAGCCCACCACAATGTTCAGCCCGGACGCGAGCAGGATGAAGATGACGGCCGTGGTGCCGATGCTCATCGCGTAGTTGCTGGCCAGCACAAACGGGAACAGCACGGCGATGGCAAAGGCGGCCCAGCCCAGCTGCCTGCTTTCAAACAGGCGGGAAATGCGGCTGGCGGGCTTGCCGATCCGGCGGGGCGCGCGGGTGGTGTCGACGTTGTCGCTCATTTAGACACGCTCCGTTACGCGTTCGCCCAGCAGGCCGGTGGGTTTCAGGGTCAGGAAGGCGATCAGGACCCCGAACGTGAACACGTCCCGCCATTCCCCGCCCAGCCACTGGGACCCGAAGGCTTCCAGCAGGCCCAGCAGCAGGCCGCCCAGCATGGCGCCCTTGATGTTTCCGATGCCGCCGATCACGGCCGCAGTAAACGCCTTCAGGCCGATGATGAAGCCCATGAGGAAGTCGATCTTGCCGTAGTAGGCCCCGGCCATGACGCCGGCGGCGCCGGCCAGGGCCGAGCCGATGAAGAACGTCCACGTGATGACCTTGTTGACGTTGATGCCCATCAAAAGCGAACCCTTGGTGTCCAGGGCAATGGCACGCATGGCCCGGCCCATCGAGGTGCGCTGGATGTAGGCATTCAGGCCCAGCATGAGCAGCACCGCGATCACCATGAGGACGATCTGCGGAACGGAGATGCGGGCGCCAAGGACGGTGAAGCTATCGCCCTCGAGCCTGACCGGGAATACCTTGGGGTTGGGGCCGGCCACGGCGCTGACGCCGTATTCCAGCGTGAAGGACGCGCCGACGGCGGTGATCAGCACCGCGAGCCGCGGCGAGTTCCGCAGCGGCCGATACGCCAGATACTCAATGCCGACGCCGATGCCGCCGGTGACCACCATGCACAGCAGCAGCACTATCAGCAGCGCCGTGATGGACATGGAGGCCGGAATGACGCCCACTGAGGTCAGCATGGCAAAGCCCACGAAGGCGCCCAGCATGTAAATGTCGCCATGGGCGAAGTTCAAAAGTTTGATGATGCCGTAGACCATGGAATAGCCCAGGGCGATAAGTGCGTAAAAAGAGCCTACGAAGAGGCCGTTCCAAACGAGCTGTGTCATGCGTGACCTGCCTCAAGCTGTGTCAGCGGTGTTCAGGGTGGAATGGTGCGGTTGGCGGGCCCCGGACGGGACCCGCCAACCGGCTGCGCTAGCTCAGCGCATCCTTCAGGACGAATTTTCCGCCCTGGACCACCAGGATCTGGAAGCCTCCGCTGCTCAGCGTGTGCTCCGGGGTGAACTTCAGCGGCCCGGAGAAGATCTGGAAGCCGTTGATCCCCTCCAGTGCCTTGATGACATCGGCGCCCTTGGTTCCCTTGGCCTGCGTGATGGCCTCGGCCGCCACGCGGACGGCGTCATAGGACTGCGTGGAGTACGGGCCGGGGGCCGAGCTGAACTTCTTGTTGTAGTTGGCGATCCACGTCTCGGCGCCCTTGATGGTGTCCGGGGTCTGGGTCATGGTGGCGAAGACGCCCTCGGCATTGGCGGAACCGGCAATCTTGACCAGTGACGGGTCAACGCTGCCGTCGGCCACCATGATCTTGCCCTTGAACCCGGCGGCCTTGAGCTGGTTGATGATCAGCCCGCCTTCCTGGTAGTAGCCCGTCCAGTAGAGCATGTCCGGGTTGGCGCCCATGATGTCGTGCACGGCGGAGGAGTAGTCGCTTTCACCTGCCGTGACGGAGGTGGAAAGGGCCACCTTGACGGAGCCGTCGGAAGCCAGGTCCTTCTTGGTTTCGGTGGCGATGTCCTTGGAATAGCTGGTGTTGTCATCCACCAGGGCAACGCTCTTCACCCCGTCCTTGACCATGAACTTCACTGCCGCGGCCGCCTGCTGGGTGCCCGTGCCGTTGATCATGAAGACATTGGGCAATTTCTGGTTGACCAATTCCTGCGAGTTGGCCGCCGGAATGATCATGGGGATGTTTGCCTTGTTGAAAATGGGCAGCGTGGGCAGCGTGGCCCCGGAGCAGTAGCCGCCCACGGAAATGAGGGCCCCGTTGGAGACGGCCTTGTTGGCCGCCGCGGCCGCCTGGGTGGGATCGCAGGCGCCGTCTTCCAGGTCGAGGGACAGTTGGCGGCCCAGCACCCCGCCCTTGGCGTTGATTTCATCGACGGCCATTTGCATGCCGTTCTTCATGTAAACGCCGGTGGGGGCGCTCGAGCCGGACAGCGGGATCACCGCGGCGATCTTGATGGGTCCGGTGTCGGCCGAGGAACTGCTGCCACCGCCGCCGAGGATGCCCCCGCAGCCGGTGGTGGTGGCGAGCATTGCCGCCGCGACCGCACCGACCGCAAGTGCCTTGGGAATTCGAAGTTTCATTGCCTGCATCTCCTTTGACGGGACAACATCCCAATTGAGAACCAACCACTCAAGACCCGGATGGCCGGGCCTGTCATGCACGTCACACTTCACATGTCAGTAAAATATGACATGTCACGGTCGGCACTGTCAATGGATGCACTTTGCTGCGGGCCGATCGCAACCGGACCGAGACCTTTCGTCGACGGCGCGGGGCGGGCATACACTCCATTCATGGACCCCGAATTGATGCAAGCGGCCTTTTTCCGTGCCACGGGCGGCCCGGAAGTGATCGAACACGGCCTGGTGCCCCGCCCGGTGCCGGCGCCGGGCAGTGTGCTGGTGCGGGTGGCCGCAACGGCCGTGAACCACGTGGACACCTTTGTCCGCAGCGGAAAGTACGCCACGGAGCTCGCGTTCCCCCAGGCGGCGGGCCGCGACCTGGTGGGCGTGGTGGAGGAAACGGACCCTGCCGGGGATCCCGGATTTGCCCGCGGGGATGCCGTGTGGTCCAACTCCATGGGGTTTGGCGGGCGGCCCGGTGCCGCGGCCCGGTTCGCGGCCGTTCCCCGGGACCGGCTGTACCGCCTGCCCGACGGCGTGGACCCGGTCCAGGCGGCCGCCGTGCTGCATGCGGGGGCCACGGCCTACCTGGCCCTGCACGTTCATGGGGACGTGCAGGGCGGTGACACGGTGTTCGTGGGCGGGGCCGCAGGGGGCGTGGGATCCGCCCTGCTGGTGCAGGCTGTCCGCGCAGGCGCCAGGGTGGTCGTCTCGGCACGCGCCACTGACCTGGAGTATTGCCGCAGCCTGGGGGCGTCCGCGGCCATCGACTACGCTTCCCCGGACTTTGCGGCCCGGCTCCGCGGCGCGGTGGCGGATGCATCCGGCGGGCGCGGGCTGGACATCCACATTGAGACGTCCGGGCGGCATCAGCTGGAACTGGCGGTGGACCTCTTGGCGCTGCGCGGGCGGATCATTGCCCTGTCCGGGCTGGCCGCCACCAACCAGGTTCCGCTGGGCAGGCTCTACACGCGCGACGGCAGCATTCGCGGCTTTGCCATCAGCAATGCCACGGTGGCCGAGCTCGCCGCTGCGGCCGGCGCCGTGAATGAACTGCTGGAGGATGGCAGCCTGCGCGCCCGCGATGTCACCGTGCTGCCCCTGTCCGCTGCGGCGTCCGCCCATGCTTCCCTGGAGTCCGGGACCGCCCGGGGCAAGCTGGTGCTGGTGCCGCAGTGACCCCGGCTAGCCGCGCCGGCCGCGCTTTTGCGCCCGGGCCTTGCCGCCGGGCCTCCCCCCGCCGCGCAGGTTGGGGCCCCCGCCCTTGCCGCCCGCACCGCCCGTGCGCGCCGGCGTCGAGCCCTTGCCGCCCGTAGACTTGCCTCCCGAAGCCTTGGCGCCCTTCTTTGGCGCCTCCGCCTGCTTGGCCAGCACGGACGGCTGCCGGGAGCTGTTGGCCCCGCGGCCGCGCACCACGCCAATGAATTCCTCGATGACGGCGTCAAAACCGTCCGGCAGCGGGGTGTCGGAGTGCAGCCAGGCCAGGCCGACGCCGGATTCCGGCACGCCCGTGACCACGCGGGCCCGCAAGGCCTTGCGGTTGAAGTGCCGGGCCACGGACATCGGCAAAATGAGGATTCCCAGGCCGGCCTCAACCAGGTCCAGGGTCTCCTCCACGGAGGCCATGGCGGGCAGCGGCTTGCGGGTGCCCTCACGGATTTGGGTGGATATGTCCCGCCAGGCGGGAAAGTCGTTGGGGTCGGCCAGGAGGTACTCGTCGGCGAGCTCCCCGACCTCAATTTCCTCAAACGCGGCGATCGGGTGGTCCTTGGGCGCAACCACCACGGACAGCTCCGTATAGAGGGGGATGACGTTCAGCCCGGCCTTGTCCACCGGTAGCCGCACAAAGGCCAGGTCGGCATCCCCGGAGCGGACGGCGTCGAGCTGGTGGTGCTGCGCAACCGGGTCCACCCGGAGGGGAACCTGGCGCATCCGCTCCTCCCAGCGGTGGATCCACTTTCCGGGGGTCACGCCAGGGACAAAGGTCACTTTGAGTTCACGGGGTTCTGGCACCTGTTCACCCTAACGCACTGCACTGCACGCCCGGCAGTGCCCGGTACCCTTGAACCATGACCATTGAACCGTCGCCCCAAGCCATGAAGTCCGCCACCGCGGCCAAGAAGCTGGGCATCCACCTGCCCGCTGCCCCTGCGGAGTTCCAAGAAAACGCCATCAGCCGGGAGGACTTCAAGAGTTTGCAGGAAAACCCGCCTGAGTGGCTGGCCGAGCTGCGCCGCACCGGCCCGCACCCGCGCCAGGTGGTGGCCCAGAAACTGAACATCTCCATTGGCGGCCTGAACCGCTCCGACATCACCGAGCCGCTCACGACGGCGGAGATCACCGCGCTGCTGCAAGCTCCCCCCGCGTGGCTGGTGGAGGAACGCGCAGTGTTCGCCAAGGCCCGCGCCGAGGCGAAGCTGGCCAAGGAGCGCGAGGCGGCCAAGCGCCCGAAGAGCTAAGCGGCCAGTTCGGCGATCAGCTTTTTGGCGGTGAACTGGCCCATGCGGACGGCACCGTCCACATGCTGGTAGCCCTCCGCGGCCAAATCGGAGCAGGACCAGTGGATGGGGCCCACGGGGATGAGCTGGTCCGGTCCGTAGCGGTGCAGGCCGCCAAGGTCATAGCTGGCCGCGTAGGCGCCGCGGGTCCACTCCTCGGAGCCCCAGTCGGACTCGTAGTAGACCACCGGTTCCAGGGCGGTGTCACCGAGGAATTCGGCCAGTGACGCCGTGATTTCCTTCTGGCGCTGCTCGGCGGAGAGGGAGAAGGCATAGTCTGCCTTCTCGTCCGAAATGAAGCCGACCAGCGTGCCGCGGGTGTCGCCGTAGTTGGTGTTGTCGTAAACCTCCTGGACCAGCGAGGACGCGGAGAAGCCGGTGCCGGACAGCCCGTCCGCACGCCAGAACGGCGTGTCGTAGACGGCGTGGACCTTGATGACCAGGCCCAGCGACTGGTGCTGGTGCATCTGGTGCTGTCGGCGCGGCAGGGGCGGCTCAAAGGAGACGCGGGAGTACAGGTTCGGCGGCACGGCCATGACCACGCGCTTGGCGGTCACCGTGACGCCGTCGGCAATCACGGTGGCGAGCCAGCCGCCGTCGTTCTTCTCCCAGCGGACGGTGCGGGCCGGGGAGTTGAGGAAAACATCCCCGCCCAGCTTCTCGGCGATGGCGAGGGAGACGCCCTGCATGCCGCCGATGACGCGCTTGTCGAGGATGAAATTGTCGTCCACCAGGTGCGTGAAGGAGCCGGCGGAGGCTGCCATGAACACAGCCTGCAGGGCGGAGAAGGCGTGGGCGGGCTTGGTGAGCATGCCGCCGGCAATGAACAGGCCAATGTTGTTGCAGGCCTCCTCGTTGCCGGACTGGCTGCGCAGCCAGTGGTGGAAGGAGA
Source organism: Arthrobacter silviterrae (assembly GCF_011045165.1). Lineage (GTDB taxonomy): Bacteria > Actinomycetota > Actinomycetes > Actinomycetales > Micrococcaceae > Specibacter > Specibacter silviterrae. The sequence goes on from NZ_JAAKZI010000037.1 coordinate 28,044, forward strand.
TGATGTCCAGCTCGCGGGCCTGCGGGTGGTTCCAGGGCTCTTGCGGGTCCATGGCGGCGGCCAGCGCGTCCATGGTCTCGATGAGCTTGTTCATCTCGGCCTCGGTGTCCGCGTCGACAGGGAACATTTCGCCGGTGTAGCGGGTGCGGGTGCCGTCCGGGGCCACGTAGACGCTGTCGCCGTCGCGGTAGCGGGAGTAGGTCCCCAGGCCCAGCTCGTCGAGCAGCCCGATCAGGGCCGTCTGGTCCGGGGAGACCCACTGTCCGCCCAATTCCAGCCAGGCGCCGTCAATCGTGTTGTTCCAGGTCCGTCCGCCCACGCGGTCTCGGGCTTCGACGACGGCAACGCTCAGGCCGGCCTTGGTGAGTTCATGGGCGGCCGTCATGCCGGACGGTCCGGCTCCGATGATGACGACGTCGCGCTGAATGTTTGGTGTTGTGGTCATGATTCCCTCTCCGATGCGCCCGCGGCGGCCGGGCTCACTAAATGAATGACGTTCATTTAGATTAGACTGTAACTGACGTCACCCCGTTTGGTAAAGGGGGGTACGGAAAAATTGCGCCCGGGGCGCCTGGTTCGAAGGGGAGAGTGATCTTGAGCGAGCGTGCCGTGCCCGTGAAACCAGTCCGACGACGGGCCGGCCGGCCCCCGCACGCCCTGCTGGGCCATGCGCAGATCACCAAGGCCGCCCTGGCGCTGGTGACCCGGCACGGTTACAAGGCGCTGACCATGTCCGGGCTGGCCAAGGCGCTGAACGTGGCGCCGTCGGCCCTGTACAACCACGTCAGTTCCAAGCAGGACGTGCTGCTGCTGGTGGAGGATGCCCTCATGGGCCGCGTGGATGTTTCGGCCTTTGCGGACAAGCCGTGGGAGGAAGCGGTGCGGCTGTGGGCACGCTCCTACCGCGACGTGTTCTCCGCCCACCTGCCCCTGATCCCCGTCATTGCGCTGCTGCCCGTGACCAATGCGCCGCAGACCGTCAAGATGTACGACGCCGTCACGGACGGCTTCCTGCGCGCGGGCTGGCCCAAGGAGCGGGTTGTGGACGCCGTGGTGGCGCTGGAATCATTCATTTACGGCTCGGCGTATGACGTCAATGCCCCTGCCGACATCTTTGCCCCCGGGGAACTGGCGGACGTGGCACCCCACTTCACGTCCGCCGTCGCACACCGGCGCAATCCCTCCGGGCACAACGACGCCGATGCCGCCTTCAACCTAGGCCTGGACGCCATGGTGGCCGGCCTCGAGGCGGCGCTGGCGGCACAACACTAGCCAGGCCGCCGCGGATTCCCTAGGCTGATCGTGGACGCACTGCAGGGCACGGGGCAACGGGACGAGGCAAGGGGAACACCATGGGTTTGAGCATCAGCAACGCCGCACTTCGCCTGGTGTCGGGGGCGTTCATCCTCAATTCCGGCATCGGAAAGCTCAGCCTGGCCCCGGAACACGCCGCCGGGCTGCAGGCCTCCGCCGCCCGCGTGGTGCCGCAGGTGGAAACGCTGGAGCCTGAAAGGTTTGGCCGCTACCTGAGCTACGCGGAAATCGGGATCGGCGCCACACTCCTGCTCCCCATGGTCCCGAGCCGGCTGGCCGGGCTGGTCCTGGGCGCATTTTCCGGCGGCCTCCTGGCCAACTATCTCAAGTCCCCCGGCCTGACCCAGGCGGACGGCATCCGCCCCACGCCGGCCGGGGTGCCGCTGGCCAAGGATGTGTGGCTGGTGGGCATCGCCGTGGCCCTGGTGTTCCACCGCAAACGCCGGTAAAACTGCCGCTGGCCAGGGTGCGCCTTCTCTGGGATCCTTGGGCATACGCCGCCAAAGGTCCCGTTAGCCGAGTCGCGCGGCCGCACCTTGGAGGAGTAGGCATGGAATCCCTGAAACGAGCCCTGGCCGGCAGCCTGCACCAACCCGGCGATCCGGGCTACTCCGCACTGGCCACGCCGTGGAACCTGGCCGTGCAGACCACCCCGGCCGCCGTGGTTGAGGCCGCCAACGCCCAGGATGTGGTGGAGGCCGTCCGCTTTGCCGCCGCCAATGGCCTTCCCGTGGCGGTCCAGGCCACGGGCCACGGCATTGCCAGCGACCTGGCCGGCGCACTGCTGGTGCACACCGGCCGCCTGGACGAATGCACGGTTGATCCCGCAGGTTGGGCCCGGACCGGGGCCGGCACCACCTGGAAGGCCGTTCTCGCAGCCGGTGCGCAACACGGCCTCGCGGGGCTGAGCGGTTCCGCGCCCGGGGTCAGCGTGGCCGGCTACACCAGCGGCGGGGGCATCGGCCCCATGGCCCGGACATTTGGGGCGGCCTCGGACAGGGTGCGCTCCCTTGAGGTGGTCACGGGGGACGGTCAAATCCGCCACGTCACGGCGGAAACCGAGCCCGAGCTGTTTTGGGGGCTGCGTGGCGGCAAGGGCTCCCTGGGCATCATCACCGCCCTGGAATTTGACCTGCTCCCGCTCCCCGTCATTTACGCGGGCGCCCTCTTCTTCGGCGCGGAATCGGCCGCGGACGTGGTCCTGGCCTGGTCAGAATGGTGCCCCACCCTGCCGCCGGAGGCCACCACCTCCCTGGCGCTCATGCAGCTGCCGCCCCTGCCCGGTGTCCCTGAACAACTGGGCGGCAAGTTCACCGTCGCCGTCCGGTATGTCTTCACCGGCAGCCCGGACGACGGCGCCCGCTGGCTTGCGCCGATCCGTGCGGCCGGGGTCCCGCTCATCGATGCGGTGCAGTCCATGCCTTCGTCGCTGATCGGGGCGGTCCATTCGGACCCCGAGGACGCCCTGCCGGTGCAGGAGGCGTCCTGCCTGCTCGCAAGCTTTCCGGCGGAGGGGGCACAGACCCTGCTGCGGGCCGTGGGCCCGGAGAGCAATTCGCCACAGCTGCTGGTGGAAATCCGGCAGTTTGGCGGCGCGCTGTCCAAGGAGCCGGACGTTGCCAGCGCCCTCTGCCACCGCGACGCCGGGTTTGGGTTGTATAGCGTTGGCGTGGCTGCACCGCCGGCACTGCCGGGCATTGCCGCACATGCCGCGGGCCTGTCCCGGGCGATGGCGGACTGGTCCTTCGGCGGCAGCCTGCCCAATTTTTCCGCCGGTGCCGGCGCGGCGGGCTTTGCCGGCAGCTACACGCAGGAAGTGCTGGCGCGGCTGGCGGGGCTGGCCGGACATTACGATCCCGAGGCCCTTTTCCGTTTGGGGCAGGTTCCTGCGCGGTAAACTCGCAGACAGTGGCCGGTGCAAGGTGCAGGGCCAATTTCCTGGAGGAGCCCGCCTTGCCCCCTGCCGTCCCGTCACCGGCGCCAACGCCCGCCCCGGCGCGGCTCCTGACGAGGCCCGACGTCGTCGAACGCAAGGGGCGGCTGGCCCTCGTGAACCGCACCCTGACCCAGCACCAGGCCATGGTGGCGGACCTGCTGGCCATCCGTGCAGCACTGGAAAGCTACGCGATCCCCTACCTGCTGGTCCGGGGCAACGACCAGCGGCCCGTGCTGGCCATCGACCGCTCCTACCGGCACGCGCTGAAGAATGCCCTGGTGCGCACCTTTGCCGGTGAGCCGCTGTATGCGCGCAGCATTGACACCAAGAAGAAGTCCACCGTGCTGGTGGCGGACGGCACGCTGGCGCTGTCCGGCAAGACCCGCATCCTGAGACTTTTCCGGCCGCGGCTTGAGCCGTCCGGCGGCTTGTTCTTCGGCGCTGATTCCGGCGTTCAGTTGGAACTGTGGACGTTTCGGGCCGGGCAGATCCGCCTGCCCGTTGAGAACTCGCTGACCAGGCGCACCGTCACCGAGGCCGAGGCCCGGCGCGGAACAGTTGAGCTGTACGGGAAAACGTGGCCGACCATTGAAAACATGTTTGCCGACCATGCTTTCGACGTCCGCTTCCCCGTGGACATGGTGTTTTCCTGGGTGGACGGCAGTTCCCAGGAGTACCAGGCGGCCCGCCGTGAACAGGAATCCGGCGTGGTGCTGGGCGAGGGGGACGGGCACGAGGCCCGGTTCCGGCAGATTGACGAGCTGAAATATGCCCTGCGGTCCATATACATGTTCGCGCCCTGGATCCGCACCATCTACATCGCCACGGACTCCCCGGCGCCGCAGTGGCTGGCCAGGCACCCCAAGGTGAGGCTGGTGATCAGTGCGGAACATTTTTTGGATCCGTCGGTGCTGCCCACCCACAATTCCATGGCCGTGGAGTCCCAGCTCCACCATATCGAGGGCCTCTCGGAGCATTTCCTGTATTCCAACGACGACATGTTTTTTGGCCGCCCGCTGTCCCCGGACATGTTTTTCACGCCCGGCGGCATCACCCGGTTCATGCTTTCCCCCAACAGGATTGGCCTGGGCGAGAGTTCGGCGGAACGCAGCGGCTTTGAAAATTCCGCACGCGTGAACCGCCGGCTGCTGTGGGACCGCTTTGGCCGCATCACCACCCGCCACCTGGAACATTCGGCGGCCCCGTTCCGCAAGTCGGTCATGGCCGAACTGGAGGACACCTTTGCCGCGGAATTTGCGGCCACGGCGGCCAGCCGCTTCCGGGCGGCAGGGAACATTTCGGTGACCAATTCCCTGTACCACTACTATGCGCTGCTGACCGGGCGGGCCGTGATGCACGCCGAAGGCAGGGGAGTCTACGTGGACACCACCACCCGGGCCGGGCTGGATTCGCTGGGGCGGGTCCTGGAGCGGCGCAACGCGGACTTTCTGTGCCTCAACGACGGCAGCTTCCCCGAGGTGGATGCAGGGGAACGCCGCGAAAGGGTCACGGACTTTTTGGAAAAGTACTTCCCCCTCAAGGCTCCCTGGGAGAAGTAGGCCCTTCCGGGGTGGTTGGGTTTGCCGGGCGCCGGCAAACCCAGCCACCGCGGCAGTTAGTTCAGGTACCCGTTCGGATTGAGCACATACTTGGTGGCAGCGCCGGCGTCGAACTCGGCATAGCCGCGCGGCGCGTCGGTGAGCGGGATCGCCTTGGCGTTGACGTTCTTGGCGATGTGCACCTTGTCATGCAGGATCGCCATCATCAGGCCGCGGTTGTACTTCATGACCGGGCACTGGCCCGTGGTGAACGCGAGCGACTTTGCCCAGCCGGTGCCCAGGCTCAGCGAGAGGGAACCCTTCTGCGCGGCGGCGTCAATGCCGCCCGGGTCGCCCGTCACGTACAGGCCCGGGATGCCGAGCGAACCCCCGGCCGCGGTGATGTCCATGAGCGAGTTCAGCACGGTTGCCGGCGCCTCGTGGCCCGCGTCCGCGCCATGCCCCTTGGCCTCAAAGCCGACGGCGTCCACGGCGCAGTCAACTTCCGGGACGCCCAGGAGCTGCTCAATCTGTGCGCCGGGATCGCCCTGGGTCAGGTCGATGGTCTCGCAGCCGAAGGTCCGGGCCTGGGTGAGCCGGCTGGCGTTCATGTCACCGACAATCACCACGGCAGCCCCCAGCAGGTGCGCGGATGTTGCCGCGGCGAGTCCCACGGGACCGGCCCCGGCCACGTAGACGGTGGACCCCACGCCCACCCCGGCGGAGACGGCGCCATGGTAGCCGGTGGGGAAGATGTCGGACAGCATGGTCAGGTCCATGATCTTCTCCAAGGCCTGGTCCCGGTCCGGGAACTTCAGCAGGTTCCAGTCGGCGTAGGGCACCAGGACATATTCGGCCTGGCCTCCCACCCAGCCGCCCATGTCCACGTACCCGTAGGCGCTGCCCGGACGGTCGGGGTTGACGTTGAGGCAGATGCCCGTCTTGCGCTCCTTGCAGTTGCGGCAGCGCCCGCAGGAGATGTTGAACGGCACCGAGCAGATGTCGCCCACCTTGATGAATTCAACGTCCGGGCCCACCTCCACCACTTCGCCGGTGATCTCGTGGCCCAGCACCAGGTCGGCCGGGGCGGTGGTGCGGCCGCGGACCATGTGCTGGTCGGAGCCGCAGATGTTGGTGGCGACGGTCTTGAGGATCACGCCGTGGGGCACCTTCCGCCCCACATTGGCCGGGTTGACGCCCGGCCCGTCCTTCAGTTCAAACGTAGGGTAGTCGATGTCAATGACTTCGACCTTCCCGGGGCCCTTGTAGGCAACAGCCTTGTTTCCTGACATGGAATGCACCTTTCCTCGCAATCCGGGAACCGCGTCTGGGCTTCCCGGTACAACAAGAACGCCCCGGCGCGCGCCAAATCAACGAGCGGCAATTCCGTCACCCGTTGCAGGGTGCGCGAATTTCACTGGAAAAATCCGGGGTTGTCGCCAGTCTAGGACGGAAGCTGTGAATATGTAAGGGGGGCCGGCGCCGGGGGCTCAGGAACCCGCCGGGAGGCCCTTGACGTACGCCGCCTGGCCGCCGTGCTGGACGCCGTCGTCCACGATGCTGATGAGCCGCACGCCCAGCGTCACGGGCGGGTTCCACCGGCGATCCACCACCCGGTCCAGGTCCCCGTCGGAAAGGGAGCCGACGTACGCCTGGCTGGCGGCGGAGACGGCGTGCTGGTATTCGGCGAGCAGGCCGGCGTCGCCCACCCGGACCGCGTCCACGTCGGAGGAGCTGTGGCCGTAGCCGGTGTCGGCAGGGTCCAGGGCGAAGCCAAAACGGTCCGCATAGCCGCCTGATGCCCAGACCGACTCCGCGCCCGCCACGTCGGCGATTTGTTCGTCCTGGCCGCGGCTCAAGTGCCAGACCAGCCAGGCGATGGAATTGCCCGTGCCGCCCGGCCGGCGGTTCAAGGCCTCGCGGTCCAGCCCGGCCAGGACCCTCGCGACAATTCCGTCGACCCGGCCAAACGCATCCACCAGCAACTCAGAAGTCTTCATGGCTGCCATGCTGTCACCGCAGGATGAGCACGTCCAGTGTCCGGGGC
>NZ_JAAKZI010000038.1 GCF_011045165.1 Arthrobacter silviterrae
GGCCACCAGGGCCGCCTTCACCGCCGCGAGCCCTGATTCCAGGACCCGCAGCTGCTCCAGCGCCGCGGCCGTGCCCGCCTGCACGGCCCGGGCGGTGGAGGCACGGGAGGCCGGTTCCGGGTCGGGGACAGGGTACGGGATGAACGCCGGCAACCCGGCCAGGGAGGCGCTGCCGGGGCCAAACGGTTCAACGGCGGGCAGGGACACGGCGGCCAGCACCGCCGCCACATCCTGTGCGGCGGGGGATTCCCCGTTCCCGGGGCCGGTCACCAACCCGTCCATGAACCCACACTACCCGCACCGTAACCGAAACGCAATAGTTACTAGGACAAATATTCTATATCCCCTGCCGCCGAGCCCCGCCTTTCCGCGCCACCGCCACCGCGCACAAACCAGGCCCGGCACCGGAAGCAAGCCCACCGGCGTCGAGCATCACCAGCAGCGAGCCTGGCCGGCAGCGGCAGCAAAGCCGCGGGAGCAAAGCGGCCGGGGCAAAAAACTGCGTGGATCATCCGCCCAGATGCTTCTCCCAGGCCACGGTGCGGCGCACGGGCCGGTAGCCCATTCCTTCGTAGAGCCCCAACGCGCCCGTGGGGTTTTCAGTGTCAACATCCAGGCAGGCGTGCTCCATCCCTGCCGCCCTGTACCGGGCCATGGCATCGGACAGCAGGGCGGACGCAATCCCACGCCCGCGCCAGGCCCGCCGCACGCCAAGAATTTCCGTGTACCCTTCCTGCCTGCCCTCTTTCGCAAACCGCTCAGGGTCGTACATGGAAAGCTGGTATCCGGCCACCTCCCCGGTGCGGGTGTCAAGCGCCACGGCAGACCACGCGGCCCGGAAGTTCTCAGATTTCAGCAGAAAGCCCCATTGCTGGACACTCCGCGGCTCCGAGCCCCAATGGTCTGCAAATGCCTCATTGTGCGCGAGCCGGACCGGTTCGGCCAAGGCCTGCGTAAAGAGCGACAACACAATCCCCGAGGGCACCGCGACAGCGGGCGCACCGGAAAGCGGCCGGGCCATCTCGGAAAAGTACCGCACCGGTAGATAACCGGCCCCGGCAAACAACCCGGTATGCGCCGGATTCACTTCTTGGGTGTAACTTCGCACCATCCCCGGCGGCAGCCCTTCCGAGGCGAAGCGGGCACGCAGCCGGTCCTCCTGCCAGAACAGCATGCCGGCGCCAATCCCCCGCCTCTGCCACTGCGGGTCAACGCCACCGAAGGCATAGCCCACCGCGGCGCCGGGATTTTTGGACACGCTCGCATAGGCCCTGTGCACCCCGTCGGCATCAAAACCCGCCAGCGTGTTCTCCGCAGAGGGGTTGACGGAATCCTCGAAGCTTGTTGCCAGCTCCGAACGGGTCTCATGCCAGTGCGCGTTCTCGGCCGCGGCAATTCGCTCCACCAGGGCCAGCCAACCGTCAATGTCGCCGTCGGCCAGCGGCCGGAACGCCAGGCCGCCGGCCCATGGAAGGGAGTTATCGGGGAGGGCCGTCATCCCCCCAGCCTAAACGCCGGCCGCCTCCTGCACCACAGCCTCCCTGCCGTTCGCCAGCCCAAGCGACAGGTGGGTGTCAGCGGTCGCAGCCAGGCCGGCGTCATGGGTCACCAGGACCACCGCGACATCGGCCAGGGAAGCGCGCAACTGTTCCACAAGTTCCTGCGATTCGTCCTCGCCCAGGTGCGCGGCCGGTTCATCGAGAAGCACGACGGCGGCCCCCGCCACGAGCGTCCGTGCCACCGACACGCGGGTCCGCTGCCCGCCGGAGAGATGATGGCCCCCCGGCCCAACCCGGGTCGCCAGGCCCTCCGGGAGCGCCCGGAACCACGGCCCGAGCCCCACGGTTTCCAGGGCTGTTTCCAACTCCCTGTCCGTGGGGGCGCTGGCGGCAGGGCGGGCCAGCGCGAGGTTGGAGCGCAGTGTCGAGTTGAAGAGATATGCCTCCTGGGGACACCAGGCAATCCGCGCCAGGGCCTGCGGCGACGCCGGCCCGCCGTTGATGGTGTAGCTGCCACGTTCAGGCTTGAGGAAGCCGAGCAGCACGGCCAGCAGGGTCGATTTGCCCGCGCCGGAGGGCCCGCTGACACTCCACCACCGCCCGCGCTCCGTGCCCCCGCTGATGCCTGTGAACACCGGCTCCGGGGCGCCCGGGTACCGGGCCGTGATCCCATCCACGCGCACGGAGGCACCGGGATCCATCTCAATGACACGGTCCGGAATGGCTGCGGGCGGTGCAGCCACCACCCCGCCTGCCCCCGTTGTGGCACTGTCCAGCAGCGGCATGGTCCGCGCCATCATGGTGCCCAGCACGGGCAACTGTTCCACGGCTTCAATGTACTGGCCCAGCGGTTCTGCCAGCGCCAGCATCAGCAGGGCCGCCACGGCCGCTGCTCGGGGGTCCGCCCCGGCGGCGATGGAGCATGCCGTCACGGCGACGGCGGCCGCCGACGTCAGGATCGACACGGCCGACTGGCCCAGTCCGTTGGCAAAGGCGAGGCGGCGCAACGGTGCGGAGACTGCCAGGTCGCGGGCGGCAAAGGCGCGGGCCTGGACCTCCCCCACCCCGTTGGCGGCCAGCTGGTCCGCTGCAGCCAGCAGGGTGGTGGCCCTGGACGCCAGCCAGGAACGGTGCACGGCGGCCGCAGCCGATGACCGGCGCTGGGCCGCGTACACCACCACGGGCAGCACCAGCAGCACCAGGACCCCCAGCAGGACCACGGGCCATGCGGCCGCCGGAACCAGCCACACCGTGGCGGCCAGCACCGCCAGAAACGAAAGGATGGCGGCCGGAATGGGCACGGCAGCGCGGGGCAGCGCGTCCCGCAGCTCGTCGACGTCGGCCACCAGGGTCCCCAGGGAACCGCCCGAGCGGGTCAGCCGCCCCCAATGGCGCACGTTCGATCCCAGCGCGTCCCACAGCTTCAGCCGCAGGTCGGCGGCCCAGCGGAAGACGGCGTCGTGCGTCAGCAGGCGTTCGCTGTAGCGGAGCACGGAACGGCCCACGCCAAACGCCCGCACGCCAACAATGAGCGTCATGAGGTACATCATGGGCGGCTGGGCCGCGGCCCACACGATGAGCCAGCCGGAAACGCCGGACAAGGCAGCTGCGCTGAGTGTTGCAAGGGCGGAAACCGCAACACCGGCCAGGAAGCGGGGCGAGCGCAGAGGCAGCTGCCGGAGCCAGCGCCACTTGAATGTGGCCGGGCCCGCAAGGGCATGACCCGGCGCGGTGGGGGGAATTTTGGCGGCGGGTGTGCCGGAGCGCAAGGGCCCGGTCCCATGGGTTTCGGCAGGCGGAACCACCGGCGAGACAGGCTCAAACACCGGGCTGGCAGGCGAAACCAGCGGGCCGGCAGGCTCAACCACCGGGCCGCGCAACAGGCCCGCCAGCGCCGAGTCATGGGTGGCCACGACCAGGGCCACCGTGCCGCGCAGGGCACAGATGGCCCGGCGAACCATGTGGGCCGACACGGGATCCAGGTGGGCCGTGGGCTCGTCGAAGAGGACAAGTTCCACTGAAGGGTCGGTGGCGGTTCGCGCCAGCGCCCGGGCCACGGCCACGCGGCGCAGCTCCCCGGGGCTGCACTCAAGGGGGGAACGAGCCGCCAGGTGGCCCGCATTGACTTGTTCCAGGGCCCATTGCACGGCACCGTCCGGCACCTCCAGGCCCAGCTGCCCGGCGGCGTAGAGGGCCACCTCGGCTGCCATGGTGTCTTCAGAAAAGACGGGATGCTGCGGCACCCAGGCAAGGGCATCCCGTGAGGCAGTGCGCAGCCTGCCGCTGACTTCGGCATCCCCCGGAAGCCCTGCCAACACCGCCAGGGCAGTGGACTTGCCCGTGCCGCTGGCGCCGGCGAGCACCAGCACGCCCCCGCGCGGCACCACAGCCGAGAAGCCGGACAGGGCTGCCTCCGTCCGCCCCGGATACCGGACGCGCAGGTTCTCGGCCCGCACGACGGCGGCACCGGCGTCGGGCGCGGAAGCGGTGGCCTGGCGGGTGGCCGGGATGGCGACGGCCGCACCGGAGCCGGGAGCGGCCACAGGCCGGTCCGTGCCCAGGATCTCATTGACGCGGCGCAGTGCCTCGACGCCGTCCTCGCTGCCGTGATGGGCGGCGCCAACGTCGCGCAGCGGCCGGAAGCATTCGGGGGCCAGCATGAGGGCCAGGAGCCCCGCCTCGAGCGTCATGCCGCCGTAAACCAGCCTGACGCCGATGAAGACGGCCACGACAGCCACCGAGATGGTGCTGATCAATTCCAGCGCCATGGATGAGAGGAAGGCGGTGCGGAGGGTGGCCATGGTGGATTTGCGGTACTGCTCGGAGACGTCTGCGAGCGCCCGGCGCTGGGCCCCTGCACGCCTCAGGCCCACAAGCACGGGAAGGCCCCGGGCCAGCTCGAGGAGGTGGTTCGACAGCCTGTCCAGGCCCCGGGCAGCGAGCTCCACCCGGTCCTGGGTGTGGAAGCCGATCAGCACCATGAAGACCGGCACCAGCGGCACGGTGAGTGCCACGACCAGGGCGCTGACCCAGTCGGTCAGCAGGATCTGCAGGCCGATGAGGGCGGGCAGCACGGCGCAGCTGACGAGTGCGGGCAGGTACGCCGTGAAGTAGTTGTCCAGCCCGTCCAGCCCGCGGCTGGCCAGCATCCCTTCAGCACCGGTGCCGGTGCTGCCCGCACTGTTGCCGGACAGCCGGTGGGCCATGAGACGTGCCCGCAGTTCCTCCTTGGTGCCCAGGGCCGCCCGCCGCGCCAGCACCTGCTGGCCCCACACGGCAGCGGCCAGCGCGGCGGCGCCGAGCCCGCCCTGGATGGCCAGCCGCAACATCTCGGGCTGCCTCCCGCCGGCCCAGCCGCCCAGGGCGTGGGCCAGCGCGGCCATGAGGAGCACCAGGCCCACGGCCTTGAGCGCGGCCAGGCCGGCGAGCCCGGCGAGAGCTATGCGGGTGCTCTTCCCGGCGGGCAGGGCGGGGCGGGGACTCATGTCAGGCTCCCCCTGCCGCGGCAACGCCCTTGCCTGTTGCGGAGGCCGGCCCGACGGCGGGGGCGAAGTCGTGCGGGTCCGGCAGGTGGGTGATGCTGATGCGCTTGCGGAAGATCCAGTAGGTCCAGGCCTGATAGGCCAGCACCAGCGGCACGCCCACGGCGGCCACAATGGTCATCAGTCCCAAGGTGTAGGCCGAGGAGGAGGCATTGGTGACCGTGAGGTTCCAGGCGCTGTTGAGGGTGGACGGCAGCACCACGGGGAAGGTTGCACTGAAGATGGCCGTGCTGCCCAGCACCAGGAAAGCGCCCAGGGACAAAAAGCTCAGCCCCTCCCTGTCCTTGCGGTTGGCCAGCCATGCCGCGGCTGCCGCCAGCACGGCAGCGGCGATCAGGGCCCAGCTGAAGGCTTTGCCATTCTGGAGTGCCACCGCAATGGCCCAGGCCGCCATCGGCAGCAGAGCCGGAACCAGCCAACGGCCCACCAGGCGGCGGGCGCGGTGGCGGACGGCGCCGTCGGTCTTCAGGGCCAGGAAGGCGCCCGCCTGGAGGAGGCAGAAGCCCACCAGTGCCAGCCCGCCGAGCACTGCGTACCAGGTGAACCAGGCGAAGGGGCCGCCCACGCGGTCGCCGTTGGCATTCAGGGGCAGGCCGGTGGTGGTCAGGGCCAGCATGGCACCGATGCCAAAGGCAGCCACGAAGGAACCGACGGCGATGGCCCAGTCCCAGGTCCTGCGCCATATGTCCGAGTGGACCTTGCCGCGGTATTCAAATGCCACGGCCCTGAAGATGAGGGCCAACAGCACAAACACCAGGGGGATGTAGAGGGAGGAGAACAGTGAGGCGTACCAGAACGGGAAGGCGGCAAATGTGGCGCCGCCGGCGGTGATCAGCCACACCTCATTGCCGTCCCACACGGGGCCCACGGTGTTCAGCAGCAGGCGCCGTTCCTTTTCGTCCCGGGCAAACGTCTTCATGAGCATTCCCACGCCAAGGTCGAATCCCTCGAGGAAGAGGTATCCGGTCCACAGCACGGCAATGAGAATGAACCACAGGGTGGGGAGGAAGTCCATTGAATGAATCCTTAGTCCAGGGATGTTGGCGGAACAGGTGCGGGGGCTGCGCCCGGCCGGCGGGCGGCCGGGCTAGTAGGCAAAGGCAAGGACATCGCCGCCGCCCTCCCCGCCCGGGTGCGTGCCGCCGTCGTCCTTCCCGCCTGGGCCGCCCGGATGGGCCAGCTCCGGCATGGCGGAGACGGTCCCGCCGCGGATGTACTTGACCAGCAGCACCACCTCCACCACCAGCAGGACGGCGTAGACGGTGGCCAGGGACGCCAGCGAGAAGACCATCTCCCCCGCCGAGACACCCGGCGAGACGGCTGCCGCGGTGAACATGAACACCTGGTCAACGCCGCTCATGGAGGGATTGGGGGCCACCACAAAGGGCTGGCGGCCCATTTCGGTGAAGATCCAGCCCGCGGCGTTGGCACCAAACGGGGCCAGGATGCCGAACAGGGCCAGCCGCATGAGCCACTTGGCCTGGGGAACGGTGCCCTTGCGGGTGATCCACAGGGCCACCGCGGCGGCCAGGGCTGCCAGCCCGCCGAAGCCGATCATCATGCGGAATCCCCAGTAGGTGACGGGCATGACCGGGACATAGTTGATTTCCTGGCCGGCCCGCGTTCCGTACAGCGGGTCGTCGGGCAGGTACTTGCCATACTTTGCCTGGTATTCGGGCACCAGCGTGTTGACGCCCTTGATGTCCGTGGTGAAGTCGTTGTGGGCCAGGAAGGACAGCAGCCCGGGGATTTCCATGACTGCCACCACCTTGGAGCAGTCGCGGCTGCTGAGATCGCCGACGGACAGGACGGAGAAGCTGGTGCCGTCGTGGCAGGCGGCCTCGGCGGCGGCCATCTTCATGGGCTGCTGTTCAAACATGAGCTTGCCCGACAGGTCACCGGACACGGCGGAGCCGGCAAAGGCGATCATGGCGACGACGGCGCCGATGCGCAGCGACTTGATCCACACGGCGTGGTCCCGCTTGTCGCGGCCCGGGATGGTGGCTGATTCGCCGACGATAACGTGCCCGCGGGCGTCGACGGTGTCGATGCCGTCACGACGGCGGCGCCACAGGTGGTACCACGCGATGCCCAGCAGGAAGCCGCCGGCCACGGCCAGGGCGCCGGTGATGGTGTGGAAGAACGCCACCAGGGCAGTGTTGTTGGTAAATACGGCCCAGGCATCCACCATCTGGGGGTGCCCGTTGACCATCCTCACGCCGACGGGGTGCTGCATCCATGAGTTGGCGACCAGGATGAAGTAGGCGGACAGGATGGACCCGCACACGGCGATCCACAGGCAGGCCAGGTGGATCTTTGCCGGCAGCCTCTTCCAGCCGAAGATCCACAGCCCCAGGAAGGTCGACTCAACGAAGAAGGCCAGCAGTGACTCCATGGCCAGCGGGGCGCCAAACACATCGCCCACAAAGCGGCTGTATTCACTCCACGCCATCCCGAACTGGAACTCCTGGACGATGCCCGTGGCCACACCCATGATGAAGTTGATCAGGAACAGCTTGCCCCAAAACTTCGTCGCCCGCAGGTACTCTTCCCTGCCGGTGCGGTGCCAGGTGGTCTGCAGGATCGCCACCAGGGCCCCGAGCCCGATGGTCAGGGGGACCATCAGGAAGTGGTACACCGTCACTATCCCGAACTGCCACCTGGCAATGTCCAGTGCTTCCATCAACGAGCCTCGTTCCACGTCTTGAGCCGTCCAGCGGTGAAATTTCTACATTATGTAGAAGTCTAAGTTCTACCCTGCGTAGAACATTGCTGTCAAAACCTGTACATTGGACTTGGAAACAAAAGTTTTGCTCTACGAATAGAAGGATCTTGCATGGCAACTCTTGGGGACCTGGAACGGGCCGTCATGGATCTTTTGTGGGAACATCCCGAAGCCATCACGGCCAACGCCTTGCGGGACCTGCTTTCGCAGCGCCCGTCGGGGGACGGCGACGGACAGGAATCGCGGCCGCTGGCAGTCACCACCGTACTGACAGTGCTGTCGCGGCTGGAAAAGAAGGGCCTGGTGGAGCGCGAGCGTTCTTCCCGCCCGCACCGCTACCGTGCCGTCACGAGCCGTGCCGACCACACGGCGGAGCTCATGCTCGAGGTGCTGGGCTCCGCCCCCGACCGCGAAGCCGTGCTGGCCCGCTTCATCGGCACCGTCAGCGAAGGCGAGGCCGCGACCCTGCGCAAGCTTTTGGGCCGCGACTGAATCCGTCCGCCGCCACACGGTAGGTTTGCAGTATGTATTGGACCTCGTGGCTCCTGGCCGGGCTGGCCATTGCCCTGGCCTGGCCGGTCCCAGTAGCGCTCTCCCGCGCCAAGTGGCCCGCCACGGCACCCTTTGCCGCGATGGTGCTGTGGCAGTCCCTGGCGCTGGCCGGCGGGCTCTCCATGATCGGGGCCATGCTCTGCTACGGCCTGGTGCCGCTGGGCGGGAACCTGGCGGCCGGGCTGGGCGGGCTTTTGGACATCTTCCTGGGCCGCGAATCACTTGACGCGCTGGGCCTGGTCCACGCATTCGCACTCAGTGCCGCAGCCCTGCTTTCCGCACACCTTGTCTTCACCCTCTGGCTGACGTACTTCCGCATCAACCGCCAGCGGCGCCGCCACCGCGACCTGCTGGCCCTGCTCAGTTCCCCGTCCCATGACCGCCCGGACACCCTGGTCATCAACCATGAGGCCCCCGTGGCGTACTGCCTGCCGGGAGGGTCCCGGTCCGTCACTGTTCTCTCCGACGGCCTCATGACCCTCCTCTCCCCCGAAGAGCTCCGTGCCGTGCTGCTGCACGAGGAAACCCACCTGACCCAGCGCCACCACCTGCTGTTGTGGGCCTTTGCGGCGTGGCGTTCGGCCCTGCCGTGGCTGCCCACCTCACGGCTCGCCCAGCGCGCAGTGTCCTCCCTGATTGAGATTCTGGCCGACGACGTGGCACTGCGCTCCGTCAGCAAGTCCACCCTGGTGACGGCCATCGCCCTGGTGGCCAGCGGCCCCGCCCGGCTGCCTGCCACGGCCCTGGTGGGCGGTGGTGCGGACCAGATTGACACCCCGGCGACGACGTCGGCCAGGCTCAGCCGGCTGCTGGCCCCCACACCGCCGCTGGCGCGCAAGCTTCAGGCACTGGTGTTGGCGGGTGCGGCACTGCTGCTGGCCCTGCCGACAGCGCTCCTGCTGGTTCCGGGCATGCTGGGCGGCTGACCACCCCGATCCTCCCTGACGACCCCGGCGCCCCCTCCACCCTCCGACGCTCCCTCAGCTTTCGGGGTGTTTTCGCCGACGCTCCCTCAGCACGGTGAGGGAGCGTCGGGAGAAAAGGCCCAAAAGCTGAGGGAGGGTTTTGGCGGGGGCTAGGCGTCGATGCGGTCGGCGTCGAGGTGTTCGCTGCCTGCCACTATGAATTCCTTGCGCGGCGCCACATCGGAACCCATCAACAGCTCAAAGGTGTGCTCGGCGCGGTCGGCGTCGACGCTGGTGACGCGCCGAAGCATGCGGTGGCGGGGGTCCATGGTGGTTTCCGCCAGCTGCTCGGCGTCCATTTCACCCAGGCCCTTGTAGCGCTGGATGGGCTGCTTGTAGCCCTTCCCCGACTTTTCCAGCTTGGCCAGCAGCGCGTGCAGTTCCTTCTCCGAGTAGGTGTACACCATTTCATTGGGCTTGGACCCGGCGTTGACCACCTCCACCCTGTGCAGGGGCGGGACGGCCGCATACACATTGCCGGCGTCGATCATGGGTCGCATGTAGCGGAAGAACAGTGTCAGCAGCAGGGTGCGAATGTGGGCGCCGTCGACGTCGGCGTCCGTCATCAGGATCACCTTGCCGTAGCGGGCGGATTCAAGGTCGAAGCTGCGCCCGGATCCCGCCCCGACCACCTGGATGAGCGCGGCGCACTCGGCGTTGGCCAGCATGTCCCCCACGGACGCCTTTTGGACGTTGAGGATCTTGCCGCGAATGGGCAGCAGCGCCTGGAAGTCGGAGGAGCGCGCCAACTTGGCCGTGCCGAGGGCACTGTCCCCCTCCACGATGAACAGCTCGCTTTTCTTCACGTCACTGGTGCGGCAGTCGGCCAGCTTGGTGGGCAGCGAGGACGTTTCCAGCGCGTTCTTGCGGCGCTGTGTTTCCTTGTGCACGCGGGCCGAGATGCGCGACTTCATCTCGGACACCACCTTTTCCAGCAGTGTCGCGGCCTGGATCTTTTCCCCGCGCGCGGACGACTCCAGCTTGGCCTTGAGCTCCTTCTCCACCACCTTGGCCACAATGTTCTTCACGGCCGGGGTGCCCAGGATTTCCTTCGTCTGCCCCTCAAACTGCGGTTCGGCCAGCCGGACGGTCAGCACGGCGGTCAGCCCGGCCATGACGTCATCCTTCTCGATCTTGTCGTTGCCGGCCTTGAGCTTGCGCGAATTGGCTTCAATGGTCTTGCGGAAGGTCTTCAGCAGGGCCAGTTCAAAACCTTCCTGGTGCCGCCCGCCCTTGGGTGTGGCGATGATGTTGACAAAGCTGCGCATGGTGGTGTCATAGCCAATCCCCCACCGCAGCGCGATGTCCACTTCACAAACGCGCTCGACGGCGGTGCTCTCCAGATGGCCCTCGGCATTGAGCACCGGCACGGTTTCCGTAAAGGAGCCGCTGCCCTGCAGGCGCCAAATGTCAGTCACCTGGCCGCCGACCGCCAGGAAGTCGACAAACTCCGAGATGCCGCCGTCGTGCCTGAACACCTCTTCGTGGGTGGCGAACTCGCCGGCCGTGCCCGGCAGCCTTCTGTCGTCCTGCACCGTGATCCGCAGCCCGGGCACCAGGAAGGAGGTTTGCCGGGCCCGGGCCACCAGCTCTTCGTAGGAAAATTTTGCGTCAGGCGTGAAGATCTGGCGGTCGGCCCAGTACCGGATGCGGGTGCCGGTGACGCCGCGCTTGGTGGTGCCCACCACGTCCAGGCTGGATTTTTCGGTGAAGGGTTCGAAGGGCACGTCCGGGCTCAGCGACCGCCCCGTGTCCTTGAAGTGGCCGGGCTCACCGCGCCGGAAGCTCATCTGGTACGTCTTGCCGCCGCGGTCCACCTGGGCGTCCATGCGGGAGGACAGCGCATTGACAACGCTGGCGCCCACGCCATGCAGACCGCCCGAAGCCGCATAGGAGGTGCCGCCGAACTTGCCGCCAGCATGGAGCTTCGTGAGCACCACTTCCAGGCCAGTGAGTCCGGTTTTTGGTTCCACGTCCACCGGGATGCCGCGGCCGTCGTCGTGCACCTCCACGGAATTGTCCCTGTGCAGGATCACCGTGATGTTTTGCCCGTAGCCGGCCAATGCCTCGTCAACGGAGTTGTCGATAATCTCCCAGAGGCAGTGCATCAGGCCGCGGGAGTCTGTGGAGCCGATGTACATGCCGGGCCGCTTCCGCACGGCTTCCAGCCCCTCCAAAACGGAAAGGTGGCGGGCGCTGTAATCGGAACTTTGACGGGCCAAGGCTGGCGTACTCCTTATGAATGCGGTTGACGGGGCGGCGGACGCGAAGCCCGCAACCCTTTCAAGGTTAACGCTTCATTGCCCCCTCCACAGGCAGGCATGCCGCACCGGCCGGGCTACGCGGTAAGCGAAAGTGCGCGGTGGTGGACATGGAACGGCCCTGTGCAGTGGTTGTATTAGGTACAGGAACTAGAGAAGGAGGCCATCATGACTACCACCGCCATTGCCAGCCGAGAGCTGAACACGATGGATCGTTGTGACCGTTGCGGCGCACAAGCGTATGTGCGAGTAGTGCTGGAGTCCTCCGGCGGGGAACTGCTTTTCTGCGGACACCACGCCCGCTCCGTGGAAACCACATTGCGCCCATTGTCGGCCGAATGGCATGACGAAACTGCCCGGCTGCACGAAAAGGCACCGGTTTCAATCGACTAGGCACAAGCACTTGAAGGGGCTGCGGACATGGTTCGCGGCCCCTTTTTTTGTGCCCTGGAGCCGGCACGGCTAAGGTGCCTTAGCCTCCCACTCCACGCAGCGGTGCCGCAAATAAGGCAACTGCCCGATGTTCGTCCACGCCGTCCGGCGAAGGATGGAATCATCACAAAAAAGGTTCACACCAATGAACCTGGGCAGAAAGGGATGAGCATGTCTGACTTCATGGCGCTGCTGCTGGCACAACAAACGGAACGCGAACGCACTGTGGCACTCGAACAGCGAAGGCTGTTGCTCGAGGCTCACGGCACCGATCCCCGCTTCCACCGGGCCCCAGGAGTGTTCCAGCGCCTGCAGGCCCACTTCCTGAAAAGTGTGCGGTCTCCCGGACGTGACACGGAGGTGCCCGCCCACCGGGCAGCGGGCAGCGCAATTCACGGCAACGCATGACGGGGCTGCCGGCCACTGGGCGTCAGTGGCAGGATGAAGGCATGCAGTGGCCACAGCACAGCAGCGAACTGATCGGGCGCGAACCTGAAATGGGCGCCTTGGCAGACTCCTACCAACTTGCCGGGGAAAGCAAGCCCCAAGCCGTCATCATCTCGGGTGAGGCCGGCCTGGGCAAGACCCGCCTGGTGCAGGAGTTTCAGCACGGCCTGCCGCACGAGGCCCGGGTGCTGGTGGGCCAGTGCGTGGACCTGGGCCCCCTCGCCACGCCTTACGCCCCCATTGTCGCCATCCTGCGCGCCCTGGCAGCGGACATCGGGGTGGCCGCCCTGATGGAGCTGGCCGGTCCGGGTGGTGACGCCTTGGCGCTGCTGCTGCCCGAGGCCGGCGTGGCCGGGCGTCCGGGACCGAGCCCCAACCGGGTTCTGGAAGCTGTCAGCACGGTTTTTGAAAAAGCCTCCGTGTCGCGGCCCCTGGTGGTGGTGGTCGAGGACCTGCATTGGGCGGACGACTCCACCCTGGCAATTCTTCGTTTCATTCTGCGTGCCTTCAATGGCGGCCGGTTCCTGTTGGCCATGACCTACCGCAGCGATGACCTCCACCGCGGCCACCCGCTCAAGGCCTTTCTGGCCGAAGCGGAACGGGGGCGGTATGTCAAGGCTGTGGCTCTGGCCCGGCTGGACAGGGGCCAGGTGCGCCAGCTCATGGAGGCCGCCACCGAGGACGCCGTCGACTTCGAATTCGTTGAAAATGTCTTCGCCCGCAGCGACGGCATCCCGTTTTTCGTGGAGGAACTGCTTGGCCTGGGTGACTGCGCAGCGCCCGGGGACCTGCCCTCCTCACTGAAGGACCTGCTGCTTGCCCGGTACGAACGGCTGGAAGAACCGGTCCAGTACTTTCTGCGCGTCCTGGCAGCCGGCGGGGTCAGCGTCCGCCATTCCCAGGCAGAGCTCGCCTTCGACCACCCGCAGGAAGAATTTGAGGCGTCAGCCCGGGCTGCCCAGCGGGCCAGGCTGATCGACGTGGACGGCGAGTGCTATTCATTCCGGCACGCCCTGGTCAGGGAGGCCATCCACGCCGACCTGCTCCCCGGCGAGCGGACCCGGTTCCACACCCGCTACGCCCAGGCCCTGGAAGCCGCGGGAGCCATCCACCGGGACGCCGCGGAAATTGCATTCCACTGGGACGCAGCCAACGATGTGGAGAAAACCTTTGCCTCATCCCTGGCGGCCATGGCCCAGGCCAGGGCAAACTTTGCCTATTCGACGGCCGCCAAAATGGGCGAACGCGCCCTGGAACTGTGGGATCGTGTGATTGACCCATCGGTCGTTGCCGGAATCCCGCAGTACCGCTTGATGGCCCGCACGGCAGCCGCGCACAGCCTGGCCGGCGACGGCGAACGGTCCCTGGCCGTGATCAGGCTCGCCGCCGCGGACCCTTCCGCCACGGGGACCGACAGGGCACGCCTGCTGGCGGCCCAGGCGCGATATCTTGGCTTCAACGCCAAGCCCGGGTCCGATGCCCTCTTGCTGGAGGCCATTGAGCTGACACCGCCGGGGTCCGACGACATCCTGCGGGCGTCACTGTTGAACAGCCTGGCCGCACGGTACATGCTCGAGGCCCGCCTGCAACAGGCCGTGGAAACGTCCACAGCTGCACTGTCGCTCTCCTCCTCAAGCGGCAATGCCGCGGAGCAGTCCATTGCCGCCAATCTCCGCGGCGTCAGCCGCATCAATGCCGGCGACATTGCCGGCGGCCGCAGCGACCTGGAGGCGGCGGAAAGGCTGGCCCAGGGCGACACCCAGGCACTGCTGCGTTTCCGCGTGAACTATTCGGACATTCTGAACCTGCTGGGTTTGTACAGTGAATCCATCCAGGTCGCGGAAGCGGGCATCGTCAAGGCGCGGGAGCGGGGCGAGGAACGCACATCTGGGGCCATCCTGTCCTCCAATGCCGTTGACCCCCTGTTTGCCCGGGGTGACTGGGCCGGCGCCCAAGCCCTCCTTGACCGCAACCTTTCCCTTTCGCCACCCAGTTCGTTCCACGCCTACCTGCTGAGGTCAAGGATTTGGTCAACGCTGTGGGGCGGGGACGTGCCCGGCGCGGAGGCGCTGTTCCGGCAGTGGCAGCCCCTGTTGCGCGCGCTGGCGGGGGTGGAAATGCAATCCCGGCTGCATCTGGCCACGCTTGGCGCTGAATTGGCGTGGGCCGGGGGCCGGCTGGATGCGGCCTGGCAGGAGGCCTGCTTCCTCCTGGACCCGGAATTCCTGCCGCTGCCGGGGTACGACCTGCCGCTGCTGGCGGTTGCGGCACGTGTGCTCGCCGCCCGGCGCCGCGCCGGTGCCCGGATCGATGACGACGCCGGACGGCTGCGTGCCGTGCTGGACCGGGACTCCTTCTGGCCCACCCATCCGGCGTGGCAGGCATTGTTTGACGCTGAATTGGGCGGCCCCGGGCTCGACGGCGGCGAGCTGGCAGCCTGGCACCGGGCAGGGACGTTCTCGGCAGTGCTGCCGGCCCATCTGGGACCCTATATTGCCTGGCGGACAGGCCAGGCCGAGTTTGCCAGTGGGCGGCGGTCCGAGGCGGCCGCCACGCTGTCAGCGGCCGTTGAAGGCGCCGAGGGGCTCGGCGCGCTGCTTTCCGCCCGCCTGGCGCGGAACTTCGCAGCCCAGGCGGGGCTCTCACTCGACGGACCCAAACAACGACACGGCGGCGACGGCCTCACAGAACGGGAACGCCAGGTCCTGGCCCTGGTTGCCGGCGGACTGAGCAACCGCCAGATTGGCGAGCAATTGTTCATCAGCGCCAAGACGGCCAGCGTCCACGTCTCCGCGATCATGCGCAAGCTTGGCGTGTCAAGCCGCATCGAAGCAGCCGCACGGGCGCTCTCCGGCCAACCGGGCAAAAAATGACCCGGAGCGGGTGCAAAATTGCAAGCACCCGTTCCGGGTCATTTCCAAGCTGGACCGGCGAGTGGGGATTAGTCCAGGTAGTCCCGCAGCACCTGCGACCGCGAGGGGTGTCGCAGCTTGGACATGGTCTTGGATTCGATCTGGCGGATGCGCTCACGGGTGACGCCGTAGACCTTGCCGATTTCGTCTAAAGTCTTCGGCTGGCCGTCGGTCAGGCCAAACCGCATGGCAACCACGCCGGCTTCGCGTTCGGACAGGGTGTCCAGCACCGAGTGGAGCTGTTCCTGCAGCAGCGTGAAGGAGACTGCGTCGGCGGGAACAACTGCCTCGGAGTCCTCAATCAGGTCACCGAATTCGGAGTCCCCGTCCTCGCCCAGCGGCGTGTGCAGCGAGATGGGCTCGCGGCCGTACTTTTGGACCTCGACCACCTTTTCCGGCGTCATGTCCAATTCCTTGGCCAGCTCTTCGGGCGTGGGTTCGCGGCCCAGGTCCTGGAGCATTTGGCGCTGGACGCGGGCCAGCTTGTTGATGACCTCCACCATGTGCACGGGGATGCGGATGGTGCGTGCCTGGTCGGCCATGGCCCGGGTAATGGCCTGGCGGATCCACCAGGTGGCGTAAGTGGAGAACTTGAAGCCCTTGGTGTAGTCAAACTTCTCGACTGCACGGATCAGGCCCAGGTTGCCTTCCTGGATCAGGTCAAGGAACAGCATGCCGCGGCCTGTGTAGCGCTTGGCCAGTGAGACGACCAGGCGCAGGTTGGCCTCGAGCAGGTGGTTCTTGGCACGCTTGCCGTCGTGGACGATGCGCTGGAGGTCGCGCCGGAGCTGCTCGTCCATCTTGCCGTCGTCGGCTTCAAGCTTCTCGTGCGCGAACAGGCCGGCCTCGATGCGCAGGGCGAGGTCCACTTCCTGCTCGGCGTTGAGCAGGGCAACCTTGCCGATTTGCTTCAGGTAGTCCTTGACGGGGTCCGCCGTGGCCCCTGCCGACATGACCTGCTGGACGGGTGCGTCGTCGTCGTCCGAGTCGGAGTAGACAAATCCGGTGCCGGTCGCAACGGGCTTTTCACTCTTTTCGGCACCGTCCTCGCGGTCGTCGTCCTCGGCAGTGGGGCCTTCGGCGGCAGAATCGTCATCCGTGGCGTTCTTGGCACGGGTCTTGCGCGGCGCGGCAGCCTTCTTGACGGGAGCCGCACCCCCGGCTGACTTCTTGGCAGCAATGGTGGCGGCCCGCTTCTGTGCCGGAGTCAACGGCTCAGCAGCTGGCGTTGCCGGGTCTTGAAGCTTGTTTGTTGCGGAGTCATTGCTCTTGGCAGTAGCAGACACAGAAAACCTTTCTTGCGGCGGTCTGTGGGGTTACCTTGGGGCAACACCACTATGACCCTGTCAAGTCCGTGTTGCTTTTGGCATCACTTGGCTTGGAGGGTCTTACGGTATAACTCCCCGCGTCCCGGCATTGTTCCCGCCGGGCGCAGGTGAATCATTCCGTGACGGCACCAAACCGTGGCGCTGCACAAAACACGGACCCAACCGGGTCGCGGCTTACATTGTCTCATGTTCTGCCGCTGGATTTGCTCAGGCCGCTTCCTCCTCAAATTCGTCGCGACGGTAGCCGGGCCATGCAGTGCGCTGGTCCTTGGCCCAGGCAGCAACGAACCCCGTGTCCAGCAGGCGCTCGAGCAGATAGGCCAGCTTGTACCCCGGCTGGCAGCCCTGGGAGGCTTGAAAGTAGGTCCCGGCCCAGGTCCCCCGGCCGCGGCACCACTGGATCCAGCCGAGCAGACAGAGCACCGGCGCCTTGGCCGGGCCCTGCAGTGATCCGGCAAGGAAGAGCAGCAGTTCCTCGGCACGGTCCATCCTCTCCCAATTCGGGCGGGCTGCCCTCGGGTGGGCTGCTCCCCCGCCAACCGCACTGCCGCCCAGCAGGATGTCGCTAAATGTGGCCGCCGCCCCGCAGGCGTCCAGATCCAAAGGATCCGAAAGGCCACCGACGCCGCCCTGGCGGCCACCGGACAGGAAAACTTCATAATCCTCGGCCTGGTTGCCGCCAAACCAGTTGGGCGGCACCACTGGCCGGGCAGTTGCTGATTCCAGGAAGCCCATGTCGAAGAGGCCGGCCAGGGCCAGCTCCGGCGTATCGGCCAAGGAGACCATGACGGCGTCGCGCATGGAGGTGTTGCCCAGGCTGGCCGCAAGGAAGGCCGACATGCCGGCGTCGGGATGTTCCGGCCAGTGGGCCAGCGACCTTTCCCAGGCACCCAGGGTGACGGCTGCCTGGTTTACGGCCAAGGCGGTCCCCGCCAAGCCATCAGCAAGGGCAGGCCGGAGTGCTTCCACCTTCCCGGCAAAAGCCCGGTCAGTCACGGCCGTCATCTTGGGGATGCGCTCCCGGGGATTTTCCTCGACGGCGCTGCCGCGGAACACAAACTCTGCATTGACAAAGCTGCCGGTGATGGTCGAGTTGCTGCGGCCGGGCCACGGGCAGCATGACGGATTCGAGCACTCGACGCTGCGCCAGTGCCCGCTGCCGACATACCAGCTGTCCCGCACCGGCAGGCCCTCGGCGGCAAAAGCCCGTTGCAGCGCCTCATGGAGATCGCGCAGCGGAAAATTGTCCGGCTCGGTCCAGTCCTCGCCGGCGAACAAGGCAATGAGGCAGCCGTCGGCCTGCAGGTCGCTGGCCAGCTGGACCGCGGCGACGCGGGCGAACCCGTCCAGGTCCACAGTGCCCGAGGGCGGCAGGTCCAGGCGCATGGTGGCCCGCAAGGCCTTGCCGCCCATGCCGATGCACACCACGCTGTTCTCCGGCCAGTAGCCGACAATGTGGGGTATGAACGCCAGCAGGTCCTCGCCGGCACTGACTCTGATTTTCTCTTGTTTTCCCATGCCCCCAGACTTCCGCGCATCGGGGCGGCAAAAAAGGCCGCAAGCCCCCAAAGCGTCCATCTGTGGATAACACCGCGCTGCTTCGCACTCAAATGATCAAGCACTTCCGCTCACACGTGGCCGGAGGGCAGCGGGGAAGCCCGGTCAGTCCTGCCCGGCAGGGCCGCCGTCGTGCTTTCCAGCGGTGTCGCGGCCAGCAGTGTCCCTGCCCGCAAGCCGCCCGGCCCGCAGCTCGCTCCTGTACTGGGCCCGGCGCCGGGCATTGTCGGCCAGCGCCTGCCGCAGCGGCGGAACTGTCTCGCCCGCCAGGGCCATTCGGCGGCGCACCTGGTTGCGCATCCCAATCACGGCACCCACGCCGATGGCCAGGACGATGAATTGGAAGGACAGCGCAATCCGGAACGAGTCCAGCGAATACAGGTTGCCGCCGGAGAAGCCGCTGTTCTTGAGCAGGTCAAGAATCAGGCCCACCACGTACATGGTGATCAGGGCCGCGATGAATCCGCCCACATTGACGATGCCCGTGGCGGTCCCGATGCGGCGCGACGGATTGAAGGTCCGGGCAAAGTCAAAACCGATCATGGATGCCGGGCCGCCGAGGGCCAGGATCAGCACCAGCACCACCAGCAGCCACAGGGGTGCCGGCCCCGGGTAAAGGATAACGGAGAGCCACGCGGCCGTAATGGCAAACGTTACGGCCAGGACCATGGTGGAGCGGCGCATGGGGTGCCGGCCCACCCAGCCGCCCAGCAGGGGTCCGCAGATGATCCCGACCACCACAAAGAGGCTCAGCAGGACGCTGGCCTCGGTCGGGTCCAGGCCCTGGCCAGACACGAGGAACGGGTAGCCCCAGGTCATGACAAACACATTGCCCGCAAATTGTGTGGCAAAGTGGCTCCACATGCCCAGGCGCGTGCCCGGCTGCTGCCAGGCCCGGGCCAGGTCCTCCGCCGTTTCCTTGATCCCGGCCAGTTCGACGGCGGGCCCCGACATTTCCGGTGCATTGCGCAGCGCCGCGGTGGAGAGGACGCAGGCCACCAGGCCCAGCCCGGCGAGCCCAAGGAATGCCGGGCTCCAGCCCCAGGCATGGAGCACCAGGGCAAACGGCGCAATGGAGATCAGCTGGCCGAACTGCCCGAGCTGGCCCGTCAGCTGCGTGAGCAGGGGCACGCGCCGGGACGGAAACCAGGCCGGGATGAGCCGGATGACGGAGATGAACGTCATGGCGTCGCCGGCGCCGACAAAGATGCGGCCCACCACGCCCCCGGGCACGGAGGTTGCCGCGGCAAGCTGAATCTGCCCCACCGTCATGAGGGCGGCACCGGTGGCAATCATGACGCGGGGACCAAAGCGGTCCACCAGTACGCCCACGGGGATCTGCAGCCCCGCATACACCAGCAGCTGGATGACCGTGAACGCGGACAGGGCGGACGCCGATGCGCTGAAACGCGCTGTGGCCTCAAGCCCTACCACCCCGAAGGAGGTTCGTTGGGTCACTGCAATGAGGTAGGCGAAAACGCCGACTCCCCAAACGGTCCATGCGCGTTTACTGTCCACGGAACAAGACTATTCGTCCCCGGTCCGCAAGCCATGGCCGGGCGGCTACGATTCCCGTCACATTTGGCCGGCCGCAACCCAATTAGGGGCGGCCGGGGCCGTCCAGGGGACCGGCGTCGCGGCTGGCCAGGTAGGCTTCCACGGCTGCCCCGAGCTCATCGGCGCCGGGCAGTTCGTCGTTGTCCCCGGCAAGAAGGGAACGCCGGGCCGTGCCGTCGCTGTGGGCGTCATACTGCGTCTCAAGGTTCTTCACGACGGCGGCCACTTCCGCCGAGCCCTCCACCTGTTCGGTGATTTGGCGTTCCACGGCCCGCCCGGCTTCCCGGAGCCGTTCGCTGGGCAGCATCAGCGAGGCTGCGGCGCCCAGGTATTCCAGGCCGGCGACGGCGGCAGGCGGGTACTCGGCGTCGGCCAGGTAGTGGGGCACGTGAATGGCGTAGCCCACCACGTTCCGGCCCTCCGCTGCCAGCCGGTATTCCAGCACATGCCCGATGGCGGACGGCAATTCCAGGGTGGTCTTCCACGCTGAAATTCCCTCGATGAGTTCGGGCCGGTTGCCGTGCACGGTGGCCCCGATGGGACGGGTGTGCGGCACCGGCATGGGA
Organism: Arthrobacter silviterrae; assembly: GCF_011045165.1. GTDB lineage: Bacteria > Actinomycetota > Actinomycetes > Actinomycetales > Micrococcaceae > Specibacter > Specibacter silviterrae. The sequence goes on from NZ_JAAKZI010000038.1 coordinate 20,344, forward strand.
ATGGAGTGCACCCATGCCGTCAGGTTGACGTCCAGGCGGCGGACCAGGCCCAGCACGGCCAGGGTGAACCGTTCCCACTGCAGGTCCGGCTCACTCCCGAACAAGAACAGGAAGGGCTTTCCGAGGGCGTCCACCATGCGGTAGAGCACCAGCGACGGCGCCTGGTAGTCGCTGAGGTGGTCCTCCGTGAAAGTCATCCGGGGACGCCGGGAGCGGTAGTCAATGAGCTGGTCGATGTCGAAGACGGCCAGGGGCTCTGCGGCCAGGTGGTCGGTCAGCTCCCCGGCAATCTGGGTGATGACATGGCCGGCATCGGAAAACCCGGTGAACGACATCAGCAGGTTCAGCCCCCGCAGGTCCTCGGCCGCCAGCAGCGCCTCATTGAGGGCATAGAGGGACTCGGGGTCCTGGAACGGGGCATGCGCAATGTTGTTCATCTGTCTTCCTCACACTGGTGTCTCTCACCAGCACAACGCCGCAGGCGCCGGGAATCATCCCGGGCACCGTGGCGCACATGGTTTATCTCGCGGCAGCCCGTGCACCACGGGTGCCGGGGCTCTGTTTCAATCCTTCGCGTTGACCTGCACAAAGGGCGGCTTGACCACGGTGACGCCCAGCCGGCGCCCGCGGATGTCCAGCGCCAGGGTGTCCCCGAGCGCAACAGACGGGGCCACCAGGGCCAGCGCGACGCCGTTGCCAAGGGTCGGCGAAAAGGTGCCGGACGTCGTCGTCCCCACCACGGCGCCGGCGCCGTCCAGGACAGCCGCGCCGGCACGGGGCACGCCGCGCTCGGTCGCGAGCAGGCCCACGGACTTCCGCGGCGCCCCGGCCGCCTTTTGGGCCACCAGTGCGTCCCGGCCCCAAAACCCTTCCTTCTTCCAGCCCACGGCCCAGCCCACACCGGCCTCCAGGGGCGAGATGGCCGTGGACAGCTCGTGGCCGTGCAGGGCGTAGCCCATTTCGGTGCGCAGGGTGTCCCGGGCCCCGAGTCCGGCAGCCTTGCCGCCGGCCCTGCCCACCTCCGCCGCCAGCGCCTCCCACACGGCGGGGGCGTCGGCCCAGCGCGGCACAATTTCATAGCCGTGCTCGCCCGTGTAGCCCGTGCGGCACACCGTCAAGGGCAGCTCGGCGCCGCCGATCACGGCCACCGCATCAACAAAGGACATGTACTGCGCTGGTTGGGGCAGGCCCAGTGCCTCCATGACGGCCGCCGAGGCCGGGCCCTGGACGGCAAAAACCGCAAAGTCCCGGTGGAGGTCCCTGATCTCGAGGTCCTTGGTCTCCGGGGCGGAACCTTCGGCGTCGCGGGCCTCCACCAGCGCCGCGACAACCGCCGCGGTGTTCGCCGCATTGGGAATCAGGAACACGTCCCCGTCACCGCGCAAATAAGCAATGAGGTCGTCAATGACGGTGCCTTCGGGCGTCAGCGCGAGCGTGTACTGGGCACTGCCGGGCGCGATCCTGAAGAGGTCGTTGGAGAGGCACCGGTTGGCAAACTCCCGTGCTCCGGGCCCGCGGATTTCAGCCTTGCCCAGGTGCGAGACGTCAAAGAGGCCGACGGCGGTGCGCACGGCCGTGTGCTCGGCCACCACTCCGCCGCCGTCGTACTGCAGCGGCATCAGCCAGCCGCCAAACTCGGCCATCTTGGCGCCGTGGGCCACGTGCCATTCATGCAACGGCCCGTACAGCAGCTCCTGGGTATTTTCACTCATGCCCCATACGGTACCGCAGGCCGGGGCGGCCCACCCCCCGGTGCCCGGCAGCAACGGCCCCCCGCGCCGAAAGAGACTACGATCTTTAGGAGTGTGACCTTTCATAACCAACACCACGTGAGGACCTTTTTACAGTGAGTGCGAACCACCCCATATCCTTTAACGTCATCAGCTCGGACCTCAAGAAGGCTTCGGCGGATGCGCTTGTCATCGGCGTCGGCAAGGGTGCCGACGGTGCCGTCCTGCTCGACTCGCCCCTCACCGCCTCCACGGTCAAGTCCCTGAAGGAATCCCTGGCGGCCCTGGGCGTCACGGGTGACGCGGACCAGTTGGTGCGCCTCCCCGGACTGCCGGACACCGGCGCGAAAGTGCTGGTCCTGGCCGGAGTGGGCAAGCTTGCCGGCACCGAAATCACCGAGGAATCCCTGCGCCGCGCCGCCGGCTCGGCCGTCCGCCAGCTGGCAGGCCTGGCCCACGTGGTGCTCGCGCTGCCGACGACGGCGGTCGAGCAGGTTTCCGCGCTGGCTGAGGGGGCCGCACTGGGCGCCTACCAATACGACAGCCTGCACTCGAACAAGGCAGGGAACAAGGCTGCCGTTGCCAAGGTCACCATTTACTCCGCACTCGCCAAGGACCCCAAGCTGGCGGCCGCGCTGCTGCGGGCCTCGACGGTGGCCAAGGCGGTCAACGCCACCCGCACCCTGGTCAACGAACCCCCGAGCCGCCTCTACCCGGCCACATTTGCTGAAGCCGCCAAGGACCTGGCCAAGGGCCTGCCGGTCAAGGTGACCGTCATGGATGAAAAGCGCCTCCTGAAGGACGGCTTCGGCGGCATCATGGGAGTGGGGCAGGGCTCCTCGCGCCCGCCGCGCATGGTGAAGATGGAATACAAGTCGGACAAGGCCGTTGCGGACCTGGCCCTGGTGGGCAAGGGCATCACCTTTGACTCCGGCGGCATCTCAATCAAGCCCGGCGCCGGCATGATCACCATGAAGTGCGACATGGCCGGCGCAGCCGCCGTGCTGAACACCGTCCTGGCCGTGGCGGAACTGGGCCTCCCCGTCAATGTCACCGGATGGCTGTGCATTGCCGAGAACATGCCCTCCGGCACCGCAATCCGCCCCTCCGACGTGCTGACCATCCTTGGCGGCAAGACGGTGGAAGTCCTGAACACCGACGCCGAAGGGCGCCTGGTCATGGCCGACGGCCTCGTGGCCGCCTCCCATGAATTTCCCGACGTCATCATTGACGTTGCCACCCTGACCGGCGCGCAGGTGGTGGCACTGGGCCACCGCACAGCCGCCGTGATGGGCGACGACGGCGTGAGCGCAGCGCTGAAGGCTGCCGCAGACCGGGCCGGCGAACTCATCTGGCCCATGCCGCTGCCCGAGGAACTGCGCCCGTCGCTGGACTCCCCCGTGGCCGACCTGGCCAACATTGGTGAGCGCATGGGCGGCATGATGACGGCCGCCGTGTTCCTGCAGGAATTCATCGGCAAGGACAAGAACGGTGAGACCATCCCCTGGGCACACCTGGACATTGCCGGGCCTGCCTTCAATGAAGGCGCCCCGTACGGCTACACACCCAAGCAGGGCACAGGCATGGCCGTGCGCACGCTGGTGGCCTACGTGGAGGACGTCGTGGCCCGCAGCAACCAGCGGTGACCAATCCCATAGTGACTATGACCACAAACGGCTTTACTGTGACAGGGCCGAGGTGGAGCATGGAAGTTCTGACCGCTAAGGTGAGTGCTGAAAGCTTTTGTCCCTGACACCCGTGTGCCACCGACCCTTGATGGCATTGGCATTGGTGATCCTGGACATGTCAGGCCTGCCGTCCGCATCCGGACGGCAGGCCTGACACAACAATTGATGAGATGGCGCGCGACCCCGTGCGCCACCCGAACGCGAGGGAGCGTCTAAGTGGCCGAACAGGCAGCTGGGCAAGAATTCGACATCCTGATTCTCGGTGGCGGCAGCGGCGGATACGCCGCGGCATTGCGGGCCGTCCAATTGGGCAAGACCGTGGGGCTGGTGGAGAAGGCCAAGTTGGGCGGGACCTGCCTGCACAACGGCTGCATTCCCACGAAGGCACTGCTGCACGCAGCAGAAGTTGCCGACCACGCCCGCGAAGGCGCCAAGATCGGCGTCAACGTTGAGCTCACGGGCATCGACATGAACGCCGTGAACGCGTACAAGGACGGCATCATCGCCGGCAAGTACAAGGGCCTCCAGGGCCTCATCAAGGGCAAGGGCATCACGGTCATCGAGGGTGAGGGCAAGCTCACAGCAGCAAACACCGTCACCGTCAATGGCGTGAACTACACCGGCAAGAACATTGTGCTGGCCACCGGTTCATACTCCCGCAGCCTGCCCGGGCTGGAAATTGGCGGCAAGGTCATCACCTCCGACCAGGCGCTCACCATGGACTACCTGCCCAAGAGCGTCATTGTGCTCGGCGGCGGCGTCATCGGCGTCGAATTTGCTTCCGTCTGGAAGTCCTTCGGCGTGGATGTCACCATCATCGAAGGCATGGCCTCCCTGGTCCCGAACGAGGATGCCTCGATCATCAAGGTCCTCGAGCGGACCTTCCGCAAGCGCGGCATCAAGTTCAACACGGGCACCTTCTTCCAGGGCGTGGAGCAAACCGCCGACGGCGTCAAGGCCACCCTCGTCGACGGCAAGACGTTCGAGGCCGACCTCATGCTGGTCGCCGTCGGGCGCGGCCCGTCAACGGCCGGTCTCGGCTATGAAGAAGCCGGCGTCACCGTCGACCGCGGCTTCGTCATCACCAACGACCGGCTCCACACCGGCGTCGGCAACATCTACGCCGTGGGCGACATTGTCCCGGGTGTCCAGCTGGCACATCGCGGGTTCCAGCAGGGCATCTTCGTGGCCGAGGAAATCGCCGGCCTGAACCCTGTGGTGGTTGAGGACATCAACATCCCCAAGGTCACCTTCTGCGACCCGGAAATCGCCTCCGTCGGCTTGAATGAAAAGCAAGCGAAGGAGAAGTTCGGCGACGCCAACGTTGAGTCCACCGAGTACAACCTTGCGGGCAACGGCAAGAGCGCCATCATCGGCACTGGCGGCATCATCAAGTTCGTCCGCGAAAAGGACGGACCCGTGGTGGGCGTTCACATGATCGGCACCCGGGTGGGCGAACAGATCGGCGAGGCCCAGCTGATCGTGAACTGGGAAGCCTACCCCGAGGACGTTGCAGGCCTGGTGCACGCGCACCCCACCCAAAACGAAGCCCTCGGCGAGGCGGCCATGGCATTGGCCGGCCGCCCGCTCCACGGCTAGCAGTACCTCATTAGTGCACCCGGCGCCTGCGCCGGGTGCACTAAGCTCAAATACAAATAATCATTACTTAATCATTACTCATGAATTTCATGTCCGGCGCCTGGACAAGGCACCGCACAAAAAGGAGAACGGGGACGAAATGTCTGAATCCGTGAACTTGCCCGCCTTGGGTGAAAGTGTCACCGAAGGAACCGTCACGCGGTGGCTCAAGCAGGTCGGCGAACGAGTTGAAGTGGACGAGCCCCTGCTCGAGGTTTCCACCGACAAGGTTGACACCGAAATTCCGTCGCCGTTTGCAGGCATCCTGGAGCAGATCCTGGTTCCCGAGGACGAGACAGCAGAAGTCGGCGCCCCCCTGGCCATCATCGGATCCGGCGACGGCGCCGGCGCTGCAGCCCCCGTTGCTGAAGCTGCCCCGGTGGCCGAAGCAGCCCCCGCCGCGGAACCAGCATCTGCGGCCGAGCCGGTCGAGGCACCCGCCCCTGCCGCAGCCCCCGCAGGCGACACCTTCGAGGTCAAGCTTCCCGCACTGGGCGAGTCCGTCACCGAAGGCACCGTCACCCGCTGGCTGAAGGCAGTCGGCGAAACGGTCGAGGTTGACGAGCCGCTGCTGGAGGTGTCCACGGACAAGGTTGACACCGAGATCCCCTCCCCCGTTGCAGGCACCCTGCTGGAAATCCGCGTCCCCGAGGATGAGACCGCGGAAGTCGGCGGCACCCTGGCAGTCATCGGTTCCGGCGCCCCCGCACCGGTCACGGCTCCGGCGCCCGCCGCAGCACCTGTTGCAGCACCTGCGCCCGCCGCAGCACCTGCACCCGTTGCGGCTCCCGCACCGGTGGCAGCGCCTGCACCGATGGCAGCGCCTGCACCGGTCGCCGCTCCGGCACCGGTGGCAGCACCTGCACCCGCCGCAGCACCCGCACCCGTAGCAGCACCCGTTCCCGTTGCCGCGCCCTCGGCACCGGCAGCTTCCGAGTCCAACTACGTGACCCCGCTGGTCCGCAAGTTGGCCAACCAGCACGGCCTGGACATCAGCACGGTCGCCGGCACCGGCGTCGGCGGACGCGTCCGCAAGCAGGACGTCCTGGCCGCCGCTGAGGCCGCCAAGGCTGCGACAGCACCTGCCCCCAGCGCAACCGCAGCCCCGGCACCCAAGGCCGCTGCCGCCGTCGTGCCTTCCTCACTGCGCGGAACCACGGTCAAGGCCCCCCGCATCCGCCAGGTCATTGCCCGGCGCATGCGCGAGTCGCTGGAAGTTTCCACGCAGCTCACACAGGTGCACGAGGTCGACATGACGCGCATTGTCAAGCTGCGCAACCAGGCCAAGGGCGCGTTCCAGGCCGTCAACGGCACCAAGCTGACGTTCCTGCCGTTCATCGCCAAGGCTGTGACGGAGGCGCTCAAGCAGCACCCGAAGGTCAACGGCGAGTACAACGAGGAAACGCAGGAGATCACTTACCACAACGCCGAGCACCTGGCGATTGCGGTGGACACCGACAAGGGCCTGCTGGTACCTGTCATCTCCAACGCCGGCGACCTCAACCTGGCCGGCCTGGCCGGGCGCATCGCCGATGTTGCCGCACGCACCCGCAGCGGCAAGATCGGCCCGGACGAGCTGTCCGGCGGCACGTTCTCCATCACGAACATCGGCTCCGTGGGCGCCCTGTTCGACACCCCGATCATCAACCAGCCCAACGTTGCCATCCTGGGCACCGGCGCGATCGTCAAGCGCGCCGTGGTGGTGGCCGATGCAGACGGCGACGACACCATCGCCATCCGCCACATGATGTACCTGTGCCTGACGTACGACCACCGCCTGGTGGACGGCGCGGACGCCGGACGCTTCCTGCAGACCTTGAAGGCCCGCCTGGAAGAGGGCGCGTTCGAGGCCGACCTGGGCCTGTAACACACCCGCACCACAGCTTCGGGGTTGCCTTCCTCACAGGAAGGCAACCCCTTGCTGGTTTGTGGACACTTTGTCGCTAAGATACTGGCATGACTGTACTTCAGAGCATCCTGGTATTCCTGCACGTCCTCGGCGCCGCTGCGATCGTGGGCGGCTGGTTTGCCACCTTCAAAAAGCCCACCGTTTTGCCCATCCAGCTCTGGGGCGCCATCGCCCAGCTCGTGACGGGCCTGGCGCTGATGGGACTGGCCGAGGCCGGCTCGCCCGCGCCGGGCATGGCGTTCCACATCAAGATGACGGTGAAGATCCTCATTGCCATCTCCGTGCTGGTTCCTGCCATCATCGGCTACCGCAAGGCGTCCAAGGGCGAGGCTGTCCCCACCGGACTGGCCCATGCAGTTGGCGGCATGGCACTGATCAACATCGGTGTTGCCACGATTTGGGCCCTCTAGCACCAACTGACCTCGCGGCGCCTTCCTCCCTCCCGGTTTGTGACCACCGGGAGGGGCCCGGAAGGCGCCGTTTCGCGTTTTGGGCATAGGGTGGAACTACGCGCCAACCTGACGGCGCTTCACAGTGCACGCCCAGCCGCTTCACAGGAGCTGGGCCACCACCACGAACCAAGGAGTGAACATGGCTACGATTCGCAACGCCCACACCGGCTGGGTCGGCGACCTTCCCACCGGTGCTGGACAGGTTACCCTGGACAGTTCCGGACTCGGCACCTTTGACGTCACCTGGAAGGCCCGCGCCGAAGCCGCCGAGGGCAAGACCAGCCCCGAGGAGCTCATCGCCGCTGCCCACTCGTCATGCTTTGCCATGGCGTTCTCCAACGAGCTCAGCAGTGCCGGCCATGCCGCCGACTACGTCAACACCTCCGCTGCCGTCACGTTTGTCCCCGGCACGGGCATCACCGGCAGCCACCTGACGCTGGCCGCCAAGATCCCCGGCATCAGCCAGGAGGACTTCGACCGCATCGCGAACGCCGCCAAGGCCGGCTGCCCCGTTTCGGCCGCGCTGGCTGGCATTGAAATCACCCTGGACGCCACGCTCGACGCATAACGAGCCCAGTGTACGGATAAGGCGGCCCCCATGTTGTGGGGGCCGCCTTATCCGTACCATCGGGGTGTCCTGGCCGCGTTGGCGACCGTCAGGGGCGCGGCGGCAGCGGCGCCGGGGCCACATTGCGGTAGCCCTCCAGTGCCGGCGGCCGCACGGTCGCAATCTCCTGCTGCATTTCCAGCAGCACGCCGATGGCGGCCTCCAGCTGGGGGTCGTTGCCCGCCAGGTGGTCGTGCGGCGGGAACGGCACCTCGATGTCCGGGTCCACGCCGTAGTTTTCCACGTGGAAGCCCTGGCCTTCGCGGAACCAGAAGGCATAGCGGGGCTGGGTGACCGCCGTGCCGTCGGCCAGTTGGAACTTGCCGTCTATGCCCACCACACCGCCCCAGGTGCGCATGCCCACCACGGGGCCGATCCCCCTCAGCTTTGCGACGGCGGTGATGATGTCGCCGTCGGACCCGGCGAACTCGTCCGTCAGGACCACCACGGGTCCGCGGGGCGCCTGCGAAGGATAGATTTCCGGTGCGCGACCGCGGGCCAAGGCCCAGGCGTCCATGCGGCGGCCAATGACCTCCGCCACCAGCTGGGACGTGTGGCCGCCCCGGTTCCGGCGCACGTCAACCACCAGGGCGTCCGCGGCCGTCTCGGTGTCCAGGTCGCGGTGCAGTTGGGCCCAGCCGCGCGGCATCATGTCGGGAATGTGGACGTAACCGAAGGCCCCGTTGGATGCCTTGCGAACCATGGCGCGGTTCGTGGCCACCCACCGCTGGTAGCGCAGCCGCTCCTCGCTCTTGAGCGGAACGACGGCGACCCTCCGGCGGGCGGGCTGCCCGCCCTGGGTTCCGGGCCGGCTGCGCAAGGTGAGTTCCACAATCTTGCCGGCAGTGCCTGCCAGCAGCGGCCCCGGCCCGCCCGCGGGGACCGGCCTGCCGTTGACGGCCTCCAGGATCTCCCCCGGACGCACCGCCACCCCAGGCGCGGCGAGCGGCGAAAAGGCCTGCGGGTCTGAGGACTCGCCGGTGAATATCTCCTTCACGGCATAGCCGTCGGGGGTGGCCTCCAGCACAGCGCCCAGGTGGCCCTGGGCTCCGGCACCTTCCTCGACAATGGGTGCGGGGGTGACGTAGGCGTGCGAAGTGCCCAGCTCGCCATGCAATTCCCACAGCAGGTCCACCAGGTCGCTGTGGCTGCCCAGGCGCTCCACGATGGGCCGGTACCGGTCGTGGACTCCTTGCCAGTCGACCCCTGCCATGTCCGGGGTGTAGAAAAAGTCGCGCTGCAGCCGCCAGGCCTCCTCAAATGCCTGTCCCCAGGCTTTGACGGGGTCCAGGCGGAGCACGATCCGGTCCAGCTCGACGTCAAAGGCAGCGTCGTTGTCCTTGGCCGGCTTGTTGCCGGCCGGGAGCACCTGGACGGCACTGCCAAGGATTGTCACCAGCCACTTGCCATTGCCGCTCACCCTGAAACGGTCCAGTTCCGGCACAATCACGGTGGTCTTGCCCGTCACCAGGTCAAAGTGTTCCAGGCGGGCGGCAGGCGGCTTGGCTGAAGCAATGGCCAGGCCGTCCCCCGTTGCCCCGGCTGACTGCTCCACCTGCCACAGCAGGCTGCCGCCAATGGCGGCCAGGTCCACATAGCGGTCCTGGGCCACCGGGACGGCAATGATGCGCGCGGGGAGCCCGTCAGCATCAACCGCCACGGCCACCGGCGCATCAATGGCCTCCCCCGCCGCGTCCGGATCCTTCGGTGCCGGGGCTCCCCCCACATGCGGTCCAAACGGCGACGGCGTCCCAGCCGCGAGGGCTATCAGGAACGGCTTGACGGACAAGGGGAAGCCGAGGTCAAAGGAATGGGTGTCGTACACAGGGTCAAAGCTGCGCTGGGAAAGGAAGGCCACAAATTTGCCGTCGGGGGTGAAGACGGGCCGGTGGTCTGCAAAGCGGCCGTCGGTCAGTTCGACTATGCGCTCCCCGGCACCGCTGGCGGGCGCCACGGCCGCCATGCGCAGCCTGGCACGCTTCTCGTCCTGGTCCAGGGGTTCGCTCCACGCCAGCCAGGCGGAGTCGGGGCTGAATGCCAGCTCGGACACCGGCCCGGCGGGAGTTTCGGAAACCACTTCCATGGATCCCTTGTCGACGTCCACCAGCAGGACCTCGCCAAATTCGGTGCCGACGGCAATGTACTTCCCGTCCGGGCTGGCCACGGCTTCGGCGGCACGGGTGCGTTTCGGGTAGTCGATGCGCCGCAACTCCGCGGCCGGGGGTGCTGCCTGCGCCACGGCGCCGCTGCCTTCCGCGGCAGCAGAACCCAGCTCCGGCGCATGCGGGGGGGATGCGGCGTCGCGTTCCGGGGTGGAGGCGACATGGAAAGTTTCACTGTTGACGGCCTGCGCCGAGACGGGCTGCGGCAACTGGCCGCCGTCGGGCTCCCCCTCGGCAGCCGCCGGGGCATCGGACGCAGTCAGGCCCACGGGCGCCGCGGGGGAAACCGGGCCGGCCGTCTCACCGGCCGCCGCCAGAGGGGCGATGTACAGCGCCTCCTCGCCCCCGGTGTCGGCCACATACAGGACATGCCCGTCGCCAAGCGCGCGTGCCAGCCGCGCCCGGACGCCCGGTTCCGCCGCCAGGACCCGTGCGGGCCCCCCGCGGTGGGTCAGCCAGTGCACGGTGCCGTGGCTTTCCACGATGCTGGCCTGGCCGGAGTCGGCCGGAACCACCTGGCCCAGGTGCTTGCCCGGGTCCAGCGGGCGCGGGGTCCTGGAGCCGGCCGGGGCGCCGAGTGTGATTTCCAGCTGCCGGGCCTCGGCGTCGAGGTTATCCAGCACGAACAGGTTTCCGGCAGATTCAAAGACAATCCGGGTCCCGTCAGTGCTGGCGTGGCGGACGTAAAACCCCTCAAAGTCGGTGTGCCGGCGCAGTCCCGAGCCGTCCGGCAGCACGGAGTACAGGTTGCCGTGCCCTTCGTGATCGGACAGGAAGGCGATGCGCCCGCCAACCCACATGGGGTCGCAAAGATTGCCGTCCAGTTCGGGCACCAGCCGGGTGAACTCGGCAGAGCCATCCGCATCGATCCACAGCTTTCCCCCGGTGCCTCCGCGGTACCGCTTCCAGGCGGCCGGCTCCCGCGACAGCACGGAGGAGAGCACCATGGGCCGTTCATCGCCCACGACGGGACCATAAGCAATGCTGTCCACGGGCCCGTACCGCAGCGGATTGAGCCTCCCGCCCGGCAGTCCGACGGCGTACGCCCACGTCAGGCGGGAATCCGGCTGTTCGCAGGCGCTGGTCACCAGCACGTCCCCTTCCGGGGTGAATCCCTTGACCAGGGTGGACGGATGGCCCCAGTAGGTCAACTGTTCGGCCGCGCCCCCGGAGACGGGGGCCGCCACCACTTCCGGTGCCTCGCCGCGGGTGACGGTCCAGACCAGGTGGCTTCCGTCGGGGGTGAACCGCGGGTTGCGTGGCGGGGACGCCTCGGCGGACACGCGCCAGGCCCGTCCGCCGGCCAGCGGGGCAATCCAGACGTCGTCCTGGGCCACGAATGCAAGCAGGTCCTGGTTGACATGGGGGTAGCGGAAATAGCTGGAGGAGGTCATTTACGTATCTTAGCCATTGCTCAGGCCGGTCACGGGAGAATCTCCTGAATCACCCAGCGTTTGTTGACCTGCACCAGCAGGATCGACAGGTGCTGCCGCCGTTCCGTGTCCTGCCGGTGCACCACGGTGCCGGATGAATCCTGTTCGGCAAAAGGGCTGGTGGTGACCGTGGCAGTCACGGTTGCGGTGGGAGTGGGTGCATCAGATCCGCCCGTCAGGAGCCTCGCCTGGGCAAGCTGCGCGCCTTCGACGGCAATGTCCAGCCCGGCCAGCGTGTGCCCGGACTGCACCAAGCTCCGTGCAATGGCTGCATCGGCCAGCATGGCCGGGGAACCGGCCGCATTGACAGCTTCCAATAGCGGCAGGTCCGCGTTCGACAGCGCGAAGGAGCGCAGCCAGGCGAGGGCCGGCAGGGCTGTGGCCGGATCCGTGGACATGAGGGCGGTGCGGATGGCCGGCGGCACCCTTGCCGCCACCGATCCCAGCGGTGCCTGGACAGGCACGTTGCCACCGGCAACCGCCCCTGTTCCTGCGCCACTTGCCGCCACCGTCGGTGCCCCATCCCGTCCGGGGTGCCCCGTGGCGCCTGCCGTGAGCTGCCAGCCGGCCAGTGTTCCCGCCACTACGGCCATGGCGGCCAGCCCGGCCAGCCAACGGAGCTTTCGGGGGCTCGTCCCGGGCCCGCTCTGAGCAAAGGCGATCGGGGGGTCCTGCCGCTTCCGTGAACGGCGCCGCCTGGGCCGGGCCGGGCGGAGGGGCCGCTTGAGCACCGTGCCGGCCAGGCGTCCCCAGCCGGTCCGGGGCCCGGTCTGCCGTGCCCTGCGGGTCAGAAGGTCCGGCAGGACGCTCGGGTGCACCGAAGCGGCCAGGGCCACCGGCTCCGCCCGGGCGCTGCGAAAGACTGCCTGGGCGAAGGCAGCCGCCGTGGGCCGCTGCCCGGCATTGTCGGCCAATGCGGCCTCCAGTGCCGCGGCAAGCTCCACCGGAACGCCGGGAACATGCATGCTCAGGGGCATGCGGTCCCGGGTGGCCGGCGGCGGCTGGCCCGTCAGCGCGAACCACCCCACGGCCGCCATGCCGTAAACGTCCGTTGCCGCCGAAGGATGCCCGTCGGAGAGCGGGCGGAACCCCGGTGTTCCGCCGCCGGAAACCTCGCCCTGCCCCACCAGGCGGCCAAATCCCAGATCGCCAAGCACCGGCTTGCCGTGGGCTGTCAGGAGTACATTGCCGGGGGAAACATCGCCGTGGACCACCCCGTTGGCCTGCAAAAATGACAACACCTGGCCCAGCGGGGTCAGGATCGTCACCACCTCCCCCACCGTCAGGGGACCACGGGCCGCCACGATGTCACGCACCGACCCTCCCGCGGCGTGGTCCATCAGCAGAGCGCTGCCTCCCTCCCAGGCGCCGCCCAAACTGACGACACCATGGATCCGGAGCAGGTGCTCGTGGTCATAATGGGCCAGGATGCGCCACTCCTGTGTGATCTCGCTCGCATTGTTACGCCCATCCCCGAATTCCGCTGCTGTGCCGCCCTGCCGGCCAGCCCCGCCGGGCAGGTAGCACTTGGCAGCCAGCGGTGCCGAGCCGTCCTGCGGCTGCACCAGCCACACCGAGCCCTGCGCCCCGCCGCCAAGCCAGCGGACCGTGTCATATCCGGCGATCTCCGGTACACGCCGCTCGCCGCCTTGCTCCCCGTTTGCCTCCATATACCAGTGATAGACCATTTTTGACATTCCTGCCGAAAGTTATCCACAGGACCGTTGTCCACAGGGGCGTTTTCGGATTTAGGCGAATTTCCTTCGTCGCCTAAAGTGGCAGCTATGACTGTTGAGTTCACAGAGGTCGGTTTTGCCCCGGATTTTGTCGACTACAGCGGTGCCTGGGACCAACAGCGCAAGGTGCACGACGCCGTCGTCGCCGGCGCTGCGGGAAACACGGTGCTGCTGCTCGAACACTCCGCTGTTTACACGGCTGGAAAACGTACCGAAGACCATGAACGCCCCTTTGACGGCACCCCCGTCATCAATGTTGACCGGGGCGGCAAGCTGACCTGGCACGGCCCGGGCCAACTGGTGATGTACCCGATCGTGCGCCTCAAGGATGCCCATGGAATCCGGGAATACGTCCACACCCTGGAAGAGATCATCATAGAAACGCTGGCCGCCTTTGGTGTGGCCGGAGTCCGGGTTGAAGGCCGCGCCGGCATCTGGCTGCGGGCCGACGGCACCGCCCCGGACCGCAAGATTGCCGCCATCGGCATCCGCGTCCACGACGGCGTCACCATGCACGGGATCGCCATCAACGCCAACAACGACCTGGCACCCTACGCGCAAATCATTGCCTGCGGCATTACCGATGCAGGCACCACCACCATCGCGGCGGAAACCGGCAACGACGTCGGGCCTGCAGCACTGGTGCCCATCCTCGAGGCCGCCACCCGCCGCCTCCTGGGCCCCCTGGTCGAGGATTTCACCCCTGGCCCAGTAGAGACCGGCACCGCTGCAGTGCAGCACCCGG
>NZ_JAAKZI010000039.1 GCF_011045165.1 Arthrobacter silviterrae
AAGCGAGGGCCCCGCCAGCCGGCGGGGCCCTCGCTTTTGAGTTGCGAAGCAGATCAGCTTCCCTTAGAGGGCGTTAACCTTCTTGGAGATGGCCGACTTGCGGTTGGCAGCGTTGTTGGCGTGCAGCACGCCCTTGCTGACAGCCTTGTCCAGCTTGCGGTTTGCATTCACCAGGGCAGCCGCAGCTGCATCCTTGTCGGCCTTCTCAACGGCCGTGTTTACTGCACGGATGGCCGTCTTGACGCCCGACCGCACGGAGAGGTTGCGCTGACGCGCCTTCTCGTTGGTGAGGATGCGCTTCTTCTGGGACTTGATATTAGCCACGTTGTATAACTCTCTTTTGGTACGAAAATACGGTCGTAGAGGGCGTAGCTTGGCCATTGACAGCGGCGTGGGGATGCTCGAATTATGGTGAACGTCAGGCCAAGCTGTTGCACCCGCCGACCTGCACGGGTACACACAATCAAAAAGTTTATCAGACGGCGCGGGTGGCGGTTACGTCCAGCCGTGGCGTTTCCGCAGCCCTTCGGCCACCGTGCCAAAGCGCTGCCGGTCCAGGACGGCGCCTTCCCGGCGCATGTCCGCCTCATTGACTTGCAGGATCCGGTCCAGCTTGGCCTCGCTGGGCCGGCCCTGCCGGTCCCAGGCGCCAGTGCCGATGTCAACATAATCGTTGTCGCCGCGATGGTCCCCGGTGTGGTCCTTGCTGGTCAGCATGACAGCCAACAGCCGCTTTCCGTTCCGGCCCACCACCAGCACGGGGCGGTCCTTGCCCTGGCTGTAGTCCTCTTCAAAGGGCACCCAGGTCCAGACAATCTCACCGGGGTCCGGGCGGCCGTTGGGCATGGGGGAGTAGTCAATCCGGGACGTGCCGGTGAAGTCGCCGGGGTAGGGGGAGGACAGTCCTGTTGCGGACGACGCCGGGCCCCTCCCTGGGCGGGCCGGTGCGGTTGGGCCGGGGCGCCGGCCGGGACGCCCCGGCCGGCTTTCCGGCTTGAAGAAGGCACCGGCCAGGCTGCGGAGGATGCCGATAATGCGTTCGGAGGTTGATGCCATGGCCACCACCCTACCGAAATGTTCGCCGCCGGCTCGGGAACCGGGCCGGATTTCCGCCCGCCGGTTCCGCCCGGGCGCCCAATACGTGGGAGACTTGAAGGCAATCAGTGTCCGGCGTGCAGCGCACGGCCACAACCCCTGCACGGCACCGGCGTCTGAGCCGTGTCCGGGCGTCCATGCAACAGTAAGGAACCCTAGTGTCACCCATGGCCCGCACTGCCCCGGTGCCCGCCGCGACCGATCCGGCGATCATCAGGAACTTCTGCATCATCGCGCACATCGACCACGGGAAATCCACCCTGGCCGACCGGATGCTCCAGCTCACTGGCGTGGTCCAGCAGCGTGACATGAAGGCGCAATACCTTGACCGCATGGACATTGAACGTGAGCGCGGCATCACCATCAAGTCCCAGGCTGTGCGCATCCCGTGGGAAGTGGACGGCACCGCGTACTGCCTGAACATGATCGACACCCCGGGCCACGTCGACTTCACCTATGAAGTCTCCCGGTCGCTGGCGGCCTGTGAAGGCGCCATCCTGCTGGTTGACGCCGCCCAGGGCATCGAGGCGCAGACCCTCGCCAACCTTTACCTGGCCATGGAAAACAACCTGACCATCATCCCGGTGCTGAACAAGATTGACCTCCCGGCGGCCCAGCCCGAGAAGTACGCACTGGAGCTGGCAAACCTCATTGGCGGCAAGCCGGAGGACGTGCTGCAGGTTTCCGGCAAGACGGGCATGGGCGTTGAGGCGCTGCTGGACCAGATTGTCCGCGAGCTGCCGCCGCCTGTCGGCGACGCCAACGGACCGGCCCGGGCCATGATCTTCGACTCCGTCTATGACACCTACCGCGGCGTGGTCACCTACGTCCGCGTGATTGACGGCAGCCTGAGCCCCCGCGAAAAAATCCAGATGATGTCCACGCGGGCCACCCACGAACTCCTTGAAATCGGCGTCAGTTCCCCTGAGCCCACCCCTTCCAAGGGGCTCGGCGTGGGCGAGGTCGGCTACCTCATCACCGGCGTGAAGGACGTGCGCCAGTCCAAGGTGGGGGACACCGTCACCACGTTCAACAAGCCGGCCACAGAGTCGCTGGGCGGCTACCAGGATGCCAAGCCCATGGTGTTCTCCGGCCTGTACCCCATGGACGGCACTGACTACCCGGTGCTGCGTGACGCCCTCGAAAAGCTCATGCTCAACGATGCCGCGCTCATTTACGAGCCTGAAACGTCAGCAGCCCTCGGGTTCGGATTCCGCGTCGGCTTCCTGGGCCTGCTGCACCTGGAAATCACCCGGGAGCGACTGGAGCGTGAACACAACCTGGACCTGATTTCCACGGCGCCCAATGTGGAGTACCAGGTGACGCTGGAGGACAAGAAGGTCATCCACGTCACGAACCCCAGCGAGTACCCGTCAGGGAAGATCGCCGAGGTTCGCGAGCCCATGGTGGCGGCGACCATCCTGGCCCCGAATGAGTTTGTCGGCGCCATCATGGAGCTGTGCCAGAGCCGCCGCGGCATCCTCGGCGGCATGGACTACCTTTCGGAGGACAGGGTGGAGATCCGCTACCGCCTGCCGCTGGCCGAGATCGTGTTCGACTTCTTCGACATCCTCAAATCCAAGACGCGCGGCTATGGATCCCTTGACTGGAAGGCCGACGGCGACCAGGTCGCGGACCTTGTCAAGGTCGACATCCTGCTCCAGGGTGAGCAGGTTGATGCGTTCAGCGCCATCACACACCGCGACAAGGCCTACGCCTACGGCGTCATGATGACCGGCAAGCTGCGCGAACTCATTCCCCGCCAGCAGTTCGAGGTGCCCATCCAGGCCGCCATCGGTGCACGCATCATTGCCCGTGAAAGCATCCGCGCCATCCGCAAGGACGTCCTTGCCAAGTGCTACGGCGGCGACATCTCCCGCAAGCGCAAGCTGCTGGAAAAGCAGAAGGAAGGCAAGAAGCGCATGAAGATGGTGGGCCGCGTGGAGGTTCCCCAGGAGGCGTTCATTGCCGCCCTGACCACCGGCGAATCCTCGAAGGACAAGTCCAAGAAGTGACACCCAGTGCACTGCCCTTGGGCGATCCGGCCCCGGCCGACGGCATCCTGCCCGCGCAGGCTGCCGTCGGCGCGGCTGGGCGCAAGTTCAGCCTTTACGCGCACATCCCGTTTTGCGCCGTGCGCTGCGGCTACTGCGACTTCAACACCTACACCGCCACGGAGCTGGGCGGGGGCGCCTCCCAGGATGCCTACGCCCAAACGGCCGTGCGCGAGGTCGAATTTGCCGCCCGCGCGCTGGCCGCATCCGGCCTGCCGGAACGCAAACTCAGCACGGTGTTCTTCGGCGGCGGCACGCCCACCCTGCTCGCACCAGGCGACCTGACTGCGATCCTGGGCGCCGCCGTCGAGCACTGGGGCCTGGAGGAAGGCGCCGAGGTCACGACGGAGGCCAACCCGGACTCGGTCACCCGGGAGTCCCTGCAGGAGCTGGCCCGCGGAGGGTTCACGCGAGTGTCCTTCGGCATGCAGTCCGCCGTGCCCCATGTCCTGAAGGTCCTGGACCGCACCCACAGCCCGGAGCGCGTGCCGCAGGCCGTGGAGTGGGCGCGCGAGGCCGGGCTGCAGGTGAGCCTGGACCTGATCTATGGCACTCCCGGGGAGTCCATGGCTGACTGGGAGACGTCCGTGCGGACGGCGCTTTCCTATGGGCCGGACCATGTTTCCGCGTACTCCCTGATCGTGGAGGAGGGCACCAAGCTCGCTGCGCAGATCCGCCGCGGCCAGGTCCCCAACATCGACGACGACGACCACGCGGCCAAGTACGAACTTGCCGATGCCCTGTTCCAGGAAGCGGGCCTGTCCTGGTATGAGGTCAGCAATTGGGCACGGACGCCGGATGACGCCTGCCGGCACAACCTTGCCTACTGGCGCGGCGATGACTGGTGGGGGATCGGCCCCGGCGCGCACTCGCACGTGGGCGGCGTTCGCTGGTGGAACGTCAAGCACCCCACCGCCTACGCCAACCGGCTGGAGAATGGCGAATCGCCGGCGGCCGGGCGGGAAACCCTCGACGGCGCCACCCGGGCCATGGAGCGCATCATGCTGACCTCCAGGTTGTCAGAGGGCCTGCCCCTGGACACGCTTGGCCCCGCCGCACGCAAGGCCGTGGCCGGGCTCATTGCGGGCGAACTGGTGGACCCGGCCAAGGCCTTCCACGGCACCCTGGTGCTGACCCTCAAGGGGCGCCTCCTCGGCGACGCAGTAACGCGGGCCCTCCTGGACTGACGGGGCGGGTTCTGATCCGGTATCGGCGCCGGAGCCGGCATTTTTTGTAGGCGACGTAGAGGAGACGCCAAAGGCCGCCCGCGGCCGACGCGTCGGATAGTCGCCGGAAAAATGGCGGGCCGGCGCCGCCCTCTTCGGGCCGACGCCTGCACTTAAAGACGGGCGGGCGCGCGCTCCGAACTACTTGACCAGGCGCAGATTCCAGCGGTAGCGGTAGGGGTTGCCCTTGTTGACCTGGACGGCGGCAATGACGGACCACACCGTGAGGAACACCCAGATGAGCAGCGCCAGCAGTGAAAACGGCGTGCCGGCACCGGGGTTGATGATGTTCACGATGAAGGCAAGCAGGTTCAGTACCAGTGCCACCACGGTGGGCGGCAAGGTGAAGTTGAGGGCCTCACGGGATTCCTGGGCGGTAAACGGGCCGCGCCCGGCCATGAATTTGTATATCAGGGCGGAGGGAATGCAGCCCAGGATGCCGCCGCAGTGGGATAGGAACGCCCACTGCTTGTCTTCTGTGGGCGTGAGTGGGGGCTTGGCCGGGACGTTGAATTGGTTCGCCGGATTGCTCACGTGGAATTGCCTCTCAAAAAAGCCGATGGTTCCATGCCGGGAAGAATGCCGGCGCCACTACAAGGATACGGGTGCCGTGAGGAAGTCAATGACTTCTTCGACGCGTCCCAACAGGGACGGTTCAAGGTCGGAGTAGCTGTGGACCCGGGACAGGAGCCGCTGCCAGCCCAGTCCAATGTCCTCGGCTGTGGTGTGTGGCCAGCCAAACGCCTGCAGGATGCCCAGTTTCCATTCCATGGACCGCGGAATCACGGGCCAGGCGGGGATGCCGAGGGTGGCGGGCTTGATGGCCTGCCAGACATCCACATAGGGATGGCCCACCACCAGCACATTCTTTTTCGCTGCGGGCGATCGCATGAGATTCGCCACAATCCTGGATTCCTTGGAGTTTGGCACCAGGTGGTCCACCAGCACCCCGAGGCGCCGGTTGGGTCCGGGGGCAAAATCCTCGACGGCGGCCGCCAACTCGTCGATGCCGCGAAGGGGTTCGACAACGATGCCCTCAACACGCAGGTCGTCGCCCCACACCTTTTCCACGAGTTCGGCGTCGTGCTTGCCCTCCACCCAGATCCGGCTGGCCTTCGCGGTCCGGGCGCGGAGCCCTTCCACCTTGACGGAGCCGGAGGCCGTGCGGGCCGGCTTCCTGGGAGCGGCGGCGACAACGGGCGCCACCAGCTCGACGGGCTCGCCCTCAACCAGGAAGCCGAACCCTAGGGGGAAGGCCCTGACCTTTTCCCTGCGGTCGGCCAGCTCCATGATGTGCATGCCGCCGGACTTTTCAATCCGCACCACGGCGCCCACCCATCCCGTCTGCACGTCCTCCACCACGAGACCGCGGGTGGCTTCAACCTTGCGGAGGGTCCGGGCCGCGGGCCTGGCGAGTTCCGCCGGGCCCCAGTTGTTGTACTCCACGATGGTGCTTTCCCCTGCCGTCTTCGCTGCCGCGGCGTGCGGCGGCCTGTTGAAAACCCCATGCTAGCGCGCGGCCGCGGGCGCCGGGCGGTGCCATGCCGGGAACCGGGGGCCGGAAAGTATTAGACTTGGCACTTGAATGGGTAGAGTGCCAATTCAGGGCCGTGATGGAGGTGACGGGAATGAGCGAACCACGCAAGCTTGAAGTGTTGCGGGCAATTGTGGAGGACTATGTTCATTCGCGCGAGCCGGTGGGCTCCAAGGCCCTTGTGGAACGCCACCGCCTGGGCGTTTCCAGCGCCACCATCCGCAATGACATGGCCGCGCTGGAAGAGGAGGGGCTCATTGTTGCCCCCCACACCAGTTCGGGCCGAATCCCCACGGACAAGGGGTACCGGCTGTTCGTGGACCAGATTTCCTCGGTCAAGCCGCTGTCGGCCGCTGAACGGCGGGCCATTGCCGTCTTGCTTGACGGTTCAACGGACCTTGACGACGTGCTGGAGCGCACCGTGCGCACGCTGGCCCAGCTGACCAATCAGGTGGCGCTTGTCCAGTACCCGCGTTCGGCCAAGACCACAGTGCGCCACATTGAATTTGTCTCGCTGGGCCCCCGCCAGGTGCTGCTGGTGCTGATTCTTGCCTCGGGCAAGGTGGAGCAGTCGGTGATCGACGTCGGAGTCCCGGTGGGGGAGACCATGCTGGCCGGCCTGCGCCAGGCGTTCCTGGCCGGGGTGCACGGCGTGTCCGTGGGCAACCTTTCCGCCGCCTTGGGGCTGGTGCCCGCCACGGTGCCGGTTGAAGAGCAGGACGTGGCGGACAAGCTGGCCCATGGACTGGCGCAACTGGCCCAGGCAGCCCGTGAAGACCGCATCGTGCTCGCCGGCACCGCCAACCTGGCCCGCTCCAATGGTGATTTCCCGCTGAGCATAGGCCCTGTCCTGGATGCCCTGGAGGAGCAGGTGGTGCTGTTGCGGCTCCTGGAACAAATGGCGCAGGATTCCCTGGGCATGGCCGTGAGCATAGGCCGTGAAAACACCCACACCTCACTCGCGGAAGCCTCCGTGGTGGCCACCAGCTACGGCGCGGGCGAAAACGCCAAGCTGGGCGTGGTGGGGCCCACTCGCATGGATTACCCCAACACCATGTCCAGTGTCCGGGCCGTGGCCCGGTACCTGTCACGAATTTTGGCCGGCTGACCGGCCTCCCAAACTGACATCGAACTAGCCACACGTAAAGAGAGCAAGACTTTGACCAACCATTACGACGCACTGGGTGTCTCACGCGACGCAACCGCCGAAGAAATCAAGAAGTCCTACCGCAAGCTGGCGCGCAAGCTGCACCCCGACGTCAACGACGCCCCTGACGCACAGGACCGCTTCAAGGCCGTCACCCACGCCTACGAGGTGCTCTCGGACCCGCAGAAGCGCCGCGCCTACGACACCACGGGCAACGAAAACGGCCACGACTCCGGCGCTGGCAATTTTGACGGCCAGGGCTTCGCCTTCCAGGACATCTTTGAAACCTTCTTCGGCGGTGGCGGTGGACAGGGCCACGGGCCTGCATCACGCACCCGCCGCGGACAGGACGCGCTCATCAGCGTGCGCGTGGAACTGCGCGAGGCAGTGTTTGGCGTCAACAAGAAACTTGAAATCGACACCGCCGTGCTGTGCACCACCTGCGAGGGCAGCTGCTGCCGCCCGGGCACCCACCCCATCACGTGTGATGTCTGCCATGGCAGCGGGCAGATCCAGCGTCCCATGCGTTCCATCCTGGGCAATGTCATGACGCTGGCCACCTGCAATTCCTGCCAGGGCTTCGGCACCCGCATCGAGGATCCCTGCAACGAGTGCATGGGGGAGGGCCGCGTGCGCAACCGCCGCAGCCTCACCATCAAGGTCCCGGCCGGCGTCTCCACCGGCACCCGCATCCAGCTTGCCGGCCAGGGCGAGGCCGGCCCCGCGGGCGGACCCGCCGGGGACCTGTACGTGGAGATGAAGGTCAACAACGATCCGGCGTTCCTGCGAGAGGGCGACGACCTCCACGCCACCCTCAGCGTGCCCATGACCGCGGCCGCGCTGGGCACCGAACTGACATTGGAGACCTTCGACGGCGAGCAGCCCATCAGCATCAAGCCGGGCACGCAGGCAGGCGAGGTGATCAACCTGCGCAACCTCGGGGTGACGCACCTGCGCGGGTACGGCCGAGGCAACCTCATGGTCCACGTCCATGTCGAAACCCCCACCAAGCCGGATGCCGCCCAGGAAGAACTGCTCAAGCAGCTGGCCGCCCTGCGCGGGGAAACGTTCACCGAAGGAAAGCTGGTCAACAGCGGCGGCATGTTTGCCAAGCTCCGCGACAAGCTCGGCAACCTCTAGCCGTGAGCAACCCCGTCTTCTACGCCACGCCGGAGGAACTCGCGCCACTTGCCGCCGGCGGAACGTTCACCTTGGGCGGGGCGGAGGGCCGCCACGCCGCCACCGTCAAGCGCCTCACCCCGGGTGAGCCTGTGGACCTGTGCGACGGCGCAGGGTTGCGGCTGGTCTGCACCGTCACGGCTGCTGCCGGGGACCAGTTGGGGGTGCGGGTCGAGCACGTGCTCCCAACCCCCCGGGAACCGTTTGAGCTGGTGCTGGTACAGGCCCTGGCCAAGGCTGACCGGGACGAACTCGCCATTGAAACGGCCACGGAGTTGGGTGTGGACGGCGTCGTCCCCTGGCAGGCCGAGAGGTCCATTGTCCGCTGGAAGATGGACAAGGCCGTCAAGGGCCCTGCCAAATGGCGCAATGTGGTGGCCACGGCCGCCAAGCAGGCCCGGCGCTCGCGCATCCCCTGGGTTGGCGAACTGGTGGGCACGGCAGGGCTGGTGGAGCTGATTGCCTCGTCAGGGCTTGCCTTGGTCCTCCACGAGGATGCTGTGGACTCCTTGCCCGGGTTGGTCCGTGCCTGGCGGGCGGCCCGCGGGCCGGACAGAGGACCGGAAAGTGGCGGCGAAACAGGCAGGATCGTAATGGTTGTTGGGCCCGAGGGCGGCATGAGTGCCGCCGAGGTCCGCACGTTCATTGACGCCGGAGCGCACACTGCCCTGCTGGGCACGCATGTCCTGAGGTCGTCCACTGCCGGACCGGCCGCCGTCGTGCTGCTGAGCCAGGAACTGGGCCGCTGGTAGATCTTGCCGGCGGCTCAGTGGCCGGTCAGCGTCACGACCTTGGTGTCCACGCCCGCCCGGCCGTTGGGGGCCTTGGGGTCCGCGATGAACACTGAGAGCTCGTAGCTTCCCAGCGGGGGAACCACATTGAAGTTGAACGTTCCCAGCTTGTCGGGCCCCTGCGGGATGGCCACCGTGCCTGTGAGCACTGCGCCGGACGCCTTGCCGTTCACCATCGGGGCCAGGGCCCAGCCCAATGTCCCCGACGGGGACATGGCCTGCCCTGACACCTTGAGGGGGAGAGTTTTGAAGGTGGCACCGTTGCCGGGGTCAACGATCCACACGGGCGCCACAAAACCCGCATCGCGCGTCAACGGTTTTGTCAGCGGGACGTGGCCGAACGCCTGGTAGCCGGTGTGCCCGTCCACCAGGACGGAGACCTGGACCGTGGCGGCGGGATCGATCAGTCCAGCCATGGATGCGGCTGCCGTGGCCGTGTACACCAGCTGGGCAATGGAGCGCTGGGCAATCCCGGTGTCCACTTTCTGCGCGAAAGCATCCGAGGACACATCCACCGTGATGACATTCTTGGCCGAGATCGAGGCGCCAATCCGCGATGGCTTGTCCCAGACCGAAAAATAGTCCGGGTCCTTGGGCTTGGTCGTCATCATGGCCCGTAGGGCGGCAACAATCGGATCGTCGGTGCCGGGCGTTGGCTGGAACTCGCGGTACAAATACACAGCGTCGTTGCTGTGCCCCAGCCAATACACGGGGCTGGTTTGGGTGGTGGTGGGAGTTTCCAGGGGTGCGCTGGTGGTCAGTCCTGTTGCCGAGCTGCCGGCCGTCGAGGGCATCACGGCGTCCTTGGGGCTCACGGTACCCGCCGTGCAGCCCGTGGCTGCCAGGACGGCGCCCAATGCAAGGGCCGCCCAGGCCGCGTGGTGCCCCACCGCGTGGCGGTTGCGCCGCGCCGTCCCCCGGGAAGCACGCCGAAACTGCTCCACGGGCTCGCCGGACGGCGCTTGTGGACGGGGCAGAAAGTCAGGCATGCGGGTAACTGGCTCGCTTAAAATAGAAGTCATGAATGAGGGTCAGGATATGTTCCGGGAATGGCCGGACCACGTTCCGGGCGCCCCCCTGGCTCCGATCCTCCAAATAGCTTGGCACATGAAAGGCCGGGATTGCCCGGGAACGGCAACTTCACAGTGAACTGAAACCGTATCGAGACACTTTGGGTGCTTACCGGGGCGGGCCTGCAAGGGCAGAACGGGGGTGCCGTGCACTAAGATTAAACGCAGCAATAGTTGAACAGTGCAGCCGGCAAGCCGCCGGTCCTACGAAGGAGCGATTGAAGGCCCGGGACGGCCGAACATATGCCAGAAACTACAGCCAGCCGGCATGACGAGTTTGCCGATGCGGAACGCGGCGGCGATTTTCCGCACTCCGTGGACGGCATGCGTACGGAAATAGTGAATTTTGCCTCGGGGGAGCAGATGGTGGCCACGCTCGGTGCCGGGGATGAAGGACTGCGGATGGTGGAAAGCCTGTATCCGGCTGTTTCCTTTTTGGCCCGCGGCAACGTCCTGACCATCACCGGCCCGCAGGCTGTGGTCCCGCGGATCATGCACCTCATGGAGGAAGCCCGCGGCATGGTCTCCCGGCACTCCACCATGAGTGCCGCCGTCTGGGAGCAACTTGTCACCATGCTCAGGTCTCGCCCGGATGCCTCGCCTGTTGACATCTTGACCTATGACATCCTGACGAGCCGCGGCCGCACCATCCGTCCCAAGACGCTCAACCAAAAGAATTATGTGGACGCCATTGACCGCAACACGGTGGTGTTCGGCATTGGCCCCGCGGGTACCGGCAAGACCTACCTGGCCATGGCCAAGGCCGTCCAGGCGCTCCAGCACAAGGAGGTCAGCCGGATCATCCTGACACGGCCGGCCGTGGAGGCGGGCGAACGGCTCGGTTTCCTGCCGGGGACCCTGAACGACAAGATCGACCCCTACCTGCGCCCCCTTTACGACGCCTTGCACGACATGATGGACCCGGAAACCATTCCGCGGCTCATGGCCGCCGGCACCATCGAAGTGGCCCCATTGGCCTACATGCGCGGACGCACGCTCAACGATGCCTTCATCATCCTGGACGAGGCACAAAACACCACGCCCGAACAAATGAAAATGTTCCTCACCCGGCTCGGGTTTGGGTCCAAGATTGTAGTCACCGGCGACATCACCCAGGTGGACCTGCCCAGCGGCACCCGCTCCGGCCTGCGGGTCGTGGAGGAAATCCTGGCGGAAGTCGATGACGTTGTCTTTTCCATCCTCGATGCCGCGGACGTGGTCCGGCACCGCCTGGTGGGGGACATCGTCCGCGCCTACAACGACTGGGACGAGGCACACCAGACCCTGGTCCAGCCGCACGTCACCGCCCTCCGCACCCACCGCCCCCACACGGCCCCGGCCAACCCCGACCCCAAGGACCCGCACAGCTGATGAGCATCGAAATCAACAATGAATCCGGCGTTTCAGTCCGTGAAGAGGAACTTGTCAAGCTGGTGCGGCACATCCTGACACAAATGCATGTCCACCCGGAGACGGAAGTGTCCATCATCATGGCGGACGTGGAAAACATGGAAAAGCTCCACCTGGAGTGGATGGATGAGCCCGGTCCCACGGACGTCCTTTCCTTCCCCATGGACGAGCTGCGGCCCGGCACAACGGAACAGCCCACCCCCGCCGGCCTGCTCGGTGACATTGTGCTCTGCCCGGTGGTGGCGCAGGAACAGGCCGCCGCCGCGGGGCACTCCATGGAAGAGGAACTGCTGCTCCTGACAACCCACGGGGTCCTGCACCTTTTGGGCTACGACCACGCAGAACCTGAGGAAAAGGAAGAGATGTTCGGTCTCCAGCGCCAGCTGCTCTCCAGCTTCCTGGGCCGGGAAGCCCCCCGGGAGACAATGCAGTGACAGCGGTGGCTCTGCCGCTCATGGGGGTGCTCTTCACGGCGATTGCCGCGTTGCTGACCGCCATTGAATCGGCCCTGAGTTTTTTCCCCAGGCATGACGCGGAAGCCGTTGCCGCCCACAGCCGCGGAACATCGCTGGCGAAAATCCTGGCGGCGCCGCTCCCGCACCTCAATGCCCTGCGTTTTTGGCGTGTGTGGTTTGAAATGGCGGCCGCCGTGGCGGTGGCCCTCTTTCTGGTCCGGATCCTTGGCAACGAATGGATCGCCGGACTCATCGCCACGGTGGTCATGGCTGCCATCGGATTCATCCTGGTGGGGGTTTCCCCGCGACGGTTCGGCCGGCTTCATTCGGCCGCCGTGGTTGGTCGCAGCGCCTGGCTGGTGCACTTCCTGTGCCGTGTGCTGGGCCCCATGCCCGGCTGGTTTGTGGCCTTGGGCGGACTGCTGTCCAAGGATGCTCCGGGCAATGACGACGCCTTTGTCACGTCCGAGGAATTCAGGGAATTTGTGGACCGTGCCAACGACTCGGAAATGATCGAGGACAGCGAGGCGGAACTCATCCACAGCGTGTTCGACCTGGGCGAAACCCTGGTGCGGGCCGTCATGGTGCCGCGCACCGACATTCGCAGCATTGAGCAGGGGTCCACGCTCGAAGCCGCCATGGACGTGTTTCTGGACTCCGGGTTCTCCCGCGTCCCCGTCATCGGCGAAAACACGGACCACATCCTGGGCATCCTTTACCTGAAGGATCTGGTCGCCACGATGCACCGGCTCGACGGCGGCGACCCCCGGCCCCTGGTGGAAAACCTGGCCCGCAGCGTCCGCTATGTGCCCGAGTCCAAGGCCGTCGACGAACTCCTGAAGGAACTCCAGCTGGAATCCACCCATGTGGCCATCGTGGTCGACGAATATGGCGGCACGGCCGGCCTGGTGACGCTGGAGGACCTCATCGAGGAAATCGTGGGGGAGATCGCCGATGAATACGACGCCGTTTCCCCCGAGGTGCAGGGCCTGGGCCAGGGCCGGTACAGGATCCGGGCCCAGATGGGCCTGGATGACTTTGGTGAACTTTTCGGCCAGGAACTGGACGATGACGAGGTGGACACGGTGGGCGGGCTGCTTGCAAAGGGCCTAGGCCGGATCCCCTCGGTGGGCAGCACAGTTGACGTCTACGGAATCCGCCTCGTGGCCGAGCGCATGGAAGCGGCACGCAACCGGGTCAGCCATGTCATTGCCTACGCCGTTCCCCCGGTCCGGGCGGGCAGCAGCTTGGAACAGCCAAACACTTTCGACGGCGGCGCGCCCCTGCGTGACGCCCACATCCACGAAAAACGCAGGAGCAACCATGACTAAGCGCAAGGGTGCGGACGCCATGCCGTCCCCCAAGAAAGATGATTTTCGGGCAGGTTTTGCGGTTTTGGCCGGACGGCCCAACGCCGGGAAGTCCACACTGACCAACGCCCTGGTGGGCCAGAAGGTGGCCATCACCTCGGCCAAGCCGCAAACCACCCGGCACACCATACGCGGGATAGTCCACAGGGAGTCATTCCAGCTGGTGCTCGTGGATACGCCGGGGCTGCACCGCCCCCGCACCCTGCTGGGCAAGCGCCTCAATGACCTTGTCGCAGACACTCTGTCCGAGGTTGACGTGATTGGCTTCTGCCTCCCGGCCAATGAAAAGATCGGTCCCGGTGACAGGTACATTGCCGCCCAGCTGGCCAATGTCGGAAACAAGCCCGTGATTGCCATTGTCACCAAGACCGACACCGTGGACCGACAGGCCGTCACCGAACAGCTCATGGCCGTGGACGCACTGGGACGGGAGGTGTTCGGGGAAGCCGGGTTTGCTGACGTCGTGCCGGTCTCTGCCGTGGAGGACTTCCAGGTCGAGACGCTGGCACGGGTGTTTGCCGGACACCTTCCCCTGTCGCCCGCCCTGTATCCGGACGGTGAACTCACCGATGAGCCCGAGGCCGTCATGGTCGCGGAATTGATCCGGGAGGCGGCCCTGGAGGGCGTCCGGGATGAGCTGCCGCACTCCCTGGCCGTGGTGGTGGAGGAGATCGTGCCCCGCGAGGGGCGCACGGAGGGGCACGAGCTGTTGGACGTTCGCGTGAACCTGTACGTGGAACGGCCGTCCCAGAAGGCGATCATCATCGGCAAGGGCGGCGCCCGGCTGCGCGAGGTGGGCACCAACGCCCGCAAGGGCATCGAGGCACTGCTGGGCACCAGGATCTACCTCGACCTGCACGTCAAGGTGGCCAAGGACTGGCAGAGGGACCCCAAGCAGCTCGTCAAGCTGGGGTTCTAGCGCGGACGGGTGCCCCCGGAACGGCCGTTCATGGGGTTCTCAGGCGTGGCATGGCGGATGTTCCCAGAGTTCGCCGGTAAACTCGCATGAGTCTTTATTCCCTGCGAAAGGTCCATCCATGGGGCGACGCCGTGCACAAACGGCGGCAGCCGGTGCTGCCAACGTTCCTCCTGTTGAACCCCAGGGGGACGCCGAGCCTGCCGGACGGCACTTCAAGCCGCGCCACAGGGCCCCGCTGTGGCTGCGCATCACGGCAGTGGCCGTGTGTGCCGTCCTGGTGGTGGGCATCGGCAGCGTCGGCTTCTTGTTCATGCACCTCCAGCAAAACGTCACCACGGCACCCCTGAACGCCGGCGTCGCCCAGCAGAAGGCCACCAAGGAGGACACCGGCTCCCTGCAGATCCTCATTCTGGGCACCGACACGCGGGACGGAAAAAACAGCGAGTACGGCACGGCCGCCGACTCCACCGGCCAGGGCAATTCCGACGTCATGCTGCTGATGAACATTTCAGCTGACAACTCACAGGTGTCCGTCACGAGCTTCCCGCGCGACCTGATGGTCCCCATCCCCGCCTGCCGCGACGCCAAAACCGGGACAGTGACGCCGGCGCAGCCCATGGGCCAGCTCAACTCGGCCCTGGCAGCCGGGCCGGGCTGCACGGTTGCCGCCATCAACGAGCTCACCGGCCTCACCATTGACCACTTCATGCTGGCAGACTTTACCGCCGTGAAGGAGCTCTCCTCCGCATTGGGCGGCGTGGAGGTCTGCGTGAACCATGCCATGTACGACGTCAACGGCTCATTCCTGAAGCTGCCCAAGGGCAAGAGCCTGGTCCAGGGAGAGCAGGCGCTGGCATTCCTGCGCACCCGCCACGCATTTGGCGACTCCAGCGACCTGGCCCGCATCAAGGCACAGCAGTACTTCCTTGGCTCCATGGTCCGCAAGGTCAAGAGCGAAGGCACCCTCACCAACCTGCCGCGCCTGTACACGCTGGCCGACGTCGTCACCAAGAACCTGACCATTGACGAGAACCTGGCAAACGTTCCCGCCATGATTTCCATCGCCACCCGGCTGTCAAAAATCGACCTCGCCAACGTCGCCTTTGTCACGGTTCCCAATGAGCCCTACGTGGCGGATCCCAACCGGGTCCAGCTGATGGAACCGGCAGCGGGCCAGTTCTTCTCCGCCCTGCGGCATGACACCGCCCTGACCAAGGCCGCACCCAAGCCGACCACCGCCCCGGCCACTTCGGCCGCCGGTGCCAGCACGGCACCCGCCACGACGACACCCGCCACGACAGCCCCGGCCAGCCCGACGGCGGCAGCCTACGACAAGGCCATCCAACCCATCAGCGTGGCCAATGCCTCCGCCGTTACGGGCCGCGCCGTGGAGCTGCTCAAGTCCTTGGCGGGGGCCGGTTACACGGCGGCCGTGTCGGCCGGGGACGTTCCGGCACAAAACCAGACGCAGATCCTCTACGGAGCCAACATGGCGGACGTTGCGGCGGACATGGCCACCCTGTTCAAGATCCCCGCCTCTGCCCTCAAGTCTGACCCTGCCATCAGCGGGCTGCAGATCGTGGTCGGGACCGACTGGACCGCCGGCACGGAATACGGCAAGGTCGTGGTGCCCAAGGACATCGTCTCCAGCACGGCGGCCCAGGGCAATGAATGCCTGACGGTCAACCCCCTGTACTACACCAACTAACGCACACCAACTCAGGCAATGCCGGTGCCGTCCTCGCTGCGGCGGGGAAGGCACCGTGCTTCACCAGATGCTCACACGCTCCGCAGGTTCCAGCCACAGGCTGTCGGTGGACGTCGTGCCAAACGCCTCGTGGAAGGCGTCGAGGTTGCGGACCACGGCATTGCACCGCCATTCGGACGGGGAGTGCGGGTCAACTGCCACGCGGCGCACAGCCTCCTCGGGGCGGATCTTGGTGCGCCAGCAGCCTGCCCACGAGAGGAAGAACCGCCGGGCCCCCGGCACGCCGCCCAGCTCCGGGGAGGGTGCGCCGTCGAGGTGCAGGAGGTAGGCCCGGTAGGCGATCGCCAGCCCGCCCAGGTCGCCAATGTTTTCGCCCAGGGTCAGCTCGCCGTTGACCTTTTCCTGCGGGGCTGCGGAGGGGGAGAGCGCGTTGTACTGGTCCACCAGCCTGGACGTCAACTCCTTGAAGGCGGCGCGGTCGGCGTCGCCCCACCAGTTGCGCAGGGCGCCGCTGCCGGCAAACTGGGACCCCTGGTCGTCAAAGCCGTGCCCGATCTCGTGCCCGATGACGGCGCCAATGCCACCGTAGTTTGCCGCGTCGTCGGCCCCTGCATCAAAGAAGGGCGGCTGCAGGATGGCGGCCGGAAACACCACCTCGTTCATCGTCGGGTTGTAGTATGCGTTGACCGTCTGCGGCGTCATGAGCCATTCCTCCCGGTCAATCGGCGCACCCACCTTGGCCAGCTGCCGGGCAAGTTCAAAGGCGTTGCTGCGTTCGATATTTCCGATCAGCTCGCCCTGGACAATCTCCAGGGCTGAGTAGTCGCGCCACTTGGACGGGTAGCCGATCTTGGGCGTGAAGGCGTCCAGCTTGTCGAGGGCCTTCGCAATGGTGTCCGGGCCCATCCAGGTCAACGCCGAGATGCTCTGGCGGTATGCCTCGATGAGGTTGGCCACCAGCTCCTCCATGCGGGCCTTGTGGGAATCGGGGAAATGTTCTGCCACGTACAGCTGGCCCACTGCCTCGCCCAGGGCGCCCTCCACCAGGGCGACGCCGCGCTTCCACCGCTCCCGGATGGCCGGCGTGCCGGTCAGCGCGGTGCCGTAAAAGGCAAAGTTGGCATTGACGAAGGCCTCGGACAGGTAGGGCGCGGCCGCGGAGATGGTGCGCAGGGACAGCCAGGCCTTCCAATCCGCGAGCCGGGCGGAAACCAGCAGCGGAGCCTGGCCGCGGAAGAAGTCCGGGGTGGCCACCACCAGTTCAGCACTCTGCGCGGCTGTGACGCCCAGCGCATCGAGCCACAGTTCGAGGGCAGGCAGGAGGGCCACGGCATCGGCCCGGTCCATCAGGTTGTAGGTCTTTTGCGGGTCGCGCAGCGTCACCTTGTCCCAGTGGGCGGCCGCTATTTCGGTTTCCAACGCCATGATGCGCTGCGCCTTCGCGCCGGCGTCGGCCATGCCAGCGAGCTCCAGCATGGCCTGGATGTGGGCCAGGTACGCGGTGCGGATGTCGGAGAATTTCTCCTCACGGTAGTAAGACTCGTCCGGCAGACCCAGCCCGGACTGGAAGAGATGCAGCAGGGTACGCTCCGGGTTGCCGGCGTCGTTGTTGACGTACAGGCCAAACAATCCATCGCCCCCGATTCTGTCCAGGGTGCCCATGAGGGAGACGACGTCGGCAATGGAGGTGGCTGCCTCAATCGCCTCCAGGCGCGGGGCCAGTGGCGCCGCCCCGGCGGACTCCACTGCGGCTTCGTCCATGAAGGAGGCATACAGGGCACCGATTTTTGCCTCCACGCCCTGTGCATCCGCCTCACCGGCAGCCGCCCCGGCCTTTTCAATAATGGCCCGCACGGCGGCCTCTGCGCCGTCGCGCAGGCTGGTGAATGCGCCGGTCATTGCGCGGTCCTCAGGTATGGTCTCCTCGGCCAGCCACTGCCCGTTGACGTACAGGTAGAGGTCGTCCTGGGGGCGGATGCCGAGGTCATTGCTTGCTGGCGAAATGCCGGAGTGGCTCAATAGAATCAGTTCCCCTTTGTTGTTCGAACGGTTGCGGGCAGGTCCTTCACATAATTCCCACGTCCGTGAGCTGTTTCACCATCATCCTACGTGCCGTGCTAGGGTAAAAAAGTGCGCACTGGAATGCTTCTTCTTAGCTGCCGCGGCGAGGCCCCAACCGCGTTGAATTGATCAACGCAGGTTCGACGGCCGCCCTTGCCGCGGTGTTTGTGTTGCCCGGCCCCCGCATCCACACGTTGAACAAGATTGAAGGTCACTTCCATGCGAAATGCACAAAAAACCTCAGGCATGCCGGTCCACCGCTACATTCCCTTCCAGGACCAGATAGCCGTTTCCCTCCCCGACCGCACCTGGCCGGACAAGGTCATCACGAAGGCCCCGCGCTGGTGTGCGGTTGACCTGCGGGACGGAAACCAGGCGCTGATCGATCCCATGAGCCCGGGCCGGAAGATGAAGATGTTCCAGTTGCTGGTCAAAATGGGCTACAAGGAAATCGAGGTCGGCTTTCCCTCGGCCTCACAGACCGACTTCGACTTTGTCCGCCTCCTGATCGAGGGCGGCCATATTCCCGATGACGTCACCATCCAGGTCCTCA
Source organism: Arthrobacter silviterrae (assembly GCF_011045165.1). Taxonomy (GTDB): domain Bacteria; phylum Actinomycetota; class Actinomycetes; order Actinomycetales; family Micrococcaceae; genus Specibacter; species Specibacter silviterrae. The sequence goes on from NZ_JAAKZI010000039.1 coordinate 18,573, forward strand.
CCCAGGCCCGTGAACACCTGATTGAACGCACCTACGAGTCCCTTGTGGGGGCCAAGCAGGCAATTGTCCACCTGTACAACTCCACGTCCGTGCTGCAGCGGCGTGTTGTGTTCAACCAGGATGAGGACGGCATCTTGGACATTGCCCTTCAGGGCGCACGCCTGTGCAAGAAGTATGAGGAAGGCCTGGCCGACACCCACATCACCTACGAATACTCGCCCGAATCGTTCACCGGGACCGAACCCGAGTACGCGCTGCGAGTGTGCAACGCCATCGCGGACATCTTTGAGGCCTCGGCGGATAGGCAGGTCATCATCAACCTGCCGGCAACTGTTGAAATGGCCACCCCGAACGTCTACGCCGATTCCATCGAGTGGATGAGCCGCAACCTGCACCCGAGGGAGGGCATCATCCTCTCCCTCCACCCGCACAACGACCGGGGCACCGGCGTGGCTGCCGCCGAACTGGGCTACCTGGCCGGTGCGGACCGGATCGAAGGCTGCCTGTTTGGCAACGGGGAACGGACCGGCAACGTGGACCTGGTGACCCTGGGGCTGAACATGTTCACCCAGGGCATTGACCCCATGATCGACTTTTCTGACATTGACGACGTCCGGCGCACGGTTGAGTACTGCAACCAGCTGCCCGTGGCCGAACGCACGCCGTACGGCGGGGACCTGGTGTTCACGGCATTTTCCGGCTCCCACCAGGACGCCATCAAGAAGGGGCTGGAGGCACTCGAGGCGGACGCCAATGCCGCGGGGACGGCAGTTGACCAGCACGTCTGGGCCGTGCCGTACCTGCCGGTGGATCCCAAGGACCTGGGCCGCAGCTACGAGGCCGTGATCCGCGTCAACTCCCAGTCCGGCAAGGGCGGTGTAGCCTACCTGCTCAAGAACGAGCACAATCTGGACCTGCCCCGCCGCGCCCAGATTGAATTCTCCGGCGTCATCCAAAAGCGCACCGACACCGTGGGCGGCGAGGTCAGCGGCGCCGAGCTCTGGAACATCTTCACCGACGAGTACCTGCCGGCAGAAGTGTCCAATGATGCCTGGGGCCGCTACAGGATTGGCTCCTTCACCACCTCCACGGACGACGACGGCGAAATGACGCTGGTGGCCAAAATGACCATTGACGGCGTTACGGCCACCCGCACGGGAACGGGCAACGGGCCCATTGCCTCGCTGTTGGCAATCCTTGGCGAGGATGGTGTGGACGTGCGGGTGCTGGACTACTCCGAACATGCCCTCAGCGAGGGCGGCGACGCCCGTGCGGCGGCGTTTGTTGAGTGCGCCGTCGGTGAGCGCGTGCTCTGGGGCGTTGGCATCGATGCGAACACCTCCACTTCCTCGCTGAAGGCGGTCATCTCTGCCGTGAACCGCGCCGTGCGCGACGCGAGGCTCTAGGAAGCAGCCTTCGCGGTGCGGATGGTGGGAGAATGTAGGGGTGTCCAAGCAATCCTTCGCCGCCCGCACCTACCGCGATGACGCCGTCGTGCTGCGCACCCACAAGCTGGGTGAGGCAGACCGGATCATCACGCTGCTGACCCGCCACCACGGGCAGCTTCGTGCTGTGGCACGCGGCGTGCGGCGCACCAGCAGCAAGTTTGGTGCCCGGCTGGAACCGTTCATGGTGGCGGACCTGCAGCTGGTCAAGGGCCGCACCCTGGACATCGTGGCCCAGGCGGTGGCCAAGGGAAGCTACGGGGACGCGATAGCCAACAACTACGACAAGTATGTTGTTGCCGCCGCCATGACGGAGACTGCCGAACGGCTGACCGACGTCGACGGTGAAACGTCCACGGCCCACTACCTGCTGCTGGTGGGCGCGCTGGCGTCCCTGAGCCGGGGCGCCCATGCCCCGGAACTCATCCTGGACTCCTACCTGCTGCGGGCCGTGTCGATCGCCGGCTGGGCACCCAGCTTTGGCGACTGCGCACGGTGCGGCGAGCCCGGCCCCCACGGCGCGTTCAACGCCTCGCTGGGCGGCGCCGTGTGCCACGACTGCCGCCCGCCGGGATCACTGTCCCCGGCACCCCAGACCATGTCCCTGCTGGCGCTGCTGCTCAGCGGCAACTGGGCCGGGGCCGACGCCTCGGAACCGGTCCACCGCAGGGAAGCCGCCGGCCTGGTGGCCGGATATGTCCAATGGCACCTGGAACGCACCGTGCGTTCCCTCAAACTCGTGGAGCGTGTATAAAACCGTGGCAGCAACCCCCCGCAGCAGCCGGCATGCTTCGAAGCCGCCAGTCACCGCGCCGTGGCCACACCCCTCGGGAGCTGCCATGCCTGCCATTCCGGCGGAGCTGGTGCCCCGGCACGTGGCCATTGTCATGGACGGCAACGGCCGCTGGGCCAACCAGCGCGGGCTGCCGCGCATCGAGGGCCACAAGGCGGGGGAACCGGCGTTGCTGGACGTCATGGCCGGGGCCATTGAGCTGGGCATCAAGTATGTCAGCGTCTACGCCTTCTCCACCGAGAATTGGAAGCGGTCGCCTGAAGAGGTGCGCTTCCTGATGGGATTTAACAAGGACGTACTAAGACGCCAGCGTGACCGCCTTGATTCCTGGGGGGTGCGGATCCGCTGGTCCGGGCGCCGGCCCAGGCTCTGGCGATCGGTCATCAAGGAACTGGAAGTTGCCCAGGAGCACACTCGGGACAATGACGTCATAACGTTGACCATGTGTGTTAATTACGGTGGCCGGGCCGAGATCTCAGACGCCGTGGCCGCGCTGGCCGCCGATGTTGCCGCCGGCAGGCTCAGCCCCCGGGCAGTGTCGGAAAAGACGCTGCAAAAGTACATGTACCAGCCGGACGTGCCGGATGTCGACCTGTTTCTGCGCTCCAGCGGCGAACAGCGGCTCTCCAATTTTCTGCTGTGGCAAAGTGCCTATGCGGAGTTCGTCTTCATGGACACCCTTTGGCCCGACGTGGACCGCCGGACACTTTGGGCTGCCGTGGACGAATATGCGCGCCGGGACCGCCGTTATGGCGGGGCGGTGGATGCCGCGGCTTCCAAGCAACCGCGTTAGTCGGGGTCGCAGCCTGCGTTGTAGGCGGACAGCCAGCGCTTGAGCCGGCGGTAGGCGTCCTCCCGGACAGCCTGTCGTGACAGGAACACCTCGTGAAGTGCCCCGCTGATCCTCTCGATGGCAATGCTGTCGCCGAGGGACACGGCACGCAGTGCCAGGGACCGCACGTCCAGCGCCACGTCGGCTGCCAGCATCGCGTCGCTCCACACCGGCCCCAGCATGCTCTTGGCGGACAGCAGGACCAGCACCGGAACGTGGAGGTCGAGGCCCGCCGCCACCTCACGCTGGGCGGCCATGATGGCCCGCATCCAGCCCGCCCGGACCGGAAAGGCTTGCGGAGGGCGCAGGCGCCTGTCCACCGGCCATTCCCCTTGGGCTTCGTTGCTGATGCCCCGCCAATAGAAGGTGCGTTCAGGAACACGCATCCGGGTCAGGGGCCGCAATTCGGCAAAAGGATGGACCAAGGGAGTGGCGGCCCTCCGGATTGCGGCCCCGCCCTGGATCTCCAGCCAAGGGCTGTTGAGCACCAGCGCCGCCACGGAGCCCTGGTTGTGGCTGGCCCAGAGGGCGGCAATGAGCCCGCCCGTGGAGTGTCCCATGAGGACCAGGGGCACTCCGGGGCCGGACGGCCCTGCCCCGGCATCCGGTCCTGCCCCCGAAGGCTGGGCTGCGTCGGCGCTGATGACGGCGTGGGCCAGGGTGATCTCGTCGTCGTAGTCGGAGAGGTTGTCAACATAGCCGCCCAGTTCGGGGCTGGTCAGGCTGCGGCCGTGGTTGTGCAAGTCCAGCGCGTAAAAGGAGTAGCCCAGTCCCGTGAAGAACTCCGCCAGGCCGGTGTTGTAAAAGTAGTCGCTCCAGCCGTGGATATATAGCACGGTTGTGCTGTTTTGTTTGGATGTTCCCCCGGCACCAGTATGCGCGGGGGCGCCCCGGCGGGCCGCTGGGGACGGCAACCCGCCACCCGGGCGGTGCCGCACCAACGTGGCGCGCCGGGCCGTGCCGTCGGCGCGGGGCACCTGAAGCCGCAGGGCGCTGTAGTCGGGCCCCAGGAAGTCGGGGCGCCAGGTGTGGGACGCATCCGTCATGCGGAGGGACCGCCGGCTGCGTGCCGGCCGGCGGACCGGCCCGAAAACAGGCACCCGCCCAGGAAGGTTCCCTCCAGGGAGCGGTAGCCGTGCATGCCGCCGCCGCCAAAGCCGGCCGCCTCACCGGCGGCATACAGCCCCGGGATGGGGGAGCCGCCGCCGTCCAGCACCTGGCTGTTGAGATTCGTGAGCAACCCGCCCAGGCTCTTGCGCGTGAGGGTGCTCAGCCGGACGGCAATCAAGGGACCGTGCTCGGGCGCCATCATGGCGTGGGGCGGGACCACGCGCATCAGCTTGTCTGTGGCAAAGCGGCGTGCCTCGCGAATGGCGTTGACCTGGGCATCCTTGCCCAGGCCGCTGGCAACCTGCATGTCGCGGGCCGCGATGGTGTCGTGCAGCCCCTGGGGGTCAATCAGTTCCGAACCAACCAGCGTGTTCATCTTTTCCGCCAGCTCCTGCGGGGTGCCGGCCTGCACGAAGTCAATGCCGGCATCGATGAACTTTTGCACCGGTCCCGTGGCACCCGGCAAAGCCCGCCTGGCCAGGAGCTTGACATCCTTGCCCGTCAGGTCCGGGTTTTGTTCCGAACCCGAAAGCGCGAACTCCTTGCTGATGATGGTCTTGTTGAGCACAAACCAGGAATGGTCGTGGCCCGTGGCGCCAAGGTGGCGCAAAGTTCCCAGCGAGTCAAAACCGGGAAAGAGCGGCCCCGGCAGTCTGTGTCCCGTGGCATCCAGCCACAGCGGCGACGGCCCGGACAGAATGCGGATCCCGTGGTTGGGCCACACCGGGTCCGGGTTGTGGATGCCCTCTGGGTAATGCCACATGCGGTCGGTGTTGACCAGGCTCCCGCCGCTGCCGGCCACCACCTGCTGAAACTCGCCATCCACCGACGCCGGCACGCCCGTCAGCATGAAGCCGGGGCTGTTTCCGCCCGGCCACTGGCGGCGCACCATGTGGTGGTTGCCGCCGATCCCGCCGGTTGTCACCACCACGGCGTCCGCCAGGGCAGTGAATTCACCCACCGGCTCGCGGCTGCTGGCGGCGCCCCTGGGAACATGCGAGGGCTCCAGGACCTGACCGGCCACCCCGGTGACTGTGCCGCCGTCGAACGTCAGCGAAGTGGCCCGGTGCCGGAACAGCAGCTGCACGCGCCCCGCAGCCACGCCTTCCTTCACCTTGGACAGGAACGGTTCCAGAATGCCGGGGCCCGTTCCCCACACCACATGGAAGCGCGGCACCGAGTTGCCGTGGCCCTGGGCGTCATAGCCGCCGCGCTCCGCCCACTGGACCAGCGGGAAGAAGCGCACCCCCAGTGCATGGAGCCACGCCCGCTTTTCGCCCGCGGCAAAGTTGACATACGCCTCGGCCCAGCGCCGCGGCCATTCATCGGCGGGGCGGTCGAAGCCGGCGGAACCGAGCCAGTCGCCCCACGCCAGTTCCACGGAATCCTTCACGCCCAGGTGCCGCTGTTCCGGCGAATCCACCATGAAGAGCCCGCCAAAGGACCAGTGCGCCTGGCCGCCCAGGGACGCCTCCGGCTCCTGGTCCAGCACCACCACCTTCCGCCCGGCATTGTAGGCCTCAGCGGCGGCCACCAGCCCGGACAGGCCGGCGCCAACCACCAGGACGTCGGCATGAATCCTTGCTGCGGCACCGTTGCTCTCCATGCCGCCATGCTATCCCCAGCCGGCATTCGCCTGCAGCGCGGCCCCGGGCGTTTTGCAGATGGGCCGCCAAGACGGAAAACTAGGGGCATGCGACTTTACCCCACCTTCTTCCGTGTCTGCTTCTCGTGGATGGACGCCGAACGGGCCCACAAGATCGGATTTACCTTGATCAAGGCGGCCCACCGGGTGGGGGCCGGGGCCGTTCTTCGCCGCCTGTGCGCGCCGTCCCCGACACTCCAGACGGAGGCGCTTGGCCTGACGTTTCCCACACCCTTTGGCCTGGCCGCAGGCTTTGACAAAGAGGGCCGGGGCATCAACGCCCTTGCCAACCTCGGTTTCGGCCATGTGGAGGTCGGCACCATTACGGGACAGCCCCAGCCGGGCAATCCGCAGCCACGGCTTTTCCGGCTGGTCCAGGACCGGGCAGTGATCAACCGCATGGGATTCAACAACGACGGCGCTGCCGCCGTCGCACCCCGCCTCGCCGGCGCTGTGGCCGGGCTGGGCAGGGCGTACCCTTCCGTGCGACCCGTGGTGGGCGTGAACATAGGGAAGACGAAGCTCGTGGAGCTTGAGGACGCTTTGGGGGACTACCTGGTCAGTGCCCGCACCCTGGCCCCCACAGCCGACTACCTGGTGGTCAACGTCAGCTCGCCGAACACTCCCGGACTTCGCCTGCTGCAAAATGTGGAGACACTGCGCCCCCTGCTGTCGGGCGTGCGGGAAACAGCCGACTCCGCGGCTGGCCACCATGTGCCCCTGCTGGTGAAGATTGCCCCCGACCTGTCCGACGACGACGTGGCGGACGTGGCGGCACTGGCCCTGGACCTGAAACTGGACGGCATCATTTGCACCAACACCACCATCAGCCGCGACGGCCTGGCAAGCCCTGCGGAGCTGGTGGCGGAGAAGGGTGCAGGCGGCCTTTCCGGGGCGCCGCTGAAAGCGCGGTCACTTGAGGTGCTCCGCCAGCTCAAGTCCATTGTGGGGGACCGGCTCACACTCGTCTCGGTGGGCGGGGTGGAAACCGGCGCCGAAGTCCAGGAACGGCTCGACGCCGGCGCCACCCTTGTCCAGGGCTACACGGCCTTCCTCTACGAAGGCCCGTTCTGGGCCGCCCGCATCAACAGGGAGCTGGCCAAGCTGCGGAAGTAGTACAACAGGGGGCAGGCCCGGCAAAAATGCGCTTTCCCGACATTTTTTGTAGGCGAGGTAAAGCTAGAGAAAGGGCCGCCCGCGGCCGTGGTGTCGGATAGACCCCAAGCGCTCCCACTGCTCGCAAGCTCGCAGCGGGTCCCTCGCGCCTGTGGGCCCAGCCGGAAAAATGCCGGGAAAGCGCCCCTTAACGTCTCGTTACGCCGGCCGGCTGGCCGGGCTGACCGTCTTGGCGGGGTCGCGTTCGATGGTCGAGGCAAGGGCGTCATCGATGGCGGCCATCAGCTCGGCCGGGATCTTCACCCCGGAGGCCTTGACGTTTTCCGCCACCTGCTCGGGCCGGGAGGCGCCGACCAGGGCCGTGGCGACGTTGTCGTTCTGCAGCACCCAGGCGATGGCGAGCTGGGCCATGGTCAGTCCCAGCCCGTCGGCGATGGGGCGCAGCTTCTGCACGTTTTCCAGGATGGAATCCTCAAGGTAGCGGCTGATCATGTTCGCCCCGCCGTGCTGGTCCGTGGCGCGCGAGCCGGCCGGTGCGGGCTGACCGGGCAGGTATTTGCCGGACAGCAGGCCCTGCGCCATGGGGGACCACACCACCTGCGACATTCCCAATTCCTTCGCCGCGGGGATGACTTCGGGCTCAATGACCCGCCACAGGGCGTTGTACTGCGGCTGGTTGGAGACCAGCGAGAAACCGGCCTGGCGGGCAAGTTCCTGCCCGCGGCGCATCTGATCGGCCGTCCATTCGCTGACACCGATGTACAGCGCCTTGCCTGAGCGTACGACGTCGGCGAACGCGGCAATGGTTTCCTCAAGCGGTGTTTCGTGGTCGAAGCGGTGTGCCTGGTAGAGGTCAACGTAGTCCATGTTCAGCCGGCGCAGGGAGTTGTTGATCCCCTCCATGATGTGCTTGCGCGAAAGTCCGGTGTCATTGGGCCCCTTGGGTCCCACGGGCCAGTAGACCTTGGTGAAAATCTCCAGCGACTCGCGGCGCTGGCCGGCCAGCGCCGCACCCAGCACCTCTTCGGCCTTGCCGTTCGCGTAGGTGTCGGCGGTGTCAAAAGTGGTGATGCCGGCGTCGAGCGCGGCCCGCACGCAGGCGGTGGCGACGTCGTTCTCCACCTGTGAACCGTGCGTGAGCCAGTTGCCGTAGGTGATTTCAGTGATTTTCAGGCCCGAGCGGCCAAGGTAACGATATTCCATAGGCCTAAGCCTAGCGGCCGTGACGGCGCTAGCGGCCGTGACGGCGCTAGCCTTCGCTCCGAAACTACGACGCCGGCCACTTCCGTTGGGAAGGGCCGGCGCGTCGGGAGCCTGGAGGAGCGGAGGAGGTCAGCTGGGGTACTCCCCGCGCTGGACCATGGGCTTGGGGAGGCGCAGGCGGCGGAACTGGAGGGACCGCATGGTTCCGTACCAGATAACGCCGTGGTCGACAGTTTTGAACTTGTCCATGATCTTGCCCTTGAGCTTGCGGGACATGAGCCAGGCATCGACTGCCACGGCTGCAACCAGCACCCAGAAGAAGACAAAGATGTAAATCTGCATGTTGACGTTGTTGAAGACCATGGACGCCACCACGATGGCCAGCGCCACGAACATGACGTATTCACCCAGGCTGAAGCGGGCGTCCACCCAGTCGCGTGCGAACCGCTTCTGAGGGCCCTTGTCGCGGGCAGGCAGGAAGCGTTCCTCGCCGGTGTCCATGGCACGGCGCATGCGGGCCTGTTCCTCGCGCCGCGCGTCCCGGGCTGCCACCTTGGCGGCCGCCCGGTCATTGGGGACCAGGGGGCGTTTGCGGGCCTCCTCCTGGGCCCTGCGCGACGGCGTCGGGGCACCCTTCTTGGACTGGGGGTCCCGGGAGTGGTCACCGTGGGCATCAGGGGCAGGCGTTACCTGCAGGTCAGCGGCTTCATCTTTCTTACGTCCAAACACCCGTAAAGGATACCGCGTTGGCGGCCCATGGCAGGACCGGCACCTTTAGCGGCGTCGGCAGGGCGGCGGTAGGGTGGCACATATGACTGAAGAATCCCCCCTCACTTCTCCTTCCGCCGCCGCTCCGGGCGCCGGAATCCCCGTTGAAAAACTGCGCCAGAGCGTGGCCGGAAGCTTCCGGGCCACGGTGTCCGAACTGGTGGACCTCGTGGCGATACCCGGCATTGCCTGGGACGCGTTTGATGCCTCGCAGCTGGACCGTTCGGCCGAAGCCGTCGCGGCCCTCATCCGCACCACGGGCGTGTCGGATGTGCAGATCCTGCGCGTCAACAAGGATGACGGAACCCCCGGCGGTCCCGCCGTCGTCGCCCGCAAGCCTGCGGCACCGGGCTTCCCCACAGTGGTGCTCTACGCCCACCATGACGTCCAGCCGCCGGCGGACCTGACGCTTTGGCAGACCGAGCCGTTTACCGCCGTCGAGAAGGACGGGCGCCTCTTTGGGCGGGGCGCCGCGGATGACAAGGCGGGCATCATGGCCCACATCGGCTCCCTGCGTGCCCTGACCGAGGTGCTGGGCGGCGACTTTGGCCTGGGTGTGACGCTGTTCATCGAGGGGGAGGAGGAGGCCGGCTCGCCCACATTCCGTTCCTTCCTCGAAACCCACCACGAACTGCTCGCCGGGGACGTCATTGTTGTGGCCGACTCCTCCAATTGGCAGGTGGGTGTTCCGGCGCTGACCACCAGCCTCCGCGGGCTGGTTGACGGCACCGTGGAAGTTCGCGTGCTGGAGCACGCCGTCCACTCGGGCATGTTTGGCGGCCCCGTCCTGGACGCACCGACGCTGCTGGCCCGCCTGATTGCCACCTTCCACGACGACTCCGGCTCCGTCGCCATTGCCGGGCTCACGGTCGGGAGCCCGGGCGAGCTTGAATACCCGGAGGCGACATTCCGGCGGGACGCAGCAGTCCTTGATGGCGTCCGGCTGGCCGGTACGGGAAGCATCACCTCCCGCCTGTGGACCCAGCCCGCACTGTCCATCATCGGCATGGACATCCCCTCCGTCGCCCTGAGCTCAAACACCCTGCTGCCCGCGGCGCGGGCAAAGTTCAGCTTGCGCCTGGCCCCGGGACAGGATCCGCAGGCAGCCATGGCCGCCATCGACGCCCACGTGCAGGCCAATGCGCCCTTCGGGGCCAAGGTCACCTTCACCCCGGGGGAGTCCGGGCAGGCATTCGCCACGGATACCAGCGCGGCGGCGGCCCAGACTGCGATGTGGGCGCTGGGGGAGTCCTGGGGCGTGCCAGCAGTGGAAAGCGGCATGGGAGGGTCCATCCCCTTCATTGCCGACCTCAATGAGGTGTTCCCGCAGGCGCAGATCCTGGTGACCGGCGTGGAGGACCCTGATTCCAGGGCCCACAGCGCCAATGAGTCCCTGCACCTGGGCGACTTTGAGAAGGCCATCGTGGCAGAAGCCCTGCTGCTGGCAGCCATGAACCGCCCGGGCAGGGCGGGGAGCTAGCGCCACCCGCATGGCGGCCACGGGAGACCTGGCCGCCATGTGGCCCACTGAGGCGGGGAACACATCCGGCAGGTGCGCGGTTGCAACAGTTAGCGCCCCTGCCGGGCCCGACGTAGCATGTATCTGTAACCCACGTAAGGAAACGCCATGACCGCAAATGCCAATGAAGTAACCTCCGCCGCCAATGTCGCGGTGGCCGACCTGCCCGCCCACGGTGTGCTCATCAGCGACGTTGCTGCCGGCAAGGTCCGGAGCCTGCTTGAACAGGAAGGCCGCACCGACCTGCGCCTGCGCGTGGCTGTCCAGCCCGGCGGATGCTCGGGGCTGATTTACCAGCTTTACTTTGACGAGCGCCTGCTCGAAGGAGACGCAGTGCGTGAATTCGACGGCGTCGAGGTTGTCATCGACAAGATGAGCGTTCCGTACCTCGACGGTGCCAGCATTGACTTTGAGGACACCATCTCCAAGCAGGGCTTCACCATTGACAACCCGAATGCCGGCGGCTCCTGTGCCTGCGGGGATTCGTTCCACTAATCCAAGCCTGCTGTCCCGGTGTGGGGCGATCGAGCGAAATTGAGTAATTTGCCGCCGACGCACGGTGGGTTTAGTACGCATTTTGCGTGCCGTGGCGGTAAGCTCTACATCGAGTAGTAAAACCCGTTTCGCACCTCCCGTCCCTGACGGGCCCGGTGCGCAGTAACAAGAGGAAGGGCCGTCTGTGAGTTCGCAGGACCGAACCGGCAGCCGACGCGCAAAAGTCATCCCCATAGCAGGGTTGGCAATTGCCGGGGCGTTAGCTTTGTCTGGATGTACGGCAGAGAATAAGAATGGCTGGATGCCCGGCCAACGTGACACCACCAATCACACCGCGGGCATCATTGACCTTTGGGTCAACACCTGGATCACCGTTTTGATCATCGGCCTCATTACCTGGGGACTGATCATCTGGTGCATCATCGCTTACCGCCGCCGCAAGGATGCCGTCGGTTTCCCGCGCCAGACAAGCTACAACCTCCCGTTGGAGGTTTTTTATGTGCTGGTGCCGCTGTTCATGGTTTTTGTGTTCTTCCACTTCACCGACGTGGAGCAAAAGTCGATTACGGCTCGGGTGGACAACCCTGATGTCACCATTGATGTCCGGGCCAAGCAGTGGGCCTGGGACTTCAACTACATGCAGGGCAACGACATCAAGGAGTCGGTGTACTCCACGGGTGTCCAGGCTGAACTGGACGGCAAGCCGTTCGACAAGTCGAAGCTGCCCACCCTGTACCTGCCCGTCAACCGCACGGTTGAACTGCAGCTCAATTCCCGCGACGTGGTCCACTCCTTCTGGGTTCCGGCCTTCCTGACCAAGCTGGACGTCATTCCCGGTAAAACCAACTACATGGACCTGACGCCGACCGCCCTGGGCGAGTACGACGGCAAATGTGCCGAGCTGTGTGGCGAGTACCACTCCGAAATGCTTTTCAATGTCAAGGTTGTTTCACAAGCCGACTTCGATGCCTACCTTACGTCCCTCAAGGACAAGGGCCAGACCGGAACGCTTGGCAATGCGTACGACCGCAATCCGAATCTGAACAAGAAGTAGGGGGAAGAGGAAAGTGTCTACACTCGAGTACTCGGCAACCGAAGTCAATTCGGCTGCGCCTAGGGTGGTCCCCGTGTCCAAGGGGCGCATCGTCGTCAACTGGATCACGTCCACCGACCACAAGACGATCGGCTACATGTACCTGATCGCCTCCTTCATCTTCTTCTGCCTGGGCGGCGTCATGGCGCTCATCATCCGTGCAGAGTTGTTTGAACCCGGCATGCAGATCCTGCAGACCAAGGACCAGTACAACCAGCTGTTCACCATGCACGGCACCATCATGCTGCTCATGTTTGCAACACCGCTGTTTGCAGGGTTCGCCAACGTGATCATGCCGCTGCAAATCGGCGCCCCCGACGTTGCCTTCCCGCGCCTGAACGCGCTGGCCTTCTGGTTCTACCTGTTTGGCAGCACCATTGCGGTGTCCGGCTTCATCACCCCCCAGGGTGCCGCCGCCTTTGGCTGGTTTGCCTATGCGCCATTGTCCAACACCACTTTCAGCCCCGGCGTTGGTGGCGACTTGTGGGTGTTCGGCCTGGCGTTGTCCGGTTTCGGAACCATCCTTGGCTCCGTCAACTTCATCACCACCATCATCTGCCTCCGTGCCCCCGGCATGACGATGTGGCGCATGCCGATCTTCACCTGGAACACCCTGATTACCGCCATCCTGGTTCTCATGGCCTTCCCGCCGCTTGCCGCCGCACTGTTCGCACTCGGCGCCGACAGGCGGTTTGGGGCGCACATCTTCGATCCGGAAAATGGCGGGGCCATGCTGTGGCAACACTTGTTCTGGTTCTTCGGCCACCCCGAGGTGTACATCATCGCCTTGCCGTTCTTCGGCATAGTCTCGGAAATCTTCCCTGTCTTTAGCCGCAAACCTGTTTTCGGCTACAAGGGCCTGATCTTCGCAACCATCTCCATTGCCGCTCTGTCCGTGACCGTGTGGGCCCACCACATGTACGCCACGGGCCAGGTCATGCTGCCGTTCTTCTCCTTCATGACCATGCTGATCGCCGTGCCCACGGGCGTGAAGTTCTTCAACTGGATCGGCACCATGTGGCGGGGGTCCCTGACCTTTGAGACGCCCATGTTGTGGAGCCTCGGCTTCATCGTCACCTTCCTCTTCGGCGGGCTGACGGGCATCATCCTGGCGTCACCGCCGCTGGACTTCCATGTGTCCGACACCTACTTCGTGGTGGCGCACTTCCACTACGTGGTGTTCGGCACCGTGGTGTTTGCCATGTTCGCAGGCTTCTACTTCTGGTGGCCCAAGTTCACCGGCAAGATGCTCAACGAACGCCTCGGCAAGATCCACTTCTGGATGCTTTTCCTTGGCTTCCACGGCACGTTCCTCATCCAGCACTGGCTGGGCGTGCTCGGCATGCCGCGCCGCTACGCGGACTACATGCCGCAGGACAACTTCACCTGGATGAACCAGTTCTCCACCATCTCGTCGTTTGTCCTGGGCGCTTCCATGATTCCGTGGTTCTGGAACGTGTACATCACCTGGCGCAACGGCAAGAAGGTTGAAGTTGACGACCCGTGGGGCTTTGGCGCTTCCCTCGAGTGGGCCACGTCGTGCCCGCCGCCGCGCCACAACTTCACCTCCCTGCCGCGCATCCGTTCGGAGCGTCCTGCACTTGACCTGCACCACCCCGAATTGGCGCCGCACCACGTGCCGGCACCCGCCATGGCAGCCTCGAAGGGAGGCCAGAAGTGAAGGTAGAAGCCAAGCTCTTCATGCTTGTTGGAGTGTTCTTCATTCCCGTGGCCACCGTCTACGGGTTCATGGTCCAATGGCACGAGCACGTTGGCTACCTGGGCATGTACCTGCTGGCCGGACTGTGCCTGATGATCGGCGTGTACCTGTACTACACAGGCAACCGTGTAGGCGCCCGTCCTGAGGACCGGGTTGACGCTGAGATCCATGAAGGTTCCGGCGAGCAGGGGCACTTCAGCCCTTGGAGCTGGTGGCCCCTGGTGCTTGGACTTGCCTGCGCTGCCGGCTTCCTGGGCCTGGCAGTGGGCTGGTGGGTGCTGTTCATGGGTGCCGGCCTGGCCGTCATTGCCCTGATCGGCTGGGTGTACGAATACAGCCGCGGGGACCACGCCCACTAGGACCTGAATCACCTGCACCACAAGAAACTGCCCCGCCACTGTTGACCAGTGGCGGGGCAGTTTTTTGTGCTCTCTGTGGACAGCCGGCCTAGGACGGGTCCGTCAGGTCCGTGACCAGCAGGGCCGCCAGCAGGTCCACAGCCGCCCGGACTGCGCCGTCGTCGTGCTCGCCGTCCCGCACCGAGATTTCAACTTCGCTGCCGCACATGAAGTCAGCGGTCATGACCTCAAGCAGGGACCTGCCGTCTATGGGTGCCATGCCTTCCTTGGCCAAGGTGATGGGGAGCCCGGTTTTGTTGACGGCTCGGACGAAGACCGCGGCGGGCCGGGCATGGAGCCCCACACTGGCCGTTACGGTGGCTTTCCGGGTGTACATTGCTTTGCTCCTTGGCAGTTGTTGCTTTACGTATTGAGACTAGTCGTGTTTTAGGCTGGGGATGGCCAGCAAAGGAGTGTCATGAGCTATTTGGTTCCCCCTGCCGCGGACGTGCCCGGACTGCTGGACCGGCAGTCCGAAGTCTCCGTCCATATTCAGTTGCGTGAGCTCTTCCGCAACTACATCACCACCGTTGCCAAGGCGGGGCGGCAGCTTCCCTCAGAGCGGGACCTTGCCGAGCACTTCGGCGTGGCCCGGATGACGGTCCGGCACGCGATCGCGGCCCTGGTCGATGAGGAATTGCTGGAACGGGTGGTGGGTGTGGGAACGTTTATCTCCCATGAAAAGCTCGATGTCCAGGTGAAGTTGACGTCATATTCGGAAGAGATGCAGCGCCGCGGCATGCGGCCGGCCGCGCGCACACTTTCCTTCGAACAAATTCCGGCCACCGCCAGGCTGGCACGCGAGCTGCAACTGGACGAGGGGCAGGCCGTGATCAGGTTTCGCCGGCTCCTGCTGGCGGATGAGGAACCCATGAGCGTGGATGAGAACTTCATCCCGGCCTGGCGGGTTCCGGGCATCCTGGAACAGGGCCCGCCCACATCCCTGTACAACCTGCTGAGTGAGCAGTACGGCTTGGTCATTGAATGGGGGGAGGACATTGTGGAGGCCAACGCTGCCACCCCATCCATCGCCCGGCTCCTGAAGGTCGACGTCGGCACGCCCGTCCTGCGGATGGAGCGCCACGCCTTCGTATCCAGGGCCACGGTTGACTACTCGATTTCGTTTTACCGCGCCGACCGCTACAAGCTGCGTGTGCCCCTCCAGCGGGCTGGTGCGCGAACAAGGCGCACATACTAGGGCGTGCACCTCCCAGGCCCCTGAAGGGTGCGTGCAGCCCTCAGGGGCTGCCGGTGCGGCTTGCGGCCCGAATGCCATAGGGAGTCGACACAAAAAATGGTGGGGCGGTTACCGTTCGGGAACCCCCCCA
>NZ_JAAKZI010000004.1 GCF_011045165.1 Arthrobacter silviterrae
GGCTGGCTGGCAGGCATGCCAGCGCCGGAAGGCAAGCGGGTATTCTGTCAGTGAACGGCACACCATCCACCCCGCCGTCCCTGACAGCCGCACACAGTGCATGCCGGGACCGCCATTTTCGCAGGCGAGATCGTCGTCGACACGCCCACAAGGAGCTCCCCGTGACCACACACCCTGATTCCTCACTGAACGAACTTGACGAGATTTCCAAGCGGATCATTGAACAATTGCAGGAGGACGGCCGGCGGTCCTACGCGGCCATCGCCGAATCCGTGGGGCTGTCAGACGCCGCCGTGCGCCAGCGCATCAAGCGGCTCATTGACAGCAAGCTGCTGGAAATCGTGGCCGTGACCGACCCCTTGCGCGTGGGGTTCACCCGCCAGGCCATGATCGGGGTGCGGATCAATGGGCAGCTCGGGGACGTCGCGAAGGCGCTTGAGTCCTTCAGCGAGGTCAGCTACATAGTGCTCACGGCCGGCCAGTACGACCTTCTCGTGGAGGTGGTCTGCGAGGATGACGACCATCTCCTGCGCCTGCTTGGCCGCATGCGGGAACTGCCGGCCGTTACGTCCACCGAGACGTTCATGTACCTTAAGCTCCACAAGCAGCGCTACGACTGGGGCACGCGCTAACCGTCTTGGCATCCTGGGCCGTGAACAGGAGCCACACGGTTAGAGCAACTCCTGGGCTTTAATGAGGGCGGCGCGCAGAATACGTTCCATTTCATCGAACTCGGGCTGGCCGATGATCAGCGCCGGGGAGAGCTGGATGACGGGGTCGCCGCGGTCGTCGGCGCGGCAGTATAGGCCGTTGGCGAAAAGTTCGTGAGACAAAAAGCCCTTCAGCACCCTTTCGCATTCTTCAGCGCTGAAGGTTTCCTTGGTTGCCTTGTCCCTGACGAGTTCAATGCCGTAGAAGTAGCCCGCCCCGCGTACGTCCCCGACAACGGGCAGGTCCAGGAGCTTCTCCAGCGTGGACCGGAAGGCGGCTTCGTTGGCGCGGACGTGGCCGTTGATGTCCTCGCGCTCGAAGATGTCCAGGTTGGCAAGCGCGACGGCGGCCGACACCGGATGCCCGCCAAAGGTGTAGCCGTGCGAAAAGACGTGGCTGCCGTCGGCAAACGGCTCATAGAGCTTGTCCGAGGCGATGAGTGCGCCCATGGGGGAGTAGCCGCTGGTCAGTCCCTTGGCGCAGGTGATCATGTCGGGGACGTAGTGGTAGCGTTCGGCGCCAAAATACGTGCCGAGCCGGCCAAACGCGCAGATGACTTCGTCGCTGACCAGCAGCACGTCGTACTCGTCGCAAATTTCCCGGACCCGCTGGAAATAGCCGGGAGGCGGTGGGAAGCAGCCGCCGGCGTTTTGGACCGGTTCCAGGAACACGGCGGCAACGGTGTCTGGACCCTCCTCCAGGATGACGCGCTCAATCTGGTCGGCGGCCCACCGGCCAAAGGCCGCCGGATCCTCGCCATGGACTTCTGCGCGGTAGATGTTGGTGTTTGGCACGCGGAAAGTGGAGGGCACCAGCGGCTCAAAATCAGCCTTGAGTTCGGGGATGCCCGTGATGGACAGGGCGCCGTGCGTGGTGCCGTGGTAGGCGGTGGTGCGGGAGATTGCCTTGTGTTTGCCCGGCTTGCCCTTGATCTTGAAGTACTGCTTGGCCAGTTTCCAGGCGGACTCCACTGCCTCGCTGCCGCTGTTGGTGAAGAACACGTGGTTGAGGTCTCCGGGGGCCAGGGCCGCCAGCCGTCCGGCGAGCTCCGCGGCGGGCTCATTGGCGTAGGACCACAGCGGGAAGTACGCAAGCGTCTCGGACTGCCGGGCAGCTGCCTCGGCCAGTTCTCGGCGGCCGTGGCCCACCTGGACCGTGAACAGGCCGGCCAGCCCGTCCAGGTAGCGTTTTCCCTGGTCGTCATAGACGTAGGCGCCTTCACCGCGCACGATCATCGGCAATTCCGACTGGTCGCCGGGCTGGGCGGAAAAGTGCAGCCAGAGATTGTCGTGGGCTGCCTTGCGGTATGAGGTTCCCGACTCCGGGCCGGCCATCACTGCGGACATGTTAAGGGCTCCTTGGATCCATCGGGCACGTCGTCTTCGATGCGCCCGTGCTGATCAGTCTGCCCGGCAAAACATCTCTTGACAAGGGAATCTGAACTTATTGTTTGGATATGCTTCTGTATCCATCGTTTCTACGGTTCAATATTTGAAATGGCTTGAAAAGTCCGGCAAATTCGATATTGCTCACGGGAAAGCGGGAGCGGCCCGCTGCTAGCCGCGCGCCGCGCCCGCGCTTTCGCGCAACACGACTTCGCCGGTGATGCCGGGGGCGGGGGCGCCATTGGGATCCAGCGCCAGGCCCGCGGCGATCCGCCCAATGTCCTCCAGCGGGAGCCGGTAGGTGGTCAGCCCGGGGGAGTGGTCGCGAAGCGTGGGGATGTCATCAAACCCGGCCACCTGCACGTCCTCCGGGATGCGCAGCCCGCGCGAGCGAAGGGCTGTCATGGCGCCCAGGGCCATGACGTCATTGGCGGCCAGGATGCACAGGCCGGGTGCGCCGCCGTCGTTCTTCCCGGCTTCTGCGGCAACCGGCATGCCCGGCAGGTCCAGGCACTCAAGGGTGGCGTCATAGCCGCCGCGGCTGTTGAAGGCCCCCGGAACCACGGCCATAGGTTCGATTCCGGCAGCGGCGAGGGCCGCCGTGAAACCTTCGACACGGTACCGGGCGGTGTTGCGCTCCGGCGGCCCGGCGAGAATGGCAAAGCGGGTGTGCCCCCTGTCCAGGAGGGCGGCGGCCAGGGCGGCGGCGCCCTCCCGGTTGGGCAGCGGGAGTGACAGCGCCCCGGGGATGCCGGTGGATCCCAGCGCCACCACGCGCCCGCCGTTCTTGATGTAGCGGCCCAGTGCGCTGGACACCCTGGGGTCTTCGTCCTGCAGCCGGGAGGCGGCGAGGATGATCGCATCGGTGCGGTAGGAGATGAAGGCGTTGACGGCGGACAGCTCGGCGCTGCCCTCCGGTTCGCCGCCTGCAATGTCCGTCCCGGCGAGTAGCACCTGGCGGCGGTGTTGGAGTGCCGTTTCCTGGACGCCGTGGGCGATGGTGGAAAAGTACGGGTCCGCAATGTCGTGCACCACCAGTCCCACCAGTCCCGTGGTGGAGCGGGCCAGTGCCTGGGCCTGCGCGTTTGCCACGTAGCCGAGCTCCTCCGCGGCGGCCCGGACGCGGTCTGCGATGGCCGGGGCCGGAGTCCGCGCGGAGCCGTTCAGGACCCGTGAGGCGGTGGCGAGGGACACGCCGGCCTGGCGGGCCACTTCGGTTAGTTTGACGCTCACGGTGGTGTCCTTGTCGTGGAGGTGCGGATGGAATGTTTCAGTCCGCCCGGGGAAGCCCTTGACCGGACGCTGTCTCCAGCATATATTGGAAAGCGCTTTCCAAATTTCAGGCCACGCCGGACCCTCCGGCACGCACTTACCACCGGGAGGAGCACGTGACGCTGACAGCATCCACCGACCAGGCCACCACGGCAGCCGAGGCAACGGCAGGCGCCGCCGGCGCAGACGCAGCCGCAGCCGCAGACGCAGCCGCAGCCGCAGGCGCCAAGAAGAAGGTCATCCGCATTGCCATGAACGGCATCACCGGCCGCATGGGCTACCGCCAGCACCTGCTGCGCTCCATCCTGCCCCTGCGCGAGTCCGGCCTGACGCTGGAAGACGGCACCAAGGTCGCCATCGAGCCCATCCTCGTGGGCCGCAACGCGGAGAAGGTCCGCGAACTTGCCGAGCTGCACAACGTTGAGCACTGGACCACCGACCTGGACGCGATCATCGCAGACCCGACTGTCGACGTCGTCTTTGACGCCTCCATGACCAGCCTGCGCGCCGCCACCTTGAAGAAGGCCATGGCCAACGGCAAGCACATCTTCACCGAGAAACCCACGGCTGAGACCCTGGAGGAGGCCATCGAGCTGGCACGCATTGGCCAGGAAGCCGGCATCACCGCGGGCGTCGTGCACGACAAGCTTTACCTGCCCGGCCTCGTCAAGCTGCGCCGCCTGGTCGACGAAGGCTTCTTCGGCCGCATCCTCTCCATCCGCGGCGAGTTCGGCTACTGGGTCTTCGAAGGCGACCACCAGGCCGCCCAGCGCCCCTCCTGGAACTACCGCAAGGAAGACGGCGGCGGCATGACCACCGACATGTTCTGCCACTGGAACTACGTCCTTGAAGGCATCATTGGCCGGGTTTTGACCGTCAACGCCAAGACCGCAACCCACATCCCGGCCCGCTGGGACGAGGCAGGCAACGAGTACAAGGCAACCGCCGACGACGCCGCCTACGGCATTTTCGAGCTGGAAACCCCGCAGGGTGACGCCGTCATTGGCCAGATCAACTCCTCCTGGGCAGTACGCGTCTACCGCGACGAGCTCGTGGAATTCCAGATCGACGGCACCCACGGCTCCGCAGTTGCCGGCCTGAACAAGTGCGTCGCCCAGCAGCGCGCCCACACCCCCAAGCCCGTCTGGAACCCGGACCTGCCCGTCACCGAATCCTTCCGCTCACAGTGGCAGGAAGTCCCGGCGAACGCCGAGCTGGACAACGGCTTCAAGCTGCAGTGGGAAGAGTTCCTGCGCGACGTCGTCGCCGGCCGCGAACACCGCTTCGGCCTGCTCTCCGCAGCCCGCGGCGTGCAGTTGGCCGAGCTGGGCCTGCAGTCCTCCGACGAGCGCCGCACCCTGGACATCCCGGAAATCGAGCTCTAACCATGGCCATTTCAATCACCCTTCCGCTGCCGGACGGCGGCCTTGAAGCACTCACGCTGAACGGGACCGGCCCGTGGCACAAGCCGACGGCGCTCATCACCTCCCGCAAGGTCTACGCCGCCGCGCACGTCACCCCCAAGGTTTTGGGCAACAACGTGCCCGGCGCCCCGGCCGACATTGACTGGGATGCCACCCTGGCCTTCCGCCGTGAGCTGTGGAGCTGGGGCGTGGGCATTGCCGATGCCATGGACACCGCGCAGCGCGGCATGGGCCTGGACTGGGCCGCCACGCAGGAGCTCATCAACCGCTCCGCCGCCGAGGCCGCCCTCATCGCCACGCCGGAGCGCACCGTGCGCGACCTCCTGGCCTGCGGTGCCGGCACCGACCAGCTGGACCCCGCAACCGTGGAGCCCGGCGAGGATGGCCTGGCCGCCGTGCTTGCCGCCTACCGCGAGCAGATCGCCGTCGTCGAGGCCTCCGGCGCCAAGGTCATCATCATGGCCTCGCGCGCCCTGGCCAAGGTTGCCAGCGGCCCCGCGGACTACCTGGCCCTCTACGGCACCTTGCTGTCAGAGGTCAAGGAGCCCGTTGTCCTGCACTGGCTCGGCACCATGTTCGACCCCGCCCTGGCCGGCTACTGGGGCAGCGACGATGTCGCCGCCGCAACCGCCACCTTCCAGCAGCTGATCTCGGCGCATGCCGCGAAGGTGGACGGCGTCAAGGTTTCCCTGCTCGACGCCGGACACGAAGTTGCGCTGCGTGCGTCACTTCCGGAGGGCGTGCGCTTGTACACGGGCGACGACTTCAACTACCCCGAGCTGATTGACGGCGACGGCTCGCACTACTCGGATGCACTGCTGGGCATCTTTGCCGCCATCGCGCCTGCCGCCTCAACGGCTTTGCAGAAGTACGACGCCGGCCAGCCCGCCGAGGCACGTGCCATCCTCGATTCCACGCGGGATCTTGGCCTGCACATCTTCGAGGCACCCACGTACTACTACAAGACGGGAATCGCCTTCCTCGCGTGGCTGAACGGCTACCAGGCCGGCTTCCAGATGGTCGGCGGCCTGCACTCGGGGCGCGACCTCAACCACCTGGTCAAGCTGTTCCGCCTGGCCAACACGGCACAGCTGCTGCTGAACCCGGAGCTGGCCGCCAATCGCATGGCCGGATTCCTGAACGCCGCCGGCGTTGAATCAGCAGTTCTGGAAGGAGCCGACGCATGAGCACCTTTGAGAAGCTGTCCATCAACACGGCCACGATCAAAAAGGCATCGCTTGCCGAAGCCCTGGACCTCAGCGTCGCCGCAGGCTTGAAGCACATTGGCCTGTGGCGCGACAAGGTGGCTGAGGTCGGGCTGGAAACAGCCGTGGAAATGGTGAAGGCGTCCGGCCTGCAGGCTTCCAGCCTGTGCCGCGGCGGCTTCCTGACCGCTGCCGAACCGGCCGGCCAGGCAGCCGCGCTCGAGGACAACAAGGCCGCCATCCTGGAGGCGAAGGCCCTCGGCACCACCGAGATCATCATGGTGGTGGGCGGGCTTCCCGACTTCAGCGTGGCGCCCGGTGCCGTTGACGGCGGCGGCGAGGCAAGCGCCGTCGTGGGCGGCAAGGACATTTGCGCTGCACGCCAGCGCGTGGCCGACCGCCTCGCCGAACTGGTGCCCTTCGCCCTGGAACACGGCGTGCGCCTGGTCCTGGAACCGCTGCACCCCATGTACGCCGCCGACCGCGCGGTGCTCTCGACCCTGGGCCAGTCCCTGGACCTGGCAGCGCCGCACCCGGTCGAGGCCGTGGGCGTCGTGGTGGACACCTTCCACGTGTGGTGGGACCCGTCGCTGCAGGAGCAGATTGCCCGCGCCGGCGCCGAAGGCCGCATCGCCTCTTACCAGGTGTGCGACTTCAACCTGCCCATCGCCGCCGACGCGCTGCTGTCCCGCGGATTCATGGGCGACGGCGTCATTGACTTCGCGTCGATCGGCCAGTGGGTTGCCGAGGCAGGCTACAACGGCGTCGTCGAGGTGGAAATCTTCAACGAGGACATCTGGAACCTGCCGTACGCCGAGGTGGTCGACACCGTCAAGGCCCGCTACGCAAAACTGGTGGCCCCCCACCTCCCCTAACTCCCCCCGCTCCACCCGATCCTCCCTCACTTTATGGCCATTTCTCCCCGACCCTCCATCAGATTGTGCTGTCTTTTTCGATACGCTCCATCACTTCCTTGCGTGGCGAGCGGCGGGTAAACAGCCACCGCGAAACGTGAGGGACCGTCGCCGGAAACCCCGCGAAAAGTGAGGAGGGCCACGGAAGATACCGCGAAACGTGAGGGACCGTCGCCGGAAACACCGCGAAAGATGAGGGAGCGTCAGGGGGTGGTGGCGGGAAATTGCACTATCTTGTCGTCGCCGGGGCGGGGGGTGCCGCGGCTGTCGGTGTTGTTGGTCAGGATCCGGACGCTCCCGTTGGGCAGGACCGCAACGTCGCGGAGGCGGCCGAATTGGCCGGTGAGGTGCGCCTCGGCCCGGGGCGTGCCGGAGAGGTGGACCACCCACAGGCGTTGCCCGCGCAGTGACGCCATGTAGAGGGTGGTGCCGTTGATGGCGATGCCGCTGGGGCTTGCCTCGGCGACAGGCCATTCCAGCACCGGGTCTGTGTACGCGGGGTTGTGGCCTATGCCCTCAACCACCGGCCACCCGTAGTTTTGGCCGGGCTTGATCAAATTCAGCTCATCCCAGGTGTTGAGGCCGAACTCCGAGGCCCACATGCGTCCGAGGCTGTCCCAGGCAATGCCCTGCACATTGCGGTGGCCCAGGGTCCATACTGGGCTGCCGGGGAAGGGATTCCCCGCCGGAATGCCGCCGTCGGGCGTGAGCCGCAGTATTTTCCCCGACAGCGAGTTCCTGTCCTGGGCGGCGGAGGGATTGTTGGCATCGCCGGTGGTGGCGTACAGCATGCCGTCGGGGCCGAAGGCGATGCGCCCGCCGTCGTGGTTGGGCGCCTTGGGGATGCCCTTGAGGATCGTCACAGCCGTGCCGAGGGACCGTTCGCCGGCCCGGCCCAACAGCGGCATCCGGACAATCCGGTTGTCCGAAGCCGTGCTCTGGTACGCGTACAGCTGCAGGCACCCGGTGGCCGGGTCGGGCGCCTGGCCGGCCGCGCAGCTGCCGAGCCGCACGGCGAGCCCCAGCAGCCCGCCCTCGTTGACATGGTCGACGCCGGGGACGGTCCCCACTGGGTGCTTGGTGCCCTTGGGCGACACTTCCAGAACCTTCCCCGCATCCCGTTCGTCCACCAGCATGCTGCCGTCGGCGAGCAACACCATGGACCACGGCGCAGACAGCTCCGTGGCAATGTTGGTGCCCGTGCCGGAGGGCAGGACCACAGGGGCAGGAGGCTTCGGGGTGGGGGCGCCTGATCCGGTGGCGGTCCCGGTGGCGGGGCCAGTGGCGTGGGCAGTGGGACTGTTCAAGGTGCTTGCATTGGGGGTGGGGGCTGACGCGCTGACAACCGTGCTTCCCTGTGGGGATGCCGGTGCAGCCGTGGAGCAGCCCGTGGTGGCAAGTACGGCGGAGGCGGCCAGTGCCAGTGCGACCGCCAGCGGCAGTTTCATGGTCTGAGCCTAGCCCAAGCCTGCCTGCACGGCTCAGTGCTCCGCCCCGCTGCTGTGCTGCCCGCTTAGAAGTTCCAAGTGGTTCAGGGCTTCGCTGTCGGCCGCAAATTTGGCGGCGGCTTGCGAGCGGTCCTGCACCTGGAGTTTGCGATAGGTGTGTTCGAGGTGTTTTGCGACAGTGCGGGGACTGCAGCCGGTCCGCCGGGCGATGGCGGCGTTGGTTTCGCCCGCTGCCACCCTTGAGAGAACGTCGAATTCCGCGTCAGTCAGCAGGGCCAGGGTCCGGCCTGGTGACGGGGCATAGTCCCTGTTCCGTTCCGCGGCCCGGACCAGGCAGGCGAAGGACTTGGCCAGGGGCCGCTGCAGCACTGCCAGGATGGCGCGGTCCGTTTCGGTGAAGTCGTGCTGTGAGCGGTTCAGGGCGATCCCTACCACTGTGGGGCCGGGCGCCTCCACGGTGATGGCCATTTGGTGTTCCACGGGGATCGGGCGAAAAAAGTACTCATAGAGGTCGAGCCGGTGGAAATGCCCCGTGTCGAGGAAGTCGCTCACCTTGACCGGGTCCACGTGGTGCGGGTCCTTGTAGTAGTTGACCAACGGGTGTTCAGCGACAAATTGCGCAAAGACCTGGCGGGTTTCCAGTGCCAGGCTGCCGGACGGGAAATCCCGGTAGCTGACACCCTGGGGCCCAATTTCGTTGTACGTTGCCACATCGCAGCCCAGCAGCGACGCCAGGGCCGGAAGCACCAATTCCGGAAATTGCTCAGGGCGGGACAGCGAATCCAGGCCCCCGACCAGGTCCACAACAATCTCCAGCTGGCGCAGCGATATGTACATGTCCATCGACCGATTTCACGATGCGGTTCGGCGGCAATGCCGTTCCGGCCAAGGGCCGGGGCGGCGTGCACAATGTGCGTATAGTCTACCGCCGCCCGTGTGCCTAGCGTAGGGGCTGGGAGGAAGCCTATGGCGACAATTGAGGACGGGACATCATGGACACCGGACAAGTGGCACAGTTGCGCGAGAGCATTCACGGAACAGTTATTTCCCCCCAGGATGCGGGCTATGACGCGGCGCGGGCCGTGTACAACGGCATGATCGACAGGCACCCTGCCGCCGTGGTCCAGGTCTCTGACGCCGGCGACGTGGTGGCCGCCGTCGCCTTTGCCCGCGGGCAGGGCCTGGACATCGCCGTCCGCGGCGGGGGCCACAGCGCGCCCGGTTTTGGGACGTGCGACGGCGGCTTGGTCATCGACTTCTCCAAGCGCACCGGCATCCGGGTCGACGCTGCCGCGCAGACGGCACGCGCGGAAGCCGGGACCACCTGGTCCGGATTCGACCACGCCACGCACACCTACGGGCTGGCGACCACGGGCGGCATCATCGGATCCACCGGCATTGCCGGGCTGACACTGGGCGGCGGCATCGGATACCTGGCGCGCAGGCATGGACTGGCCTGCGACAACCTGCTGCAGGCAGACGTGGTGCTGGCAGACGGCCGCCTGGTCAGCGCCAGCATTGACGAAAACGAGGACCTCTTCTGGGCCCTTCGCGGCGGCGGCGGAAACTTTGGAGTGGTGACTTCGCTGGAATATGCCCTGCATCCCGTCGACACCGTCTACGGCGGGGTTGTCATCTTTCCGGCCAGCGCGGGCCGTGAGGTGGGCGGGTTCTTCCGCGAGTACATTGCCGCAGCCCCGGAGGAATTTGGCGCGTTCCTCGGTTTCCACCAGGGCCCGCCCGTGCCATTCCTCCCGGAGGAGTTCCATGGAACACCCATTTGCGTGGTGGTGGGGGCCTGGTCCGGGGCCCTGGCCGACGGCGCCCGCATGTGGGAGCCGGTCCTGGCGGCAGGACCCGTGCTGGGACAGTTCACCGGGCCGATGCCCTACCCCGCGGTCAACGGGCTGTTTGACGCCCTGCTTCCGGCCGGGCTGCAGGCGTACTGGAAGGCGGACTTCATGGGGGAGCTCAGTGACGCGGCCCTCGGGGTTGCCGTTGACTTTGGTTCGAAGGTTCCCAGTGTCCAGTCCGCCAACCATTTCTATCCCATTGACGGGGCCGTGCAGCGCGTTGCTGCCGACGCCACGGCATTTGGGTACCGCGACGTTGGCTTTGCGCCTGTCATTGCGGGCATGTGGGAGGACCCCGCGGACAACGAGGCCAACATCAACTGGGTTCGGGACTATTGGACTGCGCTGCACCCTTACGCGGAGGCCGGCGGATACATCAATTTCATGGACGCCGACGACCAGCACCGCATCCAGGAAAACTATCGCGGGAACTTCGACAGGCTGGCCGCCGTCAAGGCCAAGTACGATCCGGACAACGTGTTCCACCTCAACCAGAACATCGTTCCGGCAGTGCCCGCCGCATCACGGTAGGGATGGCAGCCGGATGGCATGAAAGGAGGTGAATGAAATGGCACGGGTAATGATTGATTGCCGCAAGCTTCCCAGCGACGTGGGCTGCACACTGACCGTGGCGGGAACGGAGGAGGAAGTCCTGCCGGTCTCCACGGCCCACGCGGTGGCGGTGCACGGAGAAGTGGACGGCCCCGAGCTCCAGGAAATGCTCCGCAGCGCCATGGAACCTGCCGAAGCGGCCATGGCGTAGGACGCCGGCAACGGTGCAGGTGCCGCTCCGGGCGGCACCGGCTCCGTGCTGCCCGGCACGTTGGTGGTTCGGTCAGCGGCCCTTGACGGGAATGCCGTTGCGGGTCATGGACTCGGCGTATGCCTTGGCCGACTCCAGGAGCCAGCCTGCCTGCCGTTCGGCGGAGCCGGCAAAGCTGCGCCCGCTCAGGGAGCGGACCTTGTAGATCCCGAAGCCGCGCTTGTAGAGCATGGGCCCCTGGGCCTTCAGGAGTTGGTCGGCCAGGCGGTGTGCCTCGGTGCCGTGCGCCACGAGGGCGGAAGCCCGGGGGACCAAGGTCAGGAACTTCACGAGGGGGCGCAGTCCCTGTTCAATCTGCTGTGCGCTCAAGCGGCCGTTGGCCGCACCGGGCGTGAACCACGGATGGACATTCCACGGCATGACATAGCTTGGCTTGAGCCCCAGCTGCCAGTGGATGCCGAGGAGGCGCGTGGCGGCCTGCTCGTCGCCGGCGGTGACAAAGCCGGCCTCATCCAGTTCCCCCACGTTGGAGAACAGGCTGATGATGCGGCACTCATCGACATCGTGCACCGGATCCACATACGCAACCTGCTGCCCGGGCCGGGCCTCGGCCAGTGCGTCGCAGAGTTCGGTGATGGGCGCTATGTTCTCGTCGTAACGACGGTTCCAGAGCTGTTCACGCAGTGATTCAGTAGCCACGGATGTCATTGAGGGCTTGGTCTCCTTGGGGTTTGGGAATGAGTGACCCGCGCTTCCCCAAAAGCGGGTTGGTCCAGCGATTGAGCCTACCAATTTTCCGCCGTTCATGGGCGCTGGAGGTTTGTGCTAGGCCCTGCGGCGGGCCGCAAGTGTGAGAAACTCAACAGCCATTTTCGATATACCCCTTCCCAGGCTAGTAGTTGATCAGATACAGTAATAGTCATGGTTCAGAACCCCAGCGAAAGCCCCCCGCAGTCCGAACCCTTTGCGGCCGACCTGCTGCGGGGCCACACGGACACGATCGTGCTGGGCGTCCTTCGCGGGGCCGAAAGCTATGGCTTCGAGATTTACAAGACCATCAGGGATGCCACAGGCGGCCTGTACGAAATCAAGGAAGCAACCCTGTACGCCACCTACCGCCGGCTGGTCAAGGACGGACTCGTCGAGGCCAGCTGGGGTGACGAGACCCAGGGCGGACGGCGCAAGTACTACCGCATCACCGACGCCGGCCGGGCCGTCTACGCCAAGAACGTCCAGTCGTGGACGGCAACACAGCGGATCATCAACACGCTCCTGAACGTGAAAGGCGGCACGCCATGAGCAGCGCCGAACACTCCAACATTCACCGCTACCTGGACGACGCCTTCGCCGGCCTGCCCATGAACGCCGAACTTCAGGACCTCAAGGAGGAAATCCGCTCCAACATGCAGTCAAGGGTGGCTGAACTGGAAGGGCAGGGCGTGGCGCCTGCCGCCGCGGCCGCCACGGCCATTGACGAGTTGGGCGACGTTCGGGCCATCATCGGGGACAGTGGCGCCGGAACCAACGAAGGAAGCAACGCAGGAAGCAACGGAAGAACCGCAGGAACCGTTGCCGAGCACCTGGCCGCGCACGCCGCCAACAAGGTCAGGCCACGGCCGGGCTTCGTCACAGGCACGGTGCTGTTGTCGGTCATTGCCCTGGCGGCCCTGCTGCTCTTTGTCCTGGTCCTGGGAGACCACGGTTCGCCGGCGCCTGCCGTCCTCTTCGGATTCGCCCTCGCCATGTGCACAGGGGCCATCACGGCGTGGAGCCTGCAACAGGAGACCAGCCAAAACTATCCGCTGCCACGGCGCCGGGCCCTGGGATACGGCGCGGCGGCAGCGGCCGCCGTCGGGCTGTGCCTGTGCGCGCTGGTGGCGGTGGCCGGCACCGGACTGCTGGTGGCGGGCATCTTCGTGGTGCTTGGCGCCACGGTCGGATTCATCCGGCTGGGCCTGTCCCAAACGAACCGGCGCAAGCCCTGGGTGCGGGCCATGGCCCGCGACTACCAGGCGCAGGACAGGTTCACGCAGGACCCTGTGGCGGCGGCCAGGTTCGGCATTTATACGGCCGCCATTTGGATTCTGGCGATCGCTGTCTTCATCTGGCTGACCTTCACCTTGGGCTGGGGGATCTCCTGGCTGGCCTTGCTGACGGGCCTGGCCCTGTTCCTGGTTGTCCTGGCGCGCATGCTCTTCCCCGCCGGGGAGGCTGAGCGGCGCCAGGCAAAGAGAGAGTAGTCCCAAGAAAAACAAACGGCCCGGATGTTCGAGCATCCGGGCCACCTGTTCCAACCATTGAGTCTCCCCAGGGGATTAGCCGCAGCGAACTCAAGGCACACCCACAGTTTACTGCAGCGGCCCCGTCGGCAGGCTCCGTTTCAAAGGAGCCCATCATGGCACACAACCCAACCCCGGCGGCCATCGAGGCCGGCGGCCTGACCAAGAGCTATCCCGGCGGCCGAGGAAAACCGCCCACCCGGGCCTTGGCCGGACTCAGTTTCGCGGTGGAGCCCGGCACCATTTTCGGCCTGCTGGGGCCCAATGGCGCCGGCAAGTCCACCACCGTCAGAATCCTGGCCACCCTGGCAACCGCCGACTCCGGCAAGGCCACCGTTGCCGGGCACGACGTCGGCCGGCACCCCGGGCGGGTCCGTCACGCCATCGGCTTTGTCGCCCAGAAGCAGGTGTCCGACCCCATGGACACGGGCCGGGAAAACCTGGTCCTGGCCGGCCGCCTCCAGGGCCTTTCCGGACCCGCGGCCAGGGCCCGGGCCACGGAGCTGCTGGAGCGCTTTTCCCTCACGGATGCCGCCGGGCGCCTGGTCAAGACGTATTCCGGCGGCATGGCCCGCAAGCTGGATGTCGCCATCGGCCTGATGCACCGGCCCCGGGTCCTTTTCCTTGACGAGCCCACCACCGGGCTGGACCCCGAGGCGCGCGCGGACATGTGGGCGGAGCTGGAAGGCATGGCCCGGGCCGAGGAGATGACGGTGCTGCTGACCACGCACTACCTGGAGGAGGCGGACAGGCTGGCCAGGCGGCTCGCCATCGTCGACAAGGGGCGGATCGTGGTCGAGGGCACCCCCGGGGAACTGAAAGACGCGCTGCACGGGGACGCCGTCGTCGTCGAACTTGCCGATCCTGCGCGGGACGCGGGCCGGGCCCGGGAGGTGGTGGCCGGAGCCGGACTGCTCCGGGAGATCCTGGCGGACGGCCGCTTCCTGCGGGGGAGGGCGGATGCTGGCGGAACCGCGCTGCCGGCAGTGCTTGCACGGCTGGAGGCGGCCGGCATCGCGGTCGTTTCCGCAACCGTCGCCCGGCCCAGCCTTGACGACGTCTACCTGCGCCACACCGGGCACGTCTTTGCGCAGCTGGAGGTGGCGGCATGAGCATCCTGGGCGCCACCACACACACCGCGATCCTCACGGCCCGCCAGTTGCGAGCGTTCGGGCGGATGCCGGTGTACCTGGCGATGAACCTCATCCAGCCCATCATCTGGCTGCTCCTGTTTGGGCAGCTGTTCAAGTCGGTGGTCAACATCCCCGGCTTCAGCGGAGGCAGCGACTACCTGGTGTTCCTGACCCCCGGCATTGTCATGATGATGGCCCTCTTTGGCAGCGCCTGGGCCGGGACGTCGTACATCCAGGACATGGACCGGGGAGTCATGGACAGGTTCCTCACCTCGCCCACCAGCCGCGGTGCCATGATTCTGTCCACCATGCTGTTCCAGGCCGTGCTGACGGTCCTCCAAACACTGGTGGTGCTGGGCGTGGCATGGCTTGCCGGTGCCAGGTTCGACGGCGGACTGCCGGGCCTGGCCGTCCTCCTTCTTTCCGCCGTGCTCCTGACGTTTGTGTTTGCCGCCTTCTCCAATGGCATGGCCCTGCTGGCGAAGACACAGACGGCCCTCATCGCCATCTCGCAGCTCATTTCCTTTCCGCTGATGTTCCTCAGTTCCGCCATCATGGACACCTCGCTTTCTCCCGCGTGGGTGGGCGTGGTGGCGCGGTTCAACCCCTTCGAATGGGCCGTCGCCGCGGGGCGCGGGGCGCTGCAGGCGGCGCCCGACTGGGGTTCGGTCTGGGGTTCTCTGGGACTGCTGGCGGCGCTTGCCGTGCTCATGACCTGGCTGGCCGCGCGGGCGTTCCGCTTCTACCAGCGCGGGCTGTAGAACGGCGGGGGCTGGCGGCCGGATGGTGGACAAATCCGGCCGCCCGGCCCCTGTTTGTGTGAAGATGGATGGCATGCGCCCCATGCAACACTCCAGCAAACTCGCCAATGTACGGTATGAACTTCGCGGCCCGATTCTTCACGCGGCCCAGAAGATGGAGGCGGAGGGCCACCGGATCCTGCGCATGAACCTTGGCGACACCGCGCCCTTCGGGCTGGAGGCCCCCGAATCCATTGTGGTGGACATGATCCACCACCTGCGCGGCGCCCAGGGCTACAGCGATTCCAAGGGCATCTTCTCCGCCCGCACCGCCATTTCGCAGTACTACCAGACCCGCGGCCTGATGAAGATCGGCGTCGAGGACATTTTCGTGGGCAACGGCGTGAGCGAACTGATCTCCATGACCCTGCAGGCGTTTTTGGAAAACGGCGATGAAGTGCTCATCCCGGCCCCCGACTACCCGCTGTGGACGGCCTCCGTGACGCTGACCGGCGGGGTTCCCGTCCACTACCTGTGCGACGAGGACAATGAATGGTGGCCGGACATGGCGGACGTCGCGGCCAAGATCACCCCGAACACCCGCGCCATCGTCATCATCAACCCGAACAACCCCACGGGCGCCGTTTACCCGCGGCACATCCTGGAGCAGTTTGTGGACCTGGCCCGGGACAACGACCTGGTCATCTTTGCTGACGAAATCTACGAAAAGATCCTCTACGACGGCCGCACGCACATCCACATGGCCTCCCTGGCCGACGATGTCTGCACACTCACGTTCAGCGGACTGTCCAAGGCCTACCGGATGCCCGGCTACCGGGCCGGCTGGGTGGCGCTGTCCGGGCCACGTGCCGCCATGGCGGACTTCAAGGAGTCGCTGGAGCTGATCGCCTCCCTGCGCCTGTGTTCCAACGTCCCAGCCCAGCACGCCATCCAAACGTCCCTGGGCGGCTACCAAAGCATCAACGACCTGACGAAACCCGGCGGGCGGCTGTGCGAGCAGCGCACCCGCGCCTCGGAGCTGCTCAACGCGCTGCCGGGCGTCTCCTGCGTCCCCGCCGCCGGCGCGATGTACCTCTTCGTGAAGCTGGACCCGGAGATGTATCCGATCGACAATGATGAGAAATTCGTCATCGACCTGCTGCAGGACCAAAAGCTCCTGGTGTCCCACGGCACCGCCTTCCATTGGCCCACGCCGGACCATTTCCGCTTCGTGGTGCTGCCCTCCGTTGGCGACATCGAAGAGGCCGTGCGCAGGATTTCCACCTTCCTGGCGGTCTACCGGCGCAAGTACGCCGCGGCAGCCCAGCGTTAGCCGGGCGGACGCCGCCTGCCGCCGACAGACGCCCGGGAATAGTTCCGGGCACGCCAAAGTTCCCAATGTAGATACAAACGCATATTCATGACCGGGGTGCTTGACCGCCTCGGCAGAACAACAGAGCGGACGGAACACACGTGGCAAACGGAGCAATTGAAGCCCCCGGCATTGAGCTGGGACTGGACACCTTTGGCGACGTCACCCTGGCGCCGGGCGGGGAAGCGAAGCCGGCCGCCCAGGTGATCCGCGACGTCGTCGAACAGGCCGTGCTGGCCGACTCCCTGGGCCTGGACTACTTCGGCGTGGGGGAGCACCACCGTGACGACTTCGCCATTTCCTCACCGGACATGGTCCTGGCGGCGATTGCCGGGCAGACGAAGCGGATCCGCCTTGGCTCGGCCGTCACCGTCCTCAGTTCCGACGACCCCATCCGAGTCTTCCAGCGCTTTTCCACGCTCGACGCCGTTTCCTCCGGCCGCGCCGAAGTCACCCTGGGCAGGGGGTCCTTCACGGAATCCTTCCCCCTGTTCGGCTTCGACCTGACCCAGTACGAGGAACTGTTTGAGGAAAAGCTGGCGCTGTTCGCCGAACTCCTCAAGCAGGGCCCGGTCACGTGGAGCGGAAACACCCGGCCGGCCCTGACGGAGCAGATGGTCTACCCGCACACCGAATCAGGCGCGCTCAGGGCCTGGGTTGCGGTGGGCGGCAGCCCGCAATCCGTGGTCCGGGCAGCCCACCATGGGATGCCCCTCATGCTGGCCATCATTGGCGGGGAACCGCTGCAGTTCGCGCCGTTCGCCGACCTCTACCACCGTGCGCTGGCCGAGTTTGGCCGGCCCGAACTTCCCATCGGTGTGCATTCGCCCGGGCACGTGGCGGAGACGGACGAACAGGCCATGGAGGAGCTGTGGCCGCACTACGCAGCCATGCACAACCGCATTGGCCGCGACCGCGGGTGGCCGCCGCTGACCCGCCTGCAGTTCAACGCAGTGGCAAGCCCCAACGGCGCACTGGTGGTGGGCTCCCCGGAGACAGTTGCCCGGAAGATCACGAAAGTGGCGAAGGCGCTGAAGCTGTCGCGCTTCGACCTGAAGTACAGCCATGGCACGCTCCCGCACGACGCCATGCTCAGGAGCATCCAGCTCTACGGGTCCCAGGTGGCGCCGATGGTGCGGGAAAACCTCGCCAAGGGCTGAGCCGGCCCTCTGGCTGAATCCGGCCTTCTGGCCGGGCCGGTCACCAGGGGACGGCTTCGCCGCGATAGTCCAGGAATCGCAAGCCTCCCCGGCCGTGCTGGGCATCAATGGTGCGCACCAGGCGGGGGATGCTTTCCCCAATTGTCAGCGGGGCATTCGGGCCGCCAACGCCGGTGCCCTTGATCCACCCCGGCGCCATGAGCAGCAGGGTGCGGGGGTCGCCGGCGTTGCGGGCGGCGTAGCTGCGCATGAGCTGGTTGAGGGCGGACTTGCTGGCACGGTAGATCTCGAAGCCGCCACGGGTGTTGTTGGCGACGCTGCCCTGGCCGGAGGACATGACGGCAATGGTCCCCGCGGCGGAAACCAGGTCCTTGAATTCCTCGACAACGCGCAGGGGGCTGAGGGCGTTGGTGACCATGAGGCGGGTGAATTCTTCGGTGCTGACGTTCGCCGCTGTTTCGTTTGCGGCATTGGCCACCCCGGCATTGACGAACAACAGATCGAACCGTCGGGCGGCCAGCCTGCCGTGGAGGCTGGTGAGTTGGTCGGGGATGGTGATGTCCACGGTCTCGATCTCCAGGTGGCCGGCAGCACGGTCCTGCAGTTCATGCAGGGAGGTGCGGCCGGGTCCGCGCACCGTGGCAACCACGTTTGAACCGTTGTTGAGGTACTCCTCTGCCAGGGCCAAACCCAAGCCGCGGGAGGCCCCTATGATGAGAATTGAGGTGTTGGGTTTGGCTTGGCCCGTCATGAATCCCGTTTCCTTTTTCATGGTGCTGGACGTTGCATTCCTGCGACCCATTCAACACCCGGCCCCCCCGACGCGGGTACCGGCGCCACGACGGAGGCAGGCCTAGCTTGGATTGCTCCGCGGGCGCAGGTTGACGGTGGGAAGCCCGGGGGCCGGCAGCGGCGGATCCACCTGGTTGGCGGGAAGCCCGAACTGGCGGTCCCCGCCCGGCACGCCGCCCATGCCGTCCGGCGTCGTCCCGAAGGCGGCAATCTCCGCCTGCCACGCCGCACGGAAAGCCACCACTTCCTCGTGGGAGCGCCCCACGAAGTTCCACCACATGACGATTGACTCGCCCAGGGGAGTTCCGCCGATCAGCAAAAGCCGCACCGGCGCCTGTCCGGCCACCAGCGTCAAGGACCCGCGCCCGGGGCCCGTGTACCCAAGTTCGCCCGGCGCCAGGGCGTTGCCGTCCACGCTGAGCGTGCCGGAATCGACCAGGAAGCCGTGTTCAAAGGCAGGGTCCACGTCCAGGCTGACGGTGGCGCCGGCGTCGAGCCGCAATTCCGCCCCCAGCAGGGGGGTGTGTGTAACCACCGGGGAGGTCCCGCCGGCAAGCGACCCCAGGAAAACGCTGAGGGTCACCCCCGGCAGCTGCACGGGCACCGGCCGGAAGTGCTCAAATGTCGGTTCCATGAACCGGGCATGCTCCGGCAGGGCCACCCACAGTTGGGCTCCGTGCAGCACGGTGGTGCCGGGCGTGGAGTATTCGGAATGGCTGATGCCGCGGCCCGCCGTCATGAGGTTCAGCTCGCCGGGCCGGACCATGGCGTGATATCCGGCACTATCGGTGTGTTCCACCTCGCCGGTAAACAGCCAGCTGACGGTCTGCAGGCCTGTGTGCGGATGCGGCGGCACGGCCATCCCTCCCGTCGCCGAAACGTCATCCGGGCCGTAGTGGTCCACGAAGCACCACGCCCCAATGAGGGAGCGCTGGCGCTGCGGCAAAGTCCGGCGCACTGTCATCGCCCGGGGACCGCCCAGGGGGACCATCCGCGGTTCCAGCACCTCCACGGCGCCCGGACTGCTGGGGCAGAGGAGCTCCTGCGGCTCCGAATCCAAACTGCTCATCTCAATGCACCATTCCCTACGGCAGGTCGGCGGCCAGGGCCCTTTCCTTGAATCGTAGTGCGTGCCGGGCCGCCCTGCAGCGCGGCACCCGCGGCCCGGGAGCATACCGCCGGCAGGTAAACGCCAGCCAAACGCCAGCCAAAGAAATGGGTGGCGCCAGGCAAATCCGTCGTAGGATCGTAGGGGCTGGTTCCCCGCCCGGACAGGTTCCCCACGGCGCCCGCCATCCCGCACGCCGCAGTTGTCCGACTAGACTCTTTGCTGTTTCGCTTTTGCCCCCAATAGAAATGGATCTCGGGTGGATCACCTCACCTTCATGGTCGTGCTCGTCATTGCACTGGCTCTTTTCTTCGATTTCACCAATGGCTTTCATGACACGGCCAATGCCATGGCAACACCGATTGCCACCGGGGCCATCAAGCCCAAGACCGCCGTGGCGCTGGCAGCCATCCTGAACCTGGTCGGAGCGTTCCTCTCCACCGAGGTGGCGAAGACCATTTCCGGCGGCATCATCAACGAGAAGCAGTTTGCCATCACGCCGGCCATCATTTTTGCCGGGTTGATGGGGGCCGTGCTGTGGAACCTGTTCACCTGGCTTTTGGGCCTGCCGTCCAGTTCCTCGCACGCACTCTTCGGCGGATTGATCGGTGCGGCCATCGTGGGCACCTGGAACTTCGGGGCCGTCAATTTCCTGGTGGTGCTTTCCAAGGTCATTTTCCCGGCACTCCTTGCCCCCGCGGTTGCGGGCCTTGTTGCCTACGTGTGCACGAAGCTGGCTTATGGAATTACGCGCCGTTCGGACCCGGATTCCGGGGACAAGCTCACGCAGAAGCGCGGCGGGTTCCGACGCGGCCAGGTCTTCAGCTCATCGTTGGTGGCGCTGGCCCACGGCACCAATGACGCGCAGAAGACCATGGGCGTCATCACCCTGGTGCTGATAGCCTCCAATCTCCAGGAATCCGGCACCGGACCGCACATTTGGGTCATCACCGCGTGCGCGCTGGCCATTGCCGGCGGCACATATGCCGGCGGCTGGCGGATCATCCGCACGCTGGGTTCGGGCCTGACCGACGTCAAGCCGGCCCAGGGCTTTGCCGCTGAAACCAGCACCGCCGCAGCCATCCTGGCCTCCAGCCACCTGGGCTTTGCACTGTCCACCACCCACGTGGCGTCCGGTTCCGTGGTCGGCTCGGGCCTTGGTCGCAAGGGTTCCACCGTCCGCTGGGGCGCCATTGGCAAGATCAGCCTGGGCTGGCTGTTCACGCTGCCGGCTGCCGCCGTCGTCGGGGGGCTGGCTGCCCTGCTGATCCGCACCGGCGTCCTGGGCCTGGTCATCGTCACGGTGCTGGGCATCGGCGCAATCCTGTTCATGTTCTTCCTCTCCCAGCGGGAAACGGTCGACCACAACAACGCCATCAGCGACGTGGACGCGGTTGGCGAGGCCCTCCACATCCCCAGCAGGAAGGAGCGGGACCGCCTGGCGGCCAAGGCCCGCGCCGCAGCCAAGCTGGCCGACAAGGCCGCGAAGCGCGCCGCGGAAACGGCAGCCATCCGGGCCAAGGCGCAGGCGGCCGTGGACCAGGCGGACACCGCCGTCCTGAAGGCCATGACCAAGGCCGCACAGGCAGCAGAATCGCCCAAGGGCAAGAAGCAGACCAGCAAGAAGGGCAAATAATGCAGTTGGCCTCCATCACCGCCATGGCAGCAGCAGCTGCCTCCAAGCCCGTCATTGACTGGATGGGATTCGTTGTCGTTGCAGTGGTCACCCTGGTCGGGGCGGGCTTCGTTGTCGTCATGTACTCGCTGGGCGTGCGCCTGACAGCCGTCAGCGGCGACGGCGACGGCACCCGCGCCAGCCTCGCCGCCAAATGGGGCGCCTATGTGTCCTTCGGCTTCAGCGTGCTGGCCGTCGTCATCGGGATCGTGCTGATCGTTCCCCCGTTTTACAAGTTCGCCATGCACCTGTTCGGCATCACTGCCTGACTCTGCACGCAGCCCACCCCGTTCAAGAACGACGCCGGGCACCCGCCCTCCGCTGACAGCGGCACGCGGGTGCCCGGCGTCGTTTGTTGACGGCGGCGGGCGGGCCGGGCGGGGCGGAAAGTGCTCAGTTGTCCAGGATCATGTTCGTGATCCTGGCGGTGGAGAGCTTGCGGCCCTCCGGATCCGTCATGACCACTTCATGGGTGGCCAGCGTCCGGCCCAGGTGGATGGCGGTGGCGGTGCCCGTGACCAGTCCGGACTTGATGCCGCGGTGGTGGGTGGCGCCAATCTCGATCCCCACCACGTGGCGGTGCGGACCGGCATGCATCGCGGCGGCAAAGGAGCCCAGCGTCTCGGCCAGGACCAGGTGGGCGCCCCCGTGGAGCAGCCCGGCCACCTGGGTGTTGCCCTCGACGGGCATCGTGGCCGTCATGTGCGCGGCGGACATCTCGCCGAACACGATCCCCATCTTCACCACCAGGGCGCCGACCCCCATGTGGGACAGCCATTCATGCATCTCCTCGGGAACCCCCGCGGCCACGAGTTCGGCGGTATGGGCATGTGGCGTGAAATTACTGTTCATGATGACTAGGCTGGCACCTGTGAGTGAATCTGCCAAGACGGCCCCCCCGACACCTGTTTCCGCTGCCACCCAGGACGGGGAAACGCCGCGCCTGCTGGTGATCGACGGCCATTCCATGGCATTCCGCGCCTTTTACGCCCTGCCGCCGGAGAATTTCGCCACGGACACCGGCCAGCACACCAACGCCGTCCACGGCTTCACGTCCATGCTTTTGACCATGATCCGCCAGCAAAAGCCCACACACGTGGTGGTTGCCTTCGACCTGGACACCCCCACCTTCCGGTCCCTGGAGTACACGGAATACAAGGGGGGGCGCAACAAAACGCCCGAGGAGTTCTACGGGCAGATCGACCTCATCATCAAGGTCATGGCCGCCATGAACATCCCCACCATCTCCGTAGACGGCTTCGAGGCGGACGACATCATTGCCACGCTCTCCGTCCAGGGTGAAACCGCCGGCTGGGACGTGCTGGTGGTGTCGGGGGACCGGGACGCCTTCCAGCTCATCACCGACAAGGTGCTGGTGCTCTACCCCAAAAAGGGCATCTCCGACATCCCGCCCATGGACGCCGCCGCGGTGGAAGCAAAGTACTTCGTGCCGCCCAACAGGTATTCGGACCTGGCCGCGCTGGTCGGGGAGACGGCCGACAACCTCCCCGGCGTGCCGGGGGTTGGCCCGAAGACGGCTGCCAAGTGGATCAACCAGTACGGCGGCCTCGAGGGCATCCTGGACAACCTGGACTCGATCGGCGGGAAGGTGGGCGAGTCACTGCGTGCCCACGTGGACGACGTCAAGCGCAACCGCCGCCTCAACCACCTGCTGCGGGACATGGAACTCCCCGTTGCCCTGGATGACATGGTCCTCCAGGCGCCTGACCGCGAGGCTGTGGAGGAGCTCTTCGACGCCCTCCAGTTCAACACCCTCCGCAAGCGCCTCTTCGACCTGTTCGGTGAGGAGGAGGAGCACGACGACGGCGAGGGCCACCAGGTGCCAGCCCACCAGTTGGTCACGGAGGCTGCCGCGCTGAAAAAGTGGCTCGCGGCCGGCAAGGCCACGCTGACCGCCGTGGACGTGCTGAGCGAGCCCCTGGGTCTCCAGCGGGAGGCAGTTGCGGTGGCGCTGGTCCGCGCGGACTCGGCCGCCGTCGTCGAACTCGGGACGGCAGACGAGGCCCTTGACAGGCAACTCGGCACGTGGCTGGCGGGGGACGCGCCCAAGGTGGTCCACGAATACAAGGAAGCGCTCAAGGCGCTGGCCCCCCGCGGGCATTCGCTGGGAGGAGTGGTGGATGACACGTCACTGTCCGGCTACCTGATCCAGCCCGACCGCCGCAGCTACGACCTGCCGGACCTGAGCCAGATGCACCTCAAGGTCACCTTCGCCGCGGCCGGCACCTCAGACGCCGGCCAGCTTGACCTGGGCCTGGAAGGCGGGGCCAGGTTCGCCGACGCCGTCCAGCGCGGCTACGTGGCCCTCCTGCTCAGCGAACACTTTGCCCCGATGCTGGCGGAGCGCGGCGCGGCCACACTGCTGGCACAGCTGGAACTGCCGCTCGCCGCCGTCCTGGCGCAAATGGAACTGACAGGCATTGACGTCTCCCAGGAGCGCCTCGACGCCCTCCTGGCTGATTTCACGGCAGCCATGAACGCCGCCCAGGCAGCGGCCTTTGATGCCATCGGCCACGAGGTGAACCTGGGCTCGCCGAAGCAGCTGCAGGAGGTGCTCTTTGAGGAGCTGGGCCTGCCCAAGACCAAGAAGATCAAGACCGGCTACACCACGGACGCGGCCTCCCTGAAGGCCCTGCTGGAAAAGACCGGACACGAATTCCTGGCCCAGCTCATGGCACACCGCGAGGCATCCAAGCTCAAGCAGATGGTGGAAACCCTGAAGAAGTCAGTGGACGCCGACGGGCGCATCCACACCACCTACGCACAAAACGTGGCTGCCACGGGCCGGCTGTCCTCCAACAACCCGAACCTGCAGAACATCCCCATCCGCAGCGAAGAGGGACGCCGCGTCCGCGACCTGTTCGTGGTCAGCGACGGCTATGAATGCCTGCTGGCAGCGGACTACTCGCAGATCGAAATGCGCATCATGGCCCACCTGTCCGGGGACGCCGGCCTCATCCAGGCATACGCCCAGGGTGAGGACCTGCACCGCTACGTGGGATCGCACGTGTTCGGCGTTGCCCCCGAGGAGGTCACCTCCGCCATGCGCTCCAAGGTCAAGGCCATGTCCTACGGGCTGGCCTACGGGCTGACCAGCTTTGGCCTGTCCAAGCAACTGGAAATCTCGGTGGACGAGGCCCGCACCCTGGTCAAGGACTACTTCGACAGGTTTGGCGGGGTGCGCGACTACCTGCGCGGCGTGGTCGAACAGGCCCGCATTGACGGCTTCACCTCCACCATTGAGGGCCGCCGCCGCTACCTGCCGGACCTGACCAGCACGGACCGCCAGCTCCGCGACCTGGCCGAACGCGTGGCGCTGAATTCGCCCATCCAGGGATCCGCCGCCGACATCATCAAGCACGCCATGCTCGGTGTTGCCGCGGAACTGGACAAGCAGGGGCTCAAGTCCCGCATGCTTCTTCAGGTCCACGACGAACTGGTCCTGGAGATCTGGCCGGGGGAACGGGACGCCGTCCAGGCGCTGGTCGTGGCC
The DNA here is from genome assembly GCF_011045165.1 of Arthrobacter silviterrae. Classification (GTDB taxonomy): domain Bacteria; phylum Actinomycetota; class Actinomycetes; order Actinomycetales; family Micrococcaceae; genus Specibacter; species Specibacter silviterrae. Next base: position 24,749 of record NZ_JAAKZI010000004.1, read on the forward strand.
CAAATGGGGGCTGCCGCAGACCTGTTGGTGCCGCTGGAAGTCCAGGTCGGCGTCGGCTCCAGCTGGAACGACGCCGGCCACTAGCCGCCCCGCCCGCCCCACAGACAGCCAGAGAAAAACGGACCTACGGAGGAAGCACCATGAGCCACGAGCGTGAGATCCCCGGCCGGAATCCGCGGTCGTTCCCTTATGAACTGCGCTCGTTTCCCGTCCGGCTGGTTGACGGGGTGGTCCCCGAGGAAGTCGCCAAGTGGTCCCAGGCCGTTGCACTCGGTTTCTACGGGGACGCGCCCACAGGGGAGAACCTGGCCAAGTTCGCCGTGCTGGAACAGGCTGACGGGCGCATGGCCACGGGCGCGTACCTGAAGGACGCGGCCGCCCCCGCGGGTGCATGGGGCCCGGAGTACCCGGTGGCCACCTACGCGTACCACCGCAAGAACCTCAACGTCGGCGGGGGCACCCTGCTGCCGGTGCACCAGATCACCGCGGTCACCGTGCGCCCCAGCCACCGGCGCCGAGGGATCCTGCGTGCCATGATCAGCTCCGACCTGGCCCAGGCCAAGGCCGCCGGCATCCCCCTGGCCGCGCTGACCGCGTCCGAGGCAACCATCTATGGCCGTTTCGGCTTTGGCGTCGCCACCCACAAGTGCACGGTGGAAGTGGCCACGCGGGGCGGCATTGCCTTCCACAACCCGTCCGCCGCTGCGCAGGGAACCGTGGAGGTGGCCGATCCGCTGGTGGTCCGTGACCTGCACCATGAAATTTTTGCCCGCGTGCACGCTGCCACCTACGGGTCGATCGGCCGGCACGACATGTACCGGCTGGTGGCCTCGGGCCAGGGCAATTACGCGTCCATGACCCCGGTGCGCAACATCCGGGCCGCGCTGCACTACGACGACGCCGGCGAGATCGACGGGTATGTCACCTACAGGCCAAACGAGGAAGCGAAGCCGCCCACGGTTGAGGTGGTGGACCTGCTGGCGGTCGGTGAAAGTGCATATTTGGCGTTGTGGAACTATCTGGGCTCCTTGGACCTGATCGAACGGATCACGTGGACCATGGCACCGGAAGTGGACCCGCTGGAATGGGCCATGGCTGCCAAGCGCGACTACAACCGCACCGGCACCGAGGACCACCTGTGGCTGCGCATCCTGGACACGCCTGCAGCCCTGGCCGCACGGCACTACCTTTCCGACGGCAGCATCACGGTCCACGTGGGGGACCCCCTGGGCCACGCGTCCGGCATTTTCCGCATTGACGTGGTCCACGGGATGGCCACCGTGAAACGCTGCCCCGAAGACGGCTCCGTTGAAGCAGAGCTGGGCTTGGGGGTCAGCGAACTGTCCAGCATCTACCTGGGTGCTGTCAGCGCGCGCACCCTGTCCGCCGCGGGACGGGTCCGGGAGGACGTCCCGGGGGCCGTGGCCCGCTTCGACGCACTCTTCGCCCCGCCGGGCCCCGCCCACAGCCTGACAAACTTTTAGGCGCCTGCCCCTGTCCTGCCACTTCGCCCGTGTCGCGGGTAGGATGCATCACAAGAGGCAGCAGTTCCACGGCCGGCGGGCCCGGCACGGATGAAGGAGCCAGGCAATGGAAACGTCGTTCCAGGTCATCGTGGTGGGCGGAGGCTTTGCCGGCGTGGCCGCCGTCAAGGAACTGGGCCGCAAGGGCGTGAAGGTGCTGCTCATTGACCAGCACAACTACCACCAATTCCAGCCCTTGCTCTACCAGGTGGCGACAGCGCAGATTGGCGTCTCCGAGGTCACGCGGACGTTCCGCGGCCTGTTCCAGCGCTACCGCAGCGCCACCGTGCTCACGGCGAAGGTGGCGTCCGTGGACGTTGCGGCCCACACCGTCACCACGGACCAGGGCGACACCTTCCACGCCGACATCCTGGTCCTGGCTGCCGGCGCCGAGGCGAACTACTTCAACACCCCCGGCGCCCAGGAGAATGCCTACCCCCTGTATTCCGTGACTGACGCGGTGCGACTGGGCAACGCCATGGTCCACACGCTTGACGCGGCCCAACGGGACAGTGGTGGCGGCGGCGTGCACATTGTGGTGGTCGGCGGCGGGCCCACGGGCGTGGAGACGGCGGGGGCCATCGCCGAGAACTTCAAATACGTCATTCCCAAATACTTTTCCCCGGAACTGGCCGCGAACTCAAGCGTCCATCTCGTGGACATGGTCCCGAGCGTGCTGACGCCCTTTTCGGACAAGTCCAAGGCCTACGCCACGAAGCGCCTCCAGGAGGCCGGCGTCGTGCTCAAGATGGGCTCCGGCGTCACCGACGTCCGCCAGGACGGCGTGACCTTTGCCGACGGCACCTCGCTGCCCGCCCAAATTATTGTCTGGGCCGGCGGGCTCAAGGCAGGTGCCGTTGTCGCCGCGTCGGGCCTGGAACAGGGACGCGGCGGCCGCATTGACGTCAACCCGGACCTGACGGCCCCCGGCGCCCCCGGCGTCTACGTCCTCGGCGATGCAGCCAACATGACCGACGCCCACGGAGTGAAACTGCCCCAGTTGGGCTCATGTGCCCAGCAGGCGGGAAAGTGGGCTGCCCGCAACATCCACGCCGACCTCACCGGCGGCACGCGGGCACCGTTTGCCTATGTGGACAAGGGCTACATGGCCATGATTGGCCGGGGCGCCGCGGTGGCCGAGCTGGGCCCCAAGCGCATCCAAATGCAGGGACCGCTGGCGTTTCTGGCCTGGCTGGGCGTCCATGTGGTGCTGCTGTCGGGCAACCGCCAGCGCATCAGCGCCCTGGTTTCGTGGGCGGACGACTACCTCACCCACAGCCGCTCCCACGTGGTCCTGGGCAACCCCGACTGACAGTCGGGCCCTGCCGGGGCCCGGGGGATGCTTCAGGCGGGCTCCCGCACCCACGCTCCGCGGCAGGCCAGCCAGAGCGTGGCCGCGGCTGCCGTCGAGTTGACCAGCAGCAGTGAAATCAACACCAGCAGCTGGATGAGGCCTGCATCCAAGGGGGTGGCACCGCCCAGGATCATCCCCACGAACGCGCCGGGCAGGGTCACCAGGCCGGCCGTGCGGGTTTGGTCGATGGACGGCAGCACAGCCTCCCCGGCCACCGGGCGGCCCACCATGAGCCGGGCTGCCGGCCACTGGAATCCAAGCGCGACGGCGGCCTCCACCTCGCCCCGGCGCACTGCGAGTTCATCCCGCACACGCCGCCCGCCCAAGGTCACGGTGGACATGGCCCCGCCGATTTGCTGGCCCACCACGGCAATGATGGCCAGGGCATTGAACGGCAGCACGCCCGCCGCAAACATCAAGGCAGCCACCGGCACCACCCCGGCCGCCAGCGGGACGGCAGCCATCCACCACCGGCCCGACGGCGCCACCCGGTGGCCGGAGGTCCAGACGGCCACCACAAACATCAGCCCCACAAAGGCGAACGCCCAGGCGCCGCGGTTGGCCAGGAACGCGATGACCAGCGCAACGGCGGCCAGCTGCACCAGGGCGCGCAGCCCCGCCACCAGCATTTGGGCAGGGGAGCCCTCCAGGGCCAGGCGCCAGACTGCGGCGGCCAGCACCAGCAGGGCGGCCAGCAAAATCCAGGCAGCGGGGCCCAAAACCAGGAGGGTCGATTTATCCACAATCGCCATTATTGCCGCCGCACCCGGGTTTTGCGCTCCTAGGCGCGAACAACTAGACTAAATGGGCACGTAATGGGCGGTCAATCCTGCCCGGAACCGTGCAGGCACCATCCGCAGGAACCCCTGCAACCATCATCATTAGCCGGACGTGTCCGGCCCAGCCAACTATCCACATCGGAGCCCCTACTACATGACCATCACGACCCACGAGAAGACTGGTACCCCTGTTGTTGCGATCAACGACATCGGTACTGCTGAAGAATTCCTCGCCGCAGTGGACGCAACCATCAAGTACTTCAACGACGGCGATCTCGTCGAAGGTGTTGTTGTCAAGGTTGACCGCGACGAAGTTCTGCTCGACATCGGTTACAAGACCGAAGGTGTCATCCCCTCCCGCGAGCTTTCCATCAAGCACGACGTCGACCCCGGGGACGTTGTCTCCGTGGGCGACCAGGTCGAAGCCTTGGTCCTCACGAAGGAAGATAAAGAAGGCCGCCTGATTCTCTCCAAGAAGCGCGCACAGTACGAGCGCGCCTGGGGCGACATCGAGAAGGTCAAGGAAGAAGACGGTGTCGTCACCGGTACCGTCATCGAGGTGGTCAAGGGTGGTCTTATCCTCGACATCGGCCTGCGCGGCTTCCTGCCCGCATCGCTCGTCGAGATGCGCCGTGTGCGCGACCTGGCTCCGTACATCGGCCAGCAGATCGAAGCCAAGATCATCGAGCTGGACAAGAACCGCAACAACGTGGTCCTGTCCCGCCGTGCCTGGCTCGAGCAGACCCAGTCCGAGGTTCGCTCCACGTTCCTCAACAAGCTGGAAAAGGGCCAGGTTCGTCCCGGCGTTGTTTCCTCCATCGTCAACTTCGGTGCCTTCGTGGACCTGGGCGGGGTGGACGGCCTCGTCCACGTTTCCGAGCTGTCCTGGAAGCACATCGACCACCCGTCCGAGGTTGTCGAAGTTGGCCAGGAAGTCACCGTCGAGGTGCTCGAAGTGGACCTGGACCGCGAGCGCGTGTCGCTCTCGCTCAAGGCTACGCAGGAAGATCCGTGGCAGACCTTCGCCCGCACGCACGCGCTGGGCCAGGTTGTCCCCGGAAAGGTCACCAAGCTGGTTCCGTTCGGCGCGTTCGTTCGCGTTGAAGACGGCATCGAAGGCCTGGTCCACATCTCCGAGCTGGCCGTGCGCCACGTGGAGCTGGCCGAGCAGGTTGTCTCCGTGGGCGACGAACTGTTCGTCAAGGTCATCGACATCGACCTGGAACGCCGCCGCATCTCGCTGTCCCTCAAGCAGGCCAACGAAGGTGTCGACGTCGACTCCACCGAGTTCGACCCGGCCCTCTACGGCATGGTTGCCGAGTACGACGAAGAGGGCAACTACAAGTACCCCGAGGGCTTCGACCCCGAGTCGAATGAATGGCTCGAAGGCTACGAGAGCCAGCGCGCCGTCTGGGAGCAGCAGTACGCTGACGCCCAGGCCCGCTGGGAGTCCCACAAGAAGCAGGTTGCCCAGCACGCCGCAGAAGATGCAGCAGCTGACGGTGCCGGTGCCAGCGGCGAAGCCGCAGGCACCAGCTACTCCTCCGAGCCGGCTGTCTCCGACGCCGGAGCCGGCACCCTGGCTTCCGACGAGGCCCTGGCCGCCCTGCGTGAGAAGCTCACCGGAAACTAATTTCCGACAGGCGTCCAACGCTTCAGTGATCGGGTCCTCCACCTTCAGGTGGGGGACCCGTTCCCTTTAACAGCCCGGCACCCCACCAAGGAGTGCTGCACCCAGCCACCACACGAAAGGTCAGGCATGCCCGCGTCGACTTGGATGAAGGTTGCCCGCTCCGGAGACGGCGAGACCGTCGGCTATCTGGCGCCGCTGGCCCCCGACTGGTCCGAAGTCCAGCCGTACAACCTGCTGGGCCACGCCGTGGGCGGGCCCACCGACTTCCTGGCGGGTGAGGAACGGCTGCTGGAACGTGGGATTTCTGAGCTGGCGGAACGCTGGCAGTTGCGCGACCCGGATCCTGAACTGTGCAACGGCGTCGTCATACTGGAGGTATCCCAGGACGGCATTGTCGTGGCTCACGCCGACCTCACCAAGGCACTCGTCTTTGGGAAGCGCCTCACGGTGCCGTGGCCGGACGTGGCAGGGGCCCTGGCCCGCGAACGCTGAATCGGCCGGACCATCGGACGGGCGCTTCAGCGCGCCGCCAGCGGCGTATCCACCCAATCCGTGCCAGCCGGCACCAGCATGGCCCGGCCCGCCGTCAGCGAGGCCAGCTTGTCCTGCGCCGCGGCAATCACGGAGGAATCGTCGGCCATCGCCAGCCCCACCAAGGTGGTGGCGGCACCGTAGCTGTTGCCCGTCATGGTGTAGCCGGCACTGCGGAGCTCGTGCTCCAGCCGCCCCGCGTCCCCATGCGCCACAGCCACCGTAAACAGCTGCATGCGGTCCCGTCGCACCAGCGGCGCCACGGCAAGGGAGCTGCTGACGGACTCCGAGTACGCCCGCACCAGCCCTCCGGCACCGAGCAGGATGCCCCCAAAATAGCGCACGACGACGGCACACACGTCGCTGAGCATGGCCTCCGGAACGGCGCCGCCCCCGGTGTCGCGCTTGAGCAGTGCCTCAAGCATGGGCAGCCCGGCCGTGCCGGAGGGCTCGCCGTCGTCATTGGAGCGCTGCACACCCCGCCCGGGACCCAGCACAAACGCCGAACAATGGTGCCTGGCGTCGTAAAACTCCCTCCGGAGTTCGGCCACCAGCAGCCGGGCCGCGGACTCATCCTCCACGCGCCGCAGCACCGTGATGAAACGGGACTTCTTCACCACCAGCTCATGGCGCACGTCCGGCCCGGCTGCCAGGGTGGCGTAGCTGCTGATTCCAGGCGTGGCGGCAGGCTGCTCGGAGTGGGTCACCAGGACAGTCTAGTGTGGAGTCATGCTTTCGATTGGGCTCACGGGCGGCATCGCATCCGGCAAGTCACTTCTGTCCGCACGGTTCCGCGAGCTGGGCGCCGTGGTCATCGATGCGGACCAGCTGGCCAGGGACGTGGTGGCGCCCGGGACCCCCGGCCTGGCCGCCGTGGCGGCCGAATTTGGCCCCGCAGTGCTGGCAGGGAACGGTTCCCTTGACAGGCCGGCCCTGGGGGCCGTGGTGTTTGCCGACCCCGACAAGCTGAAGGCACTCAATGCCATTGTCCACCCGCTGGTCCGCGCGGCGGCCGCCGCGTTGAAACAGGGTGCCGGCCCGGGAGCCGTAGTTGTCCAGGACATCCCGCTGCTGGTGGAGACCGGCCAGGAGGCATCCTTTCACCTTGTGGTGGTGGTTGATGCCCCTGCGGCGGTGCGCCGGGAGCGGATGGTGTCCCGCCGCGGCATGAGCGTGGCCGATGCCGACGCCCGGATGGCCGCGCAGCTTGGTGACGAACAGCGGCGGGCTGCTGCCGACGTCGTGCTGTCAAACACGGGCATGCCCGAGGAAGTGCTGGCGCAGGTGGATGTCTTGTGGCACCAGCGGCTGGTGCCCTTCGCCCGGAACCTGGCGGCCGGCGTGCCCGCACCCACGGCCGGGCCGCCGGTCATCGTGGAGCCGGATTCGGCCTGGCCTGCCCAGGCAGCCCGACTGGCCGGGCGGATCAGGCACGCCGTGGGCAGTTCCGCCCTGGGCGTGGACCACATCGGCTCGACGTCGGTGCCCGGCCTGGCTGCCAAGGACGTTCTCGACCTGCAGCTGCGGGTTCATTCATTGGCCGCGGCCGACGCCGTGGCGGATGAACTGGCCGGCGCCGGCTTTCCGCGCCGGGCGGGGGAGTGGTGGGACACGGGCCACGATTTCGGTGGCGGCCACACCGGGGAACGGTGGGCGAAGCGCCTGCACAATGCGGCGGACCCCGGGCGGCCCGTCAACCTGCATGTGCGGGTTGACGGCTCACCTGGCGCGGTGCTGGCGCTGGCCTTCCGCGACTGGCTGCGGGCCGACACCCACGTGCGCCTGCGCTACGAAAGCTTCAAGCGGGGCCTTGCCGCGGAACACTCCGCGGATGCCACCACGGCGGCCTATGCGGATGCGAAGGAGCCGTGGTTTGCCGCTGCGCTGCCGGAGCTTGCGGCGTGGATGTCCGCCACGGGCTGGGCGGCCCCCGGCAGGCAATAAGAAAGGCAGGTGCCTCCCTTGCGGGATGACACCTGCCTTGCTGGGGGCTCTTAGTTGCTGACCAGTCCCGGGTTGTTGAGGAGGGCCACGATGGCGATGATGTAGATGACCGCCACGATCAGGCCAAGAATGGTGAAGATCCAGCCAAGAATGACGCCGACGTTCGCGGGGGTGTTCTTGAACCCTGCCGCGGTGGACTTCTTCTTAGCAATGATGGACACGATCAGGCCGGCCAGGGAGAAGACAAAGCAGAGCACCAGGCCCACGATGCCCAAGGTCTTGCCGGGATCTTCGGCCGGGGCGCCGTAAGGCTGCTGGCCGTAGGGTGCAGGCTGCTGGCCGTAGGGTGCAGGCTGTGCATAGGGCGCTTGCGGTGCAGGCTGCCCGTAGGGGTTTTCAGGTGTATTGGAAGTCATTTTTTCCTCATTCGGGTGGTGGTGCGATGATGTCTCGGACTATTTTTACATGCAGTGGACTAATTGACGCATCGAATGGATGGGGAGTCCTCCCCATGTCGCAACGGGGGTACCGTTAACCGCATGAGCCTTGCGCAGGAAATTAACCGTGTTGTTGCCCCTTTTGAGGTCATTAGCGACTTCCAGCCGGCAGGCGACCAGCCGGCCGCCATCAAGGAGCTGACCGAGCGGATCACCAACGGTGAGAAGGACATTGTGCTCCTGGGCGCCACGGGCACCGGCAAGTCGGCCACGGCGGCATGGCTGATCGAGCAGGTCCAGCGCCCCACGCTGGTCATGGTGCAGAACAAAACACTGGCAGCCCAGCTGGCCAACGAATTCCGCGAGCTGCTGCCCAACAATGCAGTGGAATACTTCGTCTCCTACTACGACTACTACCAGCCCGAGGCCTACGTTCCGCAGTCGGACACGTTCATTGAAAAGGACTCCTCCGTCAACGAGGAAGTGGAACGCCTGAGGCACTCGGCCACGAATGCACTGCTCACCCGGCGTGACGTCATCGTGGTGGCCACGGTGTCCTGCATCTACGGCCTGGGCACGCCGGAGGAGTATGTTGCCGGCATGGTCACCCTGACGCGGGGCGCAACCATGAACCGGGACGAGCTGCTCCGGAAGTTTGTCGGCATGCAGTACGCACGCAATGACATTGACTTCCACCGCGGCACGTTCCGGGTCCGCGGGGACACCGTGGAGATCATCCCCATGTATGAGGAACAGGCCCTGCGGATCGAATTCTTCGGCGATGAAATTGAAAACATTTACACGCTGCACCCGCTGACCGGACAAGTGATCCGGGAAGAAACGGAAATGTATGTTTTCCCGGCCTCGCACTACGTGGCCGGCCCTGAACGGATGGCCCGCGCCGTCAAGCAGATCGAGGAGGAGCTGGCGGAGCGCACCAGGGAGCTGGAAAGCCAAAACAAGCTCCTGGAGGCCCAGCGGCTGCGCATGCGCACCACCTATGACCTGGAAATGATGGAGCAGATGGGCTTCTGCAACGGCATTGAGAACTACTCGCGGCACATTGACGGCCGCGAGCAGGGAAGCGCACCGCACTGCCTGCTGGACTACTTCCCGGACGACTTCCTGCTGGTCATTGACGAGTCCCATGTGACGGTGCCCCAAATTGGCGCCATGTATGAGGGCGACATGTCCCGGAAACGGACCCTCGTGGACCACGGCTTCCGGCTGCCTTCCGCCATGGACAACAGGCCGCTGAAATGGGACGAATTCCTGGACCGTGTTGGGCAGACGGTCTACATGTCGGCCACCCCGGGCAAGTACGAGCTCGGCAAGTCGGACGGCTACGTCCAGCAGATCATCCGCCCCACCGGCCTCATTGACCCCGAAATCATTGTCAAGCCGTCCAAGGACCAGATCAACGACCTCCTGGGAGAGATCCGGGAGCGCACCGAAAAGAGTGAACGCGTGCTGGTCACCACGCTGACCAAGCGGATGGCCGAGGACCTGACGGACTACCTGCTCGGCAACGGCATCAAGGTCCAGTACCTGCACTCCGACGTTGACACGCTGCGCCGGGTCGAACTGCTCCGTGAACTGCGCATGGGCGTCTTTGACGTCCTGGTGGGCATCAACCTGCTCCGCGAAGGCCTGGACCTGCCCGAGGTGTCGCTGGTCAGCATCCTGGATGCGGACAAGGAAGGGTTCCTGCGCTCCGGGACGTCCCTGATCCAGACCATTGGCCGCGCTGCCCGGAACGTGTCGGGCCAGGTGCACATGTACGCGGACAGGATCACGGCCTCCATGCAGTTCGCCATCGATGAGACCAACCGGCGGCGTGAGATTCAGGTGGCCTACAACACCGAACGCGGCATCGACCCCCAGCCGCTGCGCAAGAAGATCGCTGACATCACGGACCAGCTGGCCCGCGAGGATGCTGACACGGCAGCCCTGCTGGAGGAAGCCCGGGGCAAGCGCGACAAGGCAAAGTCCGCCGTCCGCGCGGACGGGCTGGCCGCCCGCCCCGCCGCGGACCTGGTGCAGTTGATCGAAGAGCTTACGGCCCAAATGCACGGCGCCGCCGCCGAGCTGCACTTCGAACTGGCAGCCCGGCTGCGCGACGAGGTGGCGGATCTCAAAAAGGAGCTCCGCCAGATGCGGGGCGCCGGCCACGCGTAGGCGGCTGCCGCAAATACCGTGTAGGCTTAATCGCACGTAGGGGAGTATCCCAAACGCTACATTCGTCAACACGTGCGGCACCGTTGCTGCGCCGGGTGTAGCGGCCGCCGTCAAGGTGGTGGAGAGACTTATGTCTTTCCTCCATGCCTTGAAAGGTGCACGATGCACAATTTGCCCGTATGGTTTGAGGTCGGCTCCTTTGCCGTCCTGGGCCTGATCCTCCTCGCCGACCTCCTGCTGGTCATCAAGCGCCCCCACATTCCCTCCATGAAGGAATCCGGGCTGTGGGTGGCCTTCTACGTTGGGCTCGCCCTTATTTTTGCGGCGATGCTGTTCCTTTTCACCGGCGCCGAATTCAGCGGCCAGTTCGTGGCCGGCTGGGTGACTGAATACAGCCTCAGCATCGACAACCTGTTTGTTTTCATCATCATCATGGCCCGCTTCTCCGTGCCGCGGCGCTACCAGCAGGAAGTGTTGATGGTGGGCATCATCATTGCCCTGGTCCTACGCGGCATTTTCATCATGGTGGGTGCGGTGGTGATCGAACAGTTCAGCGCGGTGTTCTACATTTTCGGCGCCTTCCTGCTGTGGACCGCGTGGAAGCAGAGCCGCCCGGAAAGCGAAGGTGAGGACGCCGACAAGGAGAACTTCCTCATCCGTGCCGTGCGCCGCGTCATTCCCATGACCGACAGCTACGACGCCGGGCGCCTCCGCACCACCACCAGCTCCGGCAAGAAGGTGTTCACGCCCATGCTGGTGGTGTTTGTCACCATCGGCGTCACTGACCTGCTGTTCGCCGTGGATTCCATCCCTGCCATCTTCGGCCTGACGCAAAGCGCGTTCATTGTCTTCACCGCGAACATTTTCGCGCTCATGGGCCTGCGCCAGCTGTACTTCCTGCTAGGCGGTCTCATGGACCGGCTGGTGTACCTCAAGCACGCCCTGTCCGTGATCCTGGCGTTCATTGGCATCAAGCTGGTGCTTCACGCCATGCACGTCAACGAGCTGCCATTCATCAATGGCGGCCAATCCATATCCTGGGCCCCGGAGATCCCCACCTTCGTCTCACTGGCCGTGATCCTCGGTACCATGGCCGTCGCAATCGTGGCCAGCATAGTCCATTCGAAAAACAAGGAACGCCGACTCAACGCCGGTTGAGCCGGCCAGGGGGAAGCTGCCGTGCTAGGCGGCTTCCCCCCGAACCAGTTCCAGGAGCCGGGCGAAGATGCCCTCGCCGTCGTCGGCTATGCCGTCATGGTGGAAGTCGGCGCTTTCCCACACCCGCAGGCCCCTGACGGCGGCGGCGGTGGCCATGGAAAGGTCCCGGTCCACATAGATGTCGTCCGAGTAGACGGCGGCGGCCACCGGCACCGTGTTGCGTGCCAGCTGCCCTTCGTCGTACAGGGGGCCCCAGCCCTCGGTGCGGGCAGCGAGGAGCTCCGCGAGCCCGCGCAAGGGCACCAGTGACGGGTCCTGTTCAAAGTACCAGGGGTAGACTGCCTCGCCGGTCAGCAGGGGCTCCGGGGCATCGGGCGCGAAGTGGGGCCGGCCGGCCAGCACGCGTGCCGCGGCCCAGTTGCTTGCCACCCCCTGGACGTAGATGGATTCGTGCATGAGTGCATACAGGGGATTCGCCGCCCGGGTCACCAGCGCGGAAAGCTGGCTCAGGAAACTGTCCGAGAGCCGGTCGCCGTCGGGCGTGGAAACAAAGGCGTCCTCCAGCAGGTAGTGCAGGGCGTCAATGCGTGTGTTGCCGCCAAAGTAGTTCCCCAGCATCTGCACCCGCTCCGGCGTGAGCCGTTCCCCGGTCGGCAGTGCCTCGTGGACCGCGGCGACATGGCGCATGAGGCGTGTTACCAGGGCCCTGTCCTGGGGATAGCGGGCAAAGTACTCGGCGTTGCGGGCCACCAGCCGCCGGAACGTTGCCTCGTAGACCTGGTCGGCGGGGCCGTTGAGCGGGCCCAGCCCGCCCGTGACCAGCACCTCCTTCAGGCCCTCGGGGGCAAAGGACAGGTAGCTCAGGGCACAGAATCCGCCGTAGCTCTGGCCGAAAACCGACCACGGGCCCGACCCCAGTGCCCGGCGGATGAATTCGGCGTCCGCCACAATGTCCGGGGCCCGGAAATGGGAAAGGTAGTCGGCCTGCGCGGCCGTGTCACCCACCAGCGGGAGCGTCTGCCGTGAAGCCGGCGTGGACAGGCCCGTGCCGCGCTGGTCCAGCATCAGCACGCGGAAATTCTTGCTGGCTTCGCCCAGCCAGCCGTTCAAGCCAAGGGGGCGGTTCCCGCGGCCGCCCGGGCCGCCCTGCAAAAAGAGCAGCCAGGGAAGTTCCGTGGCGTCGCGGGCCGGGTCGGAAAGTTCCCTGGCGAAAAGTTCGATGGTGGGCCCGGCCGGGAAGGCGTGGTCGAGGGGAACCGTAAAATGATGGTCGCGCATCTGCACTCCGCGCATGATGTACGGCGCGCTCATGCCGAAACTTCCGCGGCGTTGCCGAAGCGGCCCAGCGAGGGGCCTTCGAGCCGGTACACGTGCCAGCCGTCCATGGGTGCTGCACCAATGGACTTGTAAAAGTCGATGGACGGCTTGTTCCAGTCCAGCACGCTCCACTCAACCCGTGCATAGCCGCGCTCCACGGCAATGCCGGCCAGGGTGCTCAGCAGCTGCTTGCCGTAACCGCTGCCGCGGGCCTCCGGGCGCACGTACAGGTCCTCGAGGTGGATGCCCATGGTGCCCTCCCAGGTGGAGTAATTCAGGAACCAGAGCGCAAAACCAACGATCGGCCCGCCGGCTTCGGGGTTGTCCACCACGTGCACGTGGACTCCCGGGTCCGCTCCAAAAAGGTTTTCGTGGAGCAGCGCCGCCGTGTTCTTGACGGCGTCGGGCTCCTTTTCGTAAACGGCCAGATCGTGGATCAGGCCGAGAATGGCCGGGACGTCGGAGGGGACGGCGGTGCGGATCAAAGTCATGAACTGAGCATATCCGGTGCCGCCGCGCGGCCGCGATGGCCCTCCAATCACGGAAATGCACAGCCGGCACCCAGAACTTCCGCGTGGTTCCTTGACAAAACTCCCATGCAACCTTAAGACGGAAAGGGGGGACGCGGTGGAAGCATTCAACTCTTGAAAGCGTACAAAACCATGACCACGGGTAATTCGGCTGCCTTGGACGGCCGCGAACAGCAAAGCCAGGTGCGCAAGGCGGCCATCGCCAGCACCATCGGCACAACCATTGAATGGTATGACTATTTTCTCTACGGCGCCGCGGCGGCCCTGGTGTTTCCGCACGCGTTCTTCCCGCACATGTCTCCCTACCTTGGCCTAATTGCCTCCTTTGCCTCCTACTTTGTCGGCTTTGTGGCCCGGCCCATTGGCGCGGCCATCTTTGGCCACTGGGGCGACCGGATTGGCCGGAAGGCCATGCTCATCACCACGCTGCTCATGATGGGCTTGTCGACGGCACTGATCGGCGTGCTGCCCGGCGCAAACTCCTGGGGCGACGCCGCACCGGCAATCCTGATACTGCTGCGCGTCCTGCAGGGCATCGCGGTGGGCGGGGAGTGGGGCGGGTCAATCCTGCTGTCCATGGAATGGGGCGACCAGAAGCGCCGCGGGCTGATGGCCAGCTGGCCGCAGCTTGGCGTGGCCATTGGCATCATCCTCTCCACCGGACTTATGGCAATATTCAACGGCATCATGGGCACAGAGGCGTTTGTTGCGTGGGGCTGGCGCATCCCGTTCCTGCTCAGCCTGGTCCTGGTGGCCATTGGGCTGTACATCCGGATCCGCATCATGGAGACCCCCATGTTCGCCGAGGTGGTCCGGAACAACAAGACCCAGAAGGCGCCCGTAATGGCGGTCATCAAGCGCTACCCGAAGGAGATCATCCTGTCGGCCCTGCTGCGCATGTCGGAACAGATGCCGTTCTACATCGTGACCGCCTTTGTCCTGTCCTACCTGACGGACAAGAACCACCATTACGGCTACAACTTCGTGCTGATCGGCACCATGGTCGCCGCCGCCCTGGAGCTGTTCTTTGTACCGTATTTTGGCCACCTCTCGGACAAAAAGGGCCGGCTGAAGATTTACCAGCTCGGCGCGGCCATCACGGGCGTGTGGGGGTTTGTCTATTTCGCCATGCTTGACAGCGGCGCGGCCTGGCTCGTGTTCATCGCGCTGTCCGTGGCCCTCGTGCCGCACGCCATGCAATACGGTCCGCAGGCTTCGATCATTGCCGAGAACTTCCCGACAAACCTGCGCTACACGGGTGCCGGGCTGGGATACCAGCTGGCCTCGATTGTTGCCGGCGGCCCGGCGGCACTGCTGGCGACGGTGCTCATGCACCAGTTTGGCACCGGATATGCCGTCTCCGCCTACATCCTGGTCTCCGCGCTCATCACGCTCGCGGCGTCGCTGGGACTCAAGGACCACTCCAAGTCGGACATTTCGGACTCCGGGACCTACTCACCGAGGACCGCGCCGTCCACGTCCAGCGATCCGCACAACGTGCATTAGGGCTGCGGCCGTCCCGCCGCCTACATGCGGCTAAAGTCCTCCAGCACGACGACGGCCGCGCCGGCCTGGTTTGATGCCTCCAGGTCGACGGTGGCCGTCATGGACCAGTCGTGGTTGCCGGCGGGGTCCGCGAGGGTCTGGCGCACCTTCCAGGAAAGTGCGCCCTCCGTGATGTGAAGCAGCGCCGGGCCGCGGGCGGCCGGGCCCGACTCGATGTACTCGTGTTCGTCCCAATAGCCGTCCAAGGCGTCGGCCCAGCGGTCCGCGTTCCAGCCGTGGTCGCCGTCGAGCTCGCCCAATGCCTCAAAGTTGTCATCGGCCGCCAGCTCCACCCGGCGGAACATTTCGTTCCGGACCATCACCCGGAAGGCGCGGTGGTTGTCCGTGAGCCGCGGCGGGGCCGGGGGCAGGGCCGTTTCGTCCGGGAGGTCCGGCTCTTCTCCGTTGGTCATCTTTTCCCACTCGTCGAGCAGGCTGGAGTCAATCTGGCGGACCAGTTCGCCCAGCCAGGAAATGATGTCCTGCAGGTCCTCCCGCAGGGCGTCCTGCGGGACAGTCTGGCGCAGCGCCTTGTAGGCATCCGTGAGGTAGCGCAGCACAATGCCTTCGGAGCGGGCCAGCGAGTAGTACTGGACGTATTCGCCAAAGTTCATGGCCCGCTCGTACAGGTCACGGATGATCGACTTGGGGCTGAGCTCGAAGTCACCCACCCATGGGGCTGCCTTCCGGTACACCTCGAAGGCCCCGAAGAGCATCTCGGCCAGCGGCTGCGGGTACGTGACCTCGTCAAGGATGGCCATGCGTTCGTCATATTCAATGCCGTCGGCCTTCATGGCCGTGACTTTCTCGGTCCGTGCGCGCTTGAGCTGGGCGGCAAGAATCTGGCGCGGTTTTTCCAGCGTCGACTCGATGACGGAGATGACGTCCAGGGCGTAGCTGGGGGATTCGGGGTCCAGCAGCTCCAGTGCCGCCAGGGCGAAGGGGGAGAGTGGCTGGTTCAGTGCAAAGTTCATCTGCAGGTGCGTGGTGAGCCGGACGGTGCGCCCGTCGCCCTCCAGCTCCCCTTCCGGGATGCGTTCCACAATCCCGGCGCCCAGCAGTTCGCGGTAGATGCCCAGGGCCTTGCGGATCAGTTTCCGCTGCGCGGACGGGGTTTCATGGTTTTCCGTCAGCAGCTTCCGGGCCGCCTGGAACGGGTCGCCGGGCCGTTCCAGCAGGTTCAGCAGCATGGCGTGGGTGACGCTGAAGCTCGAGGTGAGCGGCTCCGGCACTGATTCACTAAGCCGCTTGAACGTGGGCTCGCCCCAGCTGACAAACCCCTGCTGCGGCTTCTTCTTGACCACCTGGCGGAGCTTCTTTTGGTCGTC
Source organism: Arthrobacter silviterrae (assembly GCF_011045165.1). Lineage (GTDB taxonomy): Bacteria > Actinomycetota > Actinomycetes > Actinomycetales > Micrococcaceae > Specibacter > Specibacter silviterrae. The sequence continues at coordinate 41,006 of NZ_JAAKZI010000004.1, forward strand.
GCCAAACTTTGCCACGGCCTTGGCCATGGCCTTGGTGTTTTCGATGACGTGCTCCGGCGCCTGCACCATCACGGTGCCGGCCGTGTCGTAGCCGGCCCGCCCCGCGCGGCCGGCAATCTGCTGGAACTCGCGGACCTGCAGCACGCGGGTGCGGACGCCGTCGTACTTGCTCAGGGCTGTCATGAGGACGGTGCGGATAGGCACGTTGATGCCCACGCCAAGGGTGTCGGTGCCGCAGATTACCTTCAGCAGCCCTGCCTGCGCCAGCTGCTCCACCAGGCGGCGGTACTTGGGCAGCATGCCGGCATGGTGCACGCCGATGCCGTGGCGCACCAGCCGGTTGAGGGTCTTGCCAAAGCCGGCCGAAAAGCGGAAGCCGGCGATGAGCTCGCCGATCCGGTCCTTTTCCTCGCGGGTGCAGACATTGATGCTCATCAGGTTCTGTGCCCGGTCAATGGCTTCGGCCTGGCTGAAGTGCACCACGTACACGGGCACCTGTTTCGTGGCGAGCAGTTCCTCAAGCGATTCGTGCACGCCGGTGGTGACGTAGTAGTAGTGCAGGGGGATGGGGCGCACGCCGGAGGAAACCGTGGTGGTGGTCCGGTTGGTCAGCTCGGTCAGCTCGCGTTCAAAGCGCGTCACGTCCCCCAGCGTGGCGCTCATGAGCAGGAACTGGGACTGGGGGAGTTCCAGGAGGGGCAGCTGCCAGGCCCAGCCGCGCTGGGGATCCGAGTAGTAGTGGAACTCGTCCATGATCACCACGCCCACATCGGCATGCTCGCCCTCACGCAGGGCAATGTTGGCCAGGATTTCCGCCGTGCAGCAGATGATGGGGGCGTCCTGGTTGACCGAGGAATCCCCGGTGATCATGCCCACGTTTTCCGCCCCAAAAATCTCGCACAGGGCAAAGAACTTCTCCGACACCAGCGCCTTGATGGGGGCCGTGTAGTAGCTGGCGGCCCCGCGTGCCATGGCGTTGAAGTGGGCGGCGATGGCCACCATGGACTTCCCGGAACCAGTGGGTGTGGAGAGGATCACGTTGTTGCCGCTCACCAGTTCAATCGCGGCGTCCTCCTGTGCGGGGTAAAGCTCCAGCCCGCGGTCCATGGTCCACTCCAGGAATGCGTCCAGGACGTCGTCATCACTGGAGGTTTGGGGGTCAAGGCCGGAAAGCTGCTCAAGAAGGTTCATGGTGGTTCCAGTCTACGGGGGCAGGCCGTGGCAGGATGACGCCATGGGATACGAACAGCTGACCTGGGATCCGGCAAAATACGTGGAATTTGGCGACTTTCGCAACCGGCCCTTCTTTGACCTGACGGGCCGCATCACGGCCGATGCGCCGCGCCACGCCGTGGACCTGGGGTGCGGGCCCGGCAACCTGACAGCCACGTTGTCCCGGCGCTGGCCCGGCGCAACCGTGGAAGGCCTTGACAGTTCCGCTGAAATGATTGCCAAGGCCAGGCACAACGCCGGCACCCGGGACGGCGGGTCCCTCACCTTTGCCGAGGCGGACATCCGCAGCTGGCGCCCGGAGCCGGGCACGGACGTGGTCGTCTCCAACGCGGCACTTCAGTGGGTGCCGGGCCACCAGGAACTCATGTCCGCCTGGCTGGCCGCGCTTGCCCCGGGTGCGTGGCTGGCGGTGCAGGTGCCCGGCAACTTTGCGTCCCCGTCGCACGTGCTGATGCGCGAGCTTGCGGAATCGCCGCGATGGCGGAAGCAGCTAGACGGGGTGCTGCGCCACAATGACGCCGTCTGGGAGCCCGGGCAATACCACGAGCTGCTTTTGGGTGCCGGGGCACGGGCCGATGTGTGGGAGACAACGTACAACCAGCTGCTGCAGGGGGATTCCCCCGTGCTGAACTGGGTGCGGGGGACCGGCCTGCGCCCCGTGCTGCAGGCGCTTGGCACCACGGACGGCGCCGAGTACGAGGCCGAATATTCAGCGTTGCTTGATGAGGCCTACCCGGCCGGGGAATTTGGCACCATCTTTCCGTTCCGCCGGATCTTCATGGTGGCGCAAAAACTCTGACAAGTTGTTTATGGAAATAGTGGAAAGGACCATGGCAATGGCTGGCTTGGAGGCATTTCCGCAGGACTGGCAGACGGCCCTGGTGCTGGTTGCTCACCCGGATGACCCGGAGTACGGGATGGCGGCCGCGGTGGCGGAATGGACGGCTGCGGGCAGGGACGTCCACTATGTGCTGGCCACCCGCGGCGAGGCCGGCATCGCCGGGCTGGCCCCGGCCGCATCAGGGCCCCTGCGGGTCACTGAGCAGGAACGTGCCTGTGCCCGGGTGGGCGTGTCGAACCTGGTGTTCCTGGACCACCCCGACGGCCGGATTGAACCGGGGCTGGCGCTCCGGCGCGAGTTCGCCCGCCATATCCGCCGGGTCAGGCCGGAGGTGGTGCTGACCTTGAACCACCGCGATGAATGGGGCCCCGGGCGGTGGAACAGTGCCGACCACCGGGCAGTGGGCCGGTGCGTGCTGGACGCTGTCTCCGACGCGGACAATGAGTGGATTTTCCCTGAACTCATGGCGGAGGACCTGCCGCGGCACAAGGTGCGCCACGTTGCGGTCATGTCCCCGCACCCCACGCACGCCCAGCCCGTCAGCCAGGCGAGCATTGACAGCGCCATCGCGTCGCTGGCGGAGCACCGCGAATATCTCAAGGCCCTCAGCACTACACCTGTGGAGGACCAGGCCCGGGCCCAGGTGGAATTGGTGACGGCCGGCGGCTCCGTGAGATTCGAGCTTTTCGGCTAGCTTCCGGCGCAGCCGGGTTGCGCTGTGGGAAAACTGCGCTGACACGGGGTCCCCGCAGGAGTACGTTATTAGCTGAACTAGTGTCCCGGGGTAATGCAGTCAAAAAGGAGTCCCACGTGCTGTTTCGCTTGATTGCGCACAACCTGGCGCCGCACAAGGCGCCCTTGGTGGCCATTGTGGTGCTGCAGTTCCTGTCCACCCTGGCCTCCCTGTACCTGCCCACCCTCAATGCCGACATCATTGACAACGGCGTGGTCAAGGGCGACATAGGCACCATTTACTCGCTGGGCGGGTGGATGCTGGCCATCACCGCCGGACAGGTGGTCTGCGCCATTGCCGCCACCTACCTCAGCGCCCGCCTGGCCATGGGCGTGGGGCGGCAAATGCGCCGTGACCTGTTCAACAAGGTGGAGACGTTTTCAGCCCAGGAAGTGGGCATCATTGGCGCACCGTCCCTGATCACGCGCACCACCAACGACGTCCAGCAGGTTCAGATGCTGACCCTGATGTCCTTCACCATGATGGTCATGGCGCCCATCATGTGCATTGGCGGCATCATCCTGGCCATGAAGCAGGACGTGCCGTTGTCCGGCCTGCTGCTGGTGATCCTGCCTGTGCTGATCGTGGCCATCGCCTTGATTGTGCGAGTGCTGGTGCCCACCTTCCGCAAGGTCCAGCGCCAGCTGGACGACATCAACGGGGTGCTGCGCGAACAAATCACCGGCATCAGCGTGATCCGGGCCTTTGTGCGCCGGGACTTTGAGGCCGAACGGTTTGCCACGGCCAATGGCGCCCTGACCGCCTCCCAGCTGCGCGCCGGCCGCCTCCTGTCCCTCATGTTCCCCACCATCTTTTTCGTGGTGAACGTGACCAGCGTGGGCGTGCTGTGGTTTGGCGGGCAGCGAATCGATGCCGGCAACATGCAGATCGGCGCATTGACAGCGTTCCTGAGCTACATCATGCAGATCCTCATGTCCGTCATGATGGCAATGTTCATGTTCATGATGATCCCGCGCGCCGCCGTCAGCGCCGAGCGCATCCAGGAGGTCCTGGACACCGAGGCGTCCGTGGCCGACAAGCCGGGATCCCTGCAGGTGGACCGGCTGGACGGGACCCTGTCCGTGAACAGCGCCGCCTTCAAGTACCCCGGCGCGCAGGACCCGGTCCTCTCCGGCGTCACCTTCACCGCCGCGCCCGGAAGCACGACGGCGGTGATCGGCTCCACCGGCAGCGGCAAGTCCACGCTGGTGAACCTCATACCGCGGCTCCTGGAGGCCAGCGACGGCACCATCCGGCTGGACGGGCACGACATCAGGGACGTCACGCTGGCGTCGCTCCGCAGCGCCATCGGCCTGGTGCCACAAAAGGCCTACCTGTTCTCCGGCACCGTCGGTTCGAACGTCCGCATGGGAAACAGCAACGCCACCGACGAGGAAGTGTGGGCGGCGCTGGAAGTCGCCCAGGCGGCGGATTTTGTGCGGGAGATGCCCGAGGGCCTGGACGCCCCGATCGAGCAGGGCGGGTCCAACGTCTCAGGCGGCCAGCGCCAGCGCCTGTGCATTGCACGGGCCGTGGTGGCCAAGCCGTCGCTGTACCTTTTTGACGACAGCTTCTCCGCCCTGGACTACGCCACTGACGCAAAGCTCCGGGCAGCGCTGAAACCCGTCACCACCGACGCCGCCGTCCTGGTGGTGGCCCAGCGGGTGGGCACCATCCGGCATGCCGACAACATCCTGGTCCTGGATGAGGGCAAGCTGGTGGGCCAGGGCACCCATGACGAATTGCTGGAAAGCTGTCCTACCTACCAGGAAATTGTCACCTCCCAAATGACCGAGGAAGACCAGGAGCACGCAGCATGAGCATGATGAGGGGCCGGGGAGGCCCGCCGCAAAAGGCCGCAGCATTCGGTCCCAGCCTCAAGCGCATCCTGCGCCTGATGGCCCCCGACAGGCTGCGCATCATCTGGGTGGTCTTTCTGGCCGCCGTCTCGGTGGGCCTCTCCGTGGTGGCACCCAAGGTGCTGGGCCACGCCACGGACCTCATCTTCAACGGTGTGGTGGGCCAAATGCTCGCCAAGTCCTTTCCTGCCGGCACCACCAAGGCGGCAGCAGTTGCCGGGCTGAAGGCCCACGGCCAGGGGCAGCTGGCGGACATGCTCTCGGGCATGGGTGTGGTTCCCGGCCAGGGACTGGACCTGGGTGCCCTGGGCTCCGTTTTGATGATTGTCCTGGCTTTGTACATCGTGGCCTTCTTCTTCAACTGGTCCCAGGGCTACATCACCACGGGCATTGTGCAGCGCGCCATGTACCGGCTGCGCCAGCAGATCGAGGACAAGCTGGACAGGCTCCCCATGTCGCACTTCCAGCAGGAGTCCCGCGGCGATGTGCTGTCCCGCGTCACGAATGACATTGACAACTTTTCCCAAACCCTCAACCAAACCCTGACACAGCTCCTGATCGCCGCGCTGACGGTGGTTGGCGTGCTGGGCATGATGTTTTCCATCTCGCCCCTTCTGGCTGGCATCTCGCTGCTGACGGTGCCGGTGGTGGCGTTCCTGACCGTGTTCATTGCCAAGCGTTCCCGGGTGCAGTTCGGGGTGCAGTGGAAATCCACCGGAGAGCTCAACGGGCACGTTGAAGAGATGTTCACGGGCCACGAAATTGTCAAGGCCTTCGGCCAGCAGGAAGCGGCCATCGAGAAGTTCCGGGTTTCCAACGACGAACTGTATGAGTCAAGCGCCAAGGCGCAGTTCATTTCCGGCATCATCATGCCCAGCATGAATTTTGTCTCCAACCTGAACTACGTGGTGGTCGCCGTTCTTGGCGGCATCCAGGTGGCCTCGGGCATCATCACCATCGGCAGCGTCCAGGCGTTCATCCAGTACTCGCGGCAGTTCAGCCAGCCGATGGCACAGATCGGCAGCATGATCAACCTGCTGCAGTCCGGGGTGGCGTCGGCGGAGCGTGTCTTCGACCTGATCGACGCCCAGGAGCAAACCCCCGACCATGTCCCGGCCGCGAAGCCCGCGCCCGCCCGGGGGCGCGTGGTCTTCGACCACGTGAACTTCAGCTACAACCCGGACGAGCCCCTCATCAAGGATCTCTCCCTCACGGCGGAACCCGGGGAGACGGTCGCCATTGTCGGACCCACCGGTGCCGGCAAGACCACCCTGGTCAACCTGCTCATGCGCTTCTACGAGATTGATTCCGGCAAGATCACGGTGGACGGCGTCGACACGTCCGAACTCACCCGCGACGACCTCCGGCGGCAATTCGGCATGGTGCTCCAGGACGCCTGGCTGTTCGGCGGGACCATCAGGGAAAACCTGGCGTACGGCAAGCTCGGGGCCACGGAGGAGGAAATCCTGCAGGCTGCCGAGGCCACCCACGTGGACCACTTTGTCCGCTCCCTGCCGGACGGCTATGACACCGTTCTGACGGACGACGGCGGCGGGCTCAGCCAGGGCCAGCGCCAGCTCATGACGATTGCGCGCGCCTGGATTGCCAACCCCGGCATCCTGATTCTCGACGAGGCCACCAGCTCGGTGGACACCCGCACCGAGGTGCTGATCCGCCAGGCAATGAACCGCCTGCGCAGCGGCCGCACCAGCTTTGTCATCGCCCACCGGCTCTCCACCATTCGCGACGCCGACCTGATCCTGGTCATGGACGACGGCAGGATCCTGGAGCAGGGTACCCATGCTGAACTGATCGAGGCGAAGACGTTCTACTACGATTTGTACATGAGCCAGTTTGGCGACCCGTTGTTTGAGGAGGCGAGCACAGCATGAATGCCATGGACGTGATCATGCGCAAGTGGAGGCTGGACGCCACTTCCACGGTGCCCCCGTACGAACAAATCCGGCTCCGGATCCTTGACCTCGCGGCGTCCGGTTCCCTGGCCGTCGGCACCAGGCTCCCTTCGGTGCGGTCCTTCGCCACCGACCTGGGCGTGGCGGCCAACACGGTGGCCCGCGCGTACCGCGAATTGGAGCAGGCCGGCATTCTCCTGACCGCCGGCCGCAGCGGAACCGCCATAGCGTCCGGCGGAGACCTGGTCCAGGCCCGCATGGCCGAAGCTGCCGAGACATTTGCCGCCGTCGTGCATGAACTTGGCGTGCCGGCGCCCAAGGCCCTGGCCATTGTGTCCGCGGCGCTGGAAAGCGGCACCGCACGCTGACCCGCCCTGCGTTCGAACGAACATTCGACTATACTTGCAAGAGTTGCTGCAGCATCATGTCCAAAATCTTGGGACAGAACTTCAAAGGAAACAATGCCGGAAACACAGGCCCAGCCCAAAAACCCCACCACCGTGGCAAAGCGCCCCGACCTCTCGCGGCTGGTGGTCAAGGGCGCACGGGAAAACAACCTCCGCAATGTGGACCTGGACCTGCCCCGGGACTCCATGATCGTCTTCACCGGCCTGTCCGGCTCCGGCAAGTCATCGCTCGCCTTTGACACCATCTTCGCCGAGGGCCAGCGGCGCTACGTTGAGTCGCTGTCCGCCTATGCCCGGCAGTTCCTGGGCCAGGTGGACAAGCCGGACGTCGACTTCATTGAGGGCCTGTCCCCGGCCGTGTCGATCGACCAGAAATCGACCAGCAAGAACCCCCGCTCCACGGTGGGGACCATCACCGAAATTTATGACTACATGCGCCTGCTGTGGGCCCGGGTGGGGACCCCGCACTGCCCTGTCTGCGGGGAGCCCATCGCCAAGCAGACGCCCCAGCAGATTGTGGACCAGCTGCTGGAAATGCCCGAGGGCACCCGGTTCCAGGTCCTGGCCCCCGTGGTGCGCGAGCGCAAGGGCGAGTTTGTGGACTTGTTCCGCGAACTCACCGCCAAGGGCTACTCCCGGGCCAAGGTGGACGGGGAACAGGTGCAACTTTCCGACCCGCCCAAGCTGAAGAAGACGTTCAAGCACACCATTGAGGTGGTGGTGGACCGGCTGGTGGTCAAGGACGGGATCTCACAAAGGCTCACCGACTCGGTCGAGACCGCCCTGGGGCTTGCCGAGGGCCGCGTCCTGGCCGAGCTGGTGGACCTGGGGGAGTCCGACTCCGGCCGGATCCGGTCGTTTTCCGAAAACCTGGCGTGCCCCAACGAGCACCCCCTCGCCATCGATGAAATCGAGCCGCGGTCGTTTTCCTTCAACAACCCCTTTGGTGCCTGCAGCGCGTGCAGCGGCATTGGCACCAAGCTGGAGGTTGACGAGGAACTGGTGGTCCCCAACACCTTCCTGTCCCTGGCCGAGGGCGCAATTGCCCCGTGGTCGCTGGGAACCGCCACCACCGAATACTGGAACCGGCTCCTGGAAGGGCTGGCCGACGAGCTCGGCTTCTCCCTCAGCGATTCGTGGAACAAGCTCAGCACGGATTCCCGGCAGGCCATCCTGTACGGCAAGGACCACAAGGTGGTGGTCCAATATCGGAACCGCTTTGGCCGTGAACGCAAGTACAGCACCGGCTTTGAGGGCGCCGTGCAGTACATCCAGCGCAAGCACATGGAGACGGAGTCCGATTCCGCCCGTGACCGGTATGAAGAGTACATGCGCCAGATCCCGTGCCCGACGTGCGGCGGCGCGCGGCTGAACCCGGCATCGCTGTCGGTGCTGATCAACGGCAAGAACATTGCCGAGGTCTGTGCCCTGTCCATGCGCGACTGCTTCGACTTTCTCTCGCACCTGGTCCTGACCGGGCGCGAGGAGCAGATTGCCAGCCAGGTGCTCAAGGAAATCCAGGCCCGGCTGAAATTCCTGCTGGACGTGGGGCTGGAATACCTGAACCTGGAACGCGCCTCCGCCACGCTGTCAGGCGGGGAGGCCCAGCGCATCCGCCTGGCCACCCAGATCGGGTCCGGGCTGGTGGGTGTCCTGTATGTGTTGGACGAGCCCTCCATCGGCCTGCACCAGCGCGACAACCGGCGCCTCATTGAAACCCTGACCCGGCTGCGCGACCTCGGCAACACCCTCATTGTGGTGGAGCACGACGAAGACACCATCAACGAGGCCGACTGGATAGTGGACATCGGTCCCGGCGCCGGCGAGCACGGCGGCCGCGTGGTCCACTCCGGTTCGCTGGCCGGCCTGCTGGAAAACACGGAGTCCCTCACGGGCGACTACCTGTCCGGCCGCAAGTCCATTGCCATCCCCGCCAAGCGGCGCAAGTATGACAAGGGGCGGGTGCTCAAGGTGGTGGGCGCGCGTGAAAACAACCTGCAAAACATTGACGCCACGTTCCCGCTGGGGCTGCTGACAGCCGTCACGGGTGTCAGCGGCTCCGGGAAGTCCACGCTGGTCAACGAGATCCTCTACAAGGTGCTCGCCAACAAGCTCAACGGAGCCAAGCAGGTGGCCGGACGGCACCTTCGCGTGGACGGGCTGGAGCACCTGGACAAGGTGGTGCACGTGGACCAAAGCCCCATCGGCCGCACGCCGCGCTCCAACCCCGCCACGTACACGGGCGTCTTTGACAACATCCGGAAACTTTTTGCCGAGACCAACGAATCCAAGGTCCGCGGCTACCAGCCCGGCCGCTTCTCCTTCAACGTCAAGGGCGGGCGCTGCGAGGCCTGCACGGGAGACGGCACGCTCAAGATTGAAATGAACTTCCTGCCGGACGTGTACGTGCCCTGCGAGGTGTGCCACGGCGCCCGCTACAACCGTGAAACCCTCGAGGTTCACTACAAGGGCAAGTCCATCGCCGACGTCCTGAACATGCCCATCGAGGAAGGCGCAGATTTCTTTGCCGCATTCACCCCGATCGCCCGGCACCTGCGCACGCTGGTCGACGTGGGGCTTGGCTACGTTCGCCTGGGCCAGGCGTCCACCACCCTTTCCGGCGGGGAGGCCCAGCGCGTGAAGCTGGCCGCCGAGCTCCAGAAGCGTTCCAACGGCCGCAGCGTCTACGTGCTGGACGAGCCCACCACGGGCCTCCACTTTGAGGACATCCGGAAACTGCTGCTGGTCCTGCAGGGCCTGGTGGACAAGGGCAACACGGTCATTGTCATTGAACACAACCTTGACGTGATCAAGAGTGCAGACTGGATCGTTGACCTGGGGCCCGACGGCGGCACGGGCGGCGGCCAGGTCATTGCCGCCGGTTCGCCGGAAAAGGTGGCCAAGAGCACCGAAAGCTACACGGCCGAGTTCCTCCGCGAAACGCTGAACGCATGAACGTATGCCGCTGGGGGCATGGATGTTCCGGGTGGGTGGGCGGTTGTGGGAAACTATGGACGTGACTATCACCGCTGCCCATGATTCCCCCGGGGGGCGCCTGCCCTCCGTCCTTTTCGACCTTGACGGGACCCTGGTGGACCCGGCCGGCGGCATCACAGGCGGGATAGCGCACGCCCTGGCGGCCGTGGGCCTGCCCGTGCCGGGCGACGACACCCTGTCGGCCATGATCGGGCCCAAGCTGGCGGACGCCCTGGTCTCGATTGCCGGGGTCCCGCAGGAGCGGGTGCCCGAGGTCATCGACGCATACCGCAGCTGGTATGCCGCCACCGGCATGGACATGTCACGCGTCTACCCCGGCGTCAGGGAGCTGCTGGCGGGGCTGAAGGCACGGGGGCACCGTTTGGCTGTTGCCACCCAGAAGCCCGAGCCGCTGGCCAATGCCCTGCTGGCCCACCACGGGATCAACCGCTGCTTTGACGTGATCCGGGGCTCGCATTCGGATGAAACCCTCATGCCGGGGGAGCCGGGCTACCGTGCCGGCAAATCGGAAATCATTGCCTCCGCCCTGGCGGGCGTTTCATCACTGGCGGCCTTGGGCGGCTCTCCCAACGCAGTCCCCGGCACCGTCCGGGAGGCCGTCATGGTGGGGGACAGGCACCAGGACGTCCACGGGGCCCGCAGCAACGGACTGGACTGCATCGGCGTCTCCTGGGGCTTCGCGCCGGACGGCGAGCTGGCAGCGGCGGGTGCTGCCGCCGTCGTGCATTCCGCTGCGGAACTGGGGGAACTGCTGGGCCTGGCCGCCGGGCCCGTTGCAGGGCGGGAGGCCGTCCATGGCGCTGTATGACCTGACCCGGGTGCTCACGCGCGGCACCATCGCCGGCCTGTGCCGTCCCACCGTGGAGGGGCTGGCCAATGTGCCCAAGGACGGGCCGTTCATTGTGGCACCCAACCACCTGTCGTTTTTTGACTCCGTCATTGTCCAGGCCTTGACGCCCCGGCCCGTTTCCTTCTTTGCCAAGGCCGAATACTTTACCGGCACGGGCGTCAAGGGCCGGCTCATGAAAACGTTCTTCGAGTCCGTGCACTCGATCCCGGTGGAACGCGGTGAGCAGGCCGCCAGTGTCAAGGCACTCAAAACATTGCTGGACATTCTGGGCCGCGGGGACGGCGTGGGCATCTACCCCGAGGGCACGCGCTCCCGCGATGGCATCCTGTACCGCGGCCGCACCGGCGTTGGCTGGCTGGCCCTGACCACCGGCGCGCCCGTGGTGCCAGTGGGCATCATCGGCACCGAAAAGCTCCAGCCGGCGGGGCGGAACACTGTCAAGCCGCAGCCGTTCACCATGAAGTTCGGCAAGCCCCTGTACTTTGACAAGACGGGCCCGGACCATTCGCTGCCCGCCCGGCGCGCCGTCACGGACGCCATCATGGACGCCGTGGCAGCCCTCTCCGGCCAGGAGCGCAGCGCCAAGTACAACCAAAGCCCCAGTGTTGAGTAGCCGTGGCTGACCCGGCATCGTACCGGCCCAAGCCCGGTGAGATTCCCACGGACCCGGGCGTTTACCGGTTCCGCGACGAACACGGCCGCATCATTTACGTGGGCAAGGCCAAGAACCTGCGCTCCCGCCTGAATTCGTACTTCGCCAACCCGGCCACCCTGCTGCCCAAGACGCATGCCATGGTGCACCATGCCGCCAGCGTGCAGTGGACCACCGTGGGCAGCGAGCTGGAGGCGCTCCAGCTTGAATACACCTGGATCAAGGAATTCGCCCCCCGCTACAACCTGGCGTTCCGCGACGACAAGACCTACCCGTACCTGGCTGTTTCCATGGGCGAAACAGTGCCGCGGGTGCAGGTGATGCGCGGGGAGCGGCGCAAGGGCACCAAGTACTTTGGCCCCTACACGGCCGGGGCCATCCGCGAAACCATGGACACGCTGCTGCGCGTCTTTCCCGTCCGCAGCTGCAGCATGGGCGTGTTCAAGCGCGCCGAACGCAGCGGCCGCCCCTGCCTGCTGGGCTATATCGACAAATGCGCCGCGCCCTGCGTGGGCCGCATCAGCCTGGAGGACCACAAGGCGCTGGCGCAGGATTTCTGCGACTTCATGGGCGGGGAAGCCAAACGTTTCATCGGCAAGCTGGAAGCATCGATGGCGGCCGCCGTGGCGGAACTGGACTACGAACAGGCAGCCCGGCTGCGCGATGACCTCATTGCCCTGCGGAAGGTGTTTGAGCGCAACGTGGTGGTGCTGGCCGAAGACACCAACGCCGACATTTTTGCCGTCGAACAGGATGAGCTGGAAGCAGCCGTTCAGGTGTTCCACGTGCGCGGCGGGCGCATCCGGGGACAGCGGGGGTGGGTGGTGGAAAAGGTCGAGGACGCCACCGACGCGGACCTGTGGGAACACCTCATGCAACAGGTCTATGGCGGCGAGGAGCAACAGCAGGACGCCATTCCCCGCCAGGTCCTGGTCCCGGAACTCCCGGCCAACCACGGCGAACTCGCGGAATGGCTGGCGGGGCTGCGCGGCGGCAAGGTCAGCATCAAGGTCCCACAACGCGGCGAAAAGGCAGCACTCATGGAAACCGTGGCGCACAACGCCCACCAGTCCATGCTGCTGCACAAGTCCCGCCGGGCAGGCGACCTGACCACCCGCTCCGTGGCCCTGCAGGAACTCCAGGAGGCGCTCGAACTGCCCATGCCGCTGCTGCGCATTGAATGCTACGACATCTCCCACGTGCAGGGCACCAACGTGGTGGCGTCCATGGTGGTGGTCGAGGACGGCCTGGCGAAGAAGAGCGAATACCGCAAGTTCGCCATCACCGGCGACGCCGCCATTGACGACACGGCCTCCATGCACGACGTCATCACGCGCAGGTTCCGGCACTACCTTGCGGACCAGGAGGCCAGAAACAAGTCGGCAGGGGCCGGCGGCGACATTTCCGCCGTCGTCCTTGACGAATATGGCAACGGTGCGCAGGCGGGGGATGCCGCCACGTCAAAGTTCGCCTACCCGCCCAACCTGGTGGTGGTGGACGGCGGCATCCCGCAGGTCAACGCCGCCCAGGCGGCGCTGGCGGAGTTGGGCATCACCGATGTGGCCGTCGTCGGCCTGGCCAAGCGGCTGGAGGAGGTCTGGGTGCCGGACAGCGACTTTCCCGTCATTCTGCCCCGTGCCTCGCAGGGCCTGTACCTGCTGCAGCGCATCCGCGACGAGGCCCACCGCTTCGCCATCACCTTCCACCGGGCCAAGCGCGGCAAGGCCATGACGGCCTCCGTGCTGGACACTGTGCCAGGCCTCGGCGCCGCCAAGCAAAAGGCACTCCTGGCACACTTTGGTTCGCTGAAAAAGGTCCGGGCGGCCACCGTGGCCGAGCTTCAGGAAGCCAAGGGCGTGGGACCTGTGCTGGCCAAGGCGGTCCACGACACCCTGGCCGGCACAACGGGCGCCGCAGCCCCCGCTGTCAACATGGCAACGGGAGAGATCCTTGACTAGGCTGGCAGGGTGGCCACGGCGGAAAGCAGTTACCCCCGCGGCCGTGGCAGCCACGCAAATCTTCACCCCACGGACTTAGGAAGTGCAATGACGGAGCACGAAGAGAAGCCCGGAACCGACGACGGCGCCCTGACGGCCCTGAAGCCGGTGGAGTCGGAGCTGCTGGTGGTGACAGGCATGTCGGGCGCCGGCCGCAGCACCGCGGCCAATGCGCTGGAGGACCACGGCTGGTACGTCATTGAAAACCTGCCCCCGCAAATGCTCGGCACCCTGGCCGAGCTGGTTTCGCGCATGCCCGCGGCCCTGCCCAAGCTGGCCGTGGTGGTCGATGTCCGCGGCAAGGCACTGTTCGCCGACATCCGCGAGTCCCTCAACGCCCTGTCGGCGGCCGGCGTCAGCTACCGCGTGCTGTTCCTGGACGCCAGCGACGAAACCCTGGTGCGCCGCTTCGAACAGGGCCGCCGCCCGCACCCCCTGCAGCTCGACGGGCGCATCCTGGACGGCATTGCCCAGGAACGGCTGCAGCTTGCCGAAATGAAGTCCCAGGCCGAAATGGTGCTTGACACCTCCGTCATGAACGTCCATGAACTGGCCTCCGCCGTGACCGAACTGTTCTCCGAAACAGGCCCGGTGATCCTCAGCCTGACCGTCATGAGCTTTGGCTTCAAGTACGGCCTGCCCGTGGACGCCAACTACGTGGCGGATGTGCGGTTCATCCCCAACCCGCACTGGATCCCGCAGCTGCGCCCCCTGACGGGCCAGGACAAGGCCGTCAGCGATTTTGTGCTCAAGGACAACGGCGCCGCGGACTTTGTGGACCGCTATGTGCATGCCCTGGAGCCGGTTCTTGCCGGGTACCGCCGCGAAAACAAGCACTACGCCACCATTGCCGTAGGCTGCACTGGCGGCAAGCACCGCTCCGTGGCCGTGGCCATTGAACTGGCCAAGCGCCTGAGCCAGCTGCCGCGCGTCACCACCAGCATCCGCCACCGCGACCTGGGCCGGGAGTAGGCATGTACACGGGCATCCTGCCGATCATTCCGGCCGCGGGAAGGCTGCCGGCCTTTGAATCGGGCGTTCGCGTCACGGCACTGGGCGGCGGCCACGGCCTCTCCGCATCCCTCTCGGCGCTGCGCCTGCTGACCAGCAACCTCACCGCCGTGGTCACTGTCGCGGACGACGGCGGCTCCTCCGGCCGCCTCCGCGACGAGCTGGGCGTGCTCCCGCCGGGGGACCTGCGCATGGCACTGGCGGCGCTGTGCGACGACACCGACTGGGGCAGGACCTGGCGGGACGTCATGCAGCACCGCTTCACGTCCAGGGAAGGCGTCGCCGGCTCGCTGGACAACCACGCGCTGGGCAACCTGCTGATCGTCACGCTCTGGGAATTGCTGGGAGACACCGTCGCGGGGCTCCGCTGGGCCGGGGCGCTCCTGGGCGCCCGGGGCGAGGTCCTGCCCATGGCCAGCGTGCCGCTGACCATTGAGGGGGAGGTCAAATCCACGGCGGACAGCCTGCACCCCAACGGCCATGTCATCAGCGGGCAGGCGCGGCTGGCCAAGGCCGGCGAGGTGTCCAATGTGCGCCTGGTGCCGCAGGACGCCCCTGCCTGCGCGGAGGCCGTGGCTGCCATCCATGCAGCGGACTGGGTGGTGCTGGGCCCGGGGTCCTGGTACACCTCCGTGCTGCCGCACCTGCTGCTGCCCGAACTGCGGACGGCCCTGTGCACCACCACGGCCAAACGGCTGCTGACCATGAACCTTGACGTGGACGACCAGGAGGCCGCCGGCATGGATGCGGCGGACCACCTGAAGGTCATTTCCCGGTACGCGCCGGAGTTTGGCGTGGACGTGGTGCTGGCCGATCCGGTGTCCGTGGCCGACGTCGACGGCTTTACCGAGGCCGCCGCAATGATAGGGGCGGAGGTGGTGTTCGGTAAGGTGGGGAACTCCGCAGGAAAGCCGGTCCACGACCCGTTGCGGCTGGCGGCGGCATATCGGGACATTTTCGGGGACAACTAGAATTTCAAGGCGAAGGGTCACACTATGGCGCTGACAACGGCGGTCAAAGAGGAACTGTCCAGGCTGGACATCAAAAAGTCCTCGGTGCGGAAAGCGGAGGTCTCGGCACTGCTGCGCTTTGCCGGCGGGCTGCACATCATCTCGGGACGCATCGTCATTGAAGCCGAGGTGGACTCGGCGGCCACTGCCCGGCGGCTGCGCGTGGCGATAGCCGAAATGTACGGCCACCAGAGCGAAATCATTGTGGTCACCGGCGGGGGCCTGCGGCGCGGCAACCGCTATGTGGTGCGCGTGGTCCGCGACGGTGAGGCCCTGGCCCGCCAAACCGGGCTCCTGGACGGCCGGGGGCGCCCCGTGCGCGGACTGCCGTCCGTGGTGGTCAATGGTTCCGCATCCGACGCCGAGGCGGTGTGGCGCGGCGCCTTCCTGGCCCACGGCTCCCTGACGGAGCCCGGCCGCTCCTCCGCACTCGAGGTGACGTGCCCGGGCCCGGAAGCGGCCCTGGCCCTGGTTGGGGCGGCCCGGCGCATCGACATTGCGGCCAAGGCCCGCGAGGTGCGCGGCGTGGACCGCGTGGTGATCCGCGACGGCGACACCATTGCCGCCCTCCTGGTCCGGATGGGGGCGCACGAAACACTCCTGGTGTGGGAGGAACGGCGCATGCGCAAGGAAGTGCGTGCCACAGCCAACCGGCTGGCCAATTTTGACGACGCCAACCTGCGCCGCTCGGCGCAGGCCGCCGTTGCCGCCGGCGCCCGCGTGGACAGGGCCCTGGAGATCCTGGGGGACGACGTCCCCGAACACCTCAAGTACGCCGGCGAGCTGCGCGTGGCCCACAAGCAGGCCAGCCTCGACGAGCTGGGCCGGCTGGCCGACCCGCCCCTGACCAAGGACGCGATCGCCGGGCGCATCCGGCGCCTGCTGGCCATGGCGGACAAAAAAGCTGCCGACATCGGCGTCCCGGGCACTGAGTCCAGCGTCACGTTCGACATGCTCGAGTCCTGATTCGTGCCTAATATGAAAGAGTAGGAACATAACCGGACACTCATTCGGTTATGCAGTTTGCGGGGCACTGATCCCGCGGACCAACCAGAAGAAATTGCAACGGAGGAACCGTGACTAAGTACACACTTCCAGAACTCAGCTATGACTATGCTGCGCTGGAGCCCAACATTTCCGCCCGAATCATGGAGCTGCACCACAGCAAGCACCACGCGGCATACGTTGCCGGCGCCAACACCGCGCTGGACCAGCTGGCCGAAGCCCGTGACACCAACAACTTCGCCAATGTTGCCAAGTACTCCAAGGACCTGGCCTTCAACCTTGGCGGGCACACCAACCACTCCATTTTCTGGAACAACCTTTCCCCCGAAGGCGGGGACAAGCCCGAGGGCGAGCTGGCCGCAGCCATCGATGACGCCTTCGGCTCCTTCGACAACTTCCGCGCACACTTCACCGCGGCCGCCCTTGGCATCCAGGGCTCCGGCTGGGCACTGCTCTCCTTTGAAGGCCTGGGCGGCAACATCGTCATCGAACAGCTCTTCGACCAGCAGGGCAACGTTCCCGTGGCCACGACCCCGCTGCTCATGCTCGACATGTGGGAGCACGCCTTCTACCTCGACTACGTCAACGTCAAGGCAGACTACGTCAAGGCCTTCTGGAACATCGTGAACTGGGCCGACGTCGCCAAGCGCTTCGAGGCCGCCCGCAAGGGTGCCACGGCCCTGATCCTGCCGTAAGGTTCCACCCGGTCCACACAAAATTGTGACCAAAATATGGACGCCCGCCCCGTCAAATTTCCGGGGCGGGCCCCATGGAACGTAATATAGGTCACGGCGGCTGCTTGTGCAGCCCGCCGCGAAGAATCTCTGCCCAACGTCGTGCGGGAAAGCAAAGGGTTGCAGGTAACACCTCAACCGGACTACGCGTGTCCGCATGGGCACAAAGGAGAGAACTAAGTGACTACTCGCATTGGAATCAACGGGTTCGGCCGCATTGGCCGCAACTACTTCCGCGCCGCGCTGGCACAGGCCGCCGACCTTGAGATTGTTGCCGTGAACGACCTCACCAGCCCCGAAGCGCTGGCACACCTCCTCAAGTACGACTCCGTCAACGGCCGCCTGCCCGTCGCAGTGGATGTTGTGGACGGCCACCTGGTGGTGGACGGAAAGACCATCACCGTCCTGGCCGAACGCGATCCTGCCAACCTGCCGTGGGGCGAGCTCGGCGTTGACATCGTCATCGAATCCACGGGCTTCTTCACCAAGGCCTCCGACGCCCAGAAGCACATTGACGCCGGCGCCAAGAAGGTCCTCATTTCCGCCCCCGCCTCCGACGAGGACATCACCATCGTCCTGGGCGTCAACGACGGGCTGTACGACCCGGCAGCTCACCACATCATTTCCAACGCCTCCTGCACCACCAACTGCCTCGGCCCCTTGGCCAAGGTGCTCAACGACAGCTTTGGCCTGGAACGCGGCCTCATGACCACCGTCCACGCCTACACGGCAGACCAGAACCTCCAGGACGGCCCCCACAAGGACCTGCGCCGCGCCCGCGCCGCAGCCGTCAACATGATCCCCACCTCCACCGGAGCCGCCAAGGCCATCGGCCTGGTCCTGCCGGAGCTCAAGGGAAAGCTGGACGGCTACGCCATCCGCGTACCCGTGCCCACAGGCTCCGCCACGGACCTGACGGCCACGGTCAGCCGCGAGGTCACCGTCGAGGAAGTCAACGCCGCCTACAAGGCCGCCGCGGCCGAAGGCAGCCTCGCCGGCTACCTCACGTACACGGAAGACCCGATCGTCTCCTCCGACATTGTCGGGGACCCGGCGTCGTCCATCTTTGACTCCGGCCTGACCAAGGTCATCGGCAACCAGGTCAAGGTTGTCTCCTGGTACGACAACGAGTGGGGCTACTCCAACCGCCTGGTCGACCTGACCGAACTCGTTGCATCCAAGCTCTAAGGCAAGGTAAGGCAAAGCACGCATGGCACTTCACGCCCTCAGCGAACTCATCGATGAAGGTGTCCGCGGGCGGCACGTTCTCATCCGTAGTGATTTGAACGTGCCGCTCGACGGCGCTTCAGTGAGTGACGACGGCCGCATCAAGGCCTCCCTGCCCGTGATCCGGGCCCTGGCCGCCGCCGGCGCCAAGGTCCTGGTCTGCGCCCACCTGGGCCGGCCCAAGGGCAGCCCCGAGGCCAAGTATTCACTGGCACCGGCCGTGGCACGCCTGGCGGAACTGGCACCGGAGCTCAACGCAACATTGGCCGCGGACACCACCGGACCGGCCGCCCAGGCCGCCGCCGCAGCCCTGGCCGACGGCTCCGTGCTGGTCCTGGAAAACGTGCGCTTCGATGCGCGCGAAACATCCAAGGACGACGCCGACCGTGCAGCTTTCGCGGCCGAGCTCGCTTCCCTCACGGGGGGGACGGGCGCGTACGTGGATGACGCCTTTGGTGCCGTGCACCGCAAGCACGCGAGTGTCTACGACATCGCCAAGGTGCTGCCGTCCTTCCAGGGTGACCTGGTGGCGCGGGAGCTGGAGGTCCTGACGAAGCTCACCACGGACACGGTGCGCCCCTATGTGGTGGTGCTGGGGGGCTCGAAGGTCTCCGACAAGCTGTCTGTCATTGACAACCTGCTGGGCAAGGCGGACACCATCCTGGTGGGTGGCGGCATGCTGTTCACCTTCCTGGCCGCCCAGGGCCACGCGGTGGGTGCCTCCCTGCTGGAGACCGAGCAAATCCCCGTGGTGCAGGACTACCTCAAGCGGGCCGAGGCGGCAGGGACCATGTTTGTGCTGCCCACCGACATTGTGGTTGCTGCCGGCTTCTCTGCGGACGCCGCCCATGAAACCGTGCCGGCTGACGCCATTGAATCCTCCAGCTTCGGCGCCGGCGGCCTGGGCCTGGACATTGGCCCGGTCTCCGCGGCTGCCTTTGCGGACGCCATGTCAACGGCGAAGACGGTGTTTTGGAACGGCCCCATGGGCGTGTTTGAATTCCAGGCCTTTGCCGAAGGCACCAGGGCCGTTGCGGCTGCCCTGGCGGACAACTCCGCCCGCGGCGGATTCACCGTGGTGGGCGGCGGCGACTCCGCCGCCGCTGTTCGCACCCTTGGCTTTGCCGATGACGCGTTCGGCCACATCTCCACCGGCGGCGGCGCCAGCCTGGAATTCCTGGAAGGCAAGGAACTGCCCGGACTGGCGGCACTGGAGCGCTGATTGACCGGGGCGGCGGCAGGATTCCTGCCGCCGCCCCGTTGCGCCCCGGCGCACCCCATGATTTCTATTTAGAGCACTGTCAAGGAACGAGAGAGCGATGACGACTTCGACCAACGGGAAATTTGACCGCACGCCGCTGATTGCCGGCAACTGGAAGATGAACATGGACCATGTTCAAGGCATCACCCTCCTGCAAAAGCTGGCCTGGACGCTGTCCGATGCCCGCCATGACTTTGCCCGGGTTGAAGTGTCAGTGTTCCCGCCGTTCACCGACCTCCGCGGCGTCCAGACACTCGTCCAGGGCGACAAGCTCAAGCTGAGCTACGGGGCCCAGGACCTTTCCGACCAGGACGCCGGCGCCTACACCGGCGACATTTCCGGCGCGTTCCTGAACAAGCTGGGCTGCACCTACGTGCTGGTGGGCCACAGCGAACGACGCGCCATCCACCAGGAGAGTGACGAGGTGCTCAATGCCAAGGTCAAGGCTGCCTTCCGCCACGCACTCACCCCCGTGCTGTGCGCCGGAGAGGGCCTGGAAATCCGCCAGGCAGGCACACACGTGGAGCACACCCTGGCCCAGCTGCGCGCCGACGTTGCCGGCCTCACCGCCGAACAGGCAGCCCAGCTGGTGGTTGCCTACGAGCCCATCTGGGCCATCGGAACGGGCGAGGTTGCAGGGCCCGGCGACGCCCAGGAGATGTGCGCCGCCATCCGTGCCGAACTGGCTGTCCTGTTCGACGCCGAGACGGCCGCCAAGACGCGCCTGCTGTACGGCGGCTCGGTCAAGGCTTCCAACGTGGCCGCGATCATGGCCGGGCGTGACGTGGACGGTGTCCTGGTGGGCGGTGCCAGCCTCGACGCGGGTGAATTCGCCAACATTGCCCGTTTTGAAAGCCACCTCGTCACCAACTAGGATTAGACCACCTCAACCGCGCTGAAAGGCTACCAGTGGAAGCACTACAAATTGCCCTGCAGATCCTGCTGGGTATCACCAGCTTGCTGCTGACCCTCCTGATCCTGCTCCACAAGGGCCGTGGCGGCGGGTTGTCAGACATGTTTGGTGGCGGCATGAGCTCGAACCTCGGTTCCTCCGGCGTGGCCGAACGGAACCTCAACCGCTTCACCGTGGTCCTTGGCATCGTCTGGGGAGTGGTCATCATCGGCCTCGGCCTGATGATGTCCTACGGCGCCTAGCAGCCGCATAAGCCAAAAAAGGTCCCGTCCGGAATATTCCGGACGGGACCTTTTGCTGTGCTGTTCAAGCCCGCCGGGAGCTCGTCACCTGTCCCGGCGCATGAGCTGCCCGGGCACCTTGGCCGAGGCATCCTGGTCCAGCAGCCAGAGGGTCTTCGTGACGCCCCGGGCGCCGGACGCCGGAACCTGCACGGGGTTGGCCCCTGCCAGGCCCAGGCCCACGGCGGCGGCCTTGTCGGCACCGGCAGCCACGATCCAGATCTCCTGGGCGGTGTTGATGGCTTCCAGCGTCAATGACACGCGCGACGGCGGCGGCTTGGGGGAGTTGCTGACGCCCACCACGGGCACGCCGTGCGATCGGATACCGGCCATTTCCGGGAAGAGGGAGGCGATGTGTGCGTCCGGGCCCAGGCCCAGCAGCAGCACGTCGAAGCGGGGCACGGTGGGCGCCTGCTCCGAGGTGGCGTCGTCGTCGTTCTCCCATTCCAGCCGGGCAGCCGCTTCCAGCTGGGCCGTGTAGTCGGCGGCGGCGGCATCCAGGCCGTCCACCTCGTCCGACGCGGCCATCGTGTGCACCCGGGCGGGGTCGGTGCCGATGTGGTCCAGGAGCACCTCCCGGGCCTGGCGGGCGTTGCGGTCGGGGGAGTCCGCCGGCACAAACCTGTCGTCGCCGAACCAGAAGTTGACCTTGGCCCAGTCGACGGCCAGCCGGGCAGGCGACTCGGCCACGGCCTTGAGGGTGGCAATGCCCACGCTGCCGCCGGTCAGCACCACAGTGGCCTCGCCTCGTTCGCCCTGGACGTCCAGGAGGCGGGTGATGAGCCGCGCTGCCGTGGTGGCGGCCAGCACGTCAAAGGACGGGTGCAGGGTGATGCGAACGTTGCGGCTCATGCCGTCACAACCTTTTCTTCGGCAAGCAGTTTCTTTACCCCCAGCGTAACCACTTCGCCAAAGACCTCGTCGGGATCCAGGCGCCTTAGCTCTTCGGCCAGGCAGTCCTGGAGGGAGCGGCGGGGCAGGGAGATTTGCTGTTGCGGCTGGCCTGGCTGGGTCAGGATGGCCTCGAGGGTGCCGGGGCGGTGGAGCTCGACATTCCCTGTGGCCCGCTTCATGATGACGCGGCGGATCCCGGTGCCCCTGGGGTCTTCCGCAACCGTGATGGGAACGCCCAGGGCGCGGTGCAGCCACGCGGCCAGCAGCAGGGTGCTGGGGGAGTCGCTGGCCCCTTCCACGTGCAGGGCCGTGACAGGGCCGGCCGAATCCTCCTGGTCGAGGACGGCGGCCAGCTGGATGCGCCAGTTGGTCAGGCGGGTCCAGGCCAGGTCGGTGTCCCCGGCCCGGTAGGTTTCGGCGATGTGCTTCAACGCCTCGCGGGGGTCCGCCTGGTTGGCCGAGTCCGTGATGCGGCGGTGGGCAATGCGTCCCACGGGGCTTTCGCTGGCGGACTCCGGCGCCCCATTGGGCCACCAGGCCACGATGGGCGCATCGGGGAGCAGCAGTGCCGAGACGAGCGATTCACTTTCCGGGGCAAGTTCGCCGTAGCCGCGCAGCACGATGACTTCCGAGGCTCCGGCGTCGCCGCCCACCCGGATCTCCCCGTCCAGGCGGGTGGGCTCGTCGGGGGAGCCCGCGGCGAGCACGATGATGCGGCACGGGTGTTCGCGGCTGGCCAGGTTGGCTGCCGTGATGGCGTCCTCTTCGAGGCCGTTTTGGGTGATGACCACCAGGGTCAGCACGCGGCCCAGGGTGACAACGCCGCCCTGTTCGCGCATCTTGACGATCTGCTTGGTGATGTTGGAGGTGGTGGTGTCTGGCAGGTCAACTATCATGGCCGGCGCCACGTCCTTCCGTCTCGCTTTAACAGGTCATCGGCCGACGACGGCCCCCAGCTGCCTGGCTCGTAGCTTTCCGGCTGCACGCCTTCGGCCGCCCAGAATTCCTCGAACGGGTCCAGGATCTTCCAGGACAGCTCCACTTCCTGGTGGCGGGGGAACAGGGGCGGCTCGCCGAGCAGCACGTCCAGGATGAGGCGCTCGTAGGCTTCTGGGCTGGACTCCGTGAAGGCATGGCCGTAGCCAAAGTCCATGGTGACGTCGCGGACCTCCATCTGCGTGCCGGGCACCTTGGATCCGAAGCGGATGGTGACGCCCTCATCAGGCTGGACGCGGATGACCACGGCGTTTTGCCCGAAGTCGTCGGCGGCGTGGTCGGTGAACAGCAGGTTGGGTGCCCGCTTGAACACGACGGCGATCTCGGTCACCCGGCGGCCCAGCCGCTTGCCCGTGCGCAGGTAGAACGGCACGCCGGACCACCGGCGGGTGTTGATGTCCAGGCGGATGGCGGCAAAGGTTTCGGTGGTGGAATCGGCGGGGATGCCTTCCTCGTCCAGGTAGCCCAGCACCTCCTCGCCGCCCTGCCAGCCGCCGGCAAACTGGCCGCGGGCCGAATGGGTGGACAGGTCGGCCGGCAGCTTGACGGCGGCCAGCACCTTTTCCTTCTCGGCCCGCAGGTCCTCGGCGTTGAAGGAGATGGGCTCCTCCATGGCCGTCAGGGCCAGCAGCTGCAGCAGGTGGTTTTGGATCACGTCGCGGGCCGCGCCCACGCCGTCGTAGTAGCCCGCGCGTCCGCCCGTGCCAATGTCCTCGGCCATCGTGATCTGCACGTGGTCCACGTAGTTGGCGTTCCACAGGGGCTCAAAAAATTGGTTGGCAAAGCGCAGCGCCAGGATGTTCTGGACCGTTTCCTTGCCCAGGTAGTGGTCAATGCGGAAGACGGAATCCGCCGGAAAGACTGACTCCACAATGTCATTGAGGGCCCTGGCGGATTCCAGGTCGTGGCCGAACGGCTTTTCAATGACCACCCGGCGCCAGAAGTCGCCGGCCGTCTGGGCCAGGCCGTGGCTGGACAGCTGGCGGCAGACCAGTTCAAACGCCTTCGGCGGGATGGACAGGTAGAACGCGTGGTTGCCCTGCGTGCCGCGCTGTTCGTCAAGGTCCGCGAGGGTGTCCTTGAGCCGCTCAAAGGCCGCGTCGTCATCAAATTCGCCCGGGACAAAGCGGATGCCCAGGCTCAGCTGCGACCAGACGGTTTCATCAAACGGGGTGCGGCAGTGTGCCTGGACGGACGCCTTGACCTCTGCGGCGAACTCCGCATCGCTCCAGCTGCGCCGGGCAAAGCCCACCAGCGCGAAACTGGGCGGCAGCAGCCCCCGGTTGGCAAGGTCGTACACGGCCGGCATGAGCTTCTTGCGGGCCAGGTCGCCGGTGACTCCAAAGAGCACCAGCGACGACGGACCCGCCACGCGGGACAGCCGGCGGTCGCGGCTGTCCCGGAGCGGGTTTGCATGGTGTGTTGCTGCATTCGTTGGCATGTGGAAAGTGTTTGCCCTATGCGTCGGTGCGGCGGCCGGCAAGCGCGGCCACCACAGTCTTGAGTTGTTCAACGCCCGTTGCGACGTCCGTCAGGTGCAGCCGCAGCACGGGCCGGCCATGGTCGGCCAGCACCTGGGCGTCGCCCGCAGCCTGGGCGGAAATCAGCTCCCCAAACGTAAACGGACGGTCCGGAATTGCCAAATCCTCGGCGGCGGCGCCGGTCACCTGGAGGAACACGCCAATGGCGGGTCCGCCCTTGTGGAACTGCCCGGTCGAGTGCAGGAAGCGCGGGCCCCAGCCGAAGGTGACGGGACGGCCGGTGGCGGCTGCCAGCTCGTCGCGCACGCCGGCCAGCGGGGCGTTGGCCAGCCGGTCGAGGTAGGCCTGCACGCTCAGGTAGCCGTTGGCAGGCAACGTCCCCAAAAGTGCGTCCAGCGCTTCCCCGGCGGTCGACGCCCCGGCCAGCCAGCCGGCGTCGTCGTTTGCCGTGCGGACCTCAATGGCGCCGTCGGTGAAGAGGGCCGGTGTCGGGGCCGGTGTGGCGTCCAACAGCCCGCGGGCGGCCACCTTGGCGGCCTCCACGTCCGGCTGGTCAAAGGGGTTGATGCCCAGGAGGCGGCCCGCAACGGCCACGGCAAATTCCCACACCATCATCTGTGCGCCCAGGTCCCCGGCAATGCTGACTTCATTCGCCCGAAGTTCGACGTCGGCGTCCCCGGCCACCAGCCGCACCACCAACACGTCCGCGGCACCTCCCGTGACTTCGGGGGAGCCGGGGTCGGCCACCACCGGCAGCACGCCGGTGCCGAGCTTGCCCGTGGATTCGGCGATGAGCTGTTCGGCCCAGTCGGCGAAGCCCACAATGCCGGAGCCCTCATCGACGATCACGATCTTGTCCCGCAGCGGCGAGGTGCCGCCGAGGGCTGCACCAAGGCGCAGGCCGATGTTGCCGGTGTCGTCGTCACGCAGCATCTCGGCGGCTTCCTCGGCAGAGTCCAGGAGGGCCTGGGCGTCCACGCCGGCCAGGCCGGAGGGCACCAGCCCGAATGCCGTCAGTCCGGAATAGCGCCCGCCCACGTTCGGGTCCGCGTTGAACACCTTTCGGTAGCCGGCCTCGCGCGCCGACTTGTCCAGGGGCGAGCCGGGATCGGTGACAATGACGATTCTCGACTTGGCGTCGATTCCGGCAGCCGTGAACTCCTGCTCGAAGATGCGCCGCTGGGAATCGGTCTCCAGGGTGGAGCCGGACTTGGAGGAGACCACAATGGCCGTCCGGGCCAGGCGGTCCGCCACGGCGGCACGGACCTGGCCAGGCTCCGTGCTGTCCAGCACGGTCAGCTCCACGCCGGCCGTGGCCGTGATGACTTCCGGCGCCAGGGACGAGCCGCCCATGCCGCACAGCACGATGTGGCTGATGCCTTCGGCCTCGAAGGCGCTGCGCAATGCCACAATGTCGGCCACGAGGGGGGCGGACACCTGGGGTGTTTCGACCCAGCCCAGGCGGATGGCGGACTCGGATTCCGCGTCGGGGCCCCACAGGGTGGCGTCCTTGGCGAAGATCTTCGAGGCGACCTGGTCGGCGACCAGCGCCGGCAGGTGGGTTGCGCCGGCGGCCTCTGCGGCCCCTGAGGCGGAAAATGCAAGGCTGGTCATGGTTATGCTTCCTTTCCGGCGGCGTCGAGGGCGTCCTGGACGTGGTTGAGCAGGTCCTTCCAGCTGGCCACGAACTTCTCCAGGCCTTCGGTTTCCAGCAGGCCGACCACGTCGTTGTAGGAGATGCCCAGGCCCTCAAGCTCGTTCAGGAGGGCGTTGGATTCCTCGTAGCTGCCGGTGACGGTGTCGCCCGTGACCACGCCGTGGTCGAAGGTCGCGTCAAGGGTCTTTTCCGGCATGGTGTTCACCACGTCCTTGGCCACCAGGCCCGTGACGTACAGGGTGTCCGGGTAGGCCGGGTCCTTGACTCCCGTGGAGGCCCAGAGGGGGCGCTGGGGGAGGGCCCCGGCGTCGGCCAGCAGCGCCCAGCGCTCCGAGGAGAAGACTTCCTCGAAGATCTGGTAGGCCAGGCGGGCGTTGGCCAGGCCGGCCTTGCCCTTCAGGCCCAGGGCCTGCTCGGTGCCGATGGCCACCAGGCGCTTGTCGATCTCGGTGTCCACGCGGGAGACGAAGAAGGACGCCACGGAGTGGATGTCCGCCAGGTTGTGGCCGTTGGCCTTGGCTTTTTCCAGCCCGGACAGGAAGGCGTTGACCACGGCGCGGTAGCGCTCCAGTGAGAAGATCAGCGTGACGTTGACGCTGATGCCCTCGGCAAGGGTGGCCGTGATGGCTTCCAGGCCCTCCACCGTGGCGGGAATCTTGATGTAGACGTTCTTCTTGTTGACCTTGGCGTACAGGCGCTTGGCCTCGGCGATGGTCCCCTCGGTGTCCCACGCCTTGCGGGGGTCCACCTCGATGGACACGCGCCCGTCAACGCCCTTGGTGGCCTCCGCCACGGCGGCGAAGACGTCGCAGCCGTCGGCTACATCCGCCGTCGTCATTTCAAAGACGGCCTCCTCGGACTGGACGCCCTGGGCGGAGAATGCCTTGAGCTCAGCCTTGTAGGCGTCGCTCTTGGTGATGGCTGCCTCGAAGATGCTGGGGTTGGTGGTCACGCCAACCACGTTCTTCTCGGCGATGAGCTGCTTCAGGCTGCCTGTCACCAGGCGGGTGCGGGACAGGTCATCCATCCAAATGGACACGCCGGCGGCGGAAAGGTCTGCGGTGGGTGTAGTCATGTCTTTGCTTCTTCCTAAAAGTGAACTGAAGGTGAAGGGTGCGGGGCTGTCAGGCGGAGGCTGCAGCGATGGATTCCGTGGCGGCGGCCGTCACGGTTTCGGTGGTGATGCCAAACTCCTGGAACAGGCGCTTGTAGTCGGCCGAGGCGCCAAAGTGCTCCAGGGAGATGGAGCGGCCGGCGTCGCCCACAAATTCCCGCCAGCCCAGGGCCAGTCCGGCCTCGACGGAGACGCGGGCCTTGACGGCCGCGGGCAGCACGGCCTCACGGTACTCGGGTGATTGTGCGTGGAACCACTCAACGCAGGGCATAGACACCACGCGGGCTGCGACACCGCTGGCAGCTAGGGCCTCCCGCGCGTCAACGGCCAGCTGCACTTCGGAGCCCGTGGCGATCAGGATCACGTCGGGGGTGACGGCGGCGCCGTCGCGGACGGCCTCGGCCAGGACGTACCCGCCCTTGGCGACTCCCGCCGTCGAGCCGAACTCGGTGGCCGTGGCCTCCCCGGCGCCGCGGGCGTAGGTGGGGATGTTTTGGCGGGTCAGCACAATCCCGGCCGGGTGGTCGGTGGTTTCCAGGATCTTGGCCCAGGCCGCGGCGACTTCATTGGCGTCGCCGGGTCGGACCACGTCCAGGCCGGGAATGGCGCGCAGGGTGGCGAGCTGTTCCACGGGCTGGTGGGTGGGGCCGTCCTCGCCCAGGCCGATGGAGTCGTGAGTCCACACGTAAATGGACGGGACGCCCATCAGGGCGGAGAGACGGATGGCGGGGCGCTGGTAGTCGCTGAAGATCAGGAACGTGCCGGAGAACGCACGGGTGGGGCCGCCCAGGTGGATGCCGTTGACGATGGAGGCGGCGGCGTGCTCGCGGATGCCGAAGTGCAGCACGCGGCCGTAGGGGCCGCCGGACCAAGTGTCGGTCTGCTTGTCCGTGGGGACAAACGAGCCCACCCCTTCAATGGTGGTGTTGTTGGAACCGGCCAGGTCGCAGGAGCCGCCCCACAGCTCGGGAAGCACCCCGCCGATGCCGTTGAGGACCTTGCCGGATGCCACACGGGTGGAGACGTCCTTGCCGGCCTCAAACGAGGGAAGGTTTGCCTCCCACCCTGCCGGCAGCTCCTTCTTTTCAATGCGTTCCAGCAGGGCGGCGTTTTCGGGGTTGGCCGCCTTCCAGGCCTCGAAGCCGGCGTTCCATTCCTCGTGGGCCGCGGCGCCGCGGGCCTCCACCTGGCGGGCGTGGGCCAGGATGGCCGGATCCACGTCGAAGCTCTTCTCCGGGTCAAAGCCCAGTTCGGCCTTCAGCGCGGCCACTTCGGCCGCACCCAGTGCCGAGCCGTGGATGGCGCCCGTGTTCTGCTTCTTCGGCGACGGGTAGCCGATGATGGTGCGCAGCAGGATGATGGAGGGCTTGCTGGTTTCAGCCTTGGCCGTCTCCAGGGCGGCGTGGAGTTCGGCCACGTCCTCCACGTACTCGCCGGTCTTGGTCCAGTCGACGCGCTGCACGTGCCAGCCGTAGGCCTCGTAGCGCTTGAGGACGTCTTCGGAGTAGGCGATGTTGGTGTCGTCTTCAATGGAGATGTGGTTGGAATCGTAGATGACCACCATGTTGCCCAGTTCCTGGTGGCCTGCCAGCGAGGATGCCTCGCTGGTCACGCCTTCCTGGAGGTCGCCGTCGGAGGCAATGACCCACACGGTGTGGTCAAAGGGGCTGGTGCCGGGGGCGGCATCGGGGTCCATGAGCCCGCGCATGCGCCGCTGTGAGTAGGCGAAGCCGACGGCGGAGGCCAGGCCCTGGCCCAGCGGTCCGGTGGTGATTTCCACGCCCCTGGTGTGCTTGTACTCGGGGTGGCCGGGGGTCAGCGAGCCCCAGGTGCGCAACGCCTCCAGGTCTGTGAGCTCCAGGCCGTAGCCGGAGAGGAACAGTTGGATGTAAAGCGTCAGGGACGAGTGGCCGGGGGAGAGGATGAAGCGGTCGCGGCCAATCCAGTCGGGGTTCGCCGGATCAATGCGCATGACCTTTTGGAACAGCAGGTAGGCGGCCGGTGCCAGCGACATCGCGGTTCCGGGGTGGCCGTTGCCCACCTTTTCGACGGCGTCTGCGGCCAGGACACGTACCGTGTCCACGGCGCGCACGTCGTCAGCGGTCCAGGAAAATGATGCCGAATCCAGATGTGACACTTATAGGTCCCTCTCGTTGAGTGCAGGCACGAAGCACGTGCACGGCACGCGCACGGCCGGGCCAGGGACAAGTCCGTGGCTCCGCTGCCCTGCGCTGCTTCGCGTTGAAACTTATGATCTTGCTTCAGCTTAGTGCCACTGGTGCCGGTGGTGGCTAACCGCCGCCCGGGCATGAGATTCACAAAGGGACGGGGTGGCGGGCAAGTGATCAGATTTGCCGCAACTTGCCACAATTGCTTGACTTATTCACGTTCATGTCTTTTCACCCGCGGCCAGCTATGATATTTAGAGGTTTTGCCGCCCGGCTGCCGCCACCCGTGGTGGTGTGATCCGCGGCCGGGCCGCTGCTGTGAACCAACGATTAGAACATGGTGACATTACACGTGAGTGCAACGCATATCCCGATCGCCGGAACATCCCCCGAGGCACCAATGCGTGTGGGGATTTCTGCCAAGGCCAAGGGATACCTGGCCCTGACCAAGCCCCGGGTGGTGGAGCTGCTGCTGGTGACCACCCTGCCCACCATGTTCTTCGCGCAGGGCTATTCCGGCAGGGGAGGCGTCCCCAGCCTGTGGCTCATGGTGGCCACCATGGTCGGCGGCGCCCTGGCAGCCGGCGCGTCCGGTGCCTTCAACTGCTACATTGACCGCGACATTGACAAGATCATGCACCGGACGTCGAAGCGCCCCCTGGTGACCGGCGTCATCACCCCGCGCGAGGCACTCGTCTTTTCGTGGGTGCTCACAGTCCTGGCCGTTGCCCTGCTGTGGAGCATCAACCCGCTGACCGGGCTGCTCGGCGTCGGGGCAATCTTCCTGTACGTGGTGGTCTACTCGCTGATCCTCAAGCGCCGCACCACGCAAAACATCGTCTGGGGCGGGGCTGCAGGATGCATGCCGGTGCTCATCGCCTGGTCCGCCGTGACCAATTCGGTCCAGTGGCCGGCAGTGATCCTGTTCATGATCATCTTCCTGTGGACCCCGCCTCACTACTGGCCCCTGTCCATGCGCTACGGCGACGACTACAACGCCGTCAACGTCCCCATGCTCGGCGCCGTGGCCGGCTCGCGGACCGTGGCCGTGCAGGTGGTCCTGTACACGTGGGCCATGGTGGCGTGCTCGCTGCTCATGATTCCCCTGGGCGGCGCGGGCATTGTCTACACCGTGGTGGCCATTGGCGCCGGCGGCTGGTTCCTGTTCGAGGCCCACACGCTTTACAGCAATGCCAAGAAGGACCTTGTCACCAAGAAGAACGCCATGAAGGTGTTCCACGCGTCCATTTCCTACCTGACACTGGTGTTCCTCTCCCTGGCGGTGGATCCGTTTGTGGGCCAGGCCCTGATGCGCTGACCACGCAGACAAAGGAACGACGCCGGCGGCGCACCTTCCCTGTGAAGGTGCGCCGCCGTCGTCGTTCCTGTTGGCCTGGTGTCAGGAAGCGCGGACCTGGTCCCTGCCGCGGCGAAGGGCGAGGTCGACAATGTTGGTGCCGGTTGCCAGGAGCAGTGAGGAGCCCACCATGTGCAGGCCTACCAGCAGTGACGGGACGCCGGTGAAGTACTGCCAGTAGCCAATGGCCCCCTGGTAGACAACGGAGACAATGAGGAGCACCGCAGCGCTGCGCAGGAGACCGGGCGTGCGCCACAGCAGGACCAGCAGAATCACGGAAACTGCCACCAGCAGGTACACCGGCAGCACGTGGATGCGCGTGACCAGGTAGCCGTCAAGGCCCATGCGCGGTGAGGTGGAGTCGCCGGAGTGCGGGCCGGAACCCGTGACCAGGGTTCCCAGCACCACGGCCAGGTAGGTGCACACGGCCGCCACGGCGCTCAATTGGCGAATGGTCTGGCGGGGCCGCACGGCCGTGGCCGGCGCCGTGGCGCCGGTACGCCCGTAGGCCCTGTTGACCAGTAGCATGCTAAAGACCACCAGGGCGGCGGAGACCAGGAAATGCAGGCTGACCACGTACGGGTTCAGCCCGGTCAGCACGGTGATGCCGCCAATCACCGCCTGGGCGGGAATGCTGGCCAGGAGGGAGAACGTGAGCCAAAAGAGGTCCTTGCGCTCCTTCCGGAGGTTCCAGAGCATCACCAGCAGGGCCAGTGCGACGGCGGCCAGGGCAAACGTCAGTGTCCGGTTGGTGAACTCGATGACGCCGTGAATGCCCATGGCGGGGGTGTTGGTGAGGGAGCCGGGCGTGCATTGGGGCCAGGTGGGGCACCCCAGGCCTGAGCCCGTCAGGCGGACCACGCCGCCGGAGACAATGAGGACTCCCTGGCCGATCAGCAGGCCCACGGACAGGCGGCGGATGGCCGGCGTGACCGAGGTGGGCAGCTTGTCCGCCATGGATTTCAGGGTGGTTTTTTGACTCACTTCATTCACGTCTTTCAGTTCCATTTGAACCATTTGATGGCCGCCACCGAGCCGGCAGCGGTCCAGGCAAGCAGGATGACCAAGGCAAAAATATCGAGCCGGCCATCGATCAGCGACGCCCGCATCAGAGTGCCCAGCGCACCCGAGGGCAGCCAGTCGACAATCCCGGCCATGGTGTCGGAGAATTTGGCGGCCGGCAGCACAATGCCGCCCATGGCGGCCAGCAGGATCCAGCCCAGGTTGGTGATGGCCAGCGTCGCCTCCGGGCGGACGGTGCCGGCAATGAGCAGGCCCAGGGCCGTAAAGGCGGCGGCACCCAGGACCAGCAGCGGGATCCCCAGCAGCACCCCGCCCGGGGAGGGGCGCCAGCCCATGAACGCGGCGACGGTGGAAATAATGGCCACCTGGATGGCCAGCGCCACCAGCACGGCAATCACCTTGCCCGCGATGAGGCCGCCCTTGCCCAGGGGAGTGGTGGACAGGAAGCGCAGCACCCCGTACCGGCGGTCGAAGCCGGTGGCAATGCCCTGGCCGGTGAACGCCGTCGACAGTGCACACAGGGCCAGGATGCCCGGGGTTGCCATGTCAACCCGGGAGTGGCCCATGCCGTCAAGGATGGGCGTCACGGCCAGCGCGATCAGCCCCAGCAGCGGCATGACAATCATGAGCACCAGCTGTTCGCCGTTGCGCAGCATGGTCGCGGCCTCATACCTGCCGTGGTTGAGGACGCGCCTGGCCAGGGATGCGGCACCGGCGGGCGGAACGTCGGTGAAGAGGCTGCTCATGGGGTCTCCGTTTCGGCTGCAGGGACTTGCGCCTGGTGCGGGGCTGGGACTGGCGTTTTCGGGGCGGGTTCGAAGGATGCCGCGATGGCCAGGAACACGTCCTCGAGCGACTGGGAGGCAAGGTGGACCGACGTCGGCATGAGGGACAAGGACGCGCACCATTGCCCAAAGCGCCCCAGGTCCCCGGGTTCGAGGGAACCGAGGATCCGGTAGCTGCCCGGGCGGGTTTCCTCACAGGCCAGGCCGGGGCGGTGCAGCGCCGTCGTGTCCAGCCCGGGCGGGGCGTCGAAGGTCATGGTGCGCTGCGTCTGAGCGGCCGTGGAGGCGTTCAGCAAGTCCGGCACCGTGCCCTCGGTGACCGACTCCCCGTGGTTGACGATGTACACGTAGTCGGCCAGGCGCTGGGCGTCATCCAGAAGGTGCGTGGTCAGGACAATGGCCTTGCCGGCGTCGCGCAGTTCACGGATCAGCTCGAAGACCATGATGCGCGACTGCGGGTCCAGGCCTGCGCTGGGCTCGTCCAGGAAAAGGACTTCAGGGTTTCCCAGGAGGCTGGCGGCCAGGGCCACGCGCTGCTTTTGCCCCCCGGACAGCCGGCGGATGTTGGTGCTGGAAAATTCAGCGATGCCAAGCCGGTCAACCAGGGCGTCGACGCTCAGCGGGTTCCTGTAGAGCCCGGCAACGTGTCGCAGCAGGGCCACGGGGCGGGCCGCCGGCGGAAGCCCCCCATCCTGCAACATGACACCCACGCGTGAGCGGAGTTCGGCGTCGGCCGTTTCAGGGTCCTGCCCCAGGAGGGAAACGGTGCCGCCGTTGCGTCGCTGTAATCCCTGCGCGCACTCGATGGTGGTGGTCTTGCCGGCACCGTTGGCGCCCAGCAGCGCGGTGACCTGGCCAAAATGTGCCGTGAGGCTGATGTTGGAGACAATCCGCTTCATCCGGCCGTCAAGCGCCGGTACGGGACCAACATCCTTGACGAGCCCGGAAATGACCAGGGCGGCGTCCAGGGAGGGGGAGGGAGACAATGTCACGCCCACTATTCTACGTTACGTAGTATGAGGGAATGCATGGCCCGGCGCCCGGCCGCCGGCCCCCGCCGCGTGGGTAGGCTCACCTTACTGGTACGGACGGCCGAATTACGACATACTTGTGTTGTTTATTGTTGTGGTTTTTATCCATGTGGCGGAGGTGTCGAGCATGACGCAAGTCGAACTGGGGCACGTTGCCGGCCTGGAACCGGATGAACGCACCCGCGACCGGGTCCTGACAGCGGTTTTGGAGCACGGGCCCGTCAGCGCGGCGCAAATGGGGAAGATGCTCAGCCTTACCCCGGCAGCGGTCCGCCGGCACCTGGACACGCTGTCCAAACAGGGCGTCATTGAAGTCAAGCTCATCAGCAATGCCACCAGCGGGGCCGGCCGCCCCGCACGCCGCTATGTGGTGTCCAAGCAGGGGCAGGCTGAAATCGGCGACGACTACCTGGAAATAGCCCGCCTGGCACTGGCCGAGATTGCCGGCAGCCACGGTGAACAAGGCGTGGTGGATTTTGCCGAACGCCGCTTTGCCAAGATGGAGGCCAAGTACCAGCCCCTGGTGGACGCCGCCGGCCCCGACGTGGCCGCCCGTTCCCGGGCCCTCGCCGCAGCCTTGAACGAGGACCGCTTTGTGGCCACGTCCAACTCGCTGAACCCGCATTCGGCCATGGCTGCCGAGCAGCTGTGCCAGGGTCACTGCCCCATCCAGGCGCTGGCCACCACCTTTCCCCAATTTTGCGACGCCGAGACTGAAGTTTTTTCCCGCCTCCTGGGCGTCGACGTCCGCAGGCTCTCCACCATGGCAAGTGGCGGGCACGTGTGCACCACCCATGTACCAACGGGCCGGGCGGTGGTCCGCAAGCGCGTCAGCGTTCCTGCGGCCATGGCGCGCCCGTCGCAGAATATTTCCAACCATCAGCAAGAAAGGCCGTGATGACGGATCAATTAGCGCAGGACGTACGCGCGAATGGTGCGGTCGAAGACTCCACCAACCACGACATCCTCGAAAGAAACCCGGAGCTGGAGGGACTGGGCAACTACGCCTTTGGCTGGTCGGACAAAAACGAGGCCAGCGCCAACGCCCGGCGCG
This sequence comes from Arthrobacter silviterrae, assembly GCF_011045165.1. Lineage (GTDB taxonomy): Bacteria > Actinomycetota > Actinomycetes > Actinomycetales > Micrococcaceae > Specibacter > Specibacter silviterrae. The sequence goes on from NZ_JAAKZI010000004.1 coordinate 75,490, forward strand.
GCATCAATGAAGAGGTGGTCCGCGACATCTCCGCCAAGAAGGGCGAGCCCCAGTGGATGCTGGACATGCGCCTCAAGGGCCTGAAGTACTTTGACCGCAAGCCCATGCCCACCTGGGGTGCAGACCTCTCCGGCATCGATTTTGACAACATCAAGTACTTTGTCCGGTCCACGGAGGAGCAGGCGCAGACGTGGGAGGACCTCCCCGAAGACATCCGCAACACCTACGAGCGGATCGGCATCCCCGAGGCCGAGCGCAGCCGCCTGGTGGGCGGCGTCACGGCCCAGTACGAATCCGAGGTGGTGTACCACCAGATCCGCGAGGACCTGGAAGCACAGGGCGTCATCTTCACCGACACCGACACGGGCCTGCGCGAACACCCGGAAATCTTCCAGGAATACTTCGGCACCATGATCCCCGTCGGCGACAACAAGTTCGCCTCGCTGAACACGGCAGCCTGGTCCGGCGGGTCCTTCGTCTACGTGCCCCCGGGCGTCCACGTGGAGATTCCGCTGCAGGCCTACTTCCGGATCAACACCGAAAACATGGGCCAGTTTGAGCGCACGCTCATCATCGCCGACGAAGGCAGCTACGTCCACTACATTGAAGGCTGCACGGCCCCGATCTACACCTCGGACTCGCTGCACTCCGCCGTCGTCGAAATTGTGGTGAAGAAGAACGCCCGCGTCCGCTACACCACCATCCAGAACTGGTCCAACAACGTGTACAACCTGGTGACCAAGCGCGCCATTGCACACGAGGGCGCCACCATGGAATGGGTGGACGGCAACATCGGCTCCAAGGTCACCATGAAGTACCCGGCCGTCTACCTCGTGGGCGAGCACGCCAAGGGCGAGACCCTCTCCGTTGCCTTTGCCGGCGAGGGCCAGCACCAGGACACCGGGTCCAAGATGGTCCACATCGCACCGAACACGCAGTCTTCGATCATCTCCAAGTCGGTTGCGCGCGGCGGCGGCCGGTCGGCCTACCGCGGCCTGGTCCAGATCCGTGAAGGCGCCAACCACTCCGCCAACACCGTGCGCTGTGACGCACTGCTGGTTGACAACATCTCGCGTTCCGACACGTACCCGTACGTTGACGTCCGCGAAGACGATGTCTCCATGGGTCACGAGGCAACGGTGTCCAAGGTCAGCGCAGAGCAGCTGTTCTACCTGCAGTCCCGCGGCATGCCCGAGGACGAGGCCATGGCCATGATCGTGCGCGGCTTCATCGAGCCCATCGCGAAGGAACTGCCCATGGAATATGCGCTTGAACTGAACCGCCTGATCGAACTGCAGATGGAAGGGGCCGTCGGCTAAATGACCGAGCTCACCGAAGAAAAAGTAATGGACGCCCCGGACGGACAGGTCTGGTCGCAGGGCTTCATCAAGGGCATGACGGAGGAAGGCGAGCAGCTTTCCGAGATCAACCCTGCCTCAGGTCCCCTGGGAGGCTCAGCTGCCAACGCGCATTCGCACGGCGACAGCCACGGCGGCGGCGTCGGCATCCCCGACAGCTCACGTGCCGGCCGCCTCACCTCCTACAAGCTGGCCGACTTCCCCCTGATCACCGGCCGCGAGGAGGACTGGCGCTTCACCCCGCTCAAGCGCCTCCGCGGCCTGGACCGTGTGGGTGTCAAGGGCCAGGGGCTCGACGGCGACGCACCTGCTGTCGAGGTCACCAAGCCCGACGCCGTCACGGTGGAGACCGTGGGCCGCGACGACGCCCGCATCGGCACCGCGGGAATTCCCGAGGACCGTGTGGCTGCCGCCGCCTGGGAGAACTTTAAGGAGGCGACAGTCGTCACCCTGCCCGCCGAATACCAGGGCACCGTGGAGGACGTCACCACGCTGACGCTGACCGGCGCCGGCGTGACCCCGGCCGCCGCACACATCTTCGTCCACGCCAAGAAGTTCGCCTCCGGCGTGGTGGTCCTGGACCACCGTGGCACCGCGGTCCTGAGCGAGAACGTCGAAATCCTGGTCGAGGACGGTGCCAACCTCACCGTTGTCAGCATCCAGGACTGGAATGACGACACCGTCCACGCCAGCGCGCAGCACATCAAGGTGGGCCGCGACGCAAAGGTCAAGCACGTGGTCATCAACCTCGGCGGCAGCCTGCTCCGGACCACGCCGTCGGCCCGCTACGCCGGCACCGGCAGCGAAGTGGAAATGTACGGCCTGTACTTCGCCGACGCCGGGCAGCACCTGGAACAGCGCCTGTTCGTGGACCACTCCACCAACAACTGCAAGTCACGGGTCACCTACAAGGGCGCACTGCAGGGCGAGGGTGCGCACGCGGTCTGGATCGGTGACGTGCTGATCCGCAAGGAAGCCGAGGGCACCGACACCTACGAGATGAACCGGAACCTGATCCTGACCCAGGGTGCCCGCGCCGACTCCGTGCCGAACCTGGAAATTGAAACGGGCCTCATCGAGGGCGCCGGACACGCAAGTGCCACCGGACGCTTTGACGACGAGCAGCTGTTCTACCTGCAGGCCCGCGGCATCCCGGAAGATGTGGCCCGCCGACTGGTGGTGCGCGGCTTCCTCAACGAGGTCATCCAGCACATCAAGGTTCCCGCCCTTGAGGAGCGCATGCGCGATGCCGTGGAACGGGAATTGGCGGCAACGGCGTAATGAGCGATTCCTCCACGCCCGCCGGCGTCGTCGTCTGCCAGGACAGCGACGTTGAGGTAAAGTCTTCCCTCCTGGTGGAGGTGGATGACTTTCCCATTGCCATTGTCAGGGACTCGTACGGCGTATTGCACGCAATCGGCGACACGTGCTCCCATGCGGAAATCTCATTGAGCGAGGGCGACGTGGAGGACGGCACCATCGAATGCTGGGCGCACGGCAGTTCCTTTGACCTGAAAACAGGTGAACCGCTGACGCTGCCCGCCTTCGAGCCCGTGCCCGTCTTCAACCTGGAAGTCCACGACGGCGATGTTTATGTCGACGTCACCAACATTCTTAACGGCGTCAGCATCGACAACTAACGCCCTTCCCGCGCACCACACACCAATATTCTTAGGAGAAATTAGAGTATGTCTACTCTGGAAATCAAGGACCTGCACGTCAGCATCGTCACTGAGCAGGGCGTCAAGCCGATCCTCAAGGGCGTCAGCCTGACCATCAAAACCGGTGAGACCCACGCCATCATGGGACCCAACGGCTCCGGCAAGTCCACCCTGGCATCCACCATTGCCGGCCACCCGCGTTACACCGTGGACAGCGGTTCCATCACGCTCGACGGCGAAGACGTCCTCGCGATGACCGTGGACCAGCGCGCCCGCGCCGGGCTGTTCCTGGCCATGCAGTACCCCGTGGAAATCCCGGGCGTCACCATGACGAACTTCCTCCGCACGGCCAAGACGGCCATCGACGGCGAAGCACCCAAGCTGCGCACCTGGACCAAGGACGTCAAGGCGGCCATGTCCCAGCTGCGCATCGAGCCCGAATTCGCCGAGCGCAACGTCAATGAAGGCTTCTCCGGTGGTGAAAAGAAGCGCCACGAGATCCTCCAGCTTGAACTGCTCAAGCCCAAGTTCGCTGTTCTCGACGAGACCGATTCCGGCCTTGACGTCGATGCGCTGAAGGTTGTCTCCGAGGGTGTCAACCGTGCCATTGAGACCGGCGGCCTCGGCACCATCCTCATCACCCACTACACGCGGATCCTGCGTTACATCAAGCCTGACTTTGTCCACGTGTTTGTTGATGGCAACATCGCCGAGCAGGGCGGCCCGGAACTGGCCGACCGACTCGAAGAAGAAGGCTACGACCGCTACCTGGCGCAAGCCCCGGCCACGGCCTAGCCACCGCACTTTTCAGAAGGAAAAGCGAAGAAGGAATCATGACTGACATCAGCGAAACAAGTGCCCCCGTGGCAACTGCGCAGACTGACCTCGAGGACGTCGAGGAAGCGCTCAAGGACGTCATTGACCCCGAACTGGGTGTCAACGTCGTCGACCTCGGGCTCCTTTATGGCCTGCGCTACGGCGACGACGGCGCCCTGCTGCTGGACATGACGCTGACCACAGCGGCCTGCCCTCTCCAGGACGTCATTGAAGAGCAGGTCGAAAACTGCCTTGGCCCCATCGTGGACGAATGGCGGATCAACTGGGTGTGGATGCCGCCGTGGGGTCCCGAGCAGATCACCGACGACGGCCGCGACCAAATGCGGGCCCTCGGCTTCAACATTTAGTTCGCAACACAGGGAACCGCCGTCGGGCCTGGCATATCCAGGCTCGACGGCGGTTCCTGCGTTTTTGCTGTGGCTACACCTTGGGCACGGAGAACGTGTCGCAGCTGGCCAGGTCCCCGCTCTGGTAGCCGGTGGACAGCCAGTGCTGGCGCTGGGCACTGGAACCGTGTGTCCACGTTTCGGGGTTGCTGTGCCCCGTGGCCGCCTGCTGGATCCTGTCGTCGCCCACGGAGGATGCAGCGGAGAGGGCGTCGTTGAGGTCCTGCTGCTTGAGCGGGCGCAGGAACGGCGAGCTGCTGCCGGGAGCCGGCTGGGTGGAGGCGTGGCGCATCCAGATTCCGGCATAGCAGTCCGCCTGCAGCTCGGTGCGCACTGACGCCGACTGGGCGCCGCGCGGATCCTGCTGGGCTTTGCCAATGGTGCCAAGGAGGTCCTGGACGTGGTGGCCGAATTCATGGGCCACCACATACTCCTGGGCCAGCGGCCCGCCGGAGGAACCAAACTGTGTCTCCAGCTGGGAAAAGAACGCAGGGTCAAAGTAGGCCTTGTTGTCCCCGGGGCAGTAGAACGGCCCAACGTCGGTGCTGGCCGGGCCGCAGGCCGTACTCACGCTGGAGCTGAAGATGACCGTCTTGGGCACCGTGTACTTGACCTTGTACGGGGCCAGGTAGGCGGGCCAAAAGGTGTTGAGGGAATTGGCCGTGCCGAGGATCCGGCAGTCCAGCCGGGCATTCGCATCGGCGCCGCTGACACAGGAACTGATGGCCGATCCGGCCGTCTGTTCAACGGCAGGGGGCTGGCCGGTGTCGCCCACCATGCCTGCCAGCAGATCGGGATTGATGCCGAGCAGGGCTCCGATGAGCACCACCAGGCCGCCGCCCAGGCCCAGCCCCATCTTGCCGCCGCGGCCCATTCCCCCTCCGCCCCGGCGGTCCTCCACCTGCGACGGGTCCAATCGTGCGCCTTCGTTGAAAGTCATGGCTTTACAGTAGCCGCCCGGCCAAGGGGCTCCAAGGACATTCGTCCCTTACGATGAAAGCAATGCCATTCATCGACAGGGTCCACCAGTGGGCCGCCACACAACCGGGCCGTGCCGCCGTCGTCACCGGGACGGACACCCTCAGCTATGCCCAGCTCGGCGCCGCCGCTGCTGCTGCAGCACAGGGCCGGTGCTCCGCCACGGGCGGCCGACTCGCCGTGGTGGACCTGCCCACGGGAACGGCACTTGCCGGCCAGTTTTGCGCCGCAGTGGCTGCATCGGCTGTGGCCGCCGTCCTCGATTCCGGCTGGCCGGCCGAACTGCGCCAATCCATCACCCACCATGCCAGAAGCTGGGCCGGTTCGGCTGACATTCCGGCGTCCACTTTCCTGCTGGGCCTTTCCTCCGGGACCAGCGGCGTCCCCAAGGCATTCATGCGGTCGCGGGAGTCCTGGCGGGCGTCGTTTCTTGCCAGCACGCAGTACTTCGGCGTCGGCCAAGAAGACGTGACGCTGGCGCCCGGCCCCCTGGCCGCCAGCATGAACCTCTATGCCCTGGGCGAGTGCCTGTTTAGCGGGTCCACGTTTGTGGCACTGCCGGGCTTCACCCCGGACGCGGCACTCGCTTCCATCAGGGACCGCGCCGTGACCCGGCTGGTGCTGGTCCCCACCGTTTTGGGACTGATCGCCGCCCGCGGGCTGGCCACCGGGCAGGGCCCCTCGGGTGTGACTTCCATAGTGTGCGCCGGCTCCGCGCTGCCCCCCGGGCTGCTCGCCCTGGCCCGGCGCTGGGCCCCCCGAGCCCGCATTTACCAGTATTACGGTGCATCCGAACTGGGATTTGTGGCCGCCTCTGAAATTCTTGGCGGCAGGGGGACGGGCCCGGTCGGCACAGCATTTCCCGGCGTGGAACTGGCTGTTCTGGACGCCGCCGGCCGAAAGCTGCCCACAGGCGAAGTGGGAGACATCAGCGTACGCAGCCCCTATGTTTGTGACGGCTACGCCTGGGGCGACGACGGACTGGCCCTCGCCACCGTCAACGGCTGGCACACCGTCAGGGACCAAGGCTGGCTCGACAGCGACGGGGCGCTCCACGTGGCGGGCCGGGCGTCGGAGATGATCGTCACCAGCGGTGCCAACGTCTATCCGCAGCAGGTGGAGCAGTCACTCACAGGGGACGGCTTGGAGGGCGCAGTGGTGGTCACGGGCCTTGCCGACCCCGTTCGCGGCCAGCGTGTGGTGGCCGGCCTGCTGGGCCCGCCGGAGGAATTGGCTGCGCTCCTGGCCGCCTGCCGGAAGCGCTCCGCCGCCCTGCCGTCCCAGCAGCGTCCCAGCCGGTACTACGCCCTTGCGGCGAACCCGGCCACCGGCGCCGGAAAGGTCAGCCGGGCCCTGCTGGCCGAATGGATTGTGAAAGGTGACGCCCGTGCACAGCGGATTCAGTAACGTGACGGACCCGGACAGGACCGCCGTCGTCCTTGCCGCCAAGCGCCTTCCCACGGCCAAGGCGGGCGGTGCGTACCGCCACATTCCGGCGCACGATCTTGCCGCGCCGGTGATGCGCGCGGCCGTCGCTGCAGCCGGCATCGACCCGGGTGCCCTCAACGACGTGATCCTCGGAAACGCAACGGGCGGCGGCGGCAATGTGGCCCGCCTCGCCGCCCTGACGGCCGGTTTCCCCGACGTGGTGCCGGGCCTGACCGTGGACAGGCAGTGCGCCTCGGGGCTGGAAGCCATTGTCCTGGCCTGCCGCCTGGTCCAGTCGGGTGCGGGCCAGGCATACCTGGCCGGCGGGGTGGAAAGCATCAGCACGGCCCCTGCCCGGGCAAATCGCCGCCCGGACGGGACCCTGGACTTCATTGCACGCGCCCAGTTCGCGCCCCTCGACACGATAAACGGCGGCGGGGGAGACCCCGATGCCGGAGTGGCAGCCGAGAACGTCGCCACCGCCTACGGCATCACGCGCGAACGGCAGGACGCCTACGCCCTGCAAAGCCACCGGCGTGCCGTCGCAGCCGCTGCGGCAGGGGAATTCGACGCCGAACTGCTCCCCCTGACCGGCCTGGCCGCCGACCAGGGCCCGAGGCCGAAACTGACGGAGAAGCTGCTGGCCAGATTTCCCGCCGCCTTCGTGGACGGCGGCACGGTGACGGCCGGCAATTCCTGCCCCTACAGCGACGGCGCGGCCGCCGTCGTCGTCACCAGTGTCACGCTGGCGCGGAGCCTTGCCGCCCGCCCCAGCCACGGCCTCACTTTCGTCGACGCCGCAACGGCAGGCAATGAGCCGGCACTCATGGGCGTGGGCGCGGCCCACTCCACAAGCATCCTCATGCAGCGGACGGGGCTCGACGCCGGGGCCCTTGGCCGGGGTCTGGTTGAGTTCAACGAGGCGTTCGCCTCACAAGTGCTGGCCGTGGCCGATCTGCTGGGCTTGGACCCGGACAGCCTGAACCGCGACGGCGGCGCACTGGCCCTCGGCCACCCCTATGGCGCATCCGGTGCCGTCCTGGTGGTGCGGCTGCTGGCCCAGGCTGCCGCCCGCGGCATTGAGGGACTCGACGCCGTCGCCATGATCAGCGCCGCAGGGGGAATGGGCGTGTCGGCCCAGTTCCGCTGGCAGTCCCTCTAACCCGTCACCCCTCCACCGCCACACCCCGCCTCGTTGAGGTTGGAGATCACCACCTGCCGTACCGTTGAGGTTCGAGATCACCACCTATGGAATGCCTCGGAGCGGTGGTTATCTCCAACCTCGACGGGGGGGCGGGGCGGTTCTCGGACACGCGGCAGGAGCCTGTTCAGCTTTTGCTTACTGCTCGCCGGGGAGTTCGGGATCGCCGAGGCCGCGTGCCGCCAGGGCCTCGCCCGTGGCCCGGGCATAACCCACCGTGGCAATGACCACGGGCAGCGAGCGGGCCATGAGGTTTCGCTCCAGCCCGCGGGCACGGGCGGCGTCGCGCACGTCGCTGAATGCGCCAATCACGAAGGGAATGCTCCGGAGCATCAGGGCCACGGTCAGGGAAAAGCGCTCCGGGTCGGCACCAAAGCGTTCCAGCGGGCGGACCACGGCGCCCAGGCCATCCAGCAATTCGTCCACCGGTGTGGTGGCCGTCAAGATGTTGGAGGCAAGCACCGTGGCCACGATGGCCGCCACCACCTGCCAGGCCGTGGCCGGCCCGTGCTGCCACCATTGATAGGCCGCAATGAGAACCAGGAAGACCACCATGATTCGAACCGCGCGCCACAACCGGCCCCACGGCAACCCCGCGACGCCGTGCGCGGCTATCGCGGCGATAAGCACCGCCGTCGTAATAATGACACCCAACGTCACGGAAATGGCCGGGGATGCCAGGCACAGGACCGCCACGGCCAGCAACAGCACAGCCTTGCGCCACAGTGCCATGCGATGGAACGGCGAGTTCCCGGCGATGTAGCTGGCCACCAGGTGGGCATGGCCGCGCATCAGCCCACCGACTCCCGGTACCAGTCCACCGCGGCAGAGGCCGGGCCGTCGAAGGCAATGCGGGCGTCGTCAATCACCAGGCCCCGTTCGCACGCGGCCGCCAGGTCAAGGTCGTGCGTGGACATGACCACTTGCTGCGGCAGCCCGGCCAGCCGTTCATGCAGCAGCTTGGTATTGCGCAGGTCCAACAGCGTTGACGGCTCGTCGAGGACCAGGATGGACGGGTCCACGGCGAGCACGGCCGCCAGGGCGGTCAGCTGCCGCTCCCCGCCGGAAAGTTCATAGACACTGCTCTCGGCCAGGTGCGACAGACCATAGGCCGCCAGGATCGATTCGGCCCGGTCCCGGCGTTCCCTCTTGGAGAGCTTGAGCCGGCGGAGGGACAGTTCCACATCCTCCAAGGGGGTTGGCATGACCAGCTGCGACAAGGGGTCCGTGAAGACGAAGCCCACGCTGCGGCGCACGGCCGCCCCGTGGGTGCGCGTGTCCAGCCCGTTGACGCGCACGGTGCCGGCGGACGGAAGGACCAGGCCGTTGAGGAGACGGAGCATGGTGGACTTGCCCGAGCCGTTGGCCCCGATGACGGCGATCCGCTGCTCGTTGAGGGTCACGGACAGGGGGCGCAGGATGGTTTTAGCGGTCCCTGTTCCGTCCACCGGGGGAATTTCGACGCCGGCGGACTCGAGGACGATTGAATTCACGCCGCGCCCGCCTGGGCCGGCCACATGCAAAACGGGGATTTCACCGGCGGCGGCGCACCAACAGGTCCGGGAATGCGCGGTGCAGGCTCAAGGCAATGGCCACGGCCACCACATTCTTGATGATGTCCCCCGGAAGGTAGATCAGGTCTGCCCCCACTGCAGCGGGCAGTGCCATGCCCTTGAGCACAAAACCAATGATGCCGAAGGCGTGGATCACCACCGTGCCGGCCATGGCCGCGGCGAAGAGGGCGGCCGCCTTGTGCCGCCGTCGTACGGCCCAGATGGCAACCAGGCCGGTCAGGGCGGCGCCGAAGGCGAAGCCCACAATGTAGCCGGCCGACGGGCTGGCCAGGACGGCCGGACCGGCGCGGAAGCCGCTAAAGATGGGCAGGCCCACCAACCCCAACAGGACATAGAGGGCGACGGCAGCCGTGCCGCGCCCCACGCCCAGCACCAGCCCGCACAGCACCACCACCAGGGTCTGCAGCGTAATGGCCACCCCCAGCGGCCCGACGTTGATGCCGGGGACGGCAATCGAGGCGGCCAGCAGCGCGGCAAACACGGCGATCAGGGAGATGTCCATGGCACCCCAGCGGCGGCGCAACGCTGCAACGGGAGCCGCGGGGGCGGGGGCCGTGACGGGGGCGCCCTTGTGGCCCTGCGACTGTGATGATCGATTCATTCTGGTTACTTTCAGGTGGTGTGGGGCTTTGGTTGTGGTGGAACCTCGGTAGACTGGACAGGTTGTTCAACGTCAATCCATCCCCACAGGGGGAACGGCGGAGCGTTTCGCGGCACATATCCAACTTATGTGAAAGGTTACTACGTTGATTACGGTCCAAGACCTTGAGTTACGTGCCGGGGCACGGTTGCTCATGGACGAAGTGTCATTTCGGATCGACAAGGGTGACAAGATCGGGCTGGTGGGCCGCAACGGCGCCGGCAAGACAACATTGACTCGCGTCCTGGCGGGGGAGGGCCTGCCCGCAGGCGGCACTGTCACCCGTTCGGGGGACATTGGCTACCTCCCGCAGGATCCCCGCACCCCCGACATGGAACAGCTGGCACGCGACCGGATCCTGGCCGCCCGGGACCTGGACAAGGTCATCACCAAGCTCCGCGCCGCCGAGGCCGACATGGCGAGCGAGAACAATTCCGTCCGCGACAAGGCGATGCGCCGCTACGACAAGCTCGAGAACGAGTTCCTCGCAGGCGGCGGCTACGCGGCCGAGGCGGAGGCGGCGGCCATCTCCTCAAACCTGGCCCTCCCCGAGCGGATCCTCAACCAGCCCCTCAAGACGCTTTCCGGCGGACAGCGCCGCCGTGTGGAACTGGCCCGCATCCTGTTCTCCGGCGCCAAAACCATGCTCCTGGACGAACCAACCAACCACCTGGATGCCGATTCCATCGCGTGGCTGCGTGACTTCCTGAAGAACCACCAGGGCGGGCTGATTGTGATCAGCCACGACACCAGCCTGCTCGAGGCCACAGTGAACAAGGTGTTTCACCTGGACGCGAACCGGGCCACGATCGACCAGTACAACCTCGGGTGGAAGAAGTACCTGGCGCAGCGCGAAACGGACGAACGCGCCCGCCGCCGGGAACGTGCCAATGCCGAAAAGAAGGCCGGGGTCCTCATGGACCAGGCCAACAAGATGCGGGCCAAGGCCACCAAGGCCGTTGCGGCTCAAAACATGGCCAAGCGTGCCGAGCGCCTGCTGGCGGGACTGGAAGATGTCCGCGCGCAGGACCGGGTTGCCGCGCTGCGCTTCCCCGACCCCTCGCCGTGCGGAAAAACCCCGCTCATGGCGGAGGGCCTGAGCAAGTCTTACGGTTCGCTGGAGATCTTCACTGATGTCTCCCTGGCCATCGACCGGGGCTCCAAGGTGGTCATCCTTGGCCTCAACGGCGCCGGCAAGACCACCCTGCTGCGGATGCTGGCCGGCGTGTCCAAGCCGGATACCGGAACGATCACCCCCGGCCATGGACTGAAGATCGGCTACTACGCCCAGGAGCACGACACGCTGGACGTGACGCGCACGGTCCTGGAAAACATGCGGTCCTCCGCGGGCGACATGAACGACGCCGAGGTGCGCGGCATCCTGGGGTCCTTCCTGTTTTCCGGCGACGACGTGAACAAGCCTGCGGGAGTGCTCTCCGGCGGTGAAAAGACCCGCCTGGCGCTGGCGACCATCGTGGCATCTTCCGCCAACGTCCTGTTGCTGGATGAGCCCACCAACAACCTGGACCCGGCCAGCCGCGCTGAAATCCTGGGTGCGCTGAAGAACTACACCGGCGCCGTGGTGCTGGTCAGCCACGACGAGGGGGCGGTGGCTGCTCTGGACCCTGACCGCGTGGTGCTGCTGCCCGACGGCGACGAGGACCTCTGGAGCCAGGACTACCTGGACCTGATCACCCTGGCCTGACAACGGCGCCGGGAACCCCTGCGGCGGTCAGCGGACCGCGGCCGGCTCGGCACCGGTTACCCGGGCCAGCTCGGCGTAGCTCAGTGACAGCATGGCGCGGTGGCTGCCGGCACCCGCCCAGAGCACTGGGTACCGGGCCAGCTCAGTGTCGAGAATGGTGCGCAGGGGAACCGGGTGTCCCAGCGGCGCCACGCCGCCCACGGGCTGGCCCGCGTGCTGCAGGACAAATTCCGGGGTGGCCCGCTTGATCTTGGGCAGCCCGAGTTCACGGGCCACCAGCTTCACGTCCACCTTTGCCGCGCCGCTGGCCAGAATCAGCAGGGGCTCGCCGCCGCACTCAAAAATGAGGCTGTTGGCAATGGCGCCCACCTCGCAACCCAGCACCGCCGCCGCCGTCGCTGCCGTGGCCACACTGTCGTCAACCACGATGACGGTGTCCGGCAGGCCGGCAGCCAGCAGGGCATCCCGTACGTGTTCGACGACGGCGTCCCTCACCTCGGGTGCCGGGGCACCGCCCCCGCTGCCGGGTCCATTGCTGGTGATTTCGGTGCTGTTAATGCCGGTGTTGTTCAGATCTGCGCTCACAGGCCACAGTCTACGGCGGAATCAACCACACACCCTGCCGGCTTAGTATCCCTGCGAGTCCAGGAGCGCGTCCTCTTCCTCCTCGGCCGTGGCCCGGGCACCGGGTTTGCGGACCTTCTTGACCGGGCGCGGATGGAAGGCCGAACCCCGGCCGTAGAGTTCCTCCACGGGGACGCCGGACTCGGCAGCCTCCTGGGCGTCGAAGTCATCGTTGCGGCGCTGCAGGCGCGCCGCATAGCCGAATCCGACAAAAGCCAGCACGCCGAAGCAGATCCACTGGAGTGCGTAGCTCAGGTGTGATCCTTCGTCGATGGACGGTGCCGGGAAGCCCACCGGGTTGCTTGACGCTGCAGGGGATTCCGAGGCCAGCTGTACATACGCGCCGGTCTTGATGGGGTAGGACAATTCCTTGGCGTAGGCGGCCAGGTCGATGGAGGCGATCTGGCCGGCGGGGGCCCCGCGGTCCACCTGCGGCTCCGGCGGCCTGATCCTGGCCACCACGGTGACGGTGCCGGACACCGGCTGCGGCACTACATCGGGGTACCCGGCCTCCTTGTTGCCAATGGGCAGCCAGCCGCGGTCCACGATGACGGTGTCGCCGGTTTCCAGTTTCAGCGGGACCAGCACCTCATATCCCGGGGAGCCGTTGAGGGGGCGATTTCGCACCACCCGCTGGTCTGCCGTGACGTAACTGCCCTTAAGGGTGACCTGGGTCCATTCCTTGGCGGGATTCAGCTGGTCAAAGTCCGTCGCCACGGCTGCATAGTCAACCGGAGTGGCGGAATAGTTCGCCGTGATCTTGGCAATGTTTGCCACCACCTCGTTGCGCCGGTTCATTTGCCAGTTCCCCAGGGCCACGCAGGCTATGGCAAAAACCAGGGCAAGGACAAAATAGCCTGCCCATTTGCTGGAAAACAGGAATCTGTAGGTCTTCATGAATCAGGCGGGCCCCTCGGGTGTCAGCGGCCGCGTTTCCTTCCACAGGGAACGGCCCTTCAAGTAATCTTCCAGCCACGCAGCATGATCGTCGCAGCCCAGCCAGATCTTACGCCGCTCCGGTGTGTGGATCTTGGGATTGTTCCACAGCAGCTGGGTGGTGGCCGGCTTGCGGCAGCCCTTGCGGGAGCAAATGGCCTCGGCAGCACCCCGTTCCGCGGGCGTGTCCGGCTGTCCGTCCGGGGAGAGCATGTCAAGAATGTTCATTGTTGGCCTTCCTCACCATTGTTCCTCGGGGGCTCCGGAACGTCCTCCGGCACCACCTCACCGCGGATGACTTCATCCGCCGCGGCGCTGCTGTCGTCGGGGGCAGTCAGTTCCATCGGCGGGACATGGTCCACCAGGGCCGTGGCCTCCATGTGTGAGGTGTCCGCACCGCCGTTGGCGATGACCACCGCAACCCACGGGAGCAGCACCGCGCCCACCACGGGAACCAGCTTGAACCAGCCGTCAAACACAAAAATCAAGGCTATGCAGACCATGCGGATCCCCATGGCCGTGGCGTATTTCACGAGGCGTCCGTGCATTTCAATGCTGTGTGCCTCGGCGGCATTCGTAATGGAAGGTACCTCGGGGGAACCTGTGGCCCGGCGGTATCGTTTCCGCCGACCGGCACCGGATGCCGGCATTGCTGTCTGGTCTCTCATCACACTCCAAAGTACGTCCCCATTCTCCCACCGCGCGGGAATACCTCCAAAAGCGCAAGTGTGTGCACCCCTGCCTTTCACCGTAGGATTCAATGCGAGCACCACGAGAAAAGAGGATTACATGAGTGCACCCGAGACTGCACCCGCACAGGGCCGCAGCGTGCTGGTTACCGGTGGAAACCGCGGCATCGGCCTGGCCATCGCCCAGGCTTTTTTGGCCAATGGGGACAAGGTTGCCGTCACGTTCCGCAGCCCGTCCGAGCTTCCCGAAGGAATCCTCGGCGTCCAGGCCGACGTCACCGACTCCGCCTCCGTTGATGCAGCGTTCAGCGAAGTGGAGGCCGCCCACGGCCCCGTTGAGGTGTTGGTGGCCAATGCCGGCATCACCAAGGACACGCTGCTGCTGCGCATGAGCGAGGACGACTTCACATCCGTGGTGGACACCAACCTGACCGGCGCATTCCGTGTCATCAAGCGTGCATCCAAGGGCATGATCCGTTTGCGCAAGGGCCGTGTGGTGCTCATTTCCTCCGTGGTTGGCCTCTACGGCTCCGCCGGGCAGGTCAACTACGCCGCCTCCAAGGCAGGCCTGGTGGGCATTGCCCGCTCCCTGACCCGCGAGCTGGGCTCCCGAAACATCACAGCCAATGTCGTGGCTCCCGGATTTATCAGCACCGACATGACTGCTGCACTGCCGGAAGAGACGCAAAAGCAGTACCTCGCCAGCATCCCGGCTGCCCGCTTTGCCTCCGCCGAGGAAGTGGCCAACGTGGTCCGCTGGGTCTCCAGTGACGAGGCCGCCTACATTTCGGGCGCCGTGATCCCTGTTGACGGCGGACTTGGCATGGGCCACTAGGCCCCTCCACACCAACCTTATTGACGAACAAAGGACGTTTCATGGGAAAGCTTGACGGAAAAACAGCGATTGTTACGGGCTCTTCGCGCGGCGTGGGCGCCGATGTGGCCAAATTCCTGGCCGCCGAAGGCGCGGCAGTCGTGGTCAACTACCGGCAGAAGGCGCCGCGGGCCAACAAAGTGGTGGCCCAGATTGCTGAAGCCGGCGGGCGCGCTGTCGCCGTCGGCGCTGATCTCACCACACAGGACGGCGTGCAGGCCCTGGTTAGCGCAGCCATGGAGAACTTTGGCTCCCTGGACCTGGTGGTGCTCAACGCCTCCGGTGGCATGGAAAGCGGCATGGCCGAAAACTACGCCCTCCAGCTCAACCGGGACGCCCAGGTCAACCTGCTCAACGCAGCACTGCCCGTCATGACGCCCGGGTCCCGCGTGGTCTTCGTCACCAGCCACCAGGCACACTTCATTGAAACCGTGCCCACCATGCCCGAATACGAACCCGTTGCCAAGAGCAAGCGCGCGGGCGAGGACGCCCTTCGCGCCCTCATCCCCAACCTTGCAGCCGAGGACATCTCGCTTGTGGTGGTCTCCGGCGACATGATCGAGGGCACCGTCACGGCAACCCTGCTGGACCGCGCCAACCCTGGCGCCATCGAGGCCCGCCGCGCCGAGGCCGGCAAGCTTTACACCGTGGCCGAATTCGCCGCTGAAATCGCCAAAATGGCCACCGCCGACGTCGAAACCGGCCACACTGAATACGTGGGCGGCGCCGACTACTTCAAGTAGGCCGGCGCAAGCTTACGGGCGGAGCCCCCGCAAGCAGGCGGAGCCGGTATTTTTTGTAGGCGACGTAAAAGGAGACCGTAAGGCCGCCCGCGGCCGTCGGTCGGATAGTCGCCGGAAAAATGCCGGGCCGCCTGCGACGGTCACCCAGCCCGCCGGCTCCGCCACCTCGTGGTTTGGTCGCCGGCTCCGCCTCCTCGTGGTTTGGT
Source organism: Arthrobacter silviterrae (assembly GCF_011045165.1). Lineage (GTDB taxonomy): Bacteria > Actinomycetota > Actinomycetes > Actinomycetales > Micrococcaceae > Specibacter > Specibacter silviterrae. The sequence goes on from NZ_JAAKZI010000004.1 coordinate 91,330, forward strand.
CGCCGGCGCCGCCACCTCGGGGGCCTTGGCTACTCGCAGGGGATGCCGGCGAGGGCCAGGGCCACATCCAGGTTGGGCAGGTTGATCTGTGCGTCCGCGGCGGCCCGGACGGCTGGTTTGGCGTTAAAGGCCACGCCGAGCGCCGCCGCGGCCATCATGTCGAGGTCGTTGGCGCCGTCGCCGATCGCCATGCTGGCGTCGAGGCCAATCCCGGCCTCGGCGCTCCACGCGCGCAGCGACACTGCCTTGGCCGCCCTGTCCACCACGGGGCCGGACACCTTGCCGGTGAGCCTGCCGTCAATGATTTCCAATTCGTTGGCGAGGTAAAAATCGAGGCCAAGGTGCGCTGCCAGGGGCGCCAGGATCTGCGAAAAGCCGCCTGACACGGCGGCAACGGTGTGCCCTGCGGCCTTGGCAGCCGCCACCAGGCGTTCCGCCCCGACCGACAGCTGGATCTTGGCGCCGACGTCGGCCAGCACTGACTCCGGCAGGCCCGCCAGCGTTGCCAAGCGGTGGTGCAGGCTCTGGGCGAAGTCCAGCTCACCGCGCATGGCAGCTGCGGTCACCTTCGCAACCTCGGCCTCCGTGCCTGCGTGCGAGGCCAGCAGCTCAATGACCTCCTGCCGGATTAGGGTGGAATCCACATCCATGATGATGAACTTGCGCCCGGCACCCCTCAGCGACTCGGGTACGACGGCGGTGTCCACGCCGGTAACCGGGGCAGCAGCAATGGCGGTGCGCAATTCCCGGACGGCTTGGTCCGCGGCGTCAAGGGGAGAGCGGAGCGAAAACACGGCCACATCAAAGCCCGGGTGCTTTTCCAGCGACTCCTGTTCAATGTGGCTGCCGTTGGCCGCAATCAGGCGGCGGAGCTGGTCGAGGGAGTCCGTGGGCAGCGAACGGCCATAACTGACTGCGGTAAGTGTGGAGGGCATGGTTCGATTCTAGCGTTCGATCAGCCCCGGCCCGTGGTTCGCCGGGGAGGCCCGCGGTTTCTAGTAGGCTCATTGTTCATGAGTGAAGTTTTGGGTTTGGCCGGTGTCAGCGTGGTCCGCGGCACCAGGACATTGTTGGATTCCATTGACTGGCGCGTGGCCGAAGGGGAGCGCTGGGTGGTGCTGGGACCCAACGGCGCCGGCAAGAGCACCCTCCTTCAAATCGCGGGTGCGAGGATGCACCCCACCCGCGGGGTGGCGGGCATCCTGGACGAGGTCCTCGGCGCCGTCGATGTCTTTGAACTCCGCCCGCGGATTGGCCTGGCCTCCTCCGCCCTGGCCAACCAGATTCCGGAGCACGAAAAGGTTCTCAACGTGGTGGTGACGGCCGCCTACGGCGTCACCGGCCGCTGGCGCGAGGCTTACGAGCGCGACGACGAACGGCGCGCCTTCCGCCTGCTCGAGGACTGGGGCATGTCCACCTTCCTGAACCGCCCCTTCGCGTCACTGAGCGAGGGGGAGCGGAAGCGTGTGCAGATTGCCCGGGCACTCATGAGCGATCCTGAACTCCTCCTGCTCGACGAGCCGGGCGCAGGCCTGGACCTCGCCGGGCGCGAGGACCTGGTGCAGCGCCTGAGCCAGTTGGCTGCGGACCCGCTTGCGCCGTCCACCGTACTGGTCACGCACCACCTTGAAGAGGTTCCCCCGGGCTTCACCCACGCACTTCTGCTGCGCGACGGCGGCGTGGTGGTACAGGGCCCCATCGGCGACGTGCTGACGGAGGAAAACCTCAGCGCCACGTTCGGGCTGCCGCTGAGTGTCACCACCAACGGCGGCCGCTTCGCCGCCACGGCGCGCCACCAGCCGTGAACCGTTCGGCGGCGCGCAAGGCATGATCATCCAGCTTACCGACCCGGCGGATCCGCGGGTCAGTGACTACACATCCCTGACGGATGTGCAGCTGCGCAAGCTGCGCGAACCCGATGAAGGCATGTACATTGCCGAGAGTTCGCGCGTGCTCCGAAGGGCGCTCGACGCCGGTCACCAGCCACGGTCGTTCTTCATGGCCGAAAAGTGGCTGCCGGAGCTCTCCGACGTCATCGCAGCCCACCCCGAGGTTCCGGTTTTTGTCGGCACCGCGCAAATGCTTGAGGACATCACCGGCTTCCACCTGCACCGCGGTGCCATGGCGGCCATGCACCGCCCGGCCCCGGCGAACATCCCGGCACTGCTGGCCGGCGCGCGCCGGGTGGCCGTGCTGGAGGACATCGTTGACCACACCAATATCGGCGCCATTTTCCGTTCCGCCGCCGCGCTGGGGGTCGACGCCGTCCTGGTCAGCCCCCGCTGCGGCGACCCCCTGTACCGCCGCAGCATCCGGGTCAGCATGGGCACCGTTTTCCAGGTTCCCTGGGCTCGCCTGCCCGAGTGGCCGGAGGGCATGTCACTGTTGCGCGAGGCCGGATTTACGACGGCGGCGCTTGCGCTGGAGCCTGACTCGCTCACCATCAGGGAACTTGCCAGCCGCCAGTACGGCAGGCTGGCACTGATCCTTGGCACTGAAGGGGACGGCCTTAGCCACGCCACGCTGGCCCAGGCCGACCACTCCGTGATGATCCCCATGTACGCCGGGGTAGACTCCCTCAACGTTGCATCCGCCAGCGCTGTCGCCTTCTTTGCCACCCAGCCGGGTGCCGCGGGGTAGCACCCGACGAACCGCAGGTAGGCTGAAACCATGAAAATTGGTGACGTCGCGGCCGACTTTGAATTGCCTGACCAGCACGGAATTCCGCGCAGGCTCTCCGAACTCTCTGCCGGCGGGCTGCTGGTGCTCTTCTTTTACCCGCGCGCCGGGAGCGGCGGCTGCACCAGGGAAGCCTGCCACTTCCGCGACCTGGAGCGGGATTTTGCCAGGGTAGGGGCAGCCGTTGCGGGCATCAGCAACGACGCCCCTGCCAAGCAGCGCGAATTCGCCACGGAAAACCACTTCAGCTATCCGCTGCTCAGCGACGCCGCAGGCGAGGTGGCGGACCAGTTTGGCGTCCGGCGTCGTTTGTTGGCGCGAAACCTGCCCACCAAACGGACCACCTTCGTCCTTGACGCGCAGCTGACCGTCAAGTTCGCGGTGTCCAGCGAAACCGACATGTTCGTGCATGCGGACCAGGCGCTGGCTGCCATCCGGTCGTGGAATCCGCCGCCCAGCTTGGAGAATGGGCCCGGGGACCGGTAAAGTGTGTAGCTGGCCCCCGGGCCATAACATTCATCAGTCTGGCAAAAACCAGGCGATTACCTTTTGAGGCTGACAGTGAAGCAGAATACCCACCCCAAGTACGAAGCAATCGTTTTCAACGACCTGGCTTCGGGCACCCAGTTCCTGACGCGTTCCACCGCAACGTCGAGCAAGACCATCGAATGGGAAGATGGCAACACCTACCCCGTCATCGACGTTGAAATCTCCTCGGAGTCGCACCCGTTCTACACGGGCAAGCAGCGCATCATGGACAGCGCCGGCCGCGTGGAGCGCTTCAACGCCCGCTTCGCCAACTTCGGCAAGAAGTAAGCCTTCCTCACCGAAGCACAGCATGGCAGGCACGTTCCTGCAGGGCCCGCACCGGATGGTGCGGGCCCTTTTGCGCTGTTGTGCCCCTGTTTTGCACTCGCGCCCCATTAGTTGGGAAACTAAGGCCATGGCTCCTGAACTGCATGGCGAATACAAGGTCCACGGCGGCAAGCTGGTGGTGGTCGATCTGGACGTGGCGGCCGGGTTGCTGGCGAATGTCTCGGTCAGCGGCGACTTCTTCCTGGAACCCGACGAGGCCCTCGATGACATCAACGCGGCCCTGTCGGGACTACCCGCCGACCTCCCCGCCACAGCGCTGGCCGAGGCCATCACGGCGGCGCTGCCGGCCGGCGTCGTGCTCTTTGGCTTTTCCGCCCAGGCTGTCTCAGTGGCTGTCCGGCGGGCGCTGGCGAAGGCCAGCAGCTGGCTGGACCACGACTGGGACATCATTGCCCCGACCGTGCTGCCCACGGCCGTCAACGTGGCCCTTGACGAAGTCCTCACGAGGGAGGTGGGCGCCGGGCGGCGCAACCCCACCCTGCGCTTTTGGGACTGGAACGAACCCTCCGTGGTGATTGGCAGTTTCCAGTCGGTCCGCAACGAACTGGACCCGGGGGGCGTCGGAAAGTACGGGATCAACGTGGTGCGGCGGATCAGTGGCGGCGGCGCCATGTTCATGGAGGCGGGCAACTGCATCACCTACTCCCTGTACCTGCCGCAGAGCCTGGTGGACGGACTCAGCTTTGAGGATTCCTACAAGTTCCTGGATGCGTGGGTCATGGCCGCGCTGGAGTCGGTCGGCATCACGGCGTACTACGTGCCGCTGAACGACATTGCCACGGACCAGGGCAAAATTGGCGGGGCCGCGCAAAAGCGGCTAGGCAACGGCGCCATGGTGCACCATGTCACCATGAGCTATGACATTGACGCGGACAAGATGGTGGAAGTGCTGCGGATCGGCAAGGAAAAACTCTCCGACAAGGGAACCCGCTCCGCCAAGAAACGCGTGGACCCGCTGCGGCGCCAGACCGGCCTGCCTCGTGCCGAGATTGTTGCCCGCATGATGGAGACGTTCCGGGAGCGCTACAACGCCCAGGCGTCCGTGCTCACGCCCGCCGAGCTGGAGGAGGCGAAACGGCTGGTGGACAGCAAGTTTGGCACCGACGCGTGGCTGAACAGGATCCCGTGACGGGCCCGGAGGCAGGTGCTCTACCGCATCATCCGGGGCCGTCCCGCGCGCCGTCTGCCAGGACGCTGCTGCGGCATTGGCTACGGCACCAGCCACCGGCGGCGTTTGCCTTTGTCATGGCCACCGGAATTGTCGCCCAGGCGCTCAGTGACGCAGGGTGGGTGCCGCTTTCCCGTGCCCTGCTGTGGCTGGCGGCCGCCGCCCTGGCGGTGCTGGCAGTGGGGCTGGTGGGCCGGCTCGCCACCAACCGGGCAGGGGCTGTGGCGGACTTCCGCGACCCGCACGTGGGCTTTGGCTACCTCACCATGGTGGCGGCCTGCAATGTGGTCGGCACCGGTTTCCACGCAACCCTGCCGGGCGTGACCTGGGCGCTGGCACTGGCCAGCATCCCCCTGTGGCTGTTCCTCGCCTATGGCATCCCGTTGTCCATGATGCTGCGGACCGAGATGGGGGAGGGCGGGGGCGGTGCGGGGCTGCTGCCACGGCTGCTGCCCGTGGACGGCACATGGTTCCTGTGGGTCGTGGCCACGCAGTCGCTTTCCGTTGTCGCGGCCACCCTGGCCGTGGACAACTCCTCGATCCGGCTGCTCAGCGACGCCGCCGTCGCCTTTTGGGGCATCGGCATCATGCTTTACCTGACGCTGACCACCCTGGTGATGCTGCGTCTGCTCACGGGCGGCGAGAACCACGGCGGCATTGTGCCGGCCAACTGGATCTTCATGGGCGCCACGGCCATTTCTGTCCTGGCCGGCTCCATGATTCTCAACCTGCCCGCGGGCGTGCCCGTGCTTGACCTGGCCGCAGCCACGGTGGGGGGCATCAGCTACCTGCTGTGGGCCTTCGGGCTGTGGTGGGTTCCCCTGCTGGTCGCATTTGGCATATGGCGCCACCTGGTTCGGCGGGAGCCCCTGCAGTATGTCACGGCGCTGTGGTCGATCGTCTTCCCGCTGGGCATGTTCTCCGTGGCCACGTTCCACTTTGGCCACGAAAACCGCATGCCCCTGGTGGCCACGCTGGGTCAGTGGGCCGACTGGATTGCCGTGGCGGCCTGGACGCTGGCCGCCCTGGGAATGGCCGTGGCCGGCATCCGCTTCATCCGCAGGGGCGCACTGCCGTAGCGCCGTATTCGGCCGGCATTGCCCCCGGCTGCCGGGCCCCTATTCGGAAACCGCCTGGGCCGACAACGCACGGACCAGGTGGTCGCGCTGCTCCACCACCAGCCGGCGCAGGCCGGTTGCCGCATCGCCATTGGCGGCCAGCCACAGGTCGGTGCGGGCCACCACGGGATGGTCCGTGGGGGCCGTGCCCGGCGCGAGGTCCTGGTGGGCGGGGAACAGCCCGCGCACCAGCCGCCCGGCAATTTCTATGCTGCGTTCCGCCCAGAACCCGTTGAGCGCGGCAAAGTACGGTTCAATGTAGGGCTGAAGCAGGCTGTGCCCGCCCACCATGAAGCCCTCCAGCGTGGCGCTGAGCAGTTCGTTGGTCAGTTCACTGCCGTCCACTGCACTGCGCCACGCCTCGGCCTTGACGGCGGCGTCGGGGAAGCTGGCCCAGGCCGTCAGCCGGCCCACGCGCGTCTCGGCGGTGGTTTCCTTGGCCAGCTCGGCGTCCAGCTGGCCGGTGGTGGCCTGCCCGCGGGCCGCGAGGGCCTGCCACAGCAGCCAGCGCAGTTCGCTGTCCACGTTGAGCCCTGTCGGCACCTTCACCCCGTCCAGCAGCTCGCGGATTCTCCCGGTGGCGGCATCGGCACCGCGCCCCAGCGCGGCCAGGGTGCGGGCCCACACCAGTTGCTCGTCGCCGCCGGCCTCCGCCGCTTCCAGGTGATGGACGACGACGGCCAGCAGCCCCGCGCGGGCCTCGCCGCGGGTGCCCGGCTGGCAGTAGTTGGCCACAGCAAACCGGGCGTTGTCCACCAGCGACTGCAGAAGCGAAATGTCCGGCTCTCCCGCCGCATGCCGGCTGACCGCGTCCACGTAGCTCCGGGCAGGCACCAGCCCGTCCCGGACGGCGTTCCACAGGGATGACCAGACCAGGCTGCGGGCCAGGGGATCCGCCACGGCACCGAGGGATTCCAGGGCTGTGGCATGGGATGCTGGGTCGAGTCGCACCTTGGCGTAGCTGAGGTCCTGGTCGTTGACCACCAGCAGGGCGGGCGCGGGGAAGCCGGAAAGTTCAGGCACTTCCGTCTCCGGGCCGGCCACGTCGATCGTCACCGAGTGGGTCCGGGCCAGCCGGCCGTCGTCGTCCCAGCCAAACAGCCCCACCGCGAGCCGGTGCGTTCGAAGCGCCGGAAGGCCCGTCACCGGGTCCGTGGCTTCCTGTTCCACCACCACGGAGCTGATCTTGCCGTCGGCAAGCTCAATGCGAGGCGTCAGGGTGGAGATGCCGGCGGTTTGCAACCAGTCGCCGGCCCAGGTGGACAGGTCACGCCCGGATGCCGCTCCGAGGGGGGCCAGGAGGTCCTTCAATGAGGTGTTGCCGTACTCGTGGGCGCTGAAATACCCGCGGGAGCCTTCCATGAACGCTTCCCGCCCCACGTAGGCCACGAGCTGCTTGAGCACCGAGGCACCCTTGGCATAGGTGATGCCGTCGAAGTTTTGCTTGGCCGCCTCGAGGTGGGGGATGTCGGCCACTATGGGGTGGGTCGTGGGGAGCTGGTCCTGGACATAGGCCCACGCCTTGCGGCGGCTGGCGAACATGGTCCAGGACTTCTCGCCCCAGGGGGTTGCCTCCGCCACGGCCAGGTGCCCCATGAAATCGGCAAAGGATTCCTTGAGCCAGAGATCGTCCCACCAGCTCATGGTCACCAGGTCCCCGAACCACATGTGTGCCATTTCGTGCATGATGGTGTTGGCCCGCTGCTGGTACTGCGTGTCCGTGGCGCGGGAGGTGTGGATGTAGGACTCCGTGAAGGTGACCAGGCCCGGGTTTTCCATGGCGCCAAGGTTGTATTCGGGCACAAAGGCCTGGTCATACTTCCCAAACGGGTAGGGGTAGTCAAAGGCCTCGTTGAAGAATTGCAGCCCGGCCTTCGTCACGGCAAAGATCGGGTCCGTGTCAAAATTGGCCGCCAGCGAGTTGCGGCAATAGGCCGTCAAGGGGATTTCCAGTTCGCTGCCGGCGTGGGCGCTCTCGGGCCCGAAGACCATGCTGAACTGGTCGGAAACCTTGAAGTACGGCCCGGCCAGGATGGTGGTGATGTAGGTGGAAATGGGGAGCGTGGGGGCAAAGTCCCAGGTCCCTGTTACTGTAGTGCCGCCGTCGTCCATGGCCGTGTCCGCGTAGCCGGTGACGGACTGGTTGGAGGCCACCTCCCAGTGCGCCGGGGCCGTGACGTGGAAGGTGAAGGGGGCCTTCAGATCGGGCTGCTCAAAGTTGGCGAAAACGCGGCGGGCATCCGCCGGCTCATACTGCGTGTAGGTGTAGACCAGGCCGTCGGCGGGATCCTCGAAGCGGTGCAGGCCCTCGCCTGAGCGGGAATACGCTGCGGTTGCCGTGACAGTCACTTCATTGTCCAGGGCCAGGCCCGGGAGGTGGATCCGGGCTCCGTCCACAGCCTTGTCCAGCTCCAGGGACAGCCCGTTCAGGACCACGGATTCAACGCCCAGGCCGATGAAGTCAAGGAAGGTTTCGGCGCCGGCCCGCGCCGCGCTGAAGGCGATGGTGCTCCTGGTCCGAAAGCCCGGCTCGGCAAGGCGTGTCGCGTTGCCGATGTCCACGCAGACATCATAGTGGTGGACGGTCAGAAGGGCTTTGCGCGTGGCTGCCTCGGCACGGCTTAGATTTGAATTCAACACCGTTTCATTCAACCACGCCTCCGGCGGGACGCCGGGCCGGCGCCGGCCCGGCGCCGGCCCGCAGGCTGCCCCGCCTACGCCCCCATGAGGTGGACGGCGCCAAAGGCAAGTGCAGCTATCAGCGCCCAGGAGCAGAGCGCCATGACGGTGGCCCGGGCTCCCGTGTGCAGCAGCTGGCGAACCCGCACGGATGCCCCCAGCCCGAACAGGGCCGCACCGAGGGCCACGTCCTGCGCAACGGAGCCGGCCTCAATGGCAGCGTGGGGCAACAGCCCGGTGGTGCGCAGCACGATCATCGCCAAGAACCCGATCACGAACAGCGGAACCACGGGTGGGAAGCGCGGCCTTTCGGCGCCGTCGTCCGGGGCGCCCGCGGCCAGCGCAAGGCGGGTGTGCCGGCGTCGTTCCAGGCCGCCCACCACACCGACAATTGGCGCCAGCAGCACCACGCGGGTCAGCTTGACCACGATGGCGGCGCTCAAGGCCACCGTCCCCGCCGTCTGTGCCGTGGCAACCACCTGGCCGACGTCGTGCACGCCGGCGCCCACCCACTGGCCGAACTGGAGCGCGGTCAGGCCCAGCGGGTGCATGAGCAGTGGCAGCACGCCGATGGCCAGCGTGCCACACAGCGTGACAAGGGCCACGGGCAGCACGGTGTCGCTGTGTTTGGTCCCCTTGACTGCGGCCATGGCGCCAATGGCGGACGCCCCGCAGATGGAGAAGCCCGTGGCAATCAGGAGCGGGGTGTCGCCGTCGAGCCTGAACAGCTTGCCCAGCGCGAAGGTGCCGGCGAAGCTCAGGAGCACCACGCCCACAATCAGCGCCACGCTCACCCAGCCCAGCGCCGCAATGTCCCCGAGGCTGAGCTTGAGCCCCAGAAAAATGATCCCAACGCGCATGAGGTGCTTGCCGGCGAAGTTCAGCCCCTTCCTCAGGGGCCCCTCGCACAGCGATGCGGTCCCCGGCAGGTTGACCGCGGCAATTCCCAGCACGACGGCGATGGTCATGGCCGGCAGCATCGGCACCACCTGGTGGACTGCCAAGGCGACGCCGACGGCAGCCAGTGCCGCCGCCAGGCCTGGAAGCAGCCGGGCTGTGTTTGCCCGCCAGCCGTCCGCGGCTGTTACCACGGGCTCTGCCGATAGTCCTTGAGGAAGACCCCAAACTGGTCTTCGCCGGATTCTCCCATGACGATGGGATCGTAGACCCGGGCGGCGCCATCCACCAGGTCAAGGGGGGCGTGGAAGCCCTCCTCGGCGAGGCGCACCTTGGTGTAGTGGGGGCGCTCGTCAGTGATCCACCCGGTGTCGACGGCCGTCATGAGTATGCCGTCGGCGTCAAACATTTCCTGGGCGCTGGTGCGGGTGAGCATGTTAAGGGCCGCCTTGGCCATGTTGGTGTGGGGGTGGCCGGGCCCCTTGTAGGCGCGGGAGAACTGGCCCTCCATGGCGGAAACGTTCACGATGTATTTGCGGCGGGCGGGGGAGGCTGCCATGGCCGGGCGGAGGCGCGAGACCAGCAGGAACGGGGCCGTGACGTTGCACAGCTGGACCTCGAGCATTTCCAGCGGATCAACCTGGTCCACCACCTGGGTCCAGCTGTTGATTGCGGCCACGTCGGGGACCAGGCCGCCGGCGTCGATGGCTGTGCCGGCTGCAACCCGTTCAAGCGACGCCGATCCCATGGACAGGGCGAGGGCGGCAATTTCGTCCCCTCCCATCCGGGGCAGCTCGGACATTTGGCTGGCCAGGGCCAGGGGGTGCTTGTCGTGGGCGTGGCCAAAGGTGACCAGCTCCGGCATGGGGGTGTCCGTGGGCAGCGGCTCCAGCTCGGCGTCGACCAGTGGCTTGTAGGCGTTGCCGGAGCGCCTGACGGTTTGCGCGGCGTTGTTGATGATGATGTCCAGCGGCCCTGCCTCGGCCAGGGAATCCGTCAGTGCCATGACCTGGGAGGGGTCCCTGAGGTCAATGCCCACTATGCGCAGGCGGTGGAGCCATTCTGCGCTGTCTTCCATGGCAGCGTAGCGGCGGGCCGCGTCCTTCGGGAAGCGGGTGGTGATGGTGGTGTGCGCCCCGTCGCGGAGCAGCCGCAGGGCAATGTACATGCCAATTTTGGCCCGGCCCCCCGTCAGCAGGGCGCGCTTGCCGCTGAGGTCGGTCCGCGCGTCGCGCTTGGAGTGGTTAAAGGCGGCACAGTCAGGGCAGAGCTGGTGGTAAAAGGCGTCAACCTCTGTGTAGTGCTGCTTGCAGATGTAGCAGGGGCGGGAACGCAGAAGCGTCCCCGCCGTCCCGCCTGTTGCCGAGGGCTTGAGTTTATTGCCCCGGGTTTCATCATCAATTCGGTCCGGTGCTGCCGTGGCCGTTTTGGCAATTACCGCCCGGTCCGCATCATTGACGGCATCCCTTTTAACATTTCTGCGATATCGCTTGACAGCCTTGAACATTTTTCCCGTGGCACGGCGAATACGTATATAGTCCGGATTTTCTTCGTCGTAAACATGAATATTCTCCAAAACCTTGATGCAATTTTGGATTTCCTCGGGTGTCAGTTCAGCGGCAGTCACTCCGCAATTTTAGCCGGTTCACCGCCAGATTCCGATTCAGCCGCTTCCAGCTGGTTGCCGGCCACCTTGTCCATGGTTGCCTCGAGGGCGGCGTCGTCGCGGATCGCCAGCTTCAGTGCCGCCGGAAGCTCGGCGGCCGCCGCCTTGGCCAGCGCCAGTTCGGCAGCGTCCGGCGGGGAGACCACCTGCCCCTTGGACAACACCGTCAGCCCGGATTCGGTGATGGTGAATCCGCGTGCGCGGTCCAGCTCATGGTCCACGCCGATGGTGGCGCCTGCCGGGATCTTCACGTTCTTGTCAATGATGGCCCGGCGCACCACAGCCCCGCGGCCCACCATGACCTTGTCCATGAGCACGGAGTCCTGGACGCGGGCTCCGGTGCCCACGAACACGTCGTTGGAGAGGACTGAATTTTCCACGACTCCTCCGGACACCACCACGCCGGGGGCCACGATTGAATCCAGCGCGGTGCCGATGGAGTTGTGCTCGCCATGGACGAACTTTGCCGGCGGCGACACGGTGTTCCGGGTGAAGATGGGCCAGGCCCGGTTGTACAGGTTGAATATGGGCAGCGGCGAGATCAGGTCCATGTGGGCCTCGTAGTAGGAGTCGATGGTGCCCACATCACGCCAGTAGTTGCGGTCCCGGTCGGTTGCATCCGGGATGTCGTTGGTGCTGAAGTCGTAGACGAATGCCTCGTCGCGATCCACGAAGTAGGGGATGATGTCCCCGCCCATGTCGTTCTTGGTGTCTGCCTTCGCGGCGTCCTGTTCGAGGGCCTCCACCAGGGCATCGGTGTCAAACACGTAGTTACCCATCGATGCCAGGAACTGGTCCGGCGCCTCGGGGAGTCCGGGCGTGGATTCCGGCTTTTCCACGAAGGCGGAGATCTTGTGTGCCCCGACCACGCCGGTGTCGAAGGAGGTGTCCACTTCGATGACGCCGAACTGGTTGGCCATTTCAAGGGGCTGGCGCACGGCTGCCACGGTGGCGCGGGCCCCGGACTTGATGTGGTTTTGCACCATCTGTTCAAAGTCCATCCGGTACACGTGGTCGGCCCCGACCACCACCACAATGTCCGGCTCCGCATCCCCGATGAGGTTCATCGACTGGTAGATGGCATTGGCACTGCCCAGGAACCAGCTCTTGCCGCGCCGCTGCTGTGCCGGCACGGACGCCACATAATTGCCCAATTGCGTGGACATGCGCCACGTTTCGGAGATGTGGCGGTCCAGGCTGTGCGACTTATATTGCGTCAACACCACAATTCTGAAGTACCCGGAATTAGCAAGATTTGACAAGGCGAAATCGACCAGCCGGAATCCCGCAAAGGGGACTGCAGGCTTGGCGCGGTCTGCTGTCAAGGGCATCAACCTCTTGCCCTCACCGCCCGCCAAAACTATCGCCAGAACTTTCTTGACCGACATGTGACAACCTCCGACAGCTTGAATGTTGCAAGGAAATGCGCCCCGTGGACGGGTGGAACACCTTCACACTAGAACAACGTCTCCGAAGACACTACATTGGGAGGGTGCGTATCGATATTGTGACAAAAGAATTTCCCCCGGAGATTTACGGCGGCGCCGGAGTCCACGTAGCCGAGCTCAGCCGCGTGCTGGCGTCAAAGGTTGAGCTGCGGGTCCATGCCTTCGGCGCGGACCGCCCGGCAGACTTCCATGGCGCCACGGTTTCCTCGTATGGAAACCTGCCTCAGCTGGCCTCCGCCAACCCCGCAATGCAGACGTTGGGGGTGGATCTGCAGATCGTCCCCGACATTGCCGGTGCCGATCTGGTGCACTCACACACCTGGTACGCGAACATGGCTGGCCACCTGGCTTCGCTGCTTCATGGCATCCCGCACGTGCTCAGCGCCCACAGCCTGGAGCCGTTGCGCCCGTGGAAGGCGGAGCAGCTTGGCGGAGGCTACGCGTTGTCGTCCTGGGTGGAGAAGACCGCCTATGAGGCGGCCGCCGCGATCATTGCCGTGTCCGACGGCATGCGCCAGGACATCCTGCGCAGCTATCCGGACGTGGACCCGGACAAGGTCAAGGTCATCCACAATGGCATCGACGTCGCCGCCTGGCAGCGCGATGAGAAGGACGACGTCGTCCGTTCCCTTGGGATTGACCCGTCCCGTCCCAGCGTGGTGTGGGTGGGGCGTGTTACGCGTCAAAAGGGGGTGCCGTACCTTTTGAAGGCGGCCGCCGCCCTGCCACCGGAAGTGCAGCTGGTGCTGTGCGCCGGGGCCGCGGACACCCCGGAGCTTGGCGCGGAAGTCAACGCACTCATTGAGGGGCTGAAAGCCGCGCGCGACGGCGTCGTCGTCATAGAACGCATGCTGCCGCGCAACGAGCTCATCCAGGTCCTGAGCCACGCCACCGTTTTCGCCTGCCCGTCCATTTATGAACCCCTGGGGATTGTCAACCTTGAGGCCATGGCGTGCGGGGCCGCCGTGGTGGCCAGTGCCACGGGGGGAATCCCCGAGGTGGTGGCCCACGGAGAAACCGGGCTTTTGGTTCCCCTGGAGCAGTTGTCGGACGGAAGCGGCACCCCGCTTGACCCGGACAAGTTCGTGGCCGACTTTGCCTCAGCGCTGATCGAAGTCCTCAAGGACCCGGCCCGTGCGCGGGCCATGGGGGAGAAGGGTCGCGTACGCGCGCAGGACCACTTTTCTTGGGAATCCATTGTGGAACAAACGCTGGACGTCTACCGGAGCGTGCTGCCCAAATAGGCCAGGAGCCTCGTTGCTGTCATTCATTCAGGCTGGCGTCCACGGGAGATGGTCAATCAGGGTTGCCCAATATTGCCTGTGGATAAGCTGTGGCGGGCCTGCGCCAATTCGGCTAGCTTGGTAGATAGCTAGGCCGGGGGACCGCGAGGAGGCGGCCTCGGGGGACTGGGGCGGGGGCTCTTATGACAACGGACTTGCTCACCATTGGGCGCACCATTCATATCTGGGCGGGGCGTGCGGGCCGGGGCCAGGCCGAAGCCAACCCGCCGCGTTCCCGTGTCTTGCATTCCCGTTTCCTGGCCACGGTTCTGGGTGCCGTGTTGCTGGCGGGCTGCTCATCCGCCGCCCCGCCGGTAGCTGGCAGCGGGTCGCCGGGACACCCACCCACAACAGCAGCGGCCACCGCCGCCGCAACTGCCGCGCCGACCAATCCGCCGACGCCGGCCTACAAGCCGGCCACGGCGGCCGGCCCGGCACAGAACGTGCCCGTACCCGTGCTGCCTGCCAAGGCCAAGGAATTCTCCAAGGAAGGCCTGGAAGCCTTCGCCGCCTACTGGTACTCCACCCTCGGCTACGCATATGAGACCGGAAATGTGGCGCCGATGGTCGCCGTGACTGATCCGTCGTGCAAGTCGTGTGCCGGGGCACAGGAGTCAATCTCGGCCCGGTATGGCGACGGTGGATGGCTGGTGGGAGGGCAAATGGTGGTGCACTCGTCCACCAGCACTTTCCATGTAACTCCAGAGAGCACTTATCAAGCGATCCTGCTCATTCACCAACAGCGAGTGATCTCTTACAACGCGGACAAGACGGTCGACGTCGACATCCCTGCCATGACGCCGCGTGCGGACATAGTCGTTGCTTCGTACCATGACGGACACTGGACTGCTCAAAAGGCCGAACACCTGACCAAGGACTAACGATGACAACGCGTCGGTGGGGCTTAGCCGTATTTTGCACCTTGGTGCTCATAAGTGTCGGCCAAAACTCTTGCACAGCAGGCGTCGGGACAAATTTCATAGGTTGGCAGGACCAAGGCGTCCAAACGGACACTTGGAATCGGACGCCTGACGGGATGTACAGCAACCTGCCGAATCTTGGTCCGAATGATCCCTATTTGTACAAGTATTCGGCGGCGTGCGCGGCCGTAAACAACTTGGAGCCCACAAGTTGCATGGACGGCCGGGCGGCATGTACGCAAGCCAAGGGCGGACGGCTGGTCGACTGGTACCGGTCCCTCAAGCCACCAAGCCCAGTTGAATGGACGCTGATTGCACGCGCAACTTGCATCTATGCGGAGAAGCCAGTCAGCGTCCTTGATCAAATCGCCGGGAGGATCGAGCACGAGTTCAAGCAACTCCCCGTCGCCCCCGCCACCATCGGCTCCCAGCCCGGACCCCACACCCTGCGCGGGAACAACACCAACTTCTACGCCAACGCGACCGAACAAACCTTCAACATCACCCTTCTGGCCCAAGAAGTCCACATCACCGCCACCCCCACCGCCTACACCTGGAAGTACGGCGACGGCACCACCCTAGGACCCACCCCCAGCCACGGCGCCCCACTGCCCCAGGACCGCATCGGCGAACCAACCAAAACCAGCCACGCCTACACCACCACCGGCAAATACACCATCACCCTCACCACCCACTACACCGGCACCTACACCGTCAACAACGGCCCCACCCTCCCCATCCCCGGCCAAGGAAACATCCCCTCCCCACCCCTGCACCTCACCGTCTGGCGCGCCATCACCCGCAACTACGCCGACAACTGCAACCAAAACCCCACCGGCACCGGCTGCTAAACCACCCCACGCACCAACAACCGAGACAACCACGTGGTTATCTCCAACCTCAACGACCGGGCACGTGGTGATCTCCAACCTCAACGATCGGGGAGGTGGTGATCTCCAACCTCAACGACCGGGCACGTGGTGATCTCCAACCTCAACGATCGGGGAGGTGGTTATCTCCAACCTCAACGAAGGCTTTGACGCGACTTAGCGGCGGGCGGCAGCCTTCGCCTTGTGGATCAACACCTTTTCGTCCACGGGTGCGTCCTTGCTGGCCCGCAGGGTGCGGAAGTAATCGCGGGCCTCGTCCTGGCGTTCGCGCTCAATGCCGCTGGCAATGGTGGCGCGCAGGTGTTCGGGGCCGTAACCAAAGGCGTCCACCAGCTCCAGGGCGTGGGGGCGCAGCTTGGCCAGCACGCGGTTGACATAGGGTGAAAGTGCCCGGGCCCGCTGCATGGAAATCCGCCCGTTCATCAGGTACCAGTCCAAGTGCTTTTCCATGAGTGTCAGGCCAAAGAGATCACGCAGCCGCGTGAGCACCTTCCGGGTGCCGGCGTCGTCAATGGTGTGCAAGGCCTCCGTGAACGCCTCCCACTGCAGCAGCTCGGCGTGGGCGCGCGCTGCCTCGATCAATTCATTCTGGTGTTCGTTGAAGATTTCCGCGCCCCGCTCCTTCGGCAGTTTGGCAGCCTCCTTCAGGGAAGCGGCCACGGCGGCAACCATGGTCTGCACCCGGTCCGCCAGCATGTCGTGCTGGGTGCCTTCGTCCTTCAATGCCTTCGCCGACTTTTGGGCTGACCCGGAGTCGGCAACGAACTGGGCCACCTGCCGCAGCCCCGTCTTGTTCAGCGTCAGGTCTGCGGCCTGCCCCACGACGAAGCGCGCCAGGACGCCGAAGTCGAGATTGCGGAACTCCTTGGAGTAGTCGGCCAGCAGCCTCTTGGCCACCAATTGCAGGAGCACCGTGTTGTCGCCCTCAAACGTGGCGTACACGTCAAGGTCGGCACGCAGCGACGTGAAGCGGTTTTCCACCATGAATCCGGCCCCGCCGCAGGCCTCGCGGCATTCCTGCAGCGTGTCGAGGGCATGCCAGGTGGACAGTGACTTCAGCGCTGCCGCCAACGTTTCCAGGTCCTGGCGGTCCTCATCCGTGTCATGCGCGCCGGAGAACACGTCGTCGAACTTGACCAGCAGCTGCTCGTGGGCGAAGGCCGCGGCGTACGTGGTGGCCAGGCGGGGGAGCAGCCGCCGCTGGTGCCGCTGGTAGTCCAGCAACACCACTTCCTCCGTGTCCGACGCCGCATTGAACTGCCGGCGCTCCGTGGCGTACTTGACGGCAATGGTGAGCCCGACCTTGGCCGCAGCCACTGCGGCGCCATCCAGCGACACCCGGCCCTGGACCAGGGTGCCCAGCATGGTGAAGAAACGCCGTCCGGGGCTGGCTATGGGCGAGGAATATGTGCCGTCAACGGCAACATCGCCGTAGCGGTTCAGCAAGTTGGTGCGCGGGATGCGCACGTTGCTGAAATGCAGCCGCCCGTTGTCGATGCCGTTCAGGCCGCCCTTGATGTTGTCGTCAATGCCGCCCACTCCCGGCAGGAATTCCTTCGTGGCAGGATCGCGCAGCTCAACGTAGAAGGCGTGCACGCCGTGGTTCACGCCGCGGGTGACCAGCTGGGCAAAAACGACGGCGGCCAGCCCGTCAACGGCCGCATTGCCGATGAATTCCTTCCACGCCGCGCGGAATGGCGTGTTGATGGTGAACTCTTCCGTGGCCGGGTCATAAGTGGCAGTGGTCGCAATCGAGGCAACGTCGGAGCCGTGGCCAATCTCCGTCATGGCAAAGCAGCCCGGAGTCTCCAGTGACATGATGCCGGGCAGCCACTTGTCCTGGTGGGCCGCCGTGCCAAGGTGCAGCACTGCGGAACCAAACAGGCCCCACTGGACGCCGCCCTTGATCTGCAAGGATGGGTCGGCGATGACCAGTTCCTCGAAACCTGCCACATTGCCGCCGTGGTCGTTCTCGCCGCCCAGCCGTTCGGGGAATGCGCGATGGACGCCGTTTTGCTCCACCAGGATGCCCATCTGGCCAAACACTCGCTTGCGGTGTTCCACATGGCCCAGGCCCTCCACTTTGTGCAGTTCGGGCATGCCGGCCAGTGCACGTGCCTGCAGGCGGACCTCGGCCCACCTGCCCAGGAGCGCCCTGCCGAGGACTTCGACGTCAACCGCGGCGCCGTCGTCGTGGGCTGGCTTGGCCGAGGGTGTCAGTACGTCAGTCATGAAAATCCTTTTGCTTGAAATTGTTGGACGGGGAGGAATTGAAGATGGGGGCTACGGGACCGGCGAAGCCGCAGGGGCGACCTGGCGCCACACTCCGTCGAAGAGCCAGGCGGCCATCTGTTCAGCCATGGCGGCGTGTCCGGGCCTGGCCGGGGAGGGCGGAGTGTTGAGCCACAGCTCGCCCGCCGTCCGGACCAGGCCAATGGCGGCCGTGGGCCAGTAGCCCAGGAGCGGCGAGTTGGAGTCGCCGAGGATGTCGCGGAGGGGCTCGGAAATCATGGCCGTGACGGCGTCAAAGAAGCCGCTGAGTTCCCCCGCCTCCAAGGTGCCGCCACCTGTTGGCGCCGGAACGGGGGCCGTGACAAAAGCATAAACATTGGGTGACGTCTCAGCCATCTGCAAGTAGGCCTCAACCATGTTGACAAGCCCTTCCCGCGGCGTGCGGGCAGTCTTTCCCGCCGCCACGATGGTTTCGCGCATCTGTCCGATCACCACCTTGCCCACCGCCAGCTGAAGCCCGGCCTTGTCGCCAAAGTAGCGGTAAAACACCGACTTTGAGGTTCCGGCGTTGACGGCAATGTCCTCCATGGAGGCATCGGAACCAAGGTGGTGGATGGCCCGCCGGGTGGCCCTGATGAGCTCACGACGGCGTTCCTCGCGGTGCGCTTCCCACCTCACTGAACGCCCGTCCACCGTGGGGCCGGGCGCGGCAAGGTGAGGGGCAGGGGAAAGGGTGGCCTGTCCGTTCTGTACCGTGTTCACGATACCCAGCGTATCAGGTACGCTGGGTATCAGTAACCGCAGGCCATCCCTAGGAGAATGCTCCATGAATGCAACAACCACACCCGCATCCGGCGTCCGCAAGGCGGTCGTTGTCGGCGGCAACCGCATACCGTTCGCACGGGCAGGGGGCGCCTACGCGCACTCGTCAAACCAGGACATGCTCACGGCCGCCCTCGACGGACTCGTGGCCCGCTTCGGCCTGCAGGACGAAACCATTGGGGAAGTGGCTGCCGGCGCCGTGCTCAAGCACTCCCGCGACTTCAACCTCACCCGCGAAGCAGTGCTGGGTTCGGCCCTTTCGGCGACCACCCCGGCATACGACCTTCAACAGGCCTGCGCCACCGGCATGGAGGCCGTTATCGGGCTCTCCAACAAGATCAAGCTGGGCCAGCTGGACTCAGCCATTGCAGGAGGCGTTGATTCAGCCTCCGATGCACCCATCGCCGTCAGCGAGGGCTTGCGCGCCATCCTCCTGGACCTCAACCGGGCCAAGACAACCGTGGACAAGGTGCGGATCCTCGCCCGCATCCGCCCCAAGGACCTCTCCCCGGACGCCCCGTCAACCGGGGAACCCCGCACCGGCCTGTCCATGGGCGAACACCAGGCCCTGACCACGGCGCAGTGGAAAATCAGCCGCCTCGCCCAGGACGAACTGGCCCTGGCCAGCCACAAGAACCTTGCCGCCGCCTATGACCGCCACTTCTTTGATGACCTGATCACGCCCTACCGCGGCCTGAGCCGGGATTCCAACCTGCGCGCCGATTCCACCATGGAGAAGCTCTCCACCCTCAAGCCTGTCTTTGGGCGCAACCTGGGCGAGGCCGCCACGATGACGGCGGGCAACTCCACCCCGCTGACGGACGGAGCATCCACCGTGCTCCTGGCCTCGGAAGACTGGGCAGCTGCCCACGAACTGCCCATGCTGGCCAATGTGGTGGACGGCGAGGCGGGCGCCGTCGACTTTGTCCACGGCAAGGATGGACTGCTCATGGCGCCGGCGTTTGCCGTGCCGCGCCTGCTGGCCCGCAACGGCCTGACGCTGGCGGACATCGACTACTTTGAAATCCACGAGGCCTTTGCCGGCACCGTCCTGAGCACCCTGGCTGCCTGGGAGGACGAAGACTTCGGCAAGACCCGGCTTGGCCTCGATGGCGCATTCGGTTCCGTGGACCGCGACAAGCTCAATGTCAACGGCTCCTCCCTGGCGGCAGGCCACCCCTTTGCCGCCACTGGAGGACGGCTGGTGGCCACACTGGCCAAGATGCTCCACGAACGAGGCCACGTCGACGGGCGCCCGGCGCGCGGACTGATTTCAGTCTGCGCCGCAGGCGGCCAGGGCGTGGTGGCGCTGCTGGAGGCCAGGTAACCATTATGGGAGACGGCACACGCGCCATGAAGGTGCAATCAGACAAGTACACGGAATTCGTCAGCCGCGGCTTGGGCAAGGACCTGGCCAAACGCCTGGGCCTGCCCCAGCCGGCCGTCCTGCGGCGCTATGAACCGGGGGCGCCTCTGGTGCAAGGCCCGGTCCTGGTGCTCGGACATTCCGAGGGTGCCGACGCCGTTGCCGCCGTGCTGCTCGGATGGGACCAGGACGTGCGGCGCCACGCAACGCCCAAAGAGAGGCTCGGCGCGGTGGTGCTGGTGCTGGACGAGCTGGCACATCCGGACCAGCTTTCGGCTCCGCTGCGCGAGGCAGGATCCTCGCTGCGGGACCTGGCCCGCAATGCCCGGGTGGTCAGCATTTCCCGCCCCGCGCTGGCCGAGGACTCGCCGGAAGTTGCCGCCGCACGCCAGGGCATCGACGGGATCATGCGCTCCCTCGCCAAGGAACTGCGCGGCGGGTCCACAGCCAACGGGGTCCTGCTGGCCAATGACATCGCCGCCGACTCGCCCAGCGCCATGTCCGCCCTGCGCTTTTTCCTCTCCGCCCGCTCAGCCTTTGTGGACGGGCAATTCCTCACGGCCTACGCAACCGGCGAACCAGTTGGTCAAGGCACCGCAGAATCCCGGGAAGCCGCCGAAGCGGACTGGGGGCAACCGCTTAACGGCAGGGTCGCCGTCGTGACCGGGGCCGCACGCGGGATTGGGGCAGCCATTGCCCGCACCCTGGCCCGGGACGGGGCAAAGGTGATTGCCGTGGACGTGCCCGCTGCCGGGGACCACCTGGCCCAGGTGGCCAACGAAGTCCGCGGCACCGCCCTGCAATTGGATGTCACGGCCACCGAGGCGGGTGGGCGCATCCTGGACCACGCAGCCCAGCGGCACGGCCGGCTTGACATTGTGGTGCACAACGCCGGCATCACCCGGGACAAGCTGCTGGCAAACATGGACAGCGGCCGGTGGGACTCGGTGGTGGCAGTCAACATTGCCTCCCAACTGCGCATGAACCAGGCCTTTTTGGCCAGCAGCCACTTTGCTTCCCATCCGCGCATCATCAGCGTGGCCTCCACCAGCGGCATTGCCGGCAACCGCGGCCAGACCAACTATGCGGCGTCCAAGGCGGGCGTCATCGGCATGGTCCGGGCCACGGCGCCGCTGCTGTCCGGGCGGGGCGGCACGGTGAACGCCGTGGCGCCCGGCTTCATTGAAACGGACATGACGGCCAAGATTCCGTTTGCCACCAGGGAAGTTGCCCGGAGGCTCAACAGCCTGCAGCAGGGCGGAAAGCCTGAGGACGTGGCCGAGGCAGTGGCCTACTTTGCCCAGGCGGCCGCCGCCGGCGTCACGGCCAACATCCTGCGGGTGTGCGGGCAAAACCTGGTGGGCCAGTAGCCATGGACCAGCAACTCACGGAGATGCCTCTGCTTTCCAAGCTGTATCTCAATGCGGCGGCCACGGCGGCAAAGCAGCGGCTTTTGCGCACCACGCCTGTGGCGGCCCTGCCGGCCCGCGCCGTGGAAGTCCGGGGCGTGCAGGCCGACCTGGCCAAGCTCACCGCATTCCAGCACCTCATGGGCAAACCGGCCCGGGATGTCCTGCCGTCCGGCTACATCCATGCGCTGGCCTTTCCCGTGGCCATGAGCGTCATGGTGCAGGACGACTTCCCGCTGCCGCTGCTGGGCATGGTCCACCTCGACAACGCTGTGGAGCACCTGGCCCCCGTCCGGTTTACCGATGTCCTGTCCATCCGCGCCTGGGCTCGCGAGCTCAAGGGGCACCGGAGCGGCACCCAGGTCCAGCTGGTGGCGGAGGTTCGCAGCGACGACGGCCTGAGCCTGTTGTGGCGCGGGGTTTCCACCTACTTGGCCAAGGGCATCTACCTGCCGGGTTTGGACAAGCCGGGCAAGGGTCCCGCCCCGGGGGACAGGGCCATTTTCGCCCCACCGCAGCCCACGGCCCGGTGGCAGCTCGGCGTGGACACCGGCCGTGCCTATGCGGCGGTGTCCGGCGATTTCAATCCCATCCACCTCAGCGTCCTTTCCGCCAGGGCGCTGGGCCTGCGCCGCTCCATCGCCCACGGCATGTACGCTGCGGCGCGGGTGCTGGCTGACATCGGCTCGCCCAAACCTGACCACTTCAGCTGGAACATCTCCTTTGAATCACCCATCTTCCTTCCGGCCCAGGTGTCGCTTCACATCGCCGACACTTTCGCCGACGACGGCGGTTGGCAGGGTTCGGAGTTCACCGCCTGGAACGCACACAGCGCCAGGGTGCATTTCCGGGGGAGTGTGGTGGCGGGTGCCGCTGTTCCACGAACCACGGTTGGGCAGCCAATTCCCGTGACCGGAGCTGAACCCGGGGCCGCGCCGCTGCGTTGAACGGGTGTGGCAGCTCCCTGCTGCCACACAGCGCAAGGGAGTGGTCATCATGAATTGGCAATGCGGAAAACTGGCAGCCGCTGCCGCCGCAGGAATGCTGATGCTGGCAGGGTGTTCAGGCAACGCTGCCGGCCCGGCCGCCGGCGACAGCCATTCGAGCCCGGCCAACCCGGTGCAGGGCATGAGAAGCCAGCCCAGTCCCAGTTTTCCCAGTCCGGGCCGGGCGGCCGCCGCGCTAAGGAGGGGGCAGACGTCCCTGGGAACGGTGGTGGTCAACGGGCAGGGCATGACGGTGTACGTATTCGACAAGGATGCCGCCAATTCCGGCACCAGTGCGTGCACCGGACCCTGCCTGACATTCTGGCCCCCCGTCAAGGCCACGGCGGGGACGCCGCAGGCCACCGGCGTCACCGGCACGGTAGGCACCATCACGCTGCCCAACGGCACCCGGCAGCTCACCCTCAACGGGCTGCCGCTGTACACCTATGCGGCTGACGCCAAGACCGGCGACACCTCCGGGCAGGGGAACCAGGGATTCGGCGCCGCCTGGTGGGTTGTTGGGCCCGACGGGCGCAAGGTGTCCTCCTCACAGTCCCCAAGTCCCAGCCCCTATACCGGGCAAGGCTACTAAAGCCGGGAACGGCTGCTAAAGACCGGCACGCAGCAATGGTGCCGGTGATGCCTGGTCCCGAATCAACACCTCCCTGATCGAGCCAACCGGGATGGTGGTGGTTGCCACGGGCGAGACAACGCTGCCCGGACCTGCCTTCCATGTCGCCACGGAGACCTGCTCGCCAGCCGTCGTCACAACGACAAGTTCATAGACCCCGGGAGCAGCCGTGTTGCCGTAGGCAGTGCCATCGGCTTCGGCACCCGCGGCACTGTAGCTGCAGGTCCACTCCAACAGGGTGCCCCAGGGTTCGGGCGTCACCTGGCCGCGGGCCGCCAGGAGCTGCTGCCCGGTGCTGCTGAAGGCCAGCTGCACTGCGGCCCTGTCCGGTGTGGTGGTCGCCTGTGCAGCTGGCGGCGCTTCAGCGGGCTGGAGGCTGGCGGTCACGGCGGCCGTGCCGCCCACCAAGGCAAGCACGGCGGCAGCTGCCGCCACCGCCTGGCCGGCCCGCCGGCGTCGTGCCTTGCGGGCGAAAACGGCGTAGGGTGCAGGGTTCGGCAGGGCCGGGCGGCCGTCGGGGTCCAGGGTGTCCGGTCCCACCAGGGCCAGCAAGCCGGGGAGGCCGCACAGTTCAGCCAAGCGGTCGCGGCAGCGCCGGCACGCCGCCACATGCTGTTCGTAGTCGTGCCGCTCCGACGCCGGCAGGGAACCGAGCACATAGGCGGCATCCCAGGAGGCGTACGGGTCAAGCTCCGAAGGCGTGGTGTTCACCGGCTGCTCACCCCTCTCTCTTCCAACGCGAGCCGCAGGGCACGCAGGCCATAGTGAAGCCGTGACTTGACAGTGCCGTCCGGCAGGCCGAGGGCGTCAGCGATGGTGCGGGTGTCCTGTCCGTCAAAGTAGGCAAGGCGGATCACCTGCCGGTGTTCGGGGGTCAGGGTGAGCAGGGCATCCTCCACCAGCCAGGCATCCAAAATCCTGTCGGTCTGATCCGGCCCGGGCTGTTCCGGCAGCTGGTCCGTGCCAATCTCCCGGCGGTGCCGCGCACTGCGCCAATCATCAATCACCAGGCGGCGGGCCACGGTGAACAACCAGGCACGGAGGGCCGGTTCGCTGCGCTGCAGCACCTCCGGGTGCTCCCAGGCCCGCAACAGCGTTTCCGCAACCACGTCCTGGGCCACCGTCCCTTCCCTGGTCAGCCGCTGGACGAAGCGCGTCAGCTGCGGGGCGAAGTCATGGTGGAGCGCACGCATCGCCTCCTCGCGTGCCGGGGTCCCGGTGCGCGCTTGCTGGTCCATGTCAACACCTTTCAGGCCCGGAAACCGGGCCGCAGCTCCACTCCACCCCTTAGACGAAACAGCACCCTTCCTGGTTCATTTTAATTCCGTCCGGTGAACCTTGTGCGGCCGCAGTGCGTCATTTGTTTGTGGGTTCCATGCAGAGGGACCCATGCGACCCAAACCCAATCACTGCCCGGGGCGATCCCATGAACTATGAATTCGACGGCCTTCCACTGCACATCCTCCTGGTCCACGCCGTGGTGGTGATGCTTCCGCTGGCTGCCCTGTGCACCGCAGCAACAATGACGTGGCCATGGGCCCGGCGCCGGCTGGGGCTGGCCACGCCGGTGTTGGGCCTGCTCACGCCTGCCCTGGTCATTCTTACCCAGCGCGCAGGGGAGTGGCTGCTGGTGCGGGTGGCGAACACTCCCGCCATCGTGGCCCACGCCAACGACGGCCGGACACTGCTGCCGTGGGCCTGGGCTCTCTGCGGGGCATCAGTCGCGGCATGGCTCTGGCACCGCCTGTCGGTGCCGCAACTTCTGGCCCGGAAGATCGGCCGGCGCTTGGGCTGGGCCGCAACCTTCGTGCTGGCGGCAGCTGTGCTCTTCGCCTGCGCCGGCGTGCTCGCGGACGTGGCCATCATCGGGGAGGCCGGCTCCCGCGCTGTCTGGGGAGGGGTGCTCGGCTGAGGCGCAGCGCCGGGCAGTTCCAGGCAGCAAAAAGGCCCGGAAGATCAGTTGTGATCTTCCGGGCCTTGTTTGTGCGCGGAGGGGGACTTGAACCCCCACCCCGTTTCCAGGACTAGCACCTCAAGCTAGCGCGTCTGCCATTCCGCCACCCGCGCAGGTGATTGCGGGAGCACTCTTCTTCCTTTCGGAGGAATCGTTGGCTCCCGAAGCAGCGAGAAATACGATAGCACAGCTTTTACGGGAAACAACAATCGGGTAATTCACGGCCGGCGAAGGGTGCGGCCACTGCTCGCTTCGCGCTGCGGCGGTAGGCTGGGATGGACGCCAAAATCCATAAGGAGCCAATCCGTGAACACCCTCCGGGCCGAAGACGAAGTCGTCGGCATCTGCCAGGATCTCATCCGCTTTGACACCACCAACTTTGGCACGAATGAGGGGCCGGGGGAGCGGGCCGCCGCCGAACACGTGGCCGCCCTCATCTCCGAGGTGGGGCTGTCCGCAGACCTCTACGAGTCGGCACCTGGCCGGGCCAACGTGGTGACGCGCCTGGAAGGCAGCGACCCGTCGCTGCCTTCCCTCGTGGTGCATGGGCACCTTGACGTGGTCCCCGCACTGGCCCACGAGTGGAGCGTCGATCCGTTCGGGGCCGAGGAGAAGGACGGCCTGATCTGGGGCCGCGGAGCCGTGGACATGAAGGACATGGATGCCATGATCCTTTCAGTCATGCGGTCGATGGCCCGGGACGGCCGCAAGCCCCGGCGTGACATCATCTTCGCGTTCTTCGCCGACGAAGAGGCGGGCGGCACCTACGGCGCCCGCTGGTCGGTGGACAACCGCAGGGACCTCTTCGACGGCGCCACCGAGGCAATTTCGGAGGTTGGCGGCTTCTCCGCCGACATCGGCGGCAAGCGGGCCTACCTGCTCCAAACCGCGGAAAAGGGCCTGGCCTGGCTCCGCCTCACCGCCCACGGACGCGCCGGGCATGGCTCCCAAATCAACACAGACAACGCCGTGACCCGCCTCGCCCAGGCAGTTACACGGATCGGCGGCCACCAGTGGCCCATCGAGTACACGGCCACCACCCGCCAGTTCCTGGAAGGCGTCTCGGAACTGACCGGCGTCGAATTTGATGAAGGGAACCCGCAGGCTTTGCTGGACCAGTTGGGCACCGTAGCCCGGTTTGTGGGCGCCACACTGCAAAACACGGCGAACCCCACGCTGCTCTCCGGTGGCTACAAGGCCAACGTGATTCCGGGCACAGCGGAGGCGCTCATCGACGTGCGCACGCTCCCCGGCCGCCACGAGGAAGTCCTGGAACTGGTCCGCGAGCTCGCCGGCACCGGAGTTGCTGTGACTGTCGAACATGACGACGTGGCCCTCGAAACGGCGTTTGCCGGCAACCTGGTGGATGCCATGGTGGACGCCCTGAACGCGGAGGATCCGGGCGCCAAGGTCCTGCCGTACACGCTCTCCGGCGGCACCGACAACAAGTCCCTCTCCCGTCTGGGCATCACCGGCTACGGCTTTGCCCCGCTGCAGCTGCCACCGGAGCTCGACTTCACCGGCATGTTCCACGGCGTGGACGAGCGCGTGCCCACCGAGTCGCTGAAATTTGGCGCGCGCGTGCTGGACAGGCTCCTCACCAACTACTAAGGAACGGCCATGACCGAGCTCAATGAACTGCTGCCCGACGCGCTGCTCGAGCGCTTCCGCGACCGCGCGAAGGGCTATGACGAGCGCAACGAGTTTTTCCACGAGGACCTGGCCGAGCTGAAGGCCCGGGGCTACCTGGGCATGTTTGCCTCCGAGGACGACGGCGGACTCGGGTTTGGACTGGAACAGGCGGCCCGGGCGCAACGCCGGCTGGCGACGGCAGCGCCCGCCACGGCCCTGGCAGTCAACATGCACCTGGTGTGGACCGGCGTCGCGCATCTTTTGCATGAACGCGGCGATGATTCCCTGCAGTATGTTCTGGCAGAGGCAGTGGCAGGGGAAGTGTTTGCCTTTGGCAACTCCGAGGCAGGCAACGACTCGGTGCTCTTCGACTCGAACACCGAGGCCCGCCCGCTGCCCTGCGGCGCATATTCCTTCACGGGCACCAAGATCTTCACCTCGCTGTCGCCGGCCTGGACCAGGCTGGGCATCTTCGGCAAGGACACGACGGGGGAGGCGCCGGAACTAGTCCACGCCTTCATCACCCGGGAAACGCCCGGCTACACCATCAAGGACGACTGGAACACGCTGGGCATGCGCGCCAGCCAGTCCAACACCACCGTGCTCGACGGCGTTGTGGCCCCGGCAGAGCGGGTTTTCCGCAAGCTTCCCGTGGGACCCAATGCCGACCCGCTGATCTTTGCCATTTTTGCCTGCTTTGAAACGCTCCTGGCGGCCGTTTACACGGGCATTGGTGAACGGGCCCTGCAGATCGGCGTGGACACCGTGCAGCTGCGGAGGTCCAAGAAGACGGGAAAGGCCTACTCCCAGGACCCGGACATTCGCTGGCGGATTGCCGATGCCGCCATCGCGATGGACGGGCTCTACCCGCAGCTCGACGCCGTGGCCAGGGACATTGACGCCCTGGCCAACCACGGCGCGCAGTGGTTCCCGCAAATGGTCGGGCTCAAGATTCGCGCCACGGAAACCGCGAGGACAGTCGTGGACCTCATGATCCGCGTCTCCGGAGGCGGCAGCTACTTTGCCGGGAATGAACTGGGGCGGCTGTACCGCGATGTGCTGGCCGGGATTTTCCATCCCTCGGACGACGAGTCCGCGCACGGAACCGTGGCCAACGCGTGGCTGGGACCGGTCGAGGACTAAAAGACGTCCAGCGTGCGCTCCACGCGAAACACCCTGCGGCGCAGCCAGTATTGCCGGCTGCCCCCGATGTAGAGCCGGGTCCGTTCCAGTTCCCACTTGCCGTACTCGGCGTGTTCACGCAGACGCTGGTAGGCCACCGGTACGGGCTCGTCCGGGCGCACGGACAGGATCAGGTACTCGTACTGCCGGTGTGGTGCTCCCGCGCCGGTGCGCGCGGGCCTGAGAACTTCCTTCATGGCCCTCCATTCCGCCCTGTTTGGGCTGAAGCTGTTCCCACCATTAAAGCTACCCCCGGAACGGTCGAAAAGGTCTTTCAAGTTGGGGGACACACTGGTAGCGTCAAACGCATGAGCATTGATCCCCGCGCAGCATTGAATGCCCTGACCACCGCCCTGGAGGAACACCTCGTGGCAGCCTCCGCGCGCCGGGGTGACGAAGATCCCATCGTGGAAGCAACATTCCTGGGCATCATCGACGCCTTTGAAGTGTATGAAGAAGCCCTCTTCGACGCCTTTGAGGAAGTGACCCCTTTGGTCATATATGGCGAGGATGAGGAGTTTGGCGATGACGACGATTCGGACGAGGACGTCGATGACGACCTCGACCCGATTGACGGCTGAAAGCTGACGGCTGTGGGGTCCTGGCAGGCCCCGGACGCCCCATGGACAGTTTTACGGGTGCGAGACCTCATCCAGGACTGCTGAGATTTGTTCCGGCAGCGGCTCCAGTGACGACGCCAGGATGCTCTCAAGCTGGGCAGGTGTGCGCGGTCCCACCACGGCCCCTGCCACGCCCTGCTGGTCCAGCACCCAACTCAATGCCACGTCCAAAGGGGCGCGGCCCAGCCCCTTGGCGGCAGTCACCAACGCCTCCGTGATGCGGCTGGGGCGGCCCTTGAGGTACGGCTCCACGTAGCTGCCCATGGCTTCGCTGGCGCCGCGGGAATCTGCAGGAATCTGCCCCCGGTACTTCCCCGTGAGCACGCCGCGGCCCAGGGGCGCCCAGCACATCACGCCGCTTCCCACATGTTCCGCTGCGGGAAGCACCTCGCGCTCAATTCCCCGGGACAACAGTGAGTATTCCACCTGGTTTGCCACCAGGGCCGTGTCGGACAGGGTCGCGGCCCGGGCCAATTGCCAGCCGCTGTAGTTGGATACGCCCGCGTACCTGGCCCGGCCTGTGGAGACAGCCAGGTCCAAGGCGCTCAAGGTTTCCTCCAAGGGAACATTCTCATCCCAAATGTGCGCGAGCCACAGGTCCAGGTGGTCGGTGCCAAGCCTGGCCAGGGTGGCGTCCAGGCTGGCAAGCATTGCGCGGCGGGAGGTGTCCACCATGCGCTTGCCGTTGCGGTGGCTGACCCCGGCCTTGGAAACCAGCACCACGTCGCTGCGCGGCACCACGTCCCCAAGCAGTTCACCCAGGATCGCCTCGCTGCGCCCCTCAACGTAACTCACCGCCGTATCAACAGTGGTTCCGCCGGCTTCCATGAAGGTGCACAGCTGCTCCTTGGCGGCCTCTTCGTCGGTTTCCCTGCCCCAGGTCATGGTTCCCAAGGCCAGTGCCGAAACCCGCAGTCCGCTGGTGCCCACGAATCGTTGTTCCATAACTGCAAGCTTACGGGGCCGCGGGAGGTGCATTTTTCGGCGTGGCCGACGTTGGCCGCAGCGATCATGCCATAGGCTAAGCCCCGTGAACTGGTTCGAAGCGGCCTTCCTGGGCCTCATCCAAGGCTTGACAGAATTCCTCCCCATCTCCTCCAGCGCCCACCTTTTTGTGGTGGGCAAGTTCCTGCCGTCCGGCGAGGACCCCGGTGCTGCATTCACTGCCGTGAGCCAGCTGGGCACGGAGGCCGCCGTCGTCGTCTTTTTCTGGCGTGACATTGTCCGGATCATCGGGGCCTGGTACCAATCCCTCCGGGGCAAGGTGCCCCGGAATGACCCGGACGCCCGCATGGGCTGGCTGGTCATCATTGGCAGCGTGCCGATAGCACTCCTCGGCGTGGTGTTCCAGCACTACATCGAAACCTCGCTGCGAAACCTGTGGATTGTGGCCACAACGCTCATTGTGTTTGGCCTGATCCTGGCCGTGGCTGACGCCGTTGCCCCCCAGCAGCGGGAGCTCAAAGACCTGACATACAAGCACGGCATCCTGTATGGCCTGGCCCAGGCCCTGGCCCTCATTCCGGGCGTCTCCCGCTCCGGCGGCACCATCACGGCCGGCCTGCTCATGGGATATACCCGTGAAGCCGCCGCCCGCTATTCGTTCCTGCTGGCCATCCCGGCAGTGTTTGGCAGCGGCTTCTATGAGCTGTACAAGATTTTCGGCAAGCACGAAGGCTCCCAGGGGCCGTTTGGGCTCGGGCAGACAGCCCTGGCCACCGTCATCGCATTTGTTGTGGGATATCTCATCATCGGCTGGTTCCTGAAGTTCATCTCCACCAAGAGCTTCCGCCCGTTCGTCTGGTACCGCATCGCCTTGGGACTGGCCCTCTACATGCTGCTCGGCTTCGGGATCATCACGGCATAAGGCAAGGAGGACGCTAGCGCCTAACGCCCTCCCCAAGCTCGCTGCGCTCGCTTGGGGCCCCTCGGGCGTTAGGCTTAGTCCCGTGAAAACTTGGAAGTCCCGCCCTGTTCCTGAACTCCCCGGCACCATGCCGGCAATGTTCCTGCATGAAACCACCCAGAACCGTGTCACAGCGCTGCCTGACGCAGAGTCGGCCAGTCTCTATGTATGCGGCATCACCCCCTACGACGCCACCCACATGGGCCACGCGGCCACCTATGTGGCCTTTGACCTGCTGAACCGGGCCTGGCGCGACGCCGGGCGCACGGTGGCCTACGTCCAGAACGTAACGGACGTGGACGATCCCCTGCTGGAGCGCGCCATTCGCGACGGCGTCGACTGGCGTGAACTGGCGGCTCAGCAAACAGCTTTGTTCCAGGCGGACATGGAAGCGCTCAATGTCATTGCGCCCGACCAGTACATTGGCGCCGTCGAGGCCATCGGGTGGATTGTGCCGCAGATCCAGTCATTGGTGGATGCGGGCCTGGCCTACAGCGTTCCCGGCACCGGCGGCGAGCCCGACGGCGACATCTACTTCTCCGTCGACGCTGCCTCGGCGGCACCCCACGGCGACAGCATCGACGGCCCGTGGTGGCTGGGCCAGGTCTCCGGACTCACGGCGGAAGAGATGCTTCCCGTCTTTGCAGAGCGCGGCGGAGACCCGGACCGCCCCGGCAAGCGCAACCCGCTCGACGCCCTGCTGTGGCGCGTGGCCCGCGACGGCGAGCCGCACTGGGACGGGGCGGCCCTGGGCCAAGGCCGCCCCGGATGGCACATTGAATGCACCGTCATCGCCCAGCGCTTCCTGCCGGAGCCCTTCACCGTACAGGGCGGCGGCTCAGACCTGATCTTCCCCCACCATGAAATGGGTGCCGGACACGCCTTCGCGCTCAGCCACGTCCAAATGGCCCAGCACTACGCACACACGGGCATGGTGGGCCTGGACGGGGAAAAGATGAGCAAGTCGCTCGGCAACCTGGTCCTGGTCTCCAAGCTCAGGGCCGACGGCGTGGAACCGGCGGCCATCCGCCTGGCCATCCTCGCCAACCACTACCGCTCCGACTGGAGCTGGACGGATTCGCTGCTCAGCAACGCCCAGCACCAGCTCTCGCTGTGGCGCAAGGCCGTGGGCCAGGCACCCGAAGGCAGCGCCACCGCGCTGCTGGCCGAGGTACGGGCCGCGCTGGCAGCCGACCTTGACGCACCCAGGGCGCTGGCCGCCGTCGACCATTGGGCACAGCAGGCCCTCTCAGCAGCTCCGGGGGCGCCGGAACCGTCGGGGCGTGACGAGGCGCTGGTTTCTGATGCAGTTGAGGCCCTCCTCGGCGTGGAGCTGTAGCCCCACTACGGCCGCGCAGCTGCCTAGGGCTGTTCGCGGCCGCGCCGGCGCAGGTACCGCTCAAATTCCTTGGCGATTGACTCGCCGGTGGCTTCGGGCAGGTCCTCGGTGTCCTTCGCCTCTTCCAGCTGGCGGACGTAGGCGGCAATTTCCGGGTCACCCGCCGCCAGCTCGTTGACACCGCGCTCCCACGCGAGGGCGTCGTCGGCCAGTTCTCCCGTGGGCAGGGAAACCTGCAGGAAATCCTCAATGCGATTCAGCAGGGCCAACTCCGCCTTGGGGGATGGCGCCTGGGCCACGTAGTGGGGCACGGCCGCCCAGAGCGACACCGTGGGCAGCCCGGCCAGCAATGCCAGCTCGTTCAGCACTCCCACAATGCCGATGGGGCCTTCATACTCCGAGGCTTCCAGCTCCAAGCGCTCGCGCAGCTCGGCATCGTCGCAGGTGGCTGTGACGGGGATGGGCCGGGAGTGGGGCACGTCCGCCAGCAAGGCGCCCACCAGCAGGACGTAGTTGACATCAAGTGCGGCTGCACGGGCCAGGAGTTCGGCCGTGTACGCCCGCCAGCGGTAGGAGGGCTCCACGCCGTGGACAAAGATGACATCAACGGCGGTGCCGGGAATGGTGGCCTTGGCGATCTTCGTCACAGGCCACTTGATCTTGCGGGCGCCTGTGGGAGTTTGGCGCACTTCGGGGCGGGTGAACTGGAAGTCGTAGTAATCGTCAGGCTCGATGACGGCCACCCGCTTGGCGCCCCAGAGCCGGTGCAGGTACTTCAGCGCATCGCTGGCCGCCTCCCCGGCGTCGTTCCAGCCCTCGAAGGCCGCCAGCAGCACCGTGACACGCTCGTCCCCGGCCGCCGGCTCCAGCAGGTGCCGGCTCTCGCTTGCTTTCCCATCGTTGTCACTGCTCACGGCTCAAGCCTACGTCGGGCCGCGAGGTGCGCCACAGCACCGCGGAAAATTCACCCGGACCGTGGCGCAAAAGTTACGTACAGGCTTCCCCCGTAGACTGGGGGCATGCATTCACCGTCTGCTTCCGCCCTGCAATCAAGCCCCCTTGCAGCCGCCAGCACGCTGCCCGAACTCAAAGCCGCCCTGTGGGACATGGACGGCACCCTTGTTGACACCGAACCGTATTGGATTGCGGCGGAAATCGAATTGGTGACCGCCCACGGGGGGTCCTGGAACCTTGAACAGTCCAGCAAGCTGGTGGGCAACGCCTTGGAAACGACGGCGAAAATCCTCCAGCGCGAAGGGGTGGACCTCCCCGTCCGCGCCATCGTGGACACGCTGTCCAACGCCGTCATCGACAAGATTCGCCACCAGCTGCCCTGGCGTCCCGGCGCCTTGGAACTGCTGGCCGAACTCCACTCGCGGGGTGTGCGTTGCGTGCTGGTCACCATGAGCGAGCTCAATCTTGCCGGCGAGGTGGCGCGGGCGCTGCCCGGGCCGTACCTGGAATTTCTCGTCACGGGTGACCAGGTGGCCAACGGCAAGCCGCACCCGGAACCGTACCTCGCCGCCGTCGAACGCCTCCGCCAGGCGGACCCGTCCCTGACCGGCGCCAACTGCGTGGCCTTTGAGGACTCCATCCCCGGCGTCACCTCCGCACTGGCCGCCAACCTGGCCACAATCGCCATCCCGCACGTAGTCCCCCTGCCCGAGGACGCACGCCGCACCACCTGGGACACGCTGGACGGCAAGACGTACGACGACGTTGCCCGGGCGCTCGCTGCCCGCAGCACCATGAACGGGGCCGCCCTGTGAGCGCCGCCCCCGGAACGCGGCCCCGCCGCGAAGGCCTGGTGCTTGGTTCCGTCCGCGGGACACCCATCATTCTCGCCAATTCCTGGTACCTGATTGCCGGGTTCACCGTGCTGGTCTTTGGCCCGCAACTCCAGAACGGCTATCCGGGCCTGGGTGCGGGAGCCTACCTGGTGGCCTTCGCGTACGCCGTCCTGCTGCTGTTCTCCGTGCTGGTCCATGAACTGGCGCATGCGCTGGCCGCCAAGATGTATGGTTGGCCCACGCACAAAATTGTGCTCAACCTCTGGGGCGGGCACACGGAATTTGATTTCAGCACGGCCACGCCCGGACGCGCGCTGGTGGTTGCCTTTGCCGGTCCCGTGGGCAACTTTGTGCTCGCTGCGGCCGCCTATCCGCTCATGCTGTCCCTCCAGATGCCCACCTCACGGGCCGGCGCCATTGCCTTGCTCCTGACAAACATCTTCCTGTGGGCCAACGTGCTCATTGGCGCGTTCAACGTACTTCCCGGGCTGCCCCTGGACGGCGGGCGCCTGGTGGAGTCCATTGTCTGGAAGGCCACCGGCAACCAGGAAAAAGGCACCGTGGCGGCGGGCTGGGCCGGCCGGGTCATCGTGGTCCTCCTGGTGGTGGGTGCCCTGGGTCTGCCATACCTTCAGGGGTCCCAGCCCGACCTCACCAACACGTTCATTGTTGTGCTGCTGGCCGGCTTCCTGTGGATGGGGGCCTCAGCCTCCATCAAGGGCGCCGCCATCCGCCTCAGGCTGCCTGCCATCACGGCCAGCCGGCTTGCCGCCCCCGCCGTGAGCGCCTCGATCGACTGCAGCGTGGCCCAGTTGTGGTCGTTGCGGGGACAGTATCCGGGCGTGCCCATCGTCCTGTGCTCCGCCGACGGCCGGCCCGCCGCCGTCGTGGATGAACACGCCCTGGCGAACGTGCCGCCCAACCTTGCCGGCCACACGCTGGCTCCTGCCGTGGCACGTTCCCTGACCTCCGGGGCCCATGTTCCCGAAACGGCGTCCGGGGCCGAACTGGTCCAATACCTTTCCCAATTGCCGGACAAGGACTACGCCGTGGTCAATGACCAGGGCAGGGTCACGGGCCTGCTCAGCCAGGCCAGGGTAGTCGCGGCCATCACCGGCAAATGACCATGCCGTCCCCGTCCAGGCCGGTCCACAAACCTGACAGCACCTCCATCACTTTTCACGCACCTCTTCGCCCGTTAGGACACCACGCATGAGCCAGACCGAACCCACCAGCACCCTCCAGGAAGACGCCGGAACCACCCTGCCGCATGGTGCCGCCGCCCGCCGCGGCCCGTTCCGCGCCGGCGAAAGGGTCCAGCTGACGGACGAGCGCGGCCGCATGAACACCATCACGCTCACTCCCGGCACGGCGTACCACACACACAAGGGATTCCTCAACCACGACTCCCTCATCGGCCAGGCCGAGGGTTCCATGGTGGAAAACAACGTGGGCCAGCTCTACCAGGCGCTGCGACCGCTTTTGTCGGACTTTGTGCTGTCCATGCCGCGCGGGGCCGCAGTGGTTTATCCGAAGGACGCCGGCCAGATCATCACCATGGCGGACATTTACCCCGGTGCGCGCGTGGTCGAGGCCGGAGTCGGCTCCGGCGCGCTTTCCATCTCCCTGCTGCGCGCGGTGGGCGACTCGGGCTACCTGCACTCCTTTGAACGCCGGGAGGAATTTGCCGACATCGCGCGCGGCAATGTGGAGACCATCTTTGGCGGACCGCACCCGGCATGGCGGATTTCGCTGGGTTCCTTCCAGGATGAAGTGGTGGCCCAGGAAGCTCCGGGCAGCGTGGACCGCGTGGTCCTGGACATGCTTGCCCCTTGGGAATGCCTGGACGCCGTGGCCACCGTGTTGGCCCCCGGGGGAGTGTGGATCAACTATGTTGCCACCGTCACCCAGCTCTCCCGCACGGCGGAAGCCATTCGCGCCGACGGCCGCTTCACTGAACCGGATGCCTGGGAGTCCATGGTGCGGGGCTGGCACCTGGAGGGGCTGGCCGTCCGCCCGGACCACCGGATGGTGGCCCACACCGGCTTCCTGATGGTCACCCGGCGCCTGGCCGACGGCGTAACAGGGCTTAACCTGAAAAAGAAGGCCAAGGCTGAATTCACCGAGGAAGACCTCAGCGCCTGGACACCCGAGGCCGTGGGGGAGCGCGCTGTTTCGGACCGCAAGCTGCGCCGGGCAGCCCGCGATGCTGCGTCCACAGTACAAACCAGGGGCACCAAGAGCAAGATCACCGACGCCGAAACCGGCGGTGGCGCCCCGGGGCACTAAGGTCGATAGTAGGAGCAGCTGGCCACGAAACGGCCAACTGCACAGGGCGGTGGTGCACCCGTCCCTCGATGCACCACCCGTTCCTTGCGGAAGGACACAACATCATGGGCGATGCGATCAACAACCTGCCGGATGCCGGGGCCTCAGGCCCCTCCGAAGGCCGCGGCACTGCGGCACACCCCACCGGTGCTGAGCCGGTGCCGCCGGCGGCGCCGCAGTACTCGGCGCCCTACGCGGCCGGGCCCGGCCAGCTTGCCGTGCTGGAGCGCCAGCTCAACGTGCTCCGGGACAAGGCCCGCAACCTGGACCGGCAGCTGTCCTCGGCCACCCAAAACAACTCCCGGCTGACCACCATGCTGGAAACGGCCAAGACGGAAATCCTCAAACTCCGCGCCGCGCTCGAGAATGACGGCCAGCCGCCGTACGGATTCGGCACCGTCCTGGCGCTCAACCCCCGCAAGCCCTCAACGCCTGCCGCCAGGTCTGGCGCAGCGGGTGGCGCCGCCGTGACGGAGGAAAGCGTTGACGTCTACGCGTCGGGGCGGAAGATGCGCGTGGGCCTGAGCCCGCTGCTGCGGATCGGGGAACTCGGGGTGGGGCAGGAAGTGCTGCTCAACGAAGCCTTCATCATCATTGCCGGCCTGGGATATGAGCGGGTTGGCGAACTCGTCACCGTCAAGGAGCTTATGGGCAGCGACCGTGTCCTGGTGGTGGGCCGCGCCGACGAGGAACGCGTGGTGAGGCTCTCCGGCGCCCTGATGGCCGGAAAGCTGCGCGTGGGCGATGCCCTGACCATTGACGGGAAAACTGGCTATGCCCTGGAGAAGGTTCCGCGCTCCGAAGTGGAGAACCTGATCCTGGAGGAAGTGCCGGACATTTCCTATTCGGACATCGGCGGGCTGGCGTCTCAGATCGAACAGATCCGCGACGCCGTCGAACTTCCCTTCCTGCACCCGGACCTCTACCGCGAGCACGGGCTCAAGGCGCCCAAGGGGATCCTGCTGTACGGCCCTCCGGGCTGCGGCAAGACACTTATTGCCAAGGCGGTGGCCAACTCGCTGGCCAAGCGGGCCCGGGAGCGCTCCGGCGTCAAGGACCAAAAGAGCTACTTCCTGAACATCAAGGGCCCGGAACTGCTCGACAAATACGTCGGGGAGACCGAGCGCCAGATCCGGCTGATCTTCAGCCGCGCCCGCGAAAAGGCCTCCGACGGCAGCGCCGTGGTGGTCTTCTTCGACGAAATGGACTCGCTGTTCCGCACCCGCGGCACGGGCGTGTCCTCCGATGTCGAAACCACCATCGTGCCCCAGCTGCTCAGCGAGATCGACGGCGTGGAGCGGCTGGACAACGTCATTGTCATTGGCGCCTCCAACCGGGAGGACATGATTGACCCGGCCATCCTGCGCCCCGGCCGGCTGGATGTGAAGGTCAAGATCAACCGGCCCGACGCCGAGGCCGCTGCAGACATCTTCGCCAAGTACGTCACCACCGAGCTGCCCTTCCACCACTTTGACGTGCAGGCCAACAACGGCAGCCTGGCGGAAACGGTGGCGGCCATGATCCAGCGCACCGTGGAGGCCATGTACGCCACGGACAAGTCCAATGAATTCCTGGAGGTCACCTACGCCAACGGCGACACCGAAATGCTCTACTTCAAGGACTTCAACTCCGGCGCCGTCATTCAAAACGTGGTGGACCGGGCCAAGAAGTATGCCATCAAGGACCTGCTGCTCAGCGGTGAGAAGGGCATCCGCATTGAGCACATGCTCCGGGCCGTGGTGGATGAATTCCGCGAACACGAGGACATGCCGAACACCACCAACCCGGACGACTGGGCAAGGATTTCGGGCAAGAAGGGCGAAAGGATCACCTACATCCGCACCATTGTCCAAAGCAAGGAAGGCCAGCTGCCGGGTCGGACCCTGGAGACGGTCAGGAACACGGGACAGTACCTGTGAGCGCTGTCCGCGTCATGGGGGCGGAGACCGAGTATGGGATCCACACTCCCGGCAACAGTTCCTTCAACGCCACCTGGCTGTCCACCCAGGTGGTCCATGCCTACTCCAAGGAGACGGGGCACCGGGCAGCGGCCGGCGGGGAAACGCGGTGGGACTACACGGATGAGGACCCCCTGGCCGACGCCCGCGGCTGGGTCCTGCCCAGGCAGGAGGCGGACCCCTCCCAGCTCACTGATTCCGAACCAGAGCTGACGGCCGCCCAGATTGCCCTGGAAGGCGGTGTTGCCCTGGACCACAGCGGGCCACTGATGATGAACATGGTGCTGGGGAACGGCGCGCGCCTCTATGTGGACCACGCCCATCCCGAATATTCCTCCCCGGAAGTGACCAACCCGCTCGACGCCGTCCGCTGGGACGCTGCCGGGGACGTGGTGGCGCTGGCCGCCATCCGCCGCATTGCCGCGACGCAGGGACTGCCGCCCATCAACCTGTACAAGAACAACACGGACAACAAGTCAGTTTCCTACGGCAGCCACGAAAACTACCTGGTGCCCAGGCACGTCCCGTTCAACAGCATCGTCACGGGGCTCACGCCGTTCTTCGTGACCCGCCAGCTCATGTGCGGTGCGGGCAGGGTGGGGCTGGGCCAGGACGGCTCCGGCCACGGCTTCCAGCTCAGCCAGCGTGCGGACTTCTTTGAGGCGGAAGTCGGCCTGGAAACCACCATCCGCCGCCCCATTATCAACACCCGGGATGAGCCGCACTCCGTGGTGGACAAGTACCGGCGGCTGCACGTCATCATTGGCGATGCGAACCTCAGCCAGGTGTCCAACTACCTCAAGTTCGGCACCACGGCCATAGTGCTGGACATGATTGAGCAGGGCACCGCCCCCGTGCTCGCATTTGCCGACCCCGTGGCAACGCTCAAGGACGTCAGCCATGACTGGCAGCTCCGGGCCAAGCACCTGCTCCGTGACGGGCAGAGGGTCACGGCCCTTGAGGTCCAGCGGCTCTACCTTGAGGCCGCCAAGGAACACTGTGCAGCAAACGGCTCCTCACATCCGGACACGGGGGACGGGCACACGGCCGCCGTCCTGGCCAGGTGGGAGGACGTCCTCACGGCCCTGGCCGCCGATCCCATGACGCTGGCGAACCAGCTGGACTGGGTGGCCAAACTGAGCCTGCTGCAGCAGTACCGGGCCCGCGACAACATGGCCTGGAATGATCCACGCCTGGCCCTGATCGACCTGCAGTGGGCCGACATCCGCCCGGAAAAGGGACTGTACTACAAGCTGCTGCAACTGGGCCGCATGGAACGGCTGGTCACTGACCAGTCCATTGCCCACGCCGCGGAACAGCCGCCCGTGGACACACGCGCCTATTTCCGCGGGCAGTGCATCCAGCGATACGGCGAAAGCGTAGTGGGCGCCAGCTGGGACTCCGTCATCTTCGAGCTGCCCCACCAGCGCCGGCTGCAGCGTGTGCCCACCAAGGAGCCGCTGCGCGGCACGCGTGAACTTACGGGGGAGCTGTTTGAGACCAGCCCGGACGCCGAAACGTTCCTGGGCAGGCTGCTCGCCGGCGCTCCCTGAACCGTCCCCCGGACACACTTGGGGAGCATGGGCCAAACAGTGCGCAGCCGTGGCAGGATGGAAGTGAAGGATCCATCCTGAAAGGACACATCATGGCTTCGCAGGAACAAAAGAACGTTTCCTCCCGGACTGAGGAGGAACAAGTCGACGAGGCCCCGCTGCCCACACCGGCCCCGGACTCCGGAGCCGCCCAGGCTGCCACCTCGGGCGTGGATGACCTGCTGGATGAAATTGACGGCGTGCTTGAATCAAACGCCGAGGAATTTGTCCGCGGATTCGTCCAAAAAGGCGGCCAGTAGCCCACCATGGATGCCCACCAAAGGAACGTCATCCCGTCGCTGGAAACCGCAGGCTCGTCGTCGTCGTTCCTTGATTTTGTCACGCAAAACAACCCGGGCCTGCTGCCCTTTGGCCGCCCCCTGCCAGCCGGCCAGCTGCCCCCCGTGCCCCACGGCACCACCATCGTGGCGCTAACCTTCGCCGGCGGCGTGGTGATGGCGGGGGACCGGCGCGCCACCATGGGCACCATGATCGCCAACCGCCACATTGAGAAAGTGTTCCCGGCCGACAGGTACTCGGTGCTGGGCATCGCGGGAACGGCCGGAATTGCCATCGACATTGTCAGGCTCTTCCAGGTGGAACTGGAGCACTACGAAAAGATTGAGGGCACGCTCCTCAGCCTGGAGGGCAAGGCCAACCGCCTCGGCGCCATGATCCGGGCCAACCTGCCCATGGCCCTCCAGGGCCTCTCCGTGGTGCCGCTTTTCGCCGGGGTGGAAACAGCCAGCAGGGAAGGCAGACTGTTTTCCTACGACGTCACCGGCGGCAGGTACATCGAGCTGGAACACCACAGTGTGGGATCCGGTTCCGTGTTTGCCCGCGGCGCCTTGAAAAAGTTGTGGCGCCCGGACATGGACGCCGCCACCGCCGTGGCCGTTGCGGTGGAGTCCCTGGTGGATGCCGCCGATGACGATTCCGCCACGGGCGGGCCGGACCTGGTCCGCAAGCTCTGGCCGGTGGTCTATGTGGTGACGGACGACGGCGCCACCCGGGTTTCCGAGGAGGCGCTGGCTGCCGCGGTGCAACAGATTGTTGACCGGCGCATGGTTGAAGGAAGGGAGGCCTGAGATGTCCCAGCAATTTTATGTGTCCCCCGAACAGGTCATGAAGGACCGCGCCGATTTTGCCCGCAAGGGCATCGCGCGCGGGCGTTCGGTGGTGGTGCTCGGCTATGGGGGCGGCGTTGCCCTGGTGGCCGAAAACCCTTCACCGACGCTGCACAAAATCGGGGAGATCTACGACCGGATCGGCTTTGCCGCGGTGGGCAAGTACAACGAATTTGAGAGCCTCCGCCAGGCCGGCGTGCGCTATGCCGATGTGCGCGGCTACTCCTACGACAGGTCGGACGTGAGCGCACGCGGCCTGGCCAGCGTGTACGCCCAAAGCCTGGGCACCGTGTTCACTGCCGAACAAAAACCGTTTGAAGTGGAGCTGGCAGTGGCGGAAGTGGGCGCCACCCAGGCCGAGGACCACATCTTCCGGCTCACCTTTGACGGTTCCATCGCCGACGAGTCCGGCTACCTGGCAATGGGCGGGAAGGCGGAGATCGTCCAGCAAAAGCTCGCCGACACCTGGGAGCCGGGGGCAACCCTCGCCCAGGTCCTCAAGTGGGCCGTTGACGCACTCCAGGCCCCGCACCAGGACGGCTCGGACAGCAGCAACGGGGCCGAATCCCTGGGGGCCGCCAATCTCGAAATGGCTGTCCTGGAACGCAATGTTGTCGAGGTCAGGGGCACCCACCGCGCCTTCCGCCGGCTGGGTCCGGACGCCGTGCAGCAGATGCTCGCATCCGGGGGAGGGGACTAGCCATGGACAGGCGCATCTTCGGCATAGAAACGGAATTCGGCATTGCCTATTCGGCTCCGGGGCAGCGGCCCCTGACGCCCGAGGAAGTGGCCCGCTACCTGTTCCGCAAGGTGGTGAGCTGGGGCCGGTCCTCCAATGTGTTCCTGCCCAACGGCTCCCGCCTGTACCTGGATGTAGGCTCCCACCCCGAATATGCCACAGCCGAATGTGACAGTGTGGAACAGCTCATTGCGCATGACCGTGCCGG
Source organism: Arthrobacter silviterrae (assembly GCF_011045165.1). Taxonomy (GTDB): domain Bacteria; phylum Actinomycetota; class Actinomycetes; order Actinomycetales; family Micrococcaceae; genus Specibacter; species Specibacter silviterrae. Next base: position 132,775 of record NZ_JAAKZI010000004.1, read on the forward strand.
GGAGCTGATTCTCCATGACCTGGTCACGGAGGCGCAGTCCCGGCTTGCCCTTGAGGGCCACTCCGGGAAAATCTTCCTCTTCAAGAACAATGTCGACTCCGCCGGCAATTCCTACGGCAGCCACGAAAATTACCTCATCACCCGGCGGGGCGAGTTCAACCGGCTGGCCGACATCCTCATTCCCTTCCTGGTGACCCGCCAGCTCATTGCCGGTGCGGGCAAGGTGCTGGGCCCCCAGCAGGGCGGCCATTTCGCCTTTTCCCAGCGGGCCGACCACATTTGGGAAGGTGTCTCTTCGGCAACCACCCGCTCCCGGCCCATCATCAACACCCGCGATGAACCGCACGCCGACGCCGAACTGTACCGGCGCTTGCACGTGATCGTCGGGGACTCCACCATGTCCGAGACCACCACCATGCTCAAGGTTGGCACGGTGGACCTGATCCTGCGCATGGTGGAGGCCGGGACCATCATGACGGACATGCGCATGGAAAACCCCATCCGCAGCATCCGGGAAATCTCCCACGACCTGACGGGCAAGCACGCTGTGAAGATGGCTGACGGGCGCACCATGACGGCCATCGACATCCAGCGCCACTATCTGGGAAGGGTGGGCGCCTTTGTCCGCTCCCACGGCGCCCACAACGCCCTGGTGCCGCGCATCCTTGACCTGTGGGAGAGGACCCTGGACGCCATCGAGACGCAAAACTATTCGGGCATCGACACCGAAATCGACTGGGCCATCAAGCGCAAGCTGCTTCAGGCCTATGCAACCCGGCACGACGTGGACCTTGGCTCGGCCAGCGTGGCCCAGCTGGATTTGCGCTACCACGACATTTCCCCCGAACGCGGCCTGTTCAACGTCCTGGAACGCCGCGGCGCTGCCGCCCGGGTCACCACCGACGCAGCCATCGAGGACGCCAGGGAGACGCCGCCCGCCACCACGCGGGCCAGCCTGCGCGGGCGCTTTGTGTCCGCGGCCCGGGAATCCGGCCGCGACTACACGGTCGACTGGGTGCACCTGAAACTCAATGACCGTTCGCACCAGACCATCCTGTGCAAGGACCCGTTCAAGAACAGCGACGAACGCGTGGACGCCCTGATCGACTCACTGCGCCCTGACGCCTAGCAGCGGACAGGCAACATCCAGACTTGGCGGCTAAGCTGGACGCGCCCGCAATTGCAGCAACGAGCGGGCAGCAACGCAAAAACTTCACCCGTCCTGCCATCGAAAGTGTCTCTGTGCGTCGAATTCTTGCACTCCTCCTGCCCTTGCTCCTGCTCGTGACAGCGTGTTCATCCGGAAACTCCTCCTCGCCGTCCTCGGCGTCAGCAACCGGCAGCCCCGTTGCCGTGCCGGCGTCGAACGCGGCAGCCCTGGCCTCCGTCAAGGTGGTGGACCAAGGCAAGCTCAAGGCACCGAAGGTCACCTTCACCATGCCGCTGGCCGTCAGCGCCGAATCCATGAAGGTGGTCCAGGACGGCACGGGTGCCAAGGTCGCCGACGGCCAGGTCATGGAGTTCCACGAGATCGCCCTTGACACCAAGACCGGCAAGACCCTCGGGGAGAACTTCAGCAAGGCTGCCGGCAGCAGCCTCACACTGTCCCCGACCTTCAAGGCGCAGTACCCGCTGGTTTACACCACCTTTGCCAGCGTCAAGGTCGGTGCCTTCATTGCCTATGCAACCCCCGCCACGCCGGCCGTCCCTGCCACGGCGTCCGCACCCGCCCAGGCTGCACAGCCGGCCTCGCTGAGCGTCTTCCAGGTCACTGCCACGAAGGACCCCGCCAAGCTCATGAGCGCCGCGGATGTCGCCGCCCTGGCCAAGGCCGGCGGCCTGCCCACGGCAAAGTTTGACGCCAAGGGCATCCCGAGCATCACCATTCCGAAGAAGTCCGCCCCGGAAAACCTGGCCGTCCAGGTCCTGACCGAGGGCACGGGCGAGGTCATCAAGGCCACCGACTCCATCTCCGCCAGCTACACCGGCTGGGCCTGGTCCGACAGCAAGAAGTTTGACTCCAGCTTTGACAAGGGCGCCCCCGTCACGTTCAGCCTGGCGCAGGTCATCCCCGGCTGGACCATGGGCCTGGCAGGCCAGAAGGTGGGCTCCACCGTCATGCTGAGCATCCCCTCCACCCTGGCCTACGGCGACAACCCCTCCCAGGGCCAGCCCGCCGGAGCCCTGGTGTTTGTTGTTAAGATTGACGCGAAGAAGTAATCACCCCCAACTACGCAAGGAGCACCATGTCCTTTGGTACCCGCGACTACGACCGCACCAAGCCTGAAATAGACTTCCCGGACCACGCCGTCCCCACTGAACTGGTGATTGAGGACCTCATTGAGGGCACCGGCACCGAAGTGGTTCCCGGCAGCACCGTCTCCACCCACTACGTCGGCGTGGCCTTCTCCACCGGCGAGGAATTCGACTCCTCGTGGGGCCGCGGCACGCCGCTGGACTTCCGCGCAGGCGTTGGCCAGGTCATCCAGGGCTGGGACCAGGGCCTGATTGGCATGAAGGTGGGCGGGCGCCGCCGCCTCGAAATCCCCTCCGAGCTGGCGTACGGCTCCCGCGGGGCCGGCGGGGCCATTGGCCCGAATGAGGCCCTGATCTTCGTTGTGGACCTGGTGGCTGTCCGCTAGCTTCCACCCAGCAGCTTTGCTGCCGGGCACCGCGCCGGCCCCCAAGTTCCGCTTGGGGGCCGGCCTTTTGCGTCCTGCCGACACTGCGCCCAGTAGGCTGGTGCTGTGTCAAGCAAAATCTCAGCGACGGAACGCATGCTCAACCTGGTCATTGCCCTGCTGGGCACCAGCCGCGGGCGCAGCCGGCACTTCATCCGGGAGAATGTCAACGGCTATGCACGCACCGCCGCCACGGCTGCGCTGGAGGCAACGGCCGGGCCGGCCTTCGAGCGCATGTTTGAACGCGACAAGGACACCCTGCGCGAGGTGGGCATTCCCATCACCACCACCACCAGTTTTGACGAGGAGGACCAGGAACAGGTCCTGTACCGGATCAAGCCGGCGGACTACCGAGTTCCCGAGGTCAGGCTGAGCGAAGATGCCATGACAATGCTGGCCGTCGCCGCCAACTTGTGGTCCGAAGCGGCGTTTAGCGCCGCCGCGCAGTCCGCCCTGCGCAAGGTCGCCACCCGGGCGGGCCTGGGCTGGTACGACGACGAAGCCACCGTCCAGTCCAGGGTGCGCACCCTTGAGCCGGCATTCGAACCACTCTGGACAGCCCTGCGTGAAAGCTCGGAGGTCACCTTTGACTACCGCCCGGCCGGTGCGGCGACAACCACTTCACGTGCTGTCCAGCCGTGGGGATTGGGCAGCAAGTACGGCGAGTGGTACCTCTCCGGTTTCGACACGGCCCGGGGTGCTCAGCGCAATTTCCGTCTTTCCCGAATCACCTCGTCCGTGGTTCCGGGGCCTGCCGGCTCCTTTGAACGTCCGGAGGGCTTCTCCATCGCCTCCGTGCTGGACGCCCTCGGCTCAGGCACGGTGCACACCGCACGCATCAGCGTGCCCGCAGGGACCGTCCACGAGCTGCGGACCAGGGAGGGTGCCACAGTCGAAACCGACGGCGCCGTCCCCGGTAGGGACATATTGACCGTCGCCTACCGCGAGCCCGAACTCATGGCAGCTGACCTCGCCTCGCTTGGAGCGGGAGCCGCTGTCATTGAGCCGGGCACACTCCGCCAGGCCGTGGCCGGAAGCCTGCAGGCCGCCCTGGCAGCCGCCGAAGAGCCAACGCCGCTGCCGGCCGGCACAATTGCCGCGGGGACCTCCGGCGCCCTTCCGCCCCTTGGCCCGGCACTGCCGCGCACCCCCGCCAAGCGGAACACGACACGCGACAGGCTGGTCAGGCTGCTGTCCATGGTGCCGTTCATGGTGGCCAACCCAGGCATTCCCGAGGAGGAACTCTGCTCCGAATTCGGCATTTCCGGACGGGAGCTGGAGGCTGACCTGGGCACCCTCATGGTCAGCGGCCTGCCCGGCTATCTTCATGGTGACCTGATGGATGTCACGACGGAACACGGGCAGGTATTCATCCGTGACGCCGAAACGCTCGCCAGCCCGCTGCGCCTGACCCAGGAAGAGGCATGCGCCCTGCTGGTGGGGCTGGACGCGCTCAAGGCAGTGCCGGGCACCGACAAGGCCGATGCCCTGCAAGAGGCCATCACCCAAGTCAAGAGGGTGGCGGGGCCGGATGCCTGGCTGGCCGACGCCGTCGCACTTCAGCTGCTTACCGGCACCCAGGCGGAGACGATTTCCGTGCTTCAGGGACTCATCCGGGACGGGCAGGCGTGCCATGCCGGCTACCTGGTGCGCAGCCGCGACGAGCTCACGCAGCGCACCATCGAACCGCGGCGCATCTACTCCATCGACTCCACCTGGTACGTGCGCGCCTGGTGCCGGACTGCCGGCGCCCTGCGCAGCTTCAGGGTGGATTTGCTCAGCAATCTCACCCCTGCCGGCCCGCAGCTCAATCCCGCCCCGGACACCGCTGTGGATGGGGGAAGCGACGGTGCCCCCTACACACCGGGCGACCACGACCATGAAGTACTGCTGCTTGCCGAGAGTTCCACTGCCGGGCGGCTTGCCCCGGCCTACAACGCCACCCTGCACCGCCTCGTCGGGGCAGCCGGCGGGGAGATGGCCGTTCGCATGCTGGTGGGGGAGCCCGCGACCATTCCGCCGCTGCTGGCCCGCCTGGCAGGGCATGCCAGGGTGGTGCACCCGCCGGAATTGCGCGAAAGCGCCAGGGCATGGCTTGCGGCAGCTGCCGCCAGCTATGCCGGGGAAGGCAGTGCGCATCACGCTGTGGGCGAAAGCTCACCGGCAACACCCGGACTGGACGGATAGAATCGGCCCATGCCTTGGTGGTTTTGGATAGTCCTGTGGATTGCGCTGACGGCGCTGTCGCTCCTTTTTGTCGCCGCGCTGGGGTTCAAGGTGTGGCGTGATGCCACCAAAACCATGCATGCGGCCACTGCCATGGGCGACGCCCTCAACGCGCACTGGGACGATCGCAGCCGGAAGCTGAAGGCAGTGCACGTCACAGAGCCGCGAACCACCGTTCCGGGCGCGGCGGTTTTTGCAACGCCTGAACAAATGAAGGATGATTACCTAGCCGCCAAGGAAGAACGGCAACTTGCCCGGCTCCAACGGCGCGTCGCCCGCAGGAAAGAACGCGGACAGCTCCAATCCTTGCGCGACATCAAAGCTTTGGAAGACGTAGGATGAACCAAAAGGAAAGGCGTTAAACCGTGGGAAGACTTTTTGAGAGCCCTTGGGCGATCACCATCATCATCATCGTAGTTTTGTTGCTGTTCGCAGCACCCAAGCTGCCGGGCATGGCACGCAGCCTTGGCCAGTCCATGCGGATCATCAAGTCCGAGGTCAAGGAAATGAAGAACGACGGCAAGGACGAGAAGCCCTCCGCCGCGCCGGGCACGGATGCGCCGATGGAAGGCAAGATCGTCAACAACCCGGCGCAGCCTGACAGCAACACGGGCGACGGTACCGGAACCGGTACCGGCGCTCAGTCATAGATACCGCCACAGCACCGGTGAACGGGCACAAGGGCCGGAAAGCCAATCCGGAAGGGCGGATGCCGCTCAAGGCGCACTTGATCGAAGCCCGCAACCGGCTTTTCAAGAGTGCCCTGGCGATGCTGCCGGGCGTGGTCATCGGGTGGATCCTTTACGATCCGATGATGGAGGCCATCACCCAGCCGTTGCGGGACATCAGCACTGAGCGCCACATTGTGGCGTCGCTGAACTTTGAGGGCGTCACCACCTCCTTTGACCTGAAGATCCAGATCTCGCTGATTTTGGGCCTGATCATCGCCTCTCCCGTGTGGATTTACCAGCTGTGGGCCTTCATCACCCCCGGGCTGACCAAAAAGGAACGCCGTTACACGCTGTCCTACATGGCGGCTTCGGTTCCGCTGTTTCTGGCCGGCATCTTTGTGGGCTGGATCATCTGGCCCAACATTGTCCGCGCGCTGACGTCCTTCACCCCGCCCGGGGGCACCAACATCATGAAGGCCATCGACTTCCTGCAATTCGCCCTGCAGCTGATGCTGTTCATGGGCGTGGCCTTCCTGGTCCCCGTGCTGTTGTTTGCCCTCAACGCCATTGGCCTGGTCCGGGGCACCACCTACCTCAAGGCGTGGCGCTTCACCATCCTCGGCGTCACCATCGTCTCCGCCATGGCCGCCCCGGGCTCCGACGTCATGTCCATGTTCTTCCTGGCCGCCCCCTTGCTGGTCCTGTACTTTGGCGCGATCGGGCTGTGCATCCTCAATGACAAACGCCGCGACCGCCGGGCTGCAAAGCGGGCCAATGAGACGGACGCCACGGCTGACATTGCCACGCCGCTGACGGACCTCGAGGAACTGTAGGAAGCGTGAGGCCCGGCGGTCCGCCGTCGTCCTTTGGGCGGCGGGTCCTGACGTAGGCTGGAAGCATGCCAATGCCTGACCTCCCCACACCTGCCGAGCGTTACGCGGCTTCCCGGGACGCCTCCGCGGACTCGGGAACCCTGCTGGGAAGCTTCAAGCAGACCTTTGACTTTGACCTTGACGACTTCCAACTCACCGCGTGCCGTGCCATGGTGGCAGGCCGCGGTGTTTTGCTGGCAGCGCCCACCGGGGCCGGCAAGACCATTGTGGGCGAGTTTGCCGTCTATCTGGCCCTTGCCGGCGGCAACAAGGCCTTCTACACCACCCCCATCAAGGCCCTGAGCAACCAGAAATACCAGGAACTGGCCCGCAAGTACGGACCCGAGAATGTGGGCCTGCTGACGGGGGACACAAGCATCAACTCCGAGGCGCCCGTGGTGGTCATGACCACCGAGGTGCTGCGCAACATGCTCTACGCTGACTCGGACACCCTCTCCGGGCTGGCGTACGTGGTCATGGATGAGGTCCACTACCTGGCGGACAGGTTCCGCGGGGCCGTCTGGGAAGAAGTGATCATCCACCTGCCCAGCGAGGTTTCAGTGGTCTCCCTGAGCGCGACAGTGTCCAACGCGGAGGAGTTTGGGGCGTGGCTGGGCACCGTCCGGGGAGACACGGCCGTGGTGGTCTCCGAGCACCGGCCCGTTCCGCTGTGGCAGCATGTGATGGTCCAGCGCGACATCGTGGACCTGTTTGCCACCAACCAATCCTTCGACGAGGCGGCTGCGGAAATTGCGGCCAGCCCGGATGCCACGGCCGCAACCGCCGTGCCGCCGCGCTTCAAGGTCAATCCTGAACTGCTCAAGCTGGCCCGGAGCGAATCCGGCGGCTCGCACCGCAGCCGGCAGTCCTACGGTGCCAGGGCCGGGCGCCGGGAACGCAGGGACCGCTACGGTTCCGACCACTCCTCCGCGGGCACGGGGATGGTCAAGCGGGCCAGCCGGCCCCAAGTGATCAGGGCGCTGGAAAGCCGGGACCTGCTGCCGGCCATCACCTTCATTTTTTCAAGGGCAGCCTGCGACGCCGCCGTGCAACAGTGCGCGGCCGCCGGCCTGTGGCTGACCACCCCGGCCGAACGCAGTGAAATTGCCGACCGCGTTGATGCCGCCACCGCCCAGCTGCCCGATTCCGACAAGGAAGTGCTGGGCTACTGGGCGTGGCGCGACGGGCTGCTGCGCGGCCTGGCCGCCCACCATGCCGGCATGCTGCCCAGCTTCAAGGAAGTGGTGGAGGGGCTGTTTGCCGACGGACTGATCCGCGCCGTGTTTGCCACCGAAACGCTGGCCCTGGGCATCAACATGCCTGCCCGCACCGTGGTGCTGGAGAAGCTGGAGAAGTTCAACGGAGAGGCCCATGTGGGCATCACCGCGGGCGAATACACACAGCTGACGGGCCGGGCGGGCCGGCGGGGGATCGACGTCGAAGGGCACGCAGTGGTGCTGTGGCAGCCGGGCACCGACCCGACCGCCGTGGCCGGGCTGGCCTCGCGGCGCACCTATCCGCTCAATTCCAGCTTCCGCCCCACCTACAACATGAGCATCAACCTCATGGCGCAATTTGGCCGCCAACGGACCCGCGACATCCTTGAATCGTCCTTCGCGCAGTTCCAGGCAGACCGCTCCGTGGTCGACCTGGCCCGGCAGGTCCGCTCCCGCGAGGAATCCCTGGCCGGGTACGAGAAGTCCATGAGCTGCAGCCGCGGCGACTTCACCGAATATGCCAGGCTCCGCCGTGAGCTCTCCGACCTGGAATCCGGTGCTTCCAAAAACCAGGCCCGGCAGCGCAAGGCCCTGGTGGCCGAGTCGATGGCCCGGCTTCGTCCCGGGGACGTGATCATGGTGCCGGCAGGGCGCAACCCGGGCCACGCCGTCGTGCTGGTGGCTGATCCGCAGTCCCGCGAGCCGCGCCCCGGCGTTCTTTCGGAGAACCGCGAAGTCCGCCGCCTGGGCATCCACGAACTCCACGGCCCGGCCGGGGTGCTGGCCCATGTGCGCATTGGCAAGGGTTTCAATGCCAAGCTCCCCAAGGACAAGCGCAATCTGCTGGCCGCCGTGCAGGATGCGCTCGCGCAGGCTGCCACACAGCCCCCGGACCGCCAGGCGGCCTTCGCGATGTCCGGCACTGCCCGTGGCCAGGAGGATGCCATCGACACCCTGCGCCGGGCGCTGCAGGCCCACCCGTGCCATGGCTGCCCGGACCGCGAGGACCATGCGAGGTGGTCCGAACGGTGGTGGAAGCTGCGCCGGGAGACGGACGGGGTGGTCCGGGCCATCCAGGCACGCACCAACACGATCGCCAAGACCTTCGACCGGGTCAGCGAACTACTGGCCGCCTACGGCTTCGTCGAGACGGACGACGGCGGCAACCTGCGCCCCAGCGCGGACGGCCAGCGGCTGCGGCGCGTCTATGGCGAAAAAGACCTCCTGATCGCCCTGGCCCTGCGTGAAGGCGCCTTCGACGACCTGGACGCGGCCGAGCTGGCGGCCTTTGCCAGTGCACTGGTTTTCCAGGCCAAGAGGGACGACGGCGGCATGCGGCCCAGGATGCCCAGCATCAGCCTGGAGACTGCCGTGGATGCCGTGGTGCGGCTCTGGTCGGTGCTGGAGGATGCCGAGGAATCGCACCGGCTGCCCTTGACGGGGGAGCCGGAGCTGGGGCTTGTCTGGCCCATGTTCAAGTGGGCCAAGGGGCGCACGCTGCAGGACTCGCTCAAGGGTACGGACCTGGCTGCCGGCGACTTTGTCCGGTGGACCAAGCAGGTCATTGACCTGCTGGACCAGCTGGCCACGGTGCCGGGAATGCAGGGGGAATTCCCCCGGTTGTGCATTTCGGCCATCGAGCTGGTGCGTCGCGGAGTGGTGGCCTACACCACCGTCGTGGAGTAGGCCACCAGGGCAGCCTTCATCGGCCCACGCCCCGCTGCCGGGCAATGGATTAATCGAAAAGTTCCTGAAAGGACCCACCCAGCCATGTCACTCACCATGTACCGCAACGGTTCCGTCTACAGCGCAGGGGACCCGTTTGCCACGGCCATGCTGGTGGACGGCGACACCGTGGCGTGGGTAGGTTCCGAACATGCCGCAACCTCGCTGCTGGATTCGCGCATGCACGTCATCGACCTGGGCGGTTCACTCATCACCCCGGGGTTTGTGGACTCCCACGTCCATGTCACGGAGACAGGCCTGGCGCTGGACTCGATTGACCTCTCCGGGGCACGCTCCGCCCAGGACGCCCTGGAGCTGGTGGCACAGGCAGCTGCCGCCACCACCGGCATTGTGCTGGGGCACGGCTGGGACGACTCGTCCTGGCCCGCCGGCGTCCGCCTCGGCGCCGCGGAACTGGACAGGGCAACGGGCGGCCGTGAGGTGTACCTGGCCCGCATTGACGTCCACTCGGGCATTGTTTCGGCAGCCCTGGCCGCACGGCTGGGCCTGGCCGGACTCCCCGGATGGGACGGGGCCGGCCTTGTCTCCGGCGCCGCGCATGCGGCCGCCCGCGATGCAGCACGCCAGCTTGCCCCCGCCGACCGCCGCCGGGTCCAGGAACGTGCACTCCGCCACGCGGCTTCCAGGGGCTACGTGGCCCTGGCGGAGATGGCGGCGCCCCACGTCGGCTCGGCGGCAGACCTGGCCCAGCTGGCCAGCCTGACGGCCTTTGATGCCACGGACGCCTTCCCCGAAGTACTGCCCTATTGGGGGCAGGCGGTCTCGAACGCCGGGGAGGCCAGGGAACTGCTGGCGTCGCTCGGAACGCCCGTGCTCGGCCTGGCGGGGGACCTGAACATTGACGGCTCCCTCGGCTCACATTCGGCCTTCCTGCGCGAGCCGTATGCGGACGCCGCCGACGGCCGCGGACAGGCGCACCTCACCGTCGAGGAGGTGGCCGCCCACCTGGCCGCCACCTCGGAACTGGGCATCCAGGGCGGCTTCCACATCATCGGGGACGGCGCCATGGAGATCGCCGTCCAAGGGCTGGCGCTGGCTGCCCAGCGCGTGGGCATTGAGAAGGTGCGGGCTGCCGGCCACCGCTTTGAGCACGCTGAAATGGTCGACGACGGCGCCATGGCGGCACTGGCCCACCACGCCGTCACGGTTTCCGTCCAGCCCGCCTTTGACGCCCAGTGGGGCGGTGAGGACGGGCTGTACGCCCGGCGCCTGGGGTCCGGCCGGGCAGCCACCATGAACCCGCTGGCCCGCTTCTACGCCGCCGGGGTGCCCATCTGCTTCGGCTCGGACGCCCCCGTCACACCACTGAGCCCGTGGGACAGCGTCCGGGCTGCGCTGAACCACCACCAGCCCGGACAGCGGATCTCGGCCCGTGCCGCGTTCATTGGCCACACCAGGGCGGGGTGGCGTGCGGCCCGTGGCACCAACCCCCTCCTGGGCCAGTTGGGGCCCGGTGCGCCTGCCAGTTTCGCCGTGTGGGAAATTGAGGAACTGATGGTCCAGGTTGCCGACGAACGCGTGCAGTCCTGGTCCACGGACCCGCGGGCGCGCACGCCGCTGCTGCCCGCTCTCGACACGGAAAACGACCCACGCTGCCTGCAAACGGTCCACCGCGGCCGGGAACTCTTCGCCGCAACCGACTTCGCCTAGCTCCACAGCTGTCCGGGCGACACGCCGGGGCCGACACGCCCGCCGAAGCAAGTTTTTGCAGACGCCAAATGTGCCCCTGAACTGCGGCGATGCACATCGGCGCAGGTCACGTCCGCATTGACAGCAGGCCTGGGGACAATTAGTTTTTATTGAAGCGGACACCCCGAACGGGGCTCCCAAGCCGGTCAGGGGAAACCGCGGGCCGGTGCTTTGGGAATGGGTTCACGCGCCAGTAGAAAACAAACAAGGACTCCGGCCCGCCGCCGGACCCTGCTTGGCCCGAAGGCGCGTGGGCCCATTCCTTTCCCGCAGCCCCGCCTTGGCCGTGCGCGCTGCCACGCCCGTCCTCCCGCCCTTCGCTCCCATGAGCGTCCCCTATACTGGGGACGTGGCGCCTCACTGCTGCCGCACGGACTTTTCAAGTCCCCTGCAGCCCAGGCCGGCAAGCACCTTTCGGTTTGGCGCCCCTTTTTTTGCTACCCACACGGAAAGGCACCATTCTGTTGCGTGTCCTGACAATCATCCCCACCTACAACGAGCTCGAGTCACTGCCGAAGACCCTCGCCCGGCTCCGTGCGGCCGCGCCCCAGGTCGACGTGCTGATAGCCGATGACAACAGCCCGGACGGGACAGGCGCGCTGGCGGATGAGTTGGCCTCAGCAGACCCCCAGGTGCACGTGCTGCACCGCGCGGGCAAGGAAGGACTCGGCGCGGCGTACCTGGCCGGCTTCACGTGGGGCCTGGACGCAGGCTATGACGTCCTGGTGGAAATGGATGCCGACGGCTCGCACCAGCCCGAACAGCTTCCGCTGCTGCTCGACGCCGTCGAACAGGGCGCTGACCTGGTGCTGGGCTCCCGGTGGGTTCCGGGCGGAAAGGTGGTCAACTGGCCCCTGCACCGCAAGCTCATTTCCACGTGCGGCAGCCTGTACTCCCGCATCCTGCTAGGAATCTCCGTCCGTGACATCACCGGCGGCTACCGGGCATTTCGCCGCACCACCCTGGAAGCCCTCAACTTCGACGAGGTGGAGTCGGTGGGCTACGGCTTCCAGGTGGACATGCTGTGGCGGGTGTGCCAGCTGGGCATGAAGGTGGTGGAGGTACCCATTACGTTTGTGGAACGTGAATTCGGCGCCTCAAAGATGAGCGGCAACATTGTCCAGGAGGCCATGCTCAATGTCACCAAATGGGGCCTGGCCGCCCGGTGGAAGAAGTTGACCGGCCGCAAGTAGGCCAGGCCCGCGGTCCGGGCACACAAAAAATGGCGGACGGTCCCGAAAAGGGACCGTCCGCCATTTTTGTGAGCTATTCCCTGACGATTTGCTGGCCAAGGCCGGGCGTCAGACCTTTTCGCCGCGACGCTCCCGGAGGATGGTGAGGCGGTCGGCAAGGATGGTCTCCAGCTCGGGCAGCGAGCGGCGCTCCAGCAGCATGTCCCAGTGGGTGCGGACAGGCTTGTCATTGGAGCGGTCGGGTGCTTCCCCGTTGACCAGGAGGGCTTCCTTGCCGGTCTTGGACACCCAGGTTGCCGGAATTTCAGCTTCGGAAGAGAATGTCACGAACACCTGCTCGCCGTCGGCGCAGCGGTATTCCACACGCTGCCGAGGTGCCGGCTCAACGCCCGACTCCGTCTCCATGCTTTGCGCACCCAGGCGCATGCCCCGCAAGCTACGATCGCTCATGATTTCTCCCTAATGTTGTTGCCCGCCCCTGTGGGGGAGCCGGCGTCCTGGCCCGCGCCGTGGCGTTCAACGCCCCGGCACGCACCCACGTTCCTCTTAGATTCAACGCACGGTCAGCCGCCGTTGTTCCAACGGCGCTTCCCCCGGCAAAGACAGTGCAGAAGCAGTTCCCAGGAACTGCCCCGCGGCGGCCTGAAAGTTGGCAGGCTGCGCAAAAACGCCGCGCGGCCAAGCACCCATTATACGTGCTTGGCCGCGCGGCCGGGTCCGCCTCAGGGGCGGCTGCCCGTGATTACGGCAGCTGGTCGCGGGCGACGTCCGCGGAATCGTCCGAGTCGCCGTTGGTGGAACCGAGCACGTTGCCGATGCCCTTCAGGGCCTCGCCCACTTCGCTGGGAATGATCCAGAGCTTGTTGGACGAGCCGGAGGCGATCTTTGGCAGCGTCTGCAGGTACTGGTACGCCAGCAGCTTCTGCGTCGGGTTCCCCTTGTGGATGGCGTCAAACACCTTTTGAATGGCCTGGGATTCGCCGTCTGCGCGGAGGATGGCCGCCTTGGCGTCACCTTCCGCCTTCAGGATGGAGGACTGCCGCTCACCCTCGGCCGTCAGAATGGCCGACTGCTTGGTGCCCTCGGCGGTCAGGATCGCAGCGCGGCGGTCACGCTCTGCGCGCATCTGCTTTTCCATGGAGTCCTGGATGGACAATGGCGGATCAATGGCCTTGAGCTCAACACGGCTGACACGGATGCCCCAGCGGCCGGTGGCCTCGTCCAGGACGCCGCGCAGCTGGCCATTGATCTGGTCACGGGAGGTCAGCGCCTCCTCCAGGTTCAGTCCGCCCACCACGTTGCGCAAGGTGGTGGTGGTCAGCTGCTCAACAGCCTGGATGTAGTTGGCAATTTCATAGGTGGCTGCACGCGGGTCCGTGACCTGGAAATACACCACGGTGTCAATGGAGACCACCAGGTTGTCTTCCGTGATGACCGGCTGCGGCGGGAAGGAAACCACTTGTTCGCGAAGGTCCAGCAGCGGAAGCAGCCGGTCCACAAACGGGATAAGGACCGTCAGCCCGGGATTGAGCGTGCGCTGGTACTTGCCGAGCCGTTCAACCACCCCGGCGCGTGCCTGCGGAATGATCCGCACCGAACGCACCAGGACAATGACAACGAATATCAGCAGGACTATTACTACAAAAAGCCAAACTACTGCTCCGGCTCCATCTGGCATGAAATCCCCTCTTTTCTTGTTTCATGGAAAGCTTGTTCCGTGCGCCTTTTGGCACAGGAAATTTCGTGCAGCCGCCCGGCAGCGAGGCGCTCAGGCGGTTGTTGCGGCTGTTCCCGTCGGCCGGTGCGCGCCGGGGGAGCTGATGATGGCCGTGGCGCCGTCAATCGCGGACACTTCCACCCCTGCCCCTACGGGGATTTCCGCCCCGCCGCGTATGCGCGCCGTCCAGACATCCCCGCCGATCTTGACCAGGCCGGAGTTGGTGCTGACTGCTTCAAGCACCACGGCCGGGTGGCCAATCAGGCGGTCCACATTGGAAAGCTGGTCCGCCGGCCCGCGGCGCAGGTGCGCCAGCGCGAGCGGCCTGATCAGCACGGTGGTGGCCAGCGCCACGACGCAGAAGATGACAATTTGCAGCCATAGCGGGGCATGGAACAGGAAGGCCACCAGTGCCGCCAGTGCACCAACGGACATCAGGATGAAGTAGAGGTTCAGCGTCAGCATTTCGGCAACTGCGAGCAGCAGGAACACGGTCAGCCAGATGATCCAGCCGAAGTCATTAATCCATTCGAGCATCGAGTCCCCCTTGGTGACTTAACGTACAAATGAGCCTACTACGTAAAGGTGTGAATAGCCCGTTAGATAACCGCCTGCAGGGGGATGCGCAAGGGCTCGGCGCCCACACTGGAGCTGATGCGGGCGAGGATGTCAACGCCGTCGCGCAGTTCGGCGTCACCGTAGCTGAAGGGCAGCCGCAGGAATCTCTCAAACGCCCCGTCCAGGCCAAAGCGCGGCCCGGGCACCAGGCCCAGCCCCTCGCTGCGGGCGGCCAGCGACAACGCCGAAGTGGAGATCGAACCGGTGTTGATCCACAGCGACATGCCGCCGTCGGGCACGGCCACGTCCCACTCTGGAAGCTGTTCCGCCAGCAGCCCCACCAGCAGGTCCCGGCCATGCCGCAGGGCCTTGCTGCGGCTGGCGGCCAGGAGGGGCAGGTCCCGCAAAAGCTGGGTGGCCACCAGTTGTTCAAACAAGGGCGTTCCCAAGTCCGACGACGGCCGGTTGCGCAGGAGCCTGGCGAGGACTTCGCGGCTGGCCCGGATCCAGCCGATGCGGAGACCGCCCCAGGCCAGCTTGCCCAGCGAACCGAGCGTCACCACGTGGGGGCTGAAACTGGCCATGGCGGGCATGGGGCCGCGGTCGATGTCAAGCGGTGCCGTTGTCTCATCGACCACCAGCACCGTCCCTTCGCGCTGGGCCGCGGCGGCCAGGTACTCACGTTCGTGGGCGGGCATGCTCATGCCCGTGGGATTGTGGAAGTCGGGCATCAGGAACGCCATGCTGGGGGCCGTCCTGCGGATTTGCAGCAGCGCCTCCGGCAGGTCCCAGCCGCCGTCCTGCCGGACAGGGAAGGCAACGATCCGGGCACCGAGCGAATTGAAGGTGTCCAGGGCATGGGGGTAGGTGGGCTGTTCCACCATGATCCGCTCACCGGGGGAGTACAGCGTCCGGGCGACCAGGTTCAGTGCATGCTGGGCGCCAATCGTCACCAGGACCTGGTCGGCGGAGGTGGGAACGCCGCGGTCCCGGTAGCTTTGCGCGATGGCCTCACGCAGGTCGGGGAGACCCACCATGTCGAAGCCGTCGTGGCTGAGATAGGCGGGAATTTCCTCTGCGGCTGCAGTGAAGGCGGCAGCCAGCCCGGGCCAGGCGGGTGCCGTGGCCTTCGTGAAGTCCAGCGGCAGCCCACTGTTGAGGGCGTGCTCGCCGCGTTGGCGGCCGGGCAGGATCAGGGTGCTGCCGGAGCCGCGGACACTGGCGAGGTATCCGTCGTCGCGCAGTTTTGAGTACGCGGCAGCCACAGTGGTGCGGCTGAGGGCCAGGGCGTTGCTGAGTTCACGTTCAGCCGGCAGCCTGGCCCCGCTGGAAAGCCGGCCGTCCATGAGCAGTACGCGGATCCTGTCAGCCAGGGCCCGGTAGGCCGGCCCCGCCTGCCGCCATTCACCCAGTTCGCGGGCCAGTCGCCGTCCGGTGACGAAAGTGTTCATAAAGCCACCTTAGACGAATTGGCACTACTGCATAAGGCCAGTTTCCCTAGACTTGACTCATGCACCGTTTCTTCACGACCCAATTTCTTCCCGTCCGCCTACTGAGGCTGCTGGTGGGCCTGGCCCTCTATGGCACGGCCATGGCGCTCATGATCCGCGGCAACATCGGGGCCTCGCCGTGGGACGTGTTTGCCCAGGGGGCGTCGCGCACCACAGGGATCTCATTTGGCTGGTGCACCATCATCATCAGTGGAATCGTGCTTTTGTTTTGGATTCCCCTCAAGCAAATGCCGGGCTTCGGCACCATTGCCAATGCCATCCTCATTGGCATCTTTGCCGACATGGGGCTGGCTGTCATTCCCCAGGCAGACCACCTGGTCCTCCAGGCCGGCCTGTTCATTGCCGGGCTATTCATCCTGGCGTTTGCCACAGCCCTTTACATTGGTGCCGGACTGGGCCCCGGCCCTCGCGACGGCCTCATGACCGGGCTGGTCCGCGTGTCAGGCAAGCCCGTGTGGATGATCCGCACCAGCCTGGAACTGTCAGTGGTGGTGGTTGGCTTCTTCATGGGCGGCGTGGTCGGTGCGGGCACGGCGGCGTTTGCCCTGTTCGTGGGTCCCCTCACACAGCTGACCCTGAGGTGGCTGCACGTGGATCTGCACAGCCGGAACTTGAAGGCAGGCGCGTCCGACCAGGCCGCCACCCACGCCCCCACCCGTTGAGGTTGGAGATAACCACGCCCCCACCCGTTGAGGTTGGAGATAACCACGCCTAGGATCGGTGGTTATCTCCAACCTCAACGGGGGCGGAAGGTGGAGATGGTGAATTCGGCGGTGGCCCGGGTGGACTCAGGCAGTCCCGCCAGTGTGCCGGCCAGCTCTCGGGCAGCGGCATGATGCCCGGCCGGTCCCATCAGGGCCACGTTGCGGACATCCGCAGGAGCCAGCAGGAGCGGGATGGTCACGGGCGTGGCGGACTCCAGGGCAAAGTATCCGGCCAGTGATTCAACCAGGTTGGCCTCTTTTTCCGCTTGGATCCCCAGCATCCCGGCCTCCTGCGCAATCTCGAAAAGGTGCCCCGGCCTGGGTGTCACCACCACCAGGCGCCCCTCCGGACGGAGAACGCGGGCAAATTCAGACGCGTTGCGGGGGGCGAAGACAACCAACACGGCGTCCGCCCGCCCCGCCTCCACCGGCAGCGGCTGCCACAGGTCCCAGACCAAGTTGGCGGCTTCCGGGTTGCGCCGGGCCGCGCGGCGCAAGGCAAACTTTGAGATGTCCAGGCCGACGGCGGCAAAAGTGTCCGCGCCCTGTACCGGAATAGATTCCCGGACTTGCTGCAGGTACCATCCCGTTCCGGTGCCGGCGTCCAGCAGCAAGGGGGTCGTTCCGGGGGAGTGCGCGGCACTGGCCGCGAGCGCGCTGCCCACGATGGCTGCAAGTACTTCCGCCAGCGGCCGGTAGTGGCCGGCGTCAAGGAAGGCATCCCGGGCGGCCACCATGTCCGCGGTGTCTTGGGAGAACTTGGTGCCGTTCCCGGTGAGCAGGTTGACGTAGCCTTGGCGTGCGATGTCAAAGCTGTGGCCATCAATGCATTTGAGGGCAGTTTCCCCGGGCAGGGGTTCCATGAATTCGAGCCCACACACGGGGCAGAGCAGGGCGTCGACGGCGCTGGGTTCCATGCCTCCATCCTAGGCGGGGCGGAACCGAGGGCTAAAAGTTCAACACCGCCTGCGCCTCCGCAATTCCGGGGCGTGCCCAGTACGCGGCGTATTCGGCGTCGGAGGCCAGGGAGCGGGTGTGGGCCTTGTCCAGGTACACCGTGCCGGAGAGGTGGTCGGTTTCGTGCTGGGCTATTCTTGCCTGCCACCCGCCCAAGCGGCGCGTGCGCGCGGAGCCGGTCTCGTCGTCGAACGCCAGGTCAATGGTCGCCGCCCGGTCCACCACGGCCTGCCAGCCCCGCACCGAGAGGCAGCCTTCGTAGTGGGAGGCCGTCTCCGCCCCGACGGGTGTGTAGTGCGGGTTGAGGATGGCGAAAAATTCCATGGGTTCACGGCTGCGGGCGGCGGCGTTTTCGGCCGGGACATCGTACAGGTCCTCGAGCACGGCCAGCTGGAGGGGGATGCCGATCTGTGGCGCCGCCAGCCCTACGCCTGGGGCGGCGTGCATGGTGGCGCGCATAAGTTCGATGAGCCGGGCCAGGTCTGCGTCGACAATCTGGCCGGTGAACGGCACAGCCTGGGCGCGCAGGACGGGGTGACCGGCCTGCACGATGGGCGGCAGGGACTCCGATTCAAGGACCGCGGCCACCATTTCCCTCACGTGCGTGTCGGTAAACAGGACCTTGCCCGCTGCGGGGCTACCCACGGGAAGTCCCCGGCTGCAGCCTGGCGTGTGGGCGGCCCTTCCATTCATCCCGTATGCGGTCCATGTCCATGGGTTGCCCTCCGTTGTTCGAGTATTTGCACCCATTGTGCCAAGGGCCCGCGGGCATTGCGTACTTAGGGGACCCTGCCACGCCCTTGCCAAACATTTTGTTCTGGCTAGTGTGGGCTAAAAGGGCAGCTGAGAAAAGGGACCGACATGTCTTCCAACAGTTTCGATGCACGTAGTGAACTCACCGTCGACGGCCAGGCTTATGAAATCTTCCGGCTGGATGCCGTTGAAGGTTCGGCCCGGCTGCCCTACAGCCTGAAGGTCCTGTTGGAAAACCTGCTCCGCAATGAGGACGGAAGGCTGGTCACCGCCGAGCAGGTCCGCGCTGTGGGCAGCTGGGACCCGGCTGCGGAGGCCAATGCGGAAATCCAGTACACCCCGGCGCGGGTGCTCATGCAGGACTTCACCGGCGTCCCATGCGTGGTGGACCTGGTGGCCATGCGGGACGCCATGTCGGAGCTGGGCGGCGACCCGAAGAAGATCAATCCGCTGATTCCGGGCGAGCTGGTCATTGACCACTCCGTCATTGCCGACGTGTTCAACGTCCCTGGCGCATTTTCCATCAACTCCGAGTTTGAGTTCCAGCGCAACCAGGAGCGCTACCAGTTGCTGCGGTGGGCGCAGCAGTCGTTCAACGATTTCCTGGTGGTGCCGCCGGATACGGGGATCTGCCACCAGGTCAATCTCGAATACCTGGCCCGGGTGGTCTTCACCCGCGAGCACGACGGCGTCGTGCAGGCCTATCCGGACACCCTGGTGGGCACGGACTCGCACACGCCCATGGTCAACGGCCTGGGCGTGCTGGGCTGGGGCGTGGGCGGCATCGAGGCGGAGGCCGCCATGCTGGGCCAGCCCATGAGCATGCTGGTCCCCCAAGTGGTGGGTTTCAAGCTGACCGGCGAGCTGCCCGAGGGCACCACCGCCACCGACCTGGTGCTCACCGTGGCGGAACTGCTCCGCAAAACCCGTGTCGTGGGCAAGTTCGTTGACTTCTTTGGCCCGGGCGTGGCAAACGTGCCCCTCGCCAACCGCGCCACCCTGGGCAACATGAGCCCGGAGTACGGCTCCACCTGCGCCATCTTCCCCATCGATGCCGAGACCTTGGACTACCTGCGGCTGACAGGGCGCAGCGAGCACCAGATCAAGCTCGTTGAGGCATACGCGAAGGAACAAGGAATGTGGCACGATCCGAACCACACGCCGGATTACAGCCAGGTGGTGGAATTGGACCTGGCCACCGTGGAAACCTCCATCGCCGGCCCCAAGCGCCCCCAGGACAGGATTCCGCTGCGCAGCGCCAAGCGGGCCGTTCGCGGGCTGTTGGCCGGAGAATCCCAGGAGGTTGCCGTGCTGGCCGGAGGCCTGGACGACGCCGGCGATGAGTCGTTCCCTGCGAGCGACCCGGTGGCCATCAGCTCCCGGATTCCCCGCGACGAGCCGCCGCGCACCTTCCAGGACTCAGCCGGGGACGACGGCGTCGAACTTGAATGGCCCAGCAATCCAGCCCAAGTGATGCTGGACGGGCAATCCGTCACCATGGACCATGGCGACGTGGTCATTGCCGCCATCACCTCCTGCACCAACACCTCCAATCCGTCAGTCATGATCGGGGCCGGGCTGCTGGCCAAGAAGGCCGTGGAGCGCGGGCTCTCCAGCAAGCCCTGGGTCAAGACCACCCTGGCGCCGGGCTCCCGCGTCGTCACCGACTATTTTGACCGCGCCGGGCTCACCCCGTACCTGGAAAAGCTCGGTTTCGACCTGGTGGGCTACGGCTGCACCACCTGCATCGGCAACTCCGGCCCACTCATCCCCGCGATCAGCCAGGCCGTCACCGCAAACGACCTCAACGTCTCGGCGGTCCTCTCCGGAAACCGCAACTTTGAAGGGCGCATCCACCCCGAAGTGAAAATGAACTTCCTTGCCTCCCCGCCCCTGGTCATTGCCTACGCCCTGGCCGGCAGCATGCACGTGGACCTGCTGAAGGACCCGCTGGGCACCGACTCGGACGGCCAGCCTGTCTACCTCAAGGACATCTGGCCGACGACGGCGGAAATCAAGGCAGTGGTCAACGCCAGCCTCGAGGCGCAAATGTTCACGGACGGATACGCGGACGTCTATCACGGCGACGACAATTGGCGCGGCATGCACGTGCCGGAGGGGGACATGTTTGCCTGGTCCGAGGAGTCCAGCTATGTCCGCAAGCCCCCGTACTTCGATGGCATGGCCCGTGAATCGGAACCCGTACAGGACATTGTGGGCGCCCGGGTGCTGGCCCTGCTGGGGGATTCCGTGACAACCGACCACATTTCCCCGGCCGGCAGCATCAAGAAGTCCTCACCTGCCGGTGCCTACCTGCTCGAAATTGGGGTGGCGCAGGCCGACTTCAACTCCTACGGCTCCCGGCGCGGCAACCACAATGTGATGATCCGCGGCACCTTCGCCAACATCCGGCTGCGCAACTTGCTGGTGCCCGGCGTCGAGGGCGGCTTCACCAGGCGCTCCGCCGACGGCCCGGTGGAGACCATCTTCGACGCCTCCAACGCCTACCAGGCCGAGGGCACGCCCCTGGTGGTCATCGCCGGGACGGACTACGGTTCAGGGTCCTCCCGCGACTGGGCCGCGAAGGGAACCATGCTGCTGGGTGTCAAGGCCGTCATCGCAGCGTCCTTCGAGCGCATCCACAGGTCCAACCTGATCGGCATGGGTGTCCTGCCCCTCCAGTTCAAGGACGGGGACACGGCCGAATCGCTGGGACTGACCGGCATGGAAAGCTACTCGGTGGTCGGGCTGGCAGGCACCAGCCCGCTGCCGCGCGAGGTCACGGTCCGCATCGAGTCCGACGGCGGCACGCGGGACATTGCCACCACCCTGCGGATCGACACCCCAGCGGAGGAGGCGTACTACACCAACGGGGGAATCCTGCAGTACGTGCTGCGCCAGCTTTTGGACGCCCAATAGGGTGCCAGCCGCGGCGTGGAATTCCCGCGGCCAATGGTTGCCCCGGAACACTTTGTTATGCAAACGGAAGCTGGAACACAAGCTGGAAGGGGTGCACACCGTGCATGATGGATAGATGGAGAACATAACTACGGAACGACTTTTACTGCGTCCATGGCACGACTCTGACGTTGATTTTGTCTATGACCTGTACTCCCGCTGGGTGGTGCAGCGCTTCATCGGCAACGAGCCGAGGGTCATGGAAAGCCGCAGCGAGGCGGAGGAACGCCTGGCTCGATTCCAGGCCATCGACCACCCCGTGCACGGCATCTGGGCCGTCACCCGGAAGGAGGACGGCGCGCCGGTGGGAACATTGCTCCTCAAGCCGATCCCGGCCTCAGGCGACGAACCGCTCAAGCCGTCCGGCGACGTCGAAATCGGCTGGCACCTGCACCCCGACTACTGGGGGAGCGGCTTCGCTTCCGAGGCTGCCGAGGCTGTGCTGGAGCACGCCTTCGCCCACGGGCTGGAGCGGGTGGTGGCTGTCACCAATCCCGCCAATGAAGCATCCCAAAATGTGTGCCTTCGCATCGGCATGAAGGCCAAGGGCTTGTCCAAGAAGTACTACAACGCCACCTGCGAACTGTTTGTAGCCAAAAACCCGGCCGCGGATTCATAGCCCGGGAGGGCCAGTCAGCACTGCCGGGCGAGCCTGTCCGGGCGCAGGATGCCGAAACGGCCTTTGGAGGTCGATATATCGGGATCCATAGTCCATCTCGCCATCCGCCATAAATCTGAACCAGGGGCCAGCATGACTGAACTGCTGCCGGGCGGCAACATGAACGCCGTGGAGCGCGACGGCGACACCGTGACCCGGCATGCCGGGCCATGGACGCCCACGGTGCACCGCTATTTGCGTTACCTTGTCCGGGCCGGCGTGGACTGGATCCCTCAGCCGCTCGGCATTGAAGGCACGCGGGAGCGCCTGACCTTCGTGGGGGGAGAGGTGCCGCTGTATCCGCTTCCGGACTGGGTGTGGGAGGAGCACGTGCTGGCCGACGGCGCCCGCCGGCTCCGTGAGCTGCACGACGCCAGTGTTGGCTTCGGCCTGGACAACGCGGTGTGGCAGTCGCCGGCGAAGGTGCCGGCTGAAGTCATCTGCCACAACGACTTTGCCCCGCACAACCTGGCCTTCGCCAATGGTCGGGTGGTGGGCGCCATCGATTTTGACATGTGTTCCCCCGGCCCGCGTCTGTGGGACCTGGCCTATTTCGCCACCCGCGCCGTGCCATTGACGCAGGAGCCCATGCCCGGAGCGCCCGGGATGGGCCAGGCCCGGAAGCGTGTCCAGGTCATGTTGGATGCCTACGGCTCCGACGCCACCTGGGACGACGTGCTCCGCCTGGCAGTCATCAGGTTGTGGGACCTGGCGGACCTGTCGCGCGAGAAGGCCCTTGAGCTCGGCAAGCCGGAACTGGACGACGACGCCGACGTGTACGTTCGCGACGCCCGGTTCCTGGCTGCATTAAGGATGGATGAGAAATGAAGGAGGACGTGCCCGCTCTCGCATATGACTCTGGGGCAACGCCTGACTTGGCGGAGTTGCTGGAGCTGTACGGCTCGGTCGGCTGGTCGGCTTATACGAAAGAGCCACAGACGCTGGTAGCGGCACTCCGCGGCTCGACCACCGTCGTTTTGGCCAGGGCGGCTGGCCGCCTGGTGGGCCTCGCCCGTGTCATCTCCGACGGTGCCACCATATGCTACCTGCAGGACGTGCTTATTCACCCCGATTATCAGCGGCTCGGCATTGGCCGCGAATTGGTGGCCCGCGCACTCCAACCGTATCGGCAGGTTCGCCAAAAGGTGTTGCTGACTGACGACGGGCCAGGTCAGAAATCCTTCTATGAGGCGCTGGGCTATCGGGACACGGGCGACTTCCGAGGGGGTACGGTGAGGACTTTTGTGCGCTTCGACTAAAAATAGTTTCGAGGGCGTGCCGGCACGGGAGAGCCGGTCCTTTGCCGAATTTGCCCCCGAGGCTGGGGGAGTGGCGCCCCTGCGCGTGACGGTCCGTCCGGCGTCGGACGCGGACATCCCAGGCATCCTGAACATCAACAACCAGGCGGGACGGCCCGCCAACACCGCGGATTCTCTCGCTTTCGCCATATCGGATCCCGGGCGCTTGGTAGTGGTTGCAACCATGGCCGGGGAAATGTCCGGCTGGGCCAAGACGCACCATTGGGGCTACCCGGACGGCGAAGCTCCTGCCGGCCACTACCTCGGCGGCGTGACAGTGCTCCCGGAGGTTCGACGGCGGGGCGTGGCCGCTGCGCTCACGGACGCCCGGCTCGACTGGATCTGGCAGCGCAGTGAAACCGCCTGGTATGTGGTCAATGCAGACAACCTCGCGTCCATCGCGCTGCACAGGCGGTGGGGCTTTGCCGAGGCGGCACGGGCGCCCTCCTTCCACACCGCCCAATTCTCCGGTGGTGTAGGACTACTCATGAGAGCCGTGCGCCCGCCAACTTGGCGATGATC
This sequence comes from Arthrobacter silviterrae, assembly GCF_011045165.1. Classification (GTDB taxonomy): domain Bacteria; phylum Actinomycetota; class Actinomycetes; order Actinomycetales; family Micrococcaceae; genus Specibacter; species Specibacter silviterrae. The sequence goes on from NZ_JAAKZI010000004.1 coordinate 156,706, forward strand.
ACGGCGTGCGGCCGGTTTCCGTCTCCGGGCCGGGTCGCCCGCCGGGCCTCCTCGAAACCAGCTTCAGCCAATTGTGCCGCCATAGAGTCGACGGGCCATCGATATGCCGTGGCCACCTTGTGGTCGAACGGTTCAACGGCGTCCGCATCGAAGAAGCCCAGCAGCATGCTGCCGCCGGGGGCCAGCAACCGCCGGAACTCCGCTAGAACAGCCGGCAGCTCGCCAGGTGAGAGGTGAATCAGCGAGTACCACGCCAGGATTCCGGCCAAGGACGCATCCGGCCGGCCTGTTGACGCCAACGATCCGACAGTAAAGGGGACGTCCGGGAAAGTGTGCTGCGCGTGCTCAATGAATTCCGGCACCAGGTCCAATCCGGACACTTCCACGCCCATGGCATGAAGATGGCCGGCCCAGTGTCCCGGTCCGCAGCCCGCGTCCAGCACCGGACCCCGGAGCTCACGGGCCCAGTGGGAAACGAGGGCGAGGTCATCCGGGTGGACGGCACGGATGGAGCCGAAGAGGCCAATGTAATCAAGGGCGCGTCTGGCGTAGGAATCCAACAGCTGAAGATCGTTCACGGCCCCAGTTTAGGTCGAGCAGGATTCAAGAAGCTCCCCGGCAGCGGCGCGCCTAAAGTTGGAGCCATCAACAAGTCCGGGGCCGCGCAGGCCCCCAAACCAAGGAGTCATCATGGCCGCTTCACCGACCGAAGGAATCAAGATTGTGCTGCACCCCGTCAGCGACCTCGAGGCCGCCAAGAAGGTCTATTCAGCCCTGCTGGGCATGGAACCGCAGGCGGACTCGCCCTACTACGTCGGCTTTGACGCGGCGGGCCAGCAGATGGGGCTGGTGCCCAACGGCGGCCCGCAGGCCATGAAGTCGCCCGTCGCCTACTGGCAGGTGGCGGACATCGAGGCCAAGCTGGCCGAGCTGACCGCCGCAGGGGCCACCGTGACCGAGCCGGCACACAACGTCGGCGGCACCCGCTGGGTGGCCGGCGTCACGGACCTGGACGGAAATGTCCTGGGCGTGGTGGAGGACCGGTGAGCGCCGCCGTCGTCCATTATCGCGGATAAGGTAGACAGCAAGCAACGGGCCAAGAGAATCGAGCCAGGATGAGCACGGACACGACCACCGGCGGGCAGCCGGCGGCGCTGCGGATCGCGGACAGCCACGAGACCATCCGCGTGCAGGGCGCACGGGTAAACAACCTCAAGGACGTCAGCGTCGAGATCCCCAAGCGGCGCCTGACGGTGTTCACCGGCGTGTCCGGCTCGGGCAAGAGTTCCCTGGTGTTCGGCACCATCGCCGCCGAATCCCAGCGCATGATCAACGAAACATACAGCACCTTCGTCCAGGGATTCATGCCCACCCTGGCACGCCCCGATGTGGACGTACTGGAAGGGCTGACGACGGCGATACTGGTGGACCAGGAGCGCATGGGGGCCAATTCCCGGTCCACGGTGGGGACCGCCACGGATGCCAACGCCATGCTCCGGATAGTCTTCAGCCGTCTGGGGCAGCCGCACATCGGCTCCCCGCAGGCTTACTCCTTCAACGTTCCCTCGGTCAGCGGGGCGGGCGCGGTCACTTTGGAGAAGGGCGGCCAGACGGTCAAGGAGCGTCGCACCTTCAGCATCACCGGCGGCATGTGCCCGCGCTGCGAGGGGCGCGGCGCCGTCAGCGACTTTGACCTGACCGCCCTGTTCGACGCCGGGAAGTCCCTTTCCGAGGGCGCCCTCACCATTCCCGGCTACAGCATGGACGGCTGGTACGGGCGGATTTTTGCCGGCTCCGGCTTTTTCGACATGGACAAGAAGCTGGGCAAGTTCACCAAGAAGGAACTCAACGACCTTCTCCACAAGGAACCGACGAAGATCAAGGTCGAGGGCATCAACCTGACGTACGAGGGCCTGATCCCGAAGATCCAGAAGTCCATGCTGTCCAAGGACCGCGACGCCATGCAGCCGCACATCCGGGCGTTCGTGGACCGCGCCGTGGTGTTCCAGACCTGCCCGGAGTGTGACGGCACCCGGCTGGCGGCACCGGCGCGGTCGTCGAAGATCAACGGCAAGAACATCGCGGACGTGTGTGCCATGCAGATCAGCGACCTGGCTGCCTGGGTGCGCGGCCTGGATGAGCCGTCCGTGGCGCCGTTGCTGGGCTCGCTGGCGGACACGCTGGATTCGTTCGTGGACATCGGGCTGGGGTACCTCAGCCTTGACCGCCCTGCCGGCACGCTCTCCGGCGGTGAGGCGCAAAGGACCAAGATGATCCGCCACCTGGGCTCCTCGCTGACGGACATCACCTACGTGTTTGACGAGCCCACCATCGGCCTTCACCCGCACGACATTGCCCGGATGAACAAGCTCCTGCTGCAGCTGCGCGACAAGGGCAACACCGTCCTGGTGGTGGAGCACAAGCCGGAGGCCATTGCCGTCGCGGACCACGTCATCGACCTGGGCCCGCTGGCCGGCACCCGGGGCGGGGAGGTCATGTTCGAGGGTACCGTGGAGGGCCTGCGTGCAAGCGGAACCCTGACGGGCCGGCACCTGGACGACCGTGCGTCGCTGAAGAAGGCGCCCCGGAAGTCCACCGGGGCCCTGGAGGTCCGCGGCGCCACGGCCAACAACCTCAGGGACGTCAGCGTTGACATCCCGCTGGGCGTGCTGACGGTTGTCACGGGCGTGGCCGGCTCCGGCAAGAGCTCCCTGATCCACGGCTCCGTGTCCGGCCGCGAGGGCGTCATCACCATCGACCAGGCCGGCATCAAGGGCTCGCGGCGGAGCAATCCCGCCACGTACACGGGACTGCTGGAACCGATCCGCAAGGCGTTTGCCAAGGCCAACGGCGTCAAGCCCGCACTCTTCAGCGCCAATTCCGAGGGCGCCTGCCCCGTCTGCAACGGCGCGGGGGTCATTTACACCGAGCTGGGCTTCATGGACACCGTCTCGACGCCCTGCGAGGAATGCGGTGGAAAGCGTTTTCAGGCAGCGGTTTTGGACTACAAGCTCGGCGGCAGGGACATCAGCGAGGTCCTTGCCATGTCCGTGGCCGAGGCGGAGGAGTTTTTCAGCACGGGGGAGTCCCGCATACCCGCCGCCCACAAAATCCTGGGCCACCTGTCCGACGTCGGGCTTGGGTACCTCAGCCTGGGCCAGCCGCTGACCACGCTGTCCGGCGGCGAACGCCAGCGCATCAAGCTGGCAACGCACCTGGGGGAGAAGGGCGGCGTGTACATCCTCGACGAACCAACCACCGGCCTGCACCTGGCCGACGTCGAGAACCTCCTGGGCCTGCTGGACCGGCTGGTTGAATCCGGCAAGTCGGTGATTGTCATTGAGCACCACCAGGCGGTCATGGCCCATGCCGACTGGATCATCGACCTGGGCCCCGGCGCCGGGCACGACGGCGGCCGGATAGTTTTCGAGGGAACGCCGGCCCAGCTGGTGGCTGGCCGGGAGACGCTGACGGGGGAGCACCTGGCAGCGTACGTGGGGGCATGAACGGCAACGTGAACCCTTGGAAGAATGATCGTGTTGGTTCTGCCATAGCGGGGGAGGACCCTACGGTGATGGCCCGGATGGAGTCCGGGGTGCGGTGATTGGCGACGTTCAGTGGCCGCCTGGATATTCGGTGGTTATCACGGATATCCCCGGAGTTGAGCGGCTGTCGGACTTGCCCAAGCGTGAGCGGGCAGCGTTTCTGGCGAGCGTGGACATCTTGGCCGAGGCTGTCGAAATTGCATGTTCACATCTGGATCCAGACTTTCTTCGGGTGAATATTGAGATCCTGGGCAACACTGACACCTTCCTGCACGCCCACATCTGGCCACGTTATCAATGGGAGGAACCAGGGCTCCGTGTCAAGCCTGTATGGCTGTATCCGGGGACCAATTGGACAGATCCGGTCATGGCCCCGAACTTATCGCACGATCCGCTGAGACTCGCAATTTCCACGCAAATCCACCGTTTGAGCTCCCAACTCCGGATCGGCCTCGGCAATCGAATGGTTATCTGTCAGAATCGCTGGTGGATTCTGTCAGATAACTGCATAACTTTCAGTAGACGATTCTGATCGCGACAGACATTGGGCTGCAAGATATTCATGCCGCCATTCAACGTCGAAACGCAGCACCCAGAACTGAAACCCTGGATGAGCCTCCAGCAGGCAAGTGCCGGGAATTTCCATGAACATGACCTTGCCGAATGAGGCTCGAATTTACGCCACATGCCTGGGATGACTATGAGTATAGGCGTGGCGCTGACAGGACGATGCTCAAGAGAATCAACTGCTTGATCAACGACGCCTTGCGTGATCCCGCAACCGGCATCGGCAAGCCGGAACCGTTGCGCTACATGTTTGCCGGAGCTTGGTCACGGCGCATGGCGGAAGAACCCCGTCTTGTCTGCCTGGTTGACGGCGACGACCTGATCATCTTGCAGGCTCGATTCGACTATGAGTAGACGGCAACCAGGTGGTTTTCAGCAGGACGCAGATTGCGCCGATAATCTACATTATGTCAACTTGAAGTTAGTTGATGCGCCACAGACGCACAGGTAATTAGATGCCTACGCGCGGATGCTTCCGCTGCGGCTTGATTCTTCGCCTTCTTGATCGCAGGGGTAGCCCGACAGGTCGATCCAGTACCTGCGCTTGACGCCTATTTCGGTACTGCGTACATCTTCAAGGACGCCGCCGTTTTTCTCTATTGTTCGGGCAGATGGCAGGTTCTGTTCATCAAAGGTAAGCAGTACCCGTGTCAGTCCAATGCTGCGGGCGTGAGGAAGGATAGCTTTGAGGGCCCAGGAAGCGATGCCACGTCCGCGAGCTGTTGGCCGAATGCTATAGCCAATGTGGCCGACCGCTTCGAGCATGAAAGGCGTTAGAACGTGCCTGAGTTCGATCGCTCCGAGGTAGGTTTCGTGCTCTACTATCCAGAACCTGCTCGTATCAACTTGCACCCCGCTGAACAACATCGCGGGATCCTCAGGAATAGTCAGGCGTTCTATCCAGGCCTCGAACTCCTCAGTCGTCTCGAACCGGTCGCCAAGGCGGATGCCCGAGCCGTCCTGGTGGCCGTCGGGCCATTCCGTTTTTGCTTCTATCCATGACTTGTGAAACGTGGCGGCCGGGTCTGCGAGTTTGAGCATGGAACGCAGCTTAGCAAGGTTCCCGCATTTACCCATTGACATCATTGATGCAAGCCAGCCCGCTCACGCCGGCGAATTGCGAGGGATCGGATAACGCTTTTCCCCATCAACCTGAAAGTAACTCACCCGAACCGCGTATCGGGGCCCAGTATTCTGCCTCATCTAAAGTGACGCAATCTCAAAGTCGTTGAAGCGTCGGCTAGGTTCGTTTCAAGTTGGCTGACTCACCAGATGTGTGGCCCGACTCAAGGACCTCTGGTGGAGCCGACAAATCAACGCCACATCAGACTTGATTCCTGATGTTTACCGGAATACCTACTGTCGCTGGATTTTGGCCCGGATGTCACCGGCATCTCATCGCAGCCGTTCAGGACCACTTGGACTGCACCACTCCCCCACCATTCCTACCTCCCGGACTTCTCGATCCGCCACACCGATGAGCCCAGTTCCTCCCGGAGCTTGTGTTTGCCCCGAAACCAGATCCGGGACATACCCGGACGTGCCGCCCACCTGACCCTTATTTG